>CAUZEA010000022.1:0-67181 GCA_963578605.1 Planctomycetota bacterium
CAACTTCGGGATCACCTCTTCCGGACCGTGTTTCTTACCTCGTGGCATCGCTTGCCCTCCTTGAAATGCGTCCTGACACCCCGATTGTCTATCAGGGCGTGGACTCGTTTAAGGGGGCTGGGTCAGAACTGCACTACCACAACAACGGCAAGAAGATTTAAAAGGAAAACGAAGGAGGAACAATAACTTCATCTGTACATATACTCCAGACTTGATTGAACCGGTAATAGATCTTGCAACATACGGTAAGGTACAGGCTAAGTTAATTGAAAAGACTCAACCTAAACAACAACGGGAAGGTCGCCGGAATAAGTTTACGGGATTATTAAAATGCTCTTGCGGAAGAAACATGAGAGCAAGATATAGAAATGGGCATCCTGTTTACGCTTGCCCAGCTGGTAAGGCTGGTGGTTGCAACGGTGGAGAGTACCGGGAACATTTAATCTCTACGGCACTACTTGAAGTAGTGAAAGAGAATCTACTTGCTGATGATGCGGAAAATAAACTCCGGCAGATATTAGAGCAACAAGATTCTATAAACTCAGAAGACTTGGTAAGGCTCAACGATCTTGAAAATAAGTATCGTGTTGCAGGAGAAAGGCTATTGGATCTTGAATCTGTTCTGCCTGACGGTTTTAGAGAACAGATGAGAACACTAAAGGCTGAAATAGACACGCTAAAAGCTCGTGTAAGCTCTAGTAATCCTGCTAGTGCCGGGACAGCTGTTGAAGCTAAGGCTATGGGAGAAGCCTATAGAAAGCTCTTAAACGGGAAATCAGATGATGAACTACTCGAAAGAGATACTCTTGAGCAGTACATTACAGAAATCCAACTGCAATACGTGTTTCAACGGACAGGAACTAAGGTATTCAGTGCAATAGACGCTATAACGATCCGTTGTTTACATGGGGATGATGCCCATAAGAGAAGTTGTTTTTTCTATGCTTCACCACCCGGAAAAAACTGCGGGCTTGAAATCAAATCGTCGAAAAAGTCTTTCTGTTGACTCTGTCGCTATTCCCGCCAGCCGATCTGATGTGAACAGACCGCGATAAAATGGAACGAAAATCAGCTGGAGAGGCTTAAACTTGAGTACGAGCGAATCAGACGATCTGGCGCGCATGGTTTCGGACTCAGACCTGCGGTTCGTGCGCCTGGGTTGGGTAGATAACGCGGGCATCTATCGTTCGCATTCGCTGAGTGCAACGCACTTTCGCGAACTGGCCACAAAAGGTCTGGGTCTGGCGAGTGGAGTGCAGGCCGTGCCTGTGCATCAAGACCGTGTGGCAGTGGGGCTTCCCATTGGTGCTGTGGGTCAGGTGTGGCTCGTACCCGACAGCAGGAGTTTCCGGTCGCTGCCGTGGCAGGAGGGCCATGGCTCGGTCATGGGGGCTTTCGTCACTGCAGAGGGCAAACCCTAGCCCTATTGCCCGCGTACCGCGCTGACCCGGCAATTGCAGGGTCTGGCCGATCGCGGCCTTCACATGGAGGCCGCCTTCGAGCACGAATTCATGCTGTTGCGTCGCGGCGAGAACGGCCCCGAGCACTTCGAAGAGTCCCACTATGCGGCGACCCACGGGCTCGACAAGGCCGGGCCCATCCTCGACGAGATGGCTCTTGCCCTGGAGGCCCAGGGTATCGCCGTAGAGTCGATACTGAAGGAAGCTGGGCTCAGTCAGTTCGAGATTGTGACGTTGCACGCGGACCCCATGCGATCGGCCGATCATTTTGTGACCGTACGCGAAACGCTCTCGGCCGTTGGGCTAGGGCACGGGCTGATCGCTACACCGCTGCCGCTGGTCTTTGATAATGAGTCGGGAAACGGCTGGCATCTTCACTTCAGTCTCTGGCAGGGAGACCAGAACCTGACAGCCGATGGCCCGAACCTTGCACCTCTCAGCGCGACGTTTCTGGCGGGTGTGCTCGAACATCTTCCGGGCCTCTGTGCGCTGACGTCACCCTCAACCAATTCGTTCCGGCGCATCCGGCCGGGTGCCTGGGCAGGTGCCTACCAGATTTGGGGCTATGACCACAAGGAGGCCGCCCTCCGCGTGCCGACCTCGCGCATGGGCGGGCCCACCAACATCGAACTCAAGGTTTCGGATGCATCCGCCAACCCCTATCTCTCGTTGGCAGGTCTGATTGGGGCTGGACTGGACGGCATCAAGCGCGAGCTTGGTTTACCCGAGGCCATCGAAGTGGATGCGGGGAATCTCGACGAGACCGAACGCAATGCCCGCGGCATCGAAGCCCTGCCCGCATCGCTCGACGCGGCAGTGGCGGCACTCGAAAGCGACCCGGTTCTGCTGGAGGTGTTGGGCCCAGAGCTGGCCGAGGCCTACGTTCGCGTGAAGAAAGAAGAGGCACTGGCGCTCGGTTCGCTCTCTCTCTTGAAGAAGAAGTCTCACAGCTGATCGAAACCTACTGACGGCCCCGGTCTGCCTCGCACCCAATTCCATGAAGCTGCCCGAACTCATTCGGTCGGCAGTGGCTGTTGGTGCCTCTTCTGGAGTGACAGCAATTTCTTTTGATAGCGACTTTGCACGAGATCCACGATCACCAGTATCGCAATCACAAAATAGAAAGTGCTCTTGGCCATCGGTTCTACCACGTACCCGAACAAATGGACCTTGGCCAGGTGGCCTCCTTCAGAGACGAGCATCACGCCGACAACAAACAGGATGAACAGGCCGAGAACTTCGTACATCCGGTTTCTCTTGAGAAACTCGGCCACGTGGTCCGCCAGCAAAATCATGAGCACGCCCCCAATGACGATTGCCGTGGCAATCACCACAAAGACCTTGCTGAGCGCAATTGCACTCAGAATAGAATCGAAGGAAAACACAAGATTCATCAACACGATCCAGAAGAGCGCGTGCCCAACCGTCTTCTGGCTGTACCTGTCATCGTGGCCAATATCGTGGATGGCCAACATGTGCATGATTTCCTTGACCGCGGTGTAAATAATGAATACACCGCCGACCAGCACAATCGCGCTATGCACATTGAACGAGCCCTCGAAGATTCCCGCAAAGTGCATTTCGAAGAACGGTTTCTGGAAATAGTTGATCGCGGTCATCAGTTCGAACAACAGAACCAGTCGCAAAATAATCGCCAGGCCAATTCCCAAACGGCGGACCAGGGACTGGTACGGTTCGGCTACCCGTTTCGACTCAATGGAGATGTAAAGCAAGTTGTCAAATCCCAGCACCGCCTGGAGCAGGATAACATGCCGAGCGTGAACAAATTGTGGAGCGTGAATAGATCTTGCATGAGATTGCCTGGAAAACAGGTTGTTGGAGAAAAACAGGCCGGCACGTGACACTACCGCGATTAGCGCCTTTGGACTGCTTCGGCAGTCCGTGTTGCTGAATCATTCCTGCAAACCCCTGGCCGATGTCATGAAACGGGAGTGCGGGCGAAAGCGACATCTCCCAGGAAGGTAACGTTTTTTTAGCCGCCCGCCCAGGCACGATGTACCGTAGCGGGGATGGGCGTCATGTTTTGATGGGGGCCAAATCAGCTGGTTCGATCTTTGGTGCCTACGTTACAATGAATGTAACAGCCAGAGGTGGACCTCGAAGGAAAACAGTCCTCACCAACACGGCTTAAACCTGACCTGCTAAGGTAAAGTGATGCGAAGGTATGTCTACCGGCCCCTGCACGGTTTTACGCTGGTCGAATTGCTGGTGGTGATCGCCATCATCGGCATCCTGGTGGCGTTGTTGTTGCCGGCCGTGCAAGCTGCCCGCGAGGCGGCGCGGCGCACCCAATGCACGAACAACCTCAAGCAATTGGCGCTCGGTTGCATCAACTTCGAAAGTGCCATGGGGGCATTCCCTCGGGGGAACGCGATTGACGGTACCTTTCCGAACGGTCCCGGGGAAAAGGATGGGTACCTTGGCGGTCCAAGTTGGTTGTTCCAGGTTCTCTTGTACACCGAACAAAGCAACATCTACGACATCGTCGTGGCCACCGGGAGCCTGGAAAAGGCGGTTAGCCAAGGGTTCCTGCCTGCCTACCTGGCCATGGCCCGTTGTCCAAGTGATGGCTGGGAACGTTATGATGGGCGGTATCACAACTACGTCGGTTCCTCCGGTCCGCAGTGCAATACCCCGCCTCGCGGCTACGACGCTCCGTTCCAACTGCACTGCAACGGCGAGGTCAGCGACAGCGGCGGCGTGCCGCCGGCGCTCAATCCCCCTACCCATGTCGGCTATGGCCCCAGCGAGAGTCACGGCCAGCCGCGCCGGAACCCTGTGACAGGGAACGCCGACATACCCATCCCCCTTTCACTGGTCCGGGGCATGTTTGTCCGCGGCGGGACCACGATTCGCATCCATAACGTGACCGACGGGACCAGCAAAACCTTGCTGTTGGGTGAACTCTTGCCCGAGTTCTCCGAGTTCCAGCGGTACAACACTCAAGACTTTGGTTGGGCGGGGGGCAATTCTGTGGCCCAGGGCCAGACGATTCAGCCGATCAACTGGCGGATTGATCCGGTCCCGGTCACCTCCGACTGGGACGAACGCCAGTACTGTCCCGACCCGAACCGCTGCCTGTGGAACTGGAGTGTTACCTGGGGATTCAAATCGAACCACCCGGGCGGGGCCGTCTTTGCCCTGGTCGACGGGTCTGTGCGATTCCTCTCCGAGTTGATCGACCATAAAACGTACCAGTATTTTGGCTGCCGGCACGACGGCCAGCAGATGGATACCATTCCCTGACCGGTACGGTTGGAGGAGCCGATGTTCCCAACCCATTTCCCATGGCCAATGGCGGCACTGGTCCTGCTGATCGCGGTGGCCGGATGTGGCAGGGAATCGACAACCATACCGGTGCGTGGAACCGTCACACTCGACGGCCAGCCACTGCCCAGGGCAACCGTGCAATTCTTGGCCCAGGATCCAGGCGGGAGAGATGCGCTGGGGACCACCGACGCCGACGGTGTGTTCCGTCTTTCGACCTTTAAGCCCCGCGACGGGGCCTTTGCCGGCAAGTACAAGGTCGTCGTGCGGTCGGTGCCCCAGGCCGATCCAGATGTCGTCGCCACGAACGTCCAGGAGGCCATGCGGGCTGCCAGCAGGCGCCAGAAACCGATCGGCCCGCTGGTCATCATCGCCCCGCGCTACAGCCACCCGGGCAAAACGATCCTCAAGCAGGAGGTTCCTCCCAGCGGGGATGTGGTCTTTGCGCTACAGAGCAAGTGACCAAGTCTCCTGGTGCTCTAACGCCGCTGACCTGCAACGCTCCTGGCCGAATGGTTCTTTGGCATACCATCCAAAGGGGGGGGGGGGGGTGCCTCTATGCACAACTTGAAACCAGCAACCCGGAAACAGCCTTTGCCATTGGGTGCTGGTCAATGGGTGCGCTTCATTCCCAAATTCTGGACCAGAAATGCCCACAAATCAGCTGCTTGTTCAATCTGTTTCCTGGTGGGGGTTCCGGCGCCATGGCCTGCCCGGGTTTCGATGCGAATCAGAACGGGCGCTGGACCCGCCTGGGCATTTTGCAAAGCCGCAGCAAACTTGAAACTGTGCATAGGCACCACACGATCATCGGTATCGGCGGTCGTGATCAGCGTTGCCGGATAATTGCGACCTGGCTTGATGTTGTGATAGGGAGAATAGTCCAACAGGGTCTTGAATTGTTCCGGATCATCCGCCGAGCCGTATTCGGCAGTCCAAAATCGACCGGCGGTAAACTGATGGAACCGCAACATGTCCATAACACCCACGGCTGGCAAACAGGCACCAAACAGTTCCGGGCGTTGGGTCATCACGGCACCAACCAGCAATCCCCCATTGCTACCACCTTGAATCGCGAGCCGCTCGGGCCGCGTGACCTTCTGTTGAACAAGCCACTCGGCAGCAGCAATGAAGTCGTCAAACACGTTTTGCTTTTTGTCGAGCTTGCCGGCGAGGTGCCAGTCTTCCCCATATTCGCCCCCACCACGGAGATTGGCGATTGCCATGATTCCGCCCATCTCCATCCAGGCAAGCCGGCTCACTGAAAAATAGGGGGTCAGCGAAACCGAAAATCCACCATATCCGTACAGCAACGTCGGATTGTTCCCGTCCCACTCGAGCCCCTTTCGGTGCGCCAGAAACATCGGGATTCGGGTTCCGTCTTTACTTGCGTAAAAGACCTGTTCCACGAGGTAATCCTCCGGATCGAAATCGACCTTTGGTTGCCGGATCAACCGGGATTGTCCCGTGCGCATGTCGTACCGGTAGATACCAGTGGGGGTGTTGTAACTGGTGAAGCTGAAAAACGTTTCGGTATCGGTCATTTTGCCCGCAAAGCCTGCCGCACTGCCCATTCCAGACAACTTCACGTCACGTTGATGCGCACCTGCCAGTGAAAAAATACCGACACGCGACAACACATCTTCCAAATAGGTGGCCACAATCTGGTCATTAATCAGGCTCACCGACTCCAGCGTGGCCGACCTTGCCGGCAATATCTCGACGAGGTTTTTACGCCCAGGGCGTTCCACGTCCATCACGACAAGCCGCTTTGTGGGAGCCTCGTAATCAGTCAACAGAAACAAGCGTTGCCCTGTACTCCCAACGGGATAAAACTGGTTGTCAAAATCGGTGATGAGCGGTCGCCACGGCGAATCGGCCTCGCTGACCGACCGATAGTGGAGTTGGTTTTTCTCGTCGGTGCTTTTTTCGATGGTGAGCAGCAGGTACCTGCTGTCTTCGGTCGGCTCGACAAAGAAATGCCAGTCGGGGTGATCGGGCCGCTGATAAACCAGTTGGTCTTCTCCCTGCGAAGTCCCAATCCGATGGAAATAAACCATTTGGTTGAGTGCGACTGATTGGTACGTTTCACCTTCATCCGGTTCCGGATAGCGGTTGTAATAGAAACCGGTACCCTCCTGGTTCCATCGAATAGGACTGAATTTTACCCAGCGTAGTTGGTCGTCGAGCAATTCGCCCGACTCGACGTTAAGGACACGAATCGTGCGCCAATCGGAACCGGCTTCACTTTTTTGATAGGCCACGTATTGACCGTCGTCACTCGGTTCGTAGCCGGCAAGGGAGGTGGTGCCGTCTTCAGACCACAGATTGGGGTCGATCAGGACCTTTCCTTCAGCATCGTACGTATCGGCAACGTAAAGTACCGATTGGTTCTGGAGTCCGTCATTCTTGGAATAGAAATACCTATCACCGGCATGGCTCGGAATCCCGTATCGGGTCACGTTCCACAGTTTGGTGAGTCTCTTGATCATTGGCTCTCGCTCGGGTATCGCGTCCAGGTAAGCCCGGGTCACTGCGTTCTCTGCCGCTACCCACTCGGCAACTTCCGCCGACTCGCGAACATCGGCTTCGAGCCACCGGTATGGGTCGGCAACGCTGGTTCCATGAATCAGGTCAACCTGTCTGGATGTTGGGGTCTTCATGGGCTCAGTGGCAGAGATCATTGGGGGTAGTAGCGCCAGAAAAATGGCTCCGCTGGCTGTACCACACCTGCACGCAACTCGAATGGCATCGCCGCACACCGTGAAATCCTCATCGTGGTTAGCCCATGCAACTGAAGTGACCAGGGGGACGCGAACGAACTCGCATTATCGCGACATGCCACAGGTCCGGCCAGAACAGTCCAACCGGCCTGCGGAAGGCCCGTCCTCGCCAGGTTTCTTGGTGTTTTGAACCCTTTTCTGATTGCGGTCGTCATCTTTTGACTGAATGAGCAGATAATTTCCGGAAATTTCTGGTCGAATCGCCGCCTGAAGTGATTTTGCGCTGAAGACTTCTAAGGTGGCCTTATTTGACGCGAACCAGGGCGTCTCAGGCCACCGCCAAAGCTTGTCCTGGCCGCACAGAATTGTCAGCGGAAAAAAAGAAAAACTGAGCCGCACAAATCGCTCGCACGACACGTACAAAAGGTGTCTGGCAGGATGTGCCGGTTTCACCTGCTGGCAGGAAATTACAAGGGATCCTTCCATGTCTACAATTTCACACCGGGACTTCGATGATTACGAGTATCAGCCCGATGAAGAAGGGTTCGATCTTCGGCAAAAAATCTTTCGTTCACGTGAAGGTCTCATGCCTGTCGGCAATGCGGCCTCTTCTTTGCGAGGTCGGCATCGCAACAAAGCACACCAGCGCCGTAACAGTCTGCGTGTTAACGGCATCCACCGCCGCCGGGTTCGCAAAATGAGCTAGGGCGAATCCCCTTTCTCGTCGACTGCATCTTGCTTTAATGGCACTGTTGATGTCATGATTCCAGGCATCTTGGGGTTTGTTACCCTGAGCGTTTTGGGGAATCACTTTGCCTGAAAAATTCCTCAACTGAGGAAATGGCACGTGTGACAGTCATCTGGAGATTACGCCAATGAAAATCGGTATCGTCGGCTATCAAGGCTCTGGCAAGAGCACCCTGTTCGAGTGGCTCACCGGCGGACCGGCCGACCCGGCCCTTGCGCATACGATTCAAAGCGCGATGGTGACGATTCCCGAAGCCCATGTCGACGGCCTGTGTGCGATCTACCAGCCGAAAAAGATCACGATGGCTGCGCTCGAAATTGTCGACACGCCAGGTTTGAGCCGCAGTCACGAAGGGAGTGCTCAAAAACTGGCCATGATTCGCGAGGCAGGCTGTTTGGTCGTCGTGGTGGCTACCTTTGCCGGCAATAATGCGGCCGCTGACCTCACAAGCTTCGAGGACGATCTTTTGCTGGCAGACCTGGACTTGGTCGCCAGGCGAATTGAAAGAATCCAGGAGCAGCTCAAAAAAGCCCGCGCTAACCGCGAGGAATTGTCCGAGGAACTGGCAGCGCTGGAACCACTGCGCGATGTTTTGGAGAATGGGCAGGCTCTGCGGGGATTGGAGCTGACACCATTGCAGCAGCGACTGATCCGTGCATTCCAGCTGCTTTCGAATAAACCTCGCCTGGTTGTCATCAATATGTCGGAAGACGAAGCCGATCCCCGGAAGTACCGCGAGCTGGTGTCTGACAATACACCCCTCCTCACGATTCCACTCGATCTTGAGCGTGAGCTTTCCCAAATGGAGGCAACTGAGCGGGCATCCTTCTACGAAGAAATGGGTATTGTCCCAAGTGACCCCAGTCAGTTAGTACGGGTCATGATGGAAACTTCCGGCCAGATGCTGTTCTTTACGACCGGGGACAAAGAAGTTCGGACCTGGCTGATTTCCCGTGGTTCCACAGCCCTCGATGCAGCAGGCGGCATCCACACCGACCTGGCAAGGGGATTTATTCGCGCCGAAACCATGAATGTCGATGATCTAATTCGCCTGGGAAGTGAGCGCGAGATCAAGGCGCACGATCTGATGCGGGCTGAACACAAAGATTATGTGATCCAGGATGGGGACATTCTCTTGATCCGGCACAATTAAGCTGGTGGCACCCTCACAACTTCCAGTCCTGCCTTGGCCGTCGATGCGAAAGGCGGTTGCAGAGCCCATGGTTTGAAGAGCGCGTGGTGTGGTCAAAGTCTGCGGCCTGGTTATGGCCCTGCTTTCACTCAAGCGGCTCAACCGGTGCCACAGATTCCGGGTGTGGAGTTATTCACCGATCAGCACCTTAAAGCAAAGTGCAATCGCAATGCAGTAAACCACCAGCAACACCACGCCAAACGTTCGCGGCAACCGCTCCGGGAAGGCGATTGTACCAACTCGAAATACAATCAGCACGCCGAGCATTGTGGGGAAGAGAAACTGGAAGAACTCAGGGCCCGCGGTAAGTCCTTCTGGAGTAACCGCCGCCGCCGCACCTGCCACAAACAACACGTTCAAAATGTCGGCACCAATGATGTTGCCAACTGCCAAATCGCCATGGCCTCGACGCGACGCAGTCACTGCGGTCACCAGCTCCGGTAGCGATGTTCCAAACGCAACAAGGGTGGCAGCGATGATGCCCTCTGGCACACCGAGGCGCTGTGCTGCCTCTTTCACTGCGGGAATGAGTGCCCAACTCGATCCCACCACGAGTAGGATGGCGATCACGAACTTCGCACAAGTGTAGAAGTTTGACGCGGTCGAATCGCGTTCAAACTCTTCAAGTGCCCCATCGGTGTGAATTTTCCTGGCCCAATGGACCGAGAGCCAGAGATATCCGGCCAGTAAGGCGAGGAACACAAAACCGATGGTTTGAGGAAGGTTCCCTCCCCCGCCTTGGAAAACATCGAGTGGCCCTGCCCAGGGCCAGCAGGCAGCCACCAGCAGGAATCCCGCAGCAAACTGGAGCCAGCCCTGTCGATTGACAATCTGCCTGGGAAGCAGCGGTGGTGCGATCAGGCAGGCAATCCCGAGAATCAAACCTGTGTCGCAAATAACGGAGCCGACAGCATTTCCGAGTGCTAAGCCAGGGTCACCTTGAACAGCCGCGAGTACCGAGACGGCTGCCTCGGGCATGGTCGTACCGAGACTGACAACCGTGGCACCAATGACGATTTTGGGCAACCCAAATCGTTCCGAAAGCACGACGGCTTCGGCAACAAGACCGTCGGCTGCTTTGCCGAGAATGGCCAGCAGCACAACAATGGCCCCGGTCAAAAACACGGGGTTCAGCGTGTTATAGAATCCGTCAAGCGAATGAAGGTGTTCCATGGTCCCTGTCGTAACGCAAGAGCCGTCCCACGGTCAAGCGGTGACATTGCGAGTGAAATGGGAATTCGATATCTTCCTTCATGGTCGACACCCGAATCCCGTCCCACGAGCCTGATCCATGAATAACAGAAATGCCCGTCTTGGATTTATACTCTTCAGTATTTATCTGGTTCTGTACGGCGGTTTTGTATTTATCAACGCATTTGCTCCATATTTGATGGAGCTCACACCGCTGGCGGGTGTCAACCTGGCAATCTGGTATGGTTTCGGATTGATCGTGGCGGCATTGGTCCTGGCCTTGATCTATGGCTGGCTTGCCTCGAATCCATCGGATGACGAGATCGATTCACAATCTTCCGGGGACGGAACAAACTCTGGGGAATCGGCTCGGTGATTTACGAACCTTCGGTGACGGCTGTCGTTGTCTTTATTCTCTTTGTATGTGTGACTCTGGGGCTCAGTTTCTACCTCGGCAGTCGAGCCAGGACAGCCCAGGGGTACTTTGCCGCCCACGGTAATATCCCCTGGTTTGTAAACGGAATTGCGTTTGCCGGTGATTATCTCTCGGCAGCTTCGTTCCTGGGCATCTGCGGAATGATCGCCTTTTATGGATACGATGGATTCCTCTACTCGATCGGTTATCTGGCCGGTTGGGTCGTCGCCTTGTTCGTCGTCGCTGAACCGATCAAGAGACTGGGGAAATTTACGTTTGCCGACGCGCTCGACGCGAAATTCGGTTCGCGGGGAATCAAGCTTGCCGCCGGCGTCAGCACCCTGGCGGTCAGCCTGTTCTACCTGATTCCACAGATGGTTGGGGCTGGCGTGTTGATCCAGCCCCTGTTGGGATTTCCACACTGGGTTGGCGTGCTACTTGTGGGAACCACGGTCATCATCATCGTGGTGACAGCAGGCATGGTCTCGACAACCTGGGTGCAATTTCTCAAAGGGTCATTGCTCATGATTTTTAGCGCCCTGCTGACGATCATGATCCTTCAGCGCGGGTTCGAAGCCAAAGAACCTGCCTATCGCTCCATTCGACTGCCATCGGCAACAAACCTGGATGTACAAACCTTGCAACAGTTGCCTGCCCTGGCTGGCCTTGAGCTGCTGCCCCGTCAAGGCAACTGGCAACAGAGCGATTTCGTCAAGTCTCGTGACCCGGCAACTGGAGAAACACTCGTTTGGAGGTTTCGCCGACTGGAAGACGGAGTCGTTTATCTTGACGAGACACAGGCGGTTACGCAACAACCAGACGGCACAAAGCTGGTTAACGGCTTGCCGATGGGAACCAAGCCTGGCGAAGCGGTCCTGCACCCGGTAGGCAACATTTCCCGGCTGCCCGACAACCAGACCAAAACAGGCCCTCTCGGCCCTCTCTCATTCATCAGCACGCTTCAACAGAGCGAAATCGTACTCTGGGGAAACCAGACGATCACGGATGCGAACGGGGCCAAGACCACCGTCTACTACCCAAAACCAACTCCCGGCCGAAAGGTGCTACGGCCAGGGGAACACCCTCGTTTCATGGGTATTCGAGGCGATAAATTCTCCGACAAGCTCAATTTTCTGTCATTGATGTTAGCTTTATTTTGCGGAACCGCATCCCTGCCACACATTTTGATTCGCTACTACACGGTCAAAGACGCTGCGAGTGCGCGCCGCAGCACGATCGTGGGGATTGCCTGCATCGGATTTTTCTACGTCTTAACGCTTTATTTGGGACTGGGAGCGATGACCAGCGGAGCGCTCGACGTCACCAACAGCAACATGGCTGCGCCCCTGCTGGCCCAAAGTATCAGCGGACTGCTGTTTGCCATCATTTCGGCAATCGCGTTTACCACCGTGCTGGGAACGGTCAGCGGACTGATCCTGGCCTCTAGCGGCGCCGTCACCCACGATCTCCTGACGGATGTCTGCGGGCTGAAACTCAATGACCATCAAAAAGTACTGGTTGCCAAAATTGCCGCGGTCGTCGTGGGTGTTGTCGCTGTTGTGCTGGGAATCCTGTTTCAAAAGATGAACGTCAGCTACCTGGTGGGGTGGGCTTTTAGCGTTGCTGCCTCGGCAAACCTGCCGGCACTCGTCATGCTGCTGTTCTGGAAAGGCACGACCAAACAGGGAATCATTGTCGCGGTCGTCGTTGGCATGATCAGTTCGCTGGCGTGGATTTTACTCAGTGCCGACACGTTCACCGCGGTCTATGGTCTGCCGGCTGACGCGGCGTGGGTGCCATTCAGCCAACCAGGAATTGTGACGATTCCACTCGGCTTTGCGACGCTCGTCGTCGTGTCGTTGCTGACCCGAAAAACACAGGGTTGAGCGAGACAACTGCCGCAAATCCTGGCGTGTGGACTTGTCCCGCCCGGTCGGCCTCTACCATCAACCAGACCACGGCGGACCAGCCCTCCGTTGAAAATCGCACGGCTTGCCCCCGCCGGGACCTGCTGGTCAGGTTTCTCCTCCAACTGGGCGTTGGCTGTTCTGCATTGACCAATTGTTCCACCAACCAGACAGACAAGTCGGCTATACTTGTGTGACGGCAATTTCGAATCGACTCGATAAAAGGATGGGACCCATGAAATCTTTCTTCCCGGTCGTGTTGCTGGCCCTGCTTGCATCAGCCAGCTCATTGTCAGCCGCAGATCCAAACACGTTGTCGGAACTCGAACGCAAGTTGGGATGGCGGCTCCTGTTCGATGGCAAGACACTCGATGGCTGGCGTAATTACCGCAAACAGGCTCCCAGCAACGGCTGGCAAGTCATCGATGGCGAGTTGGTCAGGGCAAAAAAGAGGGCCGGCACACTCATCACCAAAGCGCAGTTCGGAAGCTTTGAGCTGGTGCTTGAATACAAAATCTCGCGGGCCGGCAACAGCGGTATCATGTTCCATGCGACCGAGGAATATGACATGCCCTGGAAATCCGGGCCCGAGGTTCAGTTGCTCGACAACGGGGCACATCCGGACACCCAACTCAGTGGCTGGATTTACGATCTTTACTCGGCCAGGCAGGACGCCACCCAACCGGCTGGCCAGTGGAACGAGGTTCGCATTCTGGTGACCCCCGACAAATGCCATATATCAGTCAACGGCGTAACCTATTCCCGCTTTGTCAAAGGTAGCGACCAATGGAATGAGAAGGTCGCCCGCAGCAAGTTTGCCAGGTATCCGAATTTTGGCAAAGCTACTCGGGGTCATATTGGTTTACAAGACCATGGTGATGAGGTCGCTTTTCGAAACATTGAAATCCGCGAATTTGACGATCATGCTGTTTACAACCCGGTCGATGGCGAATTGCCGCTTCGACCCGTTCTGGCGTTTCCCGACATCCAATGGTCAGGCTGGTCACCTGTTACCGAAGATGGTCTTGCCCAGCCGTTCCGGCCGCTGCAAATTACGCACGCGGGGGACGGTAGCAATCGACTATTTGTATTGACCCAACGTGGCGTCATTCACGTGTTTGAAAACAAGCGAGACGTCAAACAAAGCAGGGTCTTCCTCGATATCAGCAAACAAACAAGCTATTTCGACCAGCAGAACGAGCGCGGACTTTTGGGACTCGCATTTCATCCCCACTATCACGAAAACGGCGAGTTTTTCATCAGTTACACCACCAATAGCGATGTGCCGTTCGACGAGGTGATCTCGCGTTGGCGGGTCGATCCGAACGATCCGAATCGGGCCGATCCCAACTCCGAAGAAGAAATCCTGCGGGTCAAGCAACCTTACTGGAACCATGACGCGGGTACGTTGGTTTTCGGCCCCGACGGGTATCTCTACATCGCGCTAGGCGACGGCGGCAGCGGCGGTGATCCCCAGGAAAACGGGCAAAATCTCCGTACGCTGCTGGGGAAAATCCTCCGCGTCGATATCGACCGAACGGAGGGTCGCCGCCCTTACGCAATTCCCTCGGATAATCCATTTGTGGATGACTCTTTCGCACGTGGTGAAATCTGGGCATACGGGCTGCGGAACGTGTGGCGGATGGCATTCGACCCAAAAACCAACCTGTTGTGGGCAGCCGATGTCGGACAGGACCTGTTCGAAGAAATTGACATCATTCAAAGGGGGGGTAACTATGGCTGGAACCTGCGTGAAGGGAAGCACGCATTCGGCAGGCGTGGCAGCGGCCCCCACCAGAAACTGATCGAACCTGTTTGGGAGTATGACCACACCCTGGGGGTTTCGATCACCGGGGGACTCGTTTACCGCGGGAAGCGGTTTCCTGATTTGGTTGGCCTGTACGTCTACAGCGATTTCGTCAGTGGTCGGATGTGGGCTTTGCACTACGACCAGCAGCAGCACAAGGTGCTTGGCAATTATGCAATTCCTGGCCCGGCCTTGTCGATCATCTCGTTTGGAACCGACGAGGCGGGGGAAATATTTTTTACGGTAATCGCTGCCGATGGACAGGGAATCTATCGCTTTGAAAAAGTGCGTGACAACGATTCCCGCGCGGATTGATTCAGAAAGATCGCAAAGCTCCTCTGCCCGCCAAATGCCTGAAGTCTCTATCGTACTGCCGGTGTTCAACAGTGGCCCAACACTTGCCAGGGCGGTCGACTCGATCCTCGGTCAAACGTTGCGGCAAATCGAACTGATCGTCGTGGATGACGGATCGACCGACGATACGCTGCAAGTGTTACGCCAATTCACCGACCCGCGCATGCGCGTGATTCAGTCAACTCACCGCAACGTGGCCGATGCAACCAACACGGCAATAGGCCTGGCAAAAAGTCCCTTGATTGCCCGGATGGATGCCGATGATCGCTCCCACCCGCTACGACTCGAAAAGCAGTGTCATTTTTTGACCGAACAGAATCTCGATGGTGTGGGTTGCCAGGTTCACATTGTCGATGAAATGGGTCAGCCTGCCACATCGATGCAACGTTACGAGCGGTGGATCAACGACGAAACCACCGACAGCTCGACAATCGAGGCACTGAGATTCGTAGAATTCCCGCTCGTTAATCCTACTATTTTGGCCCGGCGCCGTTATTTTGAACTCGGTTTTAGTTTTGGAGACTTCCCGGAAGATTACGATCTCATGTTGCGGGCTGTTAACCGCGGCATGCAGTTTGGCAAGGTGAACGAAGTCCTCTTCGACTGGACCGACGGACCGCACAGGCTCACGCGAACAGATTCGCGATATTCTCCCGCAGCGTTCAATCGTTGCCGGCAACTCCATTTACTGCAGGGTCCATTGCGGGATGTAAAGTGTGTAGACCTTTGGGGAGTTGGCGAAACCGGAAAACCATGGCTTCGCTGGCTGCTCGATCAAGGGATCACCGTTCGATGGGGTTACGATGTCAATCAACGCAAGGTGGGTGAATTGATTCACGGCGTTCGCATCAAGGCTCCGACGCAAATGCAACCGGCTGACGGTACATTGCTCATCATTGCCGTCGGTGCATGGGGCGTGCGAGACTCAATAACCGCCCACTTGCGGTCACACGGCTACGTGGTCGGGACCGATGCCTGGTTCGTTGCATAGGGGCTCTCCAGCTTCGGTATCCCCCGGCGTGGCCCCCCTGCGAATCTCGGCTGGGACAAGCCCGATCCTTTCGTTCGGCAATGATCCGGGTTAAACTCACACCGCTGACGACCCACTATGTTTTTCCGTCCGACAAGCAGGTTCGATCGAATTCAAAGAAGCCAACAGTAGCAATTATTCACCAACTTTGGAGAACATCGTAATGTACAAAATAACAATGACCCTCTCGGTAGCATGTGCTTTCGCAACGCTGGTTGCTGTCGGGGCAGAACATACGAATGCTCCAACTTACACCGATCCAAACAATGTCGATGACGATTTTGCGATTCAAGGAGAATACAGTGGCGAGATCCCAACCGAAATTGGTCCTGAGATGTGGGGTATCCAGGTCGTTGCACTGGGCAAAGGAAAATTCATGGCAACCGGCTACAGCGGTGGCTTGCCAGGGGATGGCGGGGCAAAACGGGAAGAGACTCGAGCCTACGGCGAACGTAAGGGGGATGTCGTTGAACTCCTTGCAGAAGATGTTGCCAGACTCGTCATCGCGGATGGGAAAATGACGATTCTTTCTCCTGATGGAGAAGAGGAATATGGCACGTTGAAACGCGTTCAGCGGGAAAGTCCAACGTTGGGCGCTAAGCCTCCCCAGGGTGCCATCGTGCTGTTCGACGGAAACTCGCTGGAACATTGGGACAGTAACACCAGCAAAACAGACGATAGACTTTTGACCGAAGGGAGTACGAGCAAAAACAAGGGGCAGAGTTACAAGGCCCATGTCGAATTTCGCCTTCCATACATGCCAGAGTCGAGTGGTCAGGCGCGTGGCAACAGTGGCTTTTATGTGCAAGGGCGGTATGAAATACAAATGCTGGATTCGTTCGGGCTGGATGGGAAATCGAATGAGTGTGGTGGTGCCTACGGAGCCGCACCTCCCAAGCTGAACATGTGCTTCCCCCCCCTGTCGTGGCAAACTTATGACGTCGACTTCACCGCACCTGAATTTAAAAATGGCAAAAAGGTCAAGAATGCCCGACTAACGGTGCGGCATAACGGCGTGGTCATTCATGATGACCAGGAACTTCCCAGCCATACGCCGGGGGGTGTAGACGAAGAGAGTGCCGACCCGGGTGTGTTGATGTTCTTGCAGGATCACACAAACCCTGTCCGTTATCGCAATATCTGGGTTGTCGAAAAGTAGGTCCGGCAAGCCGCACCCTGGCTGCAATCTGTCTACGGACCACCTTGCCAGCGATCGACGTACCATTTTGAAAGCTCTTCGAGGTGCGCTGTTTTCCGAACCCATAGAATGGGCGCATAAAACCGCATGGCTGTTGGTCGGTTGATGTGGTACTGGTCAACCAACCGTGCCACGGGACCTCCGCTCACCGCATAAAGAGCAATCCAGGCCAGGCACGTACCCAAGAGGAGCAGTTTGGTGACTTTTTTTCGTACGATGAGCCGGCGGAGGAGGATCCAGGTAAACAAGAGTGCCGGCAGCACACCGATAACGAGCACAACTACGTGTGGCCAGGGTCGGGCGATCGCAAACAACACCCCCGTCACCATCATCATGACAAGCAATGCCCGCAGGCTGAACCGCCAGCGGTCTTCAATATGGGAGGTTTTTTCATTGCACATCGGTTAAGCAGGTTATCACCCTGCCCATTTCTTTTTGAGCCCAACATGTTGAAAAGATGTCGGTCTGGCCAGTGTCGCCAGCTGCGAAGTGTATTGATACGGGCTTTTGCCGTCATCCTATTTGCGAGTTCCCCTGCTTGCCGTCGGACAATGGGCGATCGGTCTTCTTGGATACGGGTTGGGCATCGTTGCGAGTACGATGGCGGCGGACAACATAACGGCGGATAATCGGCAACAAGCACAAAAACAAGGACATTCCACCGTAGAAAAGTGCTGCGTACAGGACGCCCTCGCCAATTTCATCAAGGACCACTCCGACCGGCCAAATGGCCGCTTTCAAAAGAAGCGCCACGTTGCAGTTGCGCATCGTGATCTCAATGCCTATCGTGTAGGCATCATCTTCGTTGAAGCCGAGCAGAAAGGCCAGAATTTGCACCGGCCCGAGCAGGATGGCACCAAACAAAATCATCACAAAGGGAACCTTTAAACCGTGCTCAAAAACATCGATCTGTCCGCTAAACAAGGAGCCAACGACAAGAATCGAGAGGAACAACATGCACCCGCGGATGGACCATTTCGACACCGTGCGACGTGCATCACTCCAGAGGTGCCCGATCGTCATGCCAATTGTCAGTGGGATGAGCAAGCAAAATAATATTTCTTGCAGAATGCGGAACACGGGCATTTGAAAGTCGCCCGGTAAACCAGGAGGCTCCAGCAAACGGAGTAAAACGGGTGTAAGCACCAGACACGCCAAGGTCGAAGCAGTGGTTGCCGTTATCGAAAGCGGGACATTACCTCGTCCCAAATAAGTGTAAATATTCGACATCGCACCACTGGGCATGGCAGCAACCACCAATAATCCAAGTGTCATTCCAGGTGACAAACCAAACCAACGGGCCAATCCCATCGCAAGAAACGGGCAGATGAGGTACTGAAATATGAACACGAAGGCGACGCCATGCGGGCGGCGCAAAATGTTCCGAAAATCCAGCACCGTAAGCGTGGCGCCCATTCCGATCATCGCGAAGATAAGTTGCGCGGCGGCAACCCAATATTCCCAGAAGTTCCAAGTGAGCATCATGGTAGTAGGAGGGAGAAAGTTATTTGATTCGTATTTCCGATCACCGGCATCTAGGCAATAGAACCTGTAAACCGACCCGGTTTTCTACACAGGCATTGTCAGATGATGTTCACTCTTCTGTTTTTCCGGTAATCCAATCAAGTGCAATTTTGATTCCGTCCTGAAAATCAACTTTTGGACAGTAACCCAATTCACGCTTTGCTTTGTCAATCGAATAGGCCAGGTTCAAGGTCATGAACTTCATCCGGGCATGGGTAATCAAAGGTGCCTGCTGTTTGCGAAGCAACCGTGCGATCCGCTCCACGGGCCCGACTGCGGCCCTGGCAAACCACAGCGGCACGCGGCGAGGGAAAGGGAGGCCAAGATATTGAGCTACGGTTCCAATAAATTCGTTGCGATCGACAAGCCGTTCATCACGGATGTTAAATGCCTCGCCTTCGATACCTGGTTTTTCGAGAGCCAACATGACTGCATCGGCAAAATTTCCGATATAGGTATTATCGCAGAGCATTTTCCCATCGCCGATCATCCGTACGCGCCCCGCGCGGAGCAGTTCGACCAGGCGTGGCACCACGTGCCGATCTGCTTCGCCATACATGAAGCCAGGGCGCATTTTTACCACCGGTAAACCATATTCGGCCGTGTGCTTGTCGAGCAGGATATCAGCCTCGGCCTTGGTCCGCGTGTAGCCATCAAAACCATCCGGATTCGGTGGTGTGGTTTCATCAAGTCCATGGTGGTGCTTTGCCGGGTAAACCCCCAGGGAACTGATCTGAACCCATCGACGCAGCTTTCCTTCCCGACGCACCGCCTGCAGGAGTCGATCCAAGCCATACACGTTGGCGGCCCGGTAATTCTCCGGCGGGCCCCAATCCCCTATGTGGGCAGCGGTGTGCACGATAACCTCCTGATCGGCTACGGCCGCAGGGAAGGAATCGGCTTCCAGCAGGTCCCATTCAACGATCTCGACTCCCAGCTGGGAGAGTTCGCCACGATCATCCTCAGCCCGAATCAATGCGCGAACCTGGTAACCGGCCTGGACAGCCCGTCGGGTGACATGGGTTCCAACCATACCGTTGGCACCGGTGATAGCTAATCGCATGGCTGGCATATACAATAACTCCGTATATCACTCTTATGTACTTCAATCGATTCAATCGTTAAAGTCCGATAAAGCTAATGATCTCAAGGATGATTTCCAGATAGAAGATAAACCTCTCGGCAACCCCAACCAGCCGATTTGGTCGTGGGCGATGGAACAGCCGATGGCCGCAAAACGCAGGATATCCTTTTTTTGCACTTTGAAGCCATACGCATTACACCCTTCTGGTTCCGACCTTTGTTCCCATCACAACCAGCCAGGTCCGCCATGATAACAACCCTCGATATTCAACACGATGCCCAGCGATTCCTCGAAGACTTCTACCCTCGCGAGGAGCCGGTGGTGTTTCGGAATGCAACCCGTACCCCAGGTTCGGCGGCCGATATTTGCAGCCTCTTGAATGAGCGGATTGCTGCAGACGACCGCAAGACCGAGCGAATCATGTGGTACGATGTCCGCGAACAACTCTTGGACGAGATCTGTGGCACACCCGAGTTGATTTCGACGGTCATGAATCCAGCAGACGCATTTCTACGGGAGAACTGCGTGCGTATTTGGTTTAATCCGCAGGGTCACATTTCCCCGTGGCACTACGACGGCCACTCGCTCCACGTGTTCAATTTGCAGCTCAAGGGACGCAAGCATTGGTCCATCGTATCACCCGAAACACCACTCAGCTGCATGCCGTTCAACAACACCTGCCTGCTGAATCGCTACTCAATGCATAATCGCCGCCATTACGACTTTACGCTTGAAGAAGGCGACATGATCTTCTTGCCCCGGTATTGGTATCACCTGGTGAAATCGGAACATGCCATGAACGTGAACGTAAACTGGGTGCTAATGTCGAAGCACAAGCCGGTCGATTCGAAGATTGCCCGACGCGAAGCCGAATTGATGTGGATCAAGGAAACTTTTTATTCCGTGATGCCTCCCAAGAGTCGTTGGCTGGTTGACAACTATGCCGGTGGTGGCCCGGAGGCAGTGCGAACTTTGACCGAGGGTGTTTCCGCAGCTGCAGGATTTGGCCGCTTGGCCAAAGAGGTGGCCATGTTGCCGGTATTCGCGCTTTTGCTGCCCGTTCAACTCCGCAAAGTGATTACCCTGCGGAGAAGTAAACGTGTGATGCGGAAGATGATCGCTGCGGAAGATCAGAAACGATCTGAGGCGGCTTGAACGCAAAATAGCGAGGGTTCTGCCGGTCGTTGTCGACATTCTCCCACTGGTGTTACCGATAAAAACCGTACGATCGGCACGTTCGTTACCGTTCGCACGATCTGGGTGAATCACAAGTGTAGGTTTCCATCTGGGCCGGTCTGGCGTGGTGTCGCTCCAGCCATGGGGAGGATAACGTCGATAGTAAAAGCGGGTACTCGTACCTTGAAGATCCCGTGCAAACAAAGGAACCGAGCTATGTGGCGATCATTTTTTCTGGGATTTGGAGCCTATGTCACACTGCTTGGCGTGGAAGCTCTCGCCGTGGACAAGGCCGTGTTGAAACCGGAAATGGTGGGTGAGGACAAGTTCATCAAGAGCCAGGAGGTTGTTCCACCCGATTGGGCCCCCTGGACTTTAATGGGGGCCGGTGCGGTGACGGTGCTGTATTCGTTTACGATTCCCCAACGGGTCACCAAAAAGAACTAGCGCATCGGGCCTCTCGTGCAAACAGGAAAATGTTGCTGATCTGGTCCGTTTGTAAGGACCCGAGGAGCAGCCGGTCAGCAAAAAACACTTGTTTTATCGCCTCAAACCGTCTATCATAGATCGGGTTTCGAGGAGACTCGTCTCGGCAAACCACCTCCGATTCGGCGTGTCCCTATTTCTTACGATCGATCACTTTCCGTTCCCTCAAGTCACCGAGCGAGTACCGTGGCGACTGTTACGCAAGCGAAGAAGAAAACTTCCGAATTGACCAGTGGTGCTGACATCCTGGTCGAATCACTGATCCGCCATGGAGTCGATACCATTTTTGCTTATCCAGGCGGCGCGAGTATGCCGTTACACCAGGCATTGACCCGCTTTTCCGACCAACTGCGGACGATCCTTCCGCGTCACGAACAAGGGGGTGGCTTTGCAGCCCAAGGTATTGCTCGAGCGACTGGCAACGTGGGTGTTTGCATGGCCACCAGCGGACCTGGTGCCACGAACCTTGTGACCACGATCGCCGATGCAAAACTCGACAGCGTTCCCATGATTGCCATCACCGGGCAGGTCCCAACGGCGTGGATCGGTAATGACGCCTTTCAGGAAACCCCGATCGTCGAGGTGTGTCGTGGGATCACCAAACATCACTACCTCGTCACCGATGTGAATGACGTGGCGCGGGTCGTGAAGGAGGCGTTTTTGATCGCGTCGACAGGGCGGCCAGGTCCAGTGCTGATCGACCTACCCAAGGATGTCCAGCAAGCCACAACGATTCCTGATTTCGATACGCCAGTAAATTTGCCAGGGTTCTCCCTGGAGAATCCCCGCGCCAAGTCAGAACAAATTAATCAGATGGCAGCCGCCATTAAGTTGGCAAAACGTCCGGTCATTTACGCTGGTGGTGGTATCATCAGTGGCGAAGCAAGCAACGAATTGCGTGAATTGGTGTCCAAGACCGGCATTCCAACAACAATGACAGTTATGGGTCTTGGCGCCTTCCCGGCTGCAGAACCGCTTTCCCTCGATATGCTCGGTATGCACGGGGCGGTGTACGCCAATTATGCGGTCGACCAGGCCGACTTGTTGATCGCCTTAGGGGTGCGTTTTGACGACCGTGTAACCGGCAAAGTCGAAGAGTTTTGCAAGCACGGAAAAATCATCCACATCGACATCGACGCGTCTGAGCTGAACAAAAACAAGCCAGCCCAAATTTCCATCTGCAGCGATGTCCAGTACGCACTAGCCGAACTGAACAAGGTGGTTGAGCCACCCGAGGATATTTCCGATTGGGTGGCGAAATGCCAGGCGTGGAAAAAATCGAATCCGTTCAAATACAACGAGGATTTCAATGGGATCCTCCAGCAACACGCAATCGAAGCGTTGTGGGGAGTTTGCCACGACCGCGACCCAATTGTAACGGTGGGAGTTGGCCAACACCAAATGTGGGGAGCCCAATTCTACAAGTTCGATCAGCCACGCCGTTGGCTCTCCAGCAGTGGTCTGGGAACGATGGGCTTTGGCCTGCCCGCCGCAATGGGAGCCCAGTCACAGTTTCCTGGTCGGCTGATTATCGATATTGATGGGGATGGCAGCTTCCAGATGAATATCCAGGAGTTAGCGACTTGTTTCTGCGAAAAACTCCCCGTGAAAGTGCTGCTGCTCAACAACCAGCATCTGGGCATGGTCGTGCAATGGGAAGATCGATTCATGCAAGGTAACCGAGCCCACACCTACCTGGGGCCAATCCACCACCCGGAAGCCGTCGGTCAGGGCACTGGCCCGACGCTGACAGAGCGGTACCCCGATTTTGTCCAAATCGCCAAAGGCTATGGTTGTGGCGCTTCTTCAATCGGCCAGAAGGCCGATCTCCTGCCGGGACTGGAGGAAATGATCAACTACGATGGACCCTACGTGTTGGATATCGACGTCCCCTATCAAGAACACGTGCTGCCGATGATCCCAACCGGACGTACCGTCAAAGATATGATCACTGAATAATCACGGTTCCTTATCGTAGCCCACCTGATTGCATACGATCGGCAGCGGCCAGCTCTTGGTACAGCGGTCGATCATCCCGCCGCCCTGGTATCAGCTAACAGCGGGACGGCTTGTACTTAACTTTCGGTCTCGGCAAACTCCCGGCAGCACATTATCGTACAGTTCGACACTTGGGGTCTGCAATCGATTACTTGGGGTCTGCGATCGATTCGGGTCTGCGAGCGACAAGTGATCAATCTGGATTGCGGCTTGAGCACGCAGGTCAATCGTTCTGCTGACAAACAAAACCGTGGCCCTCAATCGAAATCCAAAGATCGGTGGGTACCATGTCTGACGATTTACACCAAAATCCTTACCAAAGCTTTGGTCGGCCAGACCCTGCCCCTGGAGTGTCAGACCTGCCTGACCACAAGCGATCGCCGGTCCCCCGTGTGATTGGCATGCTGAACATCCTTTTCGGACTTGCCCTGGGGTTGTGCGGATTGTGTCAGGGGATTTCATTCTCTGGCCAAGCGGCCGCCGCACCGCAAGTGCGGCAAATATTCCAGCAACAGCAGGATGAACTCCAACGACAAGTCGATGAACTCAAGGCACAACGTGATCAGGAAGCCAATGATCAAACAGTGCAAAAAATGGGTGACAAAATCGATGACCTCACCGAAAAAATGGGTGTTCTGGAAATCATGCCCGACCCGATGACAATCTGGGGCCTCGACAAGCCACATGTGATTGGCTTCTTCGCAATCGAATGTGTTCTCGCTTTGCTTTTGAACCTCTTCATGTTCATTTCAGGAGTGGGTCTGTTGAGCTTTAAGGAATGGGCTCGCAAAATAGCACTCTGGGTGGCCACCCTGAAATTAGCCAATATTGTCATCGTTGCCGTTTTTATGCTGACCATCATTGCCCCCGCCATGTTGGAAAGTATGCAGGAATTCATGCTTCAGGTCGTTCAGGAGCAAGAAGCGGCAGAACCTGTTCCGATCGCCGAAATACGGAAAGACTTGCTGGTCGGAATTTCGATCATGTTTTCCCTCTTTGCGGCGGCGTCCGCCATTTATCCAGTCATCTGCCTCTGGCAACTCAACCGTTCTTTGGTGAAAAAGTCCTGCCAAACAAAAGTGATAGCAGCCGCATAAAGCCGAAAACCAGTTATCGATATTTCTTATCCAAGTTATTCATTCTTTTCAAACTTCTCAGCTTCAACTTCCGATGTTAAGTGATAGGACATGGATAGTCTAACAAGAATGGAGTGTTTGCACAGGATGTTGCTGGCGCGACCGGCGGCCCAATCAGAAGGATGACCCAGGGTGACTCTTATAACCCGCATTTTTACCGAACCTGATGCTGCCCAGCAGGAGAATACGGTCCCGCGCCGTAGCCGCAAGTCAGCTCGGGGGCTCTCCGACCGCAGATCCGATCCACTGCGGACGGCCGATCGTGCAATTCAACGTCGTCGCAATCAACTTCCAGCGTTTGCACCATTACTGGAGGAGCTTGAAATCACCGGGTGGAGTTCTCATCGTGACGAACTGGCGGGAAATTTTCACGATTGGCTCCCGTTGGCAGATGGTGGTGTGTTGGTTGCCCTTGGTAAGGCTGTGGAATCTGCGGCTGGCGACCCTATCGATGCCGCTTTGGTCGCTCAATCCATTTGGGCCGCAATTCGCTCGCATGCTCTGCACACCGGTGATGCAGGGACGATTGTCTCTTTGGTTTCCAAAACCTGGGGTTCTGGTTCTATAGGAGGTGCTGCGGCCTCGGTAGCGATTGGTATTGTGGACCCCATTGGGGGCCGAATTCACGTGGCCGTGGCTGGGCACTGTCTGGCAATCCGCGTACGGGCTGCAACCTGTGAAACGTTACGCACCAATGGGTTTCCCGTGGGCGCGCAGCCAGCAACCCACTATCGACACCAACAGTTTCAACTCCGGCCACGGGAACGTTTCGTGCTCTTCACCGCGATGAATGCGAGTGCTGCCGTGGCAATCGAGAATTCAATTGGGCGACATTTTGCCAACGTTTCGGCCGAATCCCATCGCAAGATGACGGCCACAGAGACTCTAAAACATTTGCGCGGCGTGGTTGAAAATCTGGACGCTGATGTTTCAACAAGCGGTTTGGTCGTACGTCGCCGGTAACTGCCTGGGCGGATTTCTCACGATCGCGACCTGTTGGGAATATCCAACGACTATTGGATTCTACGATAGCGGTTTTGGAGTCAGTGGCACGGCGGCAATACGCTTTATCGGTCCGCTCGCTCACACCCTCGAGTTAAGGGTGAAGGGTGGTGAAAATGGGATCTTCTGACTTGCTTCGGGTCGACCACCGGAAATGCGCTAGTTGACCGGTTGAAGCAAGAGAGTGGCCTTTTGAAGAAGCCGATCCAGACCCTGACCCGTCACTGCGGAGAATAAGATGACGTCGCGATCGATTGCCGCTGCTAAATGGTCGCGAACCAATTTGGCATCGGGTAACTCGGCTTTGCTGACTGCAACCAGTTCAGCACATTCTGCCAGACCATGACCGTATTCATCCAATTCAGTCCGGATCGCTCTGTAGTTGTCCAACGGATCGCTCCCATCAGTCGGGGATGGTTCTACAAGGTGGATCAGTGCCCGTGTCCGTTCGATGTGTCTGAGGAACTCATGACCGAGTCCCGCTCCGAGATGGGCCCCCTCGATCAAGCCAGGTATATCGGCGATTACGAGGGATTGATCGATATCTATCTGCGCAATGCCGAGATGTGGCTTCTTGGTGGTAAATGGATAGTCGGCGATTGCAGGTCGGGCCCGCGAAACGCGGCTGAGCAAAGTGCTTTTTCCTGCATTGGGTTTTCCCACCAGCCCGACGTCGGCAATGATCTTGAGTTCGAGTTGGATGAATCGCAACTCGCCGTCTCCGCCACGGGTGAATTGCCGCGGGGCTTGGTTGGTTGACGATTTGAAGCGGGCATTTCCTTTGCCGCCGCGGCCACCGCGAGCGACCGCCACTTGATCCCCAACGTCGGCGAGGTCCTTGAGCACCAGGCCATGTTTGTGGTCCCGGACAATGGTTCCGGGTGGCACGCGAATCACGACGTCCTTGGCGTTGGCGCCATGGCGATTTGAGCCGCCGCCGGGCGTGCCACTTGTTGCCTGCCAATGTTTGCGATGCGCCATCGCCGACAAGCTATCGGTTCCCGCTTCAGCAAGGACCAATACGCTCCCACCGTTTCCGCCGTCACCGCCGTCGGGGCCACCCCGCGGAATGAACTTTTCGCGACGAAAACTGGCGCACCCATCGCCGCCGCGACCCCCTTTGACTTCAATCGTGACTTGATCGACGAACATGGGGGTCGTTAACCGCGGGTGGGGCGTTTAAACACACAAGCCCCAAAAGAAAAAAGGGTTACCTGTTGGCGAGCATCCCTGGGACTTGATTGCGTCGAACAGTTTCCCCCGACGGATACTCTCCGACGGTTGGCATTTTTACGTCCCGGTCGGCACGATGTTGATCCGGCGACCTTTCCGGTCAAACTGCACCTCACCGGCGACCATCGCATAAAGTGTGTAATCTTTACCTTGACCGACGCCTTTGCCGGGATGGTATTTATTTCCAACCTGGCGAACCAGGATATTTCCAGCGATCACCGATTCACCACCGAACCGTTTTACGCCACGACGCTGGGCGTTTGAATCCCGCCCATTGCGGCTGGAACCTTGCCCTTTTTTGTGTGCCATCGATTTTCCCCGAAAAATTGAGGCTCCCCACGAGCGAAGCCGCAAATGATTCAATTTGCTACGGTCGGCAATCCCCGGATCGCGAATATGGCCGAAAATCTGACCTGTAGAAGATCGCTATGTTACCATCGATGGGGCTTGCGCCGCACCCAGCAAGACCAACTCCGCCAGCAGGATGACTCTGCCTAGCTTCTACAAACTTTTAAGTCTATCGGTACATCCAACGATAGGCAACCCCTGGATCGACGCCGTAGAATTGGGCCTTGCCCTTGGGAACGCCGAAGCGGATTTCTCCCTCGTGCTCGAGGAATTCGTCGCCCGGTCGCCAGAAGTTCAGTTGTAGCGTCTTTCGTGCAAACAGGCGGCCCTTACCCGGAGAGTCATCAATCTGGTAGGCACCGGGTGGGTCGATCCACCGATAGGCGTTCGATAAACCCGAAACGTAAACCGAGAAAAAATCGATCCGTGGATTAACGTCGGCCCAAGTTGCAACACCCCACACGCCCTGGTCGGAACGCCCGTCCGTGATCGGCAACACCTCGTCGGCCATTTGTGCACTGTTCAAGAGACGCTTGCCGGGAGTTTCCCGCTTTTGAATGGCTTCGACGGCTGCCGGAATAACCTGATCCAAATAGGCTTTGTAGATCGGTTGGCCCGAAGCATCCTTGTCTTGTCCTTCCAACACCATGTGAGGAATAAAACGAACGGTCTTACTCTGGCTTGGTTCAGCTACGAAACTGCCATCTGGCTGCTCGGTAGAATTGAGTCGGTCGCCAGTATTCTTCACCTCGTAAATCATGTACCAGATTAGCTTGCGCTGCATTCGCCCACTTGGTTGGGGTATGTCGACCTCAATCATGCGTACGGGCTTGAATGAAAACTTCAGGCACCAGATATCCCGCCGAAACTTCACTTCCGCAGATTTACCGTAAAGGGTGCGGGTCTCGGTCAAAAAGTTGGGCTCCCAAGAAAGATCGATATTACTCCGAATCTCAACGATGTCGTGTGTGCTGACCGTTTCCCCAGGGTCAATTTCGGGAGGGATCGTAGTCATCACCCCGGGAGCCAATTTGCGCGGCTTGGAAGCTGCCGGCTGCGCAAAACCGCAGTTGGCCACCAGGAGCACGATTAAGAAACTCAAAAAGAGGGGGCCCAGCGAAAGGCCCGAGCGGGGCATATGCATCAATTGCCTGCTGCTAGCTGTGGCTGCTTCAATTCCGAAGCTCGAACGCTAAACTACTTCCATCTTCTATTTTAGACAGCCAGACAGGTCACAGCAAGTTTTTCCCGCCGATGACAAAACCTCACGAGGGGCAAAATCAGAATCGGTTTATTCAGTACAAGCCGTACTCCCCACCAAAAAAACCGGTCCTGTGGGTACCTGCTGCAGCAGGTTCTCACACAGGACCGGGAGTCAACGGACATTCGAATGCAGATGATCGCCCGGGTGGCGCTTATCTCATGCTGTAGACTCCTCGCTAGTCGAAGCGGAGGATCCCTTATCGGAATCGCGCTGCTTCGGACAATCCTTGCATTCCTCTTGTTTGCCACCCTCTCCACGAGGAGGACCCGCTTGGTTGCCGATACCACGAACTCTTAGACCTTCAGTCCGTCGGAACCGCCCGCCTGGCGGAGGAGGTCCAAATTGTTGACCCAGTGGCAGCGGACCGCCTGGACCCAATTCTCGGTTCCCAAAACCGCCTTCTGAACGCCTGTGTTGGTCGCCATGTTGGCGTTTCATGTTCTGACGCTTTTGGCGAATTTCTCGCGTGAGTGCTTGGAATTCCTCGCGGCTCAGCGAACCGTCGCTATTTTTGTCGAACTTGTCGAACATTTCGCCCAAGTCAAACGGTGCATGTCCTTGTGGACCGCGGTTGCCGCGGGGACGACCTTCCGGACCGCCAGGTCCACGGTCTCCGCGACGACCACTTTCAGGACCGCCAGGTCCACGGTCTCCACGACGACCACTTTCCGGACCGCCAGGTCCACGGTCTCCGCGACGACCACTTTCAGGACCGCCAGGTCCACGGTCTCCGCGGGGACGACCTTCCGGACCATCGACCCCTTGGTCGCCAGGTTTCCGGCCGCGTCGACCCTCAGGGGGTCCCCCTGGACGTCCTTCGGGACGGTTCTGACGACGTTCACGCATCGATTGGCGGGCATTCTGGCGTTCTTCTTCGTTGAGCTTACCATCACCGTCAGTATCAAACTCTGCGATCAGCTTTTGGCGTCGTTCGGGATTCAAACTTTGTCCTTTGCCATCTGGACCTTCGGCGACGGCAGGCCCAACGGTCCATCCTAGCGCCAGGACTACCCCGCAAATTAACAGGGAACTTTTCATCTCAAAATCTCCGGTCGATCAAATGAAACTGTTCGGCCCGGCCAGTCCGGGCAGACTCCCAGTCACTCAGCCTAAGCGAAGCGACAAAGAGATCAACCCCGTCGAACCGGGCGAGTTTCGCCGAATTTGGGCTCGGGGAGGAAAAACAAGGGGCTTTTTCAGAATTGGCCTGACTTGCCACGGGGCAGGGACTCGCTGCACCAGCGGTTGGTTACGCATCCGCTGGGACCAACCGCCAATTCTGTACTGAGGAAACACTGGCCGAAAGCCATTGTTCACCAGATGCATACCTGCCTTGCGGAACCCGGCTGCCAGGAAGGGAAAGGGCCAATTCGGGAACTAAAAATGGCCAGGGAGAGACTTTCACGAGGTGATTTTCTGCAACCCTGTCCGTATAGACCTGGACGAACCGCACCGTTTGATTTCCCAGCAAGTTTTGCAGCCGGTCCTCCTGCGTGAATTCGTCGGGTCTACCCAGAGAGAGCCACAAACTTAACCGGTCGAACCACTGCAGCCATAAAAGCGCCTCATCGGCAAGTTGTGGCGTGTGACTTTCGGGACACAAACCTTGCCAACGGGTCAGCCATTCCTGTCGCCGCCGGGTGGTGTCTGCCTGCCAGGAGCGGCTGGCTGGTTGGTCGCGGGAATCGGCTTCCTCTCTCAAGGCGACGAAGTGCCCAGCCACCATCCACGCAGTGAGCAGGCCAATGTTTTCGGCGGCCAGCACGCTTCGGTGCCAGATGTCGATCGCTTCGGGAAGCCGCATTTCTAAAAAGGAAGGTAAACGTGCATGATCGGGGTCGATTCTGGGTACCGCCTCCCATGGAAGCCAACCGTCGTCGTGGTGGCAAATCGCGGCCAGGACCTCCTCGCGGACGCCATGCAATGGATTCGCATCCCCATCGTGCGGGCTGCAGATGACGGGCGAAAACTGCCCACCACCCCAATGAGACGCCAGTTCGGCACTCAGGCGGGCGTGGTCGACTTGCGAAATGCGCAACCACCCGGGCCGACCATCTGGTAGTATTACGTCGCGACGGATCATGGGAAAGTGAGTGTCAATGGCTCAACCAGTTTGATCGGGCTAAACGGCCACATAGTGACTGACAAAATCTGCACAGCAAACCGGTGAAATGCGACCAGCATTGCCGGCCTATCCGAAAGGGGTCATATGGGCAACACACACCTCTTTTATCCTACCGCGAGCTGGCTTAAGGGTATCGCGTGGAACAAACTTTTGAGGGGATTCAGCGAACACTTTGCGAATGGCACCCCCTATCTATCACTCTCCAGCGAAAGGCGAAGCTGAGAATGACTGGCTTTGTGGGACCTGTGCCAGGCGGATAACGATCAGTTTCTGCTGACGCCCTGCGGCGACATCCACCGAATGGAAGTAGTCCCCTAGTTTTCCCCTGGCGTCGGGACGTCCCATCATGACCAGCATTTCACCTGGCGAAAGCGAGGCGGTTATCTCTAACTCCGTAAAGACTTTGCGATCCCGCTTTGCCTCCTGACGCAGGATCCCGTTCTCTCCACCCACGTAACGTAGTTTGTGGGGCCCATAATGAAGTTCGGGCACTAACCGCAGCTCGACCGACTGGTCGGGCTGTGGTGTCACATCGATTGCAAAGATCGCCTGGGCATCTGCGTAGGTGCGACCTCCCAACTCACCATCGGTCGCCACCAACAGGGGAACCTCGTGGATCAATTCCGAAGCCTGGATTTCCGCGCGGCGACCTGATTTGAGCTGCAAACGGCGACGCCTCACCATCCGTTCCCCCAACAGGTCAACCTGGTCCTGGACCAGGTTGTCGGCAGGGGAGTCGCGGGTCCCTGATTCGCCGTTAAGCTGAAGCGCACGGGCAAGGGGAACTGGCAAGATGCTACCAACCACTCCCACTCGGAAACCATTGGTCGCCAGCCGACGCCGAACGTCGACGGGTATTGGCGTTTCGTCGATCTCTTGCCAACTCGCGTTGCTGATCTCCCCATCGCTCCACGGGTAACGTGCCCAGAAAATCTCCACTGCGACACTGTCGGGAGATGACCGGATAGGGCGAAGTGGCGATTTGCCGGCGGTCACCGCATGATCATCCATCAACCGGCAACCGACCGGCAGGATCAGCAACGAAAGCCCCCATCCGCACCACAGCCCGACGCGACACAGCTTGCTGCACGTGTGCGGGGACACAATTTGAAAAGTCTTGGGCAGCCACATTGGCAGAACGCCGATCGTTGCAGCAAAGCAGGCACCGAACAGAAAGTGATAGAGGTTTTAGCGTCACCGACGTCTGGCGATACGGTTTGTCGATTCCCTCCCTCAACTAGGGTCCTAGAGAGGGAACCGTTTTGAACTGACCTGCCACAGTAACACTGGAAATGAGCTAGTCGTGCTAGCATGTACAAAGGCAACTCGGGACACAGAGTACGAGAATCGGAATTTCAGGTCAACGTTATGTTAATGGTACGATTTGTGGTGCGGGGATCCGCTCGCCGTATACGTGGCCATACTGCCCGACCAAATCGTCGTACGAGTGCTCCAGGAACTCGTACACGCCATAGGGCGGGTCCAACGACAGCCACGACCTGGCCAGTTGGTCCATAGTGGCATCGTACTGTTGCTGCGATGCCCCATGCACATAGCATCTACCCTCGTGGCGTCGCAGATCGCCGTCGAACGCCGGACTAATGTGCCACAGTTCGTGCAACAGGGTCGAGAGCTTTTCTTCGACCGAGTGATTCAGAAAGCGTGGGAGATAAAAGCTTAGAATGTAGAAATATTCGAGCCCGTTGTGATCGAGCACTGGCTGGCAACTGTATCGCCGGCTGCCGCGTTGGCCCGTGGTCGCGCCATGTTCAAACCGCAAGGGAGTCAATGAGGCCTGCAAACCATGGGTGACATTTTTACGCGCCTGGCAAAAGCTAATTGCGACTCGCCGCAGGTCAATGTGATGCAGTTCCGGCAAGCGTTGGCACATGTCGGTACAAAGATGCCACATCGCGAGCGTAAAATCAAACCCACAGGCGAGCTGTTTGTCGTAGCCTGAATCGGAGCACATGGTCGTACGGTAATTGCAATAACGGGCGAGAAGTCACCTGACAGCTCCCAACCGCGGAACTCCGGCGATTTTAGCATGAATTGCGGATTTAACCGTTACGACTTTTTTTGCTCATCCGCTGGGGATGATTCAGTCGATTCGTCAGCGGCTGCTGTTTCTGCCGCAGCTTCTTCGTCTTCCCCGGCTGCATCGCTGCCCACTTCGTCGCCATCGGACTCCATATCTGTTAGCTCCGCATCCGCAGTCTCGATCTGTTCGGCACCCGGGTCTTCGTCAGCCGAGTCATCAAAGGCTGGCTTGAAACTCCGTTCTATCACGCGATCTCGAACTCCCACAAACTCAAGGATGGCCTTCGTCCCGGCATCCCCGAGGCGTGGCTTGGCGAGGCGGACGATCCGGGTATAGCCACCCGGGCGTTCGCGAAATCTGGGGGCAACCTCATCGAAGAGGACAATGACGGCGTCTTTGTCACCCAGAAGTTTCTGGCAGCGGCGGCGGGCATCAACAGCCGGGGCAATTGCCGCATTCCACTTTTGCCACTGTTCACTGGTCCGCCAGGCACGATACTCCTGGGTACCGCGATCGGCATCGCTTGCATACTCCGCGGCTGCGTCCGCAGCGGCCAGGGATCGCCGTGCGATGGTCACACACTTTTCGACCAGGGGGCGAACTTCCTTGGCCTTGCTGATGGTGGTGACCACCCTCCCTTTAACCTTGGGTACATTCTCATCAAATTCGGCATCTCGCTCGGTGAGAATGAGCGAACTGGCCAAGTTGCGCAGGAGGGCACGTTGATGCTTGGGGTTGCGACCGAGTTTGCGGCCACGTCGACGGTGTCGCATGAAACTGGAATTTGGATTTGAGGGGAAACGGAATATTGAAAAAATCTCTTACTGTCTGGCAGACTAAACACTTGTAGGAGCCGCGATGCGCATTCCCAAATGCAACCCAAGCTCCAAGAGTTTGGCTTGAATTTCGGTCAATGTCGTTTCGCCAAAGTTGCGTACTTCCAACAAATCGTCAGGGTTGTGGACCACCAGGTCACGGATAAACATGATATTTTCCGACTCGAGGCAGTTACTTGCCCGAACCGAAAGATGGAGTTCGGCGATCGGCAGGTTCAGCTTGGCCTCGACGGACGGATCGATGGCTGATCCGGTCATCGGCTGCCCAGCCGAACGTACTTGGGAGCCAAGCTGGCTGTACTGCACGAACGGGTTAAGGTGCTTGCGGAGGATCTTGGTCGATTCGACTAAGGCCATTTCTGGTCCTATCGAACCGTCGGTCCAAATCTCAATGGTCAATTTATCGTAGTTGGTCTTTTGACCGACGCGGGTTTCTTCAACCTCGTAGCGAACTCGCACTACCGGGCTATAAACCGCATCAATGGGAATAATACCAATCTCCCGGATATCATCGCTGTGCTCAATTGCCGCAACGTAACCCCGCCCGTTTTCGACCACCATCTCCATCATGAACGGAACGTCCTCCGTTAGGGTCGCCAGGACATGATCGCGATTGATGATTTCGACCGAGTCATCTGTTTCGATGTCGGCTGCGGTGACCGAGCCCTTCTGATTCTTTTCGACCCGGAGCACACGGGTTTGGTTGCTGTGGTTTTTGACGACCAGCGACTTCACGTTGAGCACAATATCGGTGACGTCTTCGATTACACCAGTAATCGTTGTGAACTCATGCTGGGCATTGTGAACCTTAATTTGGGTTACGGCGCTACCCTCCAAACTGGAGAGCAAAATCCGACGCAATCCATTACCGATCGTCGAACCGAAACCACGTTCAAACGGTTCGGCAACAAACTTTCCGTAAGTCGCTGTACGTGTGCTGGCATCACACACAACGACACTCGGCAGTTCCAATCCACGCCATCGGATATGCATTTTTGTGTGTCTCCTCAGGTGAAAGCTGTTAACAGGTTTTCACAAAACCGCTTGCATCGCCCGGACCCATGCTTCGAACACAAGTTACCGAGAGATCTTCCAGGGTGGCAGTTGACTACCTTGAACAGAGCTCAACTATCAACTGTGTCTTAACGGGCAACGAGACATCTTCCGCCCCGGGTAACCGTCCCATGACGCCTTCCGGAATGTCGGTCTCTGCGACCGACAGATAATCGGGAACGTCGCGATGGATTTCGGCCCTGGCAGCCCGAATCATGTCCAGGCTTTTGGCCCGATTCTTCACTCGGATGACATCGCCAATACGAACCTCAAAGCTGGGTACGTCCACCCGCTGACCATTGATTGTGATGTGGCCGTGGCAAATCATTTGCCTCGCCTGATTGCGGCTTTGGCCAAAACCAAGTCGATGCACGACATTGTCGAGCCGCCGCTCCAACAAACTCATCAGCGTGTCACCCGTGTTCCCCTTGGACCTTTCGGCATGAGTAAAATAACGGCGAAACTGACGTTCCAACACGCCATAACAGTGTTTGACTTTCTGCTTCTCACGGAGATGAATACCGTAGTCGGTCGGCTTGCTACGTCTTCCGACGTGCTGCCCTGGAGGCGCCTCGCGCCGCTCAAAAGCGCACTTGGGAGTATCGCAACGGTTACCCTTGAGAAACAATTTCATCCCGTCGCGACGACAAAGACGACAAACGGGTCCAGTGTAACGTGCCATATTTCTGAATACCAAATGAGCAGTTAAGTTTTTTTGTTTAGGGCTTTCGGGTATCAACCAGCTACGTGTCTCACCCGCCGGGTCGTGACAACAGGGCCCTTACACACGACGCTTTTTGCGGGGTCGACATCCGTTATGTGGCAACGGAGTGACATCTTCGATCGATTTAACTTTCAGGCCAGCTGCTTCCAGTGATGTGATCGCGCTCTCCCGACCGCTGCCAGGCCCTTTGACCTTCACGTCCACTTCCCTCATGCCAAACTTCTTTGCTTTATCCGCCACCTGCTGCGCGGCCATCTGACCCGCAAACGGCGTACTTTTGCGACTTCCCTTGAAACCGCTGGTTCCCGCGCTTGCCCAACACAACGTGTCACCCTTGGTGTCAGTGATCGTGACCGTGGTGTTGTTAAACGTCGCTCGGATAAAAGCAACGCCCACCGACACATTGCGGCGAACTTTCTTTTTCGTTTTCTTTTTCGATTTGGCCATATGCTAACTTACTAAAACAGGACTCTTTCACCAAAACAGGCGGGCTCCGGAACACTCTGACGCAACCATCCTGACACAATGAACGCTTGACACAATGAACGCTGTCGCTTCTTTTCCCAGCCAACCGCCTAACGTAAATCTTTCACGCCTTTCTTGCCAGCAACCGTTTTCTTGGGCCCCTTGCGTGTGCGCGCATTTGTCTTCGTCCGCTGACCACGCACCGGCAAGCCGCGTCGATGCCGCAAACCGCGATAGCATCCAATATCCCGCAACCGCGATATGTCCTGCGTCGTTTGTCGACGCAACTGACCTTCGACAACATAGTCCTTGTCCAACAGGTTGGCGATCCGCGCCACCTCATCCTCGCCCAAGTCACGGGCCTTCACCAGCGGATCGATGCCCGCCTTATGGCACAGCTCTCGAGCGGTCTTCGTGCCCACACCATACAAATAAGTCAGCGATATGGCCGTTGGCCGATCGGGCGGTATGTCTACACCTAACAAACGTGGCATAACTTCAAGGCTCTCTCTCGATACTCAGGCCAAGGAAGCAACCACGGTGGCTGTGTTTGCTAACCCTGTTGCAGTGGACCCCATTACAATGATAACCGTGCCGCCGTTAACCCTGTCGCTGTTTGTGGCGCGGGTTGGAACAAACCACGTAAACAACACCGCGACGACGGACTACCTTGCATTTATCGCAAATCCGTTTCACACTCGCGCGAACTTTCATCTTCCGGACTCCTAATTTATCTTCGAAAACTCGTGGTTCACGAAAACTCGGCGTTTTATCCAACCAGCGGGTTTTATTCGCAGTTGGCGGCCAACGTAATTCTACTTGTCCATTTTCTCGGTAGCTGTCGACACTGTGTTCGTCGGCAGCTCGTTCGTCGGCAGCTCGTTCTGGGAGCCCGCCGTCGAGCCTGAACTCAACCAGACGATCGCCGCAAACTCGCACCGCACCAGCAACGCAAAGGCCGAGGAGGTCACGGTAAACGCCTGAGTATAGGGTGTGGGGTCCCTTGACGGCAACCCCCCCAGCACCCCTAAAAACAGCATCTTTTGCAGATTCTGGGGATCTAACCTACCGGCTCCACCGCTTCTTCCGGTCGGGGGGCCTGGGTTAACAAGAACGGGCCATCCTGTCGCACCGCAATCGTATGCTCAAAGTGGGCGCTCGGCAGCCCGTCGACGGTCGTTTGGGTCCAGTGGTCTAGCGCCATTTTGACACACTTACTACCCATATTGACCATGGGCTCGACGGCAATCACCAGACCAGCCTCGATACGGAAATCGCCGCTCCCACGCAGCGAGCGACTCAAAAAATTGGGCACCTGGGGGTCCTCATGTAATTGCCGGCCAATCCCGTGCCCGACAAAACACTCGACTACCGAAAAACCATGGTCGTGAACGTAGTTGCTCATCTCGCGTGCAACTTCGTTCCACATGCTTTTCTTCTTCATGAACTCAACAGCCAGCTCAAGCGTTTCCCGAGTAACATTCAGCAGTTTTTCGACCTCTGGCGCTAACTGGCCTACCGCGTATGTGCAGGCAGCATCTCCACACCAGCCGTTCAGTCTTACCCCAATATCGACACTGACAATATCACCTGCCTGGAGGGGGTGATCATTGGGAATCCCATGCACGACCTCATCGTTAACACTAGTACAGCTGACTGCGGGGAACGGGGGCTTATCCTTGGAAGCGTTGGGGTAATTAAGAAACAAGGGCGTCGCATCCGTCTGGGCGAAATAGTCTGCCACTTTCGCGTTAACTTCCGCCGTTGTCGCGCCCGGTACGACCCGTTCTCGCACCAGATCATGGGCCCGCCACACGACAAGCCCGGCCTGGCGCATTAGGTTGATTTCTCGTTCTGATTTGAGGTGTAGCACAGTGATACCAACGTCAACTCAATGAATTCCGCGTGACCTGCAAATTCCCAAACCGCGCAATGCAGGGGCTCATCAGCACCCACGTGCTATGTGCCAACTTTGTCCACGGCGACCTTTATTCTAGCAAATATCTCGTCCGGAGTACCCTCGCCACAAATGGTTTCAACCAAATTGCGTTCGCGGTAGTAATCGATCACAGGTCTGGTCAAGACGTCGTACTGCTGGAGTCGCTCCCGGATCACCTCTTCGGTATCGTCGCTACGGCCACGTTGCGAAAGTCGCAAAATCAGCTCGTCGATCTCAATCACAAGTTCCAGCACGAGGTCAATGGCTAAATTCCTCTCGCCCAACAGACGATCGAGTGCCTCGGCCTGGGCAACAGTCCGTGGAAATCCGTCGAACAGGAAACCCGTTTGGCAATCGGTTTGGTCCAGTCGCTCAACAACGATGTCCAATACCGTTTCATCGGGTACTAATTTGCCAGCTTCGACATAGGCGGCTGCCTGGCGGCCAAACTTGGTCCCCGCCCGGCATGCCTCGCGAAGCACCTCGCCGGTAGAAAGATGGGGAATTGAGAGGTCGTCCCTCAGCCGTGTAGCTTGTGTACCTTTTCCAGCACCAGGAGGTCCCATAAACACGATGCGCATGACAATCAAAACTCTTGACGGGGGTATCGAGCATACCTTCCGGGTTGACTTTCTATTCTGTAGGCCCGCCGATCGGGCAACTCAACAAATTATTCGAGAAGCCCTTCATGATTCCTCATCACGAGGTGGCTGTCGATTTTTTGCACAAGGTCAAATGCAACGCTGACCGCAATCAGTAAACTCGTCCCACCATAAAAGCTCGCTACCAAGAAACTGACACCGAGTGACGACGATATCAAGGTCGGGATGATCGCCACCAGGGCCAGGAAACCAGCGCCAACGTAGGTGATCCGAACCATGACCTTCTCGAGATAGTCCGCAGTCCGTTTACCAGGCCGATAACCCGGGATGAATGAACCAAAGTTTTTCAGGTTGTCCGCCATATCCTTCGGGTTGAAAGTAATGGCAGTCCAGAAGTAACAGAAAAAGTAAATCAATACCAAGTAGCTAATGTTATAGAGAAAGCTATTGCGGTCATAGACGTCGTTTAGGAATCCGAAGAAATATCCAACAAAGCCTCCCTCATCCCAACGAATAGCCGCCATCTGCTGAACGACAATGAGCGGAAACATCAGCAAGCTGCTGGCAAAAATGATGGGCATAACGCCAGCCTGGTTAACCTTCAACGGCAGATATTGTCGCGTACCGCCGAAGACCCGTCTTCCGCGAACGTGCTTGGCACTTTGCATGGGGATCCGCCGCTGCCCGAGCGTAATAAACACCACCCCCACAATCACAGCCACAAACATGACCGCCAGCAGTACGAGATCTTCCACCCCGAGTTTTGTTCCGCCGCCGCCGAGTTGGATCGAGGCTTGTTCGAGCAGGTTGAACCCCGCACCGGGCATCGACGCCAATATACCTGCCATGATTAGCAAGCTGATGCCATTGCCGATACCATACTCATCGATCTGCTCACCCAGCCACATCAAGAAGACGGTACCGCTGGTCATGGTCAGCACGCTGGCCACTTTCCAACCGAACATCAAGTCACCACTGGCAGTCAGGAAGTTCGCGTCGACCAAACCCTGCCCGACGACGAAGGTTCCGACCCAAAACCAGCTTTGCACCATGCAAATTACGACGGTCGCATAACGTGTGTATTCGTTGATTTTTTTGCGGCCAGCCTCACCTTCTTTTTGCAACTGCTCCAAGGGGGGATAAACACTGCCTAGCAGCTGGAAAATGATCGATGCCGAAATGTAAGGCATGATTCCGAGGCCAAAAATCGTCACCTGGCTTAACGGACTGGCGCTGAGCACGGCAACGGCTTGCAACATGTCGCCAAACCCGCCCGTTCGACTTGAAAAGGCCTCAACAGCGGCCGTATCCGTGATGGGCAACGGCACCTGAAAACCAATTCGATAAATCCCCAGCATGCCCAGTGTCAGCAAAATTTTCTGACGTAGCTCAGGTATGTTCCAGACTTCGCGGAGCTTTTTGAACATGGGTTAGGACCGTCCGTGGTGGGGCGTAGATTCCGAGAAAGCAGGCTCGCCACTATGGATCTGAAGCCGCTCACGAACTTTGTGATTGCTGTTTTTTCTTTTCCTCTACGGAGGTTTTACCAGGCACGATTACCACTTCGCCACCTGCTTTTTCAATTTTCTCTTGGGCCGTCTTGCTGAACCGGTGGGCACTAACTTTCAGCTTTTTGGTCAGCTCGCCGGCACCAAGTACCTTGAACACATCAAACCGTCCCCGCGCCAAGTTACGTGCAGCCAACGCCTCAAGCGTGACCTCTTCTCCCGCCTCGAAGCTGCCTTCAAGATCACCCACATTCACCACCGCCACTCGCAACGACCAACGGTTGTTGAAACCTCGTTTGGGAACGCGGCGCACTAACGGCATGGCACCCCCCTGGAAAGTTACCAACCGTGAATTACCCGCGCGTGATCCCTGTCCTTTGTGGCCACGACCGCTTGTCTTGCCGTGACCTGAACCAGGCCCCCGCCCAAGGCGTTTTCGCTTGCGGTTTTTTTTAATACCGCGATGAATATCATTGAGAATCATGACAGCGTAACTCCCCGCATCCGCTCAACCTCCATCCGTGGCCGCAGGCTTTGAAACGCTGCAAACGTCGCCTTGACCAGTGAAATGGGGTTATTTGAGCCAAAGCTCTTGGTGAGGATATCGTGAATACCAGCCGATTCGCATACGGCACGCACGGCAGCGCCGGCAATAACACCCGTACCCTGTGAAGCCGGTACGAGAATCACGTGAGCGGCCCCGAAGCGACCATGCGCAACATGGGGAATGGTTTTTTCGTCGAGCGGAACTTCGACCATGCTCCGCATTGCCTCTTTACGTGCCTTCTCAACGCTTGGTGGCACTTCGTTTGCTTTCCCGTAACCCCAACCCACCTTCCCACTAGCATCGCCTACGACAATCATCGCGGCAAAACTGAAGCGACGACCACCTTTAACAACAGCGGCGCAGCGTTTGATCTTTACTACGTTTTCTGTCAGTTCGCCGCGAATGCGGTCTTCCGAAGCGGTAGCCACAGTGGGGACCTCAAATCGTTTAGTTTCAGTGGGGCGCGATCACTCGGCGCCAAGTCAAAAATTAGTCGGTTAACCATTCATCCCAAATCAAAATGTCATCCAGCAACCGGAGATTAAAAACTTAATCCAGCTTCGCGGGCAGCCTCTGCCAAAGCGGCAACCCGTCCATGGTATTTGTACGACCCGCGATCAAAACAAACGTGCTTGATCTCGATCTTCGACGCCCGCTCAGCAATAATTCTGCCGATTTCAGTCGCGGCATCCCGGTTACCACCATATTGGATCTTGCGGGCCACTATTTTCTCTTGAGTCGACGCAGAAGCAAGGGTTCGGCCATCCAGATCATCGATGATTTGGACTCCAATATGCTTGTGACTGCGCGAAACACTCAAGCGGGGCTTTTCAGCATCACCGCGGATCCGCCTCCGTACCCGCCGTCTACGGCGAAGTCGCTGCCGAGAGATCCGTCTGTCTTCGTTCATGTTCTCTTTTACCCGCTGCTCGAACCTGCACCAGGCTGCCCGCCCGGAGTCGTGTGGTGTGATGACGCTGTTAGTATCAACTATCTTTTAATTTACTGTGCTGTCTTACCAGCCTTGCGACGAACCACTTCGCCTGCGTACCGGATACCTTTTCCCTTGTAAGGTTCCGGCTTGCGAACAGCGCGGACCTCGGCGGCAAACTGACCCACCTTCTGTTTGTCGATTCCTTTAATCACAACATGCGTGGTATCGGGACAAGTCACATCCAAACCAGCCGGTATTTGTTTCTTGATTTCGTTGGCAAAACCGACGCGAAGTTCGACCCGGTTCTCTTGCACGACACCTACGTAGCCCACACCGTGAATTTCCAACCGTTTCTCATAACCCTCCGAAACCCCGATCGTCATGTTCTGGATCAGTGCCCGAGTCAGCCCGTGATAGGCGCGTACTGTCCGTTCGTCTGACTCTCGCGTGCAAATGACCTCGTTGTTGTCTTCATCAACCACGACCTTGATTTCTGGTCGGTGGGTGTAGTCCAGTTTTCCCAGCTTCCCTTCGACCGTAAGCTCACGCTGCGAGACGTTCACCTTCACGCCATTGGGAATCGGAACCGGTTTTTGGCCAATACGGGACATTGCTGTTTCTAATGCCTGTTTACGGTTGGGAAAACCTTGTTTACCAGTTATTTCAGCAATCGCTTGCTGCGTTGTGCTTACCAGACCTCACAAAGTACCTCGCCGCCGAGGTTCCTCTGGCGGGCCTCCCGATCGCTTATCACACCGCGGCTGGTGCTGATGATCGAAATTCCCAAGCCATTAAGGATTGGCCGCAACCGCCCGGCGCGGCTATAAATCCTCCGCCCGGGCGTACTCACCCGCTTAATGTGACTGATTACCCGTTCTCCATTAGGTCCATATTTCAAGTCGATCAACAGCTGCTTTCCAGGCCTTCCTTGCTCGACGCACTCACTCCAATCCCAAATGTACCCTTCCCGCTTGAGCACTTCAGCAAGACCGCATTTTACCTTGGAAACTGGCATCCCTACCTGTGGGCGCTCGACGCGCACGGAATTACGAATGCGAGTTAGCATGTCAGCGATCGGATCGGTCATCATTTTGGAGCGGTCCCCATTGAGCAGTTGAGTTTTAGACGTTTCGATTCGGGTGGCCCGGACCTCCCCGGCCGCCTAAACCTGGGAAGGCGCAACTCCAGCCTCACCAACTCGCTTTGCGCACGCCTGGGATCAGCCCGTTGTCGGCCAACTTGCGAAAACAAATGCGGCAGATGCCGAATTTGCGATAGACTGCTCGCGGGCGGCCACACAACTTGCAACGGTTTTCACGTCGGGTACTGAACTTGGGCGTTCGTTCTGCTTTGGCAATTTTTGACTTGCTAGCCACGGTAAATCTCTATCAGCTTGGTAATGAACCTGTCTGGTTTCGGAAAAATCTTGAACGGGTATTTGATTAAGGAAATCGATCGCGGCAGTAACAAAACGCCTACCGATAAATCCTTGTGTCTCCTGAAGTTTCTTGTTCACCCCTAGTCATTGTCATCACCTTTGAATGGCAATCCGAACGCAGCAAGCAACTCACGGGCCTCGTCATCGCTGTTGGCAGTTGTACAGATGGCAATATTCATTCCTTGAACCCGGGAATACTTGTCCGGGTTGAGTTCCGGGAAGACCAATTGTTCCGGGAGACCCAAACTGTAGTTACCATTGCCATCGAAGGCGGTATTCCTGAGCCCGCGAAAGTCCCTCACACGCGGCAAGGCCAGGGAAATGAGGCGATCCACGAACTCATACATACGCTGTTTGCGGAGCGTCACTTTACAGCCAATCTCGCTCCCTGCCCTGAGACGAAAATTGGCAATGCTCTTGCGCGCTTTACATTGGATTGGTTGTTGCCCGGTAATCTCGGCGAGTGCCGCGACCGACTCCTCCAGATGTTTTTTATCGCTAATAGCACTCCCTACACCCATGCTGACCACGACCTTGTCCAGGCGGGGCAAGGAAAGATGATTCTGACGACCCAGCTTTTTGGCAAGGCTGCCGACAATTTCTTTTTCAAACTTGTCTTGAAGGCGGGGTTTCATGGTGTTTGAGTCAATCTCGCGTTTGCAACAGGTCAATGTTCACATCATGCAAGGCTTCAATCGCCTTGGGTCGATTCCTTCTTGGCATGCGCTGCTTTGGCCGGGGCGATTTCGCCGGCGGTCGTGTCGCATCGCTTGCAAAACCGCTCTTTGGATCCATCGTCTCGAAAACGTACACCTAAACGAACACCACGCCCGCAGGACGAACAAAAATAGAGCAGGTTTGAAAGCTGGACGGGCATTTCTTTACTCAATCGACCACCTTGCGGATATTTCTGGCTGCGACGAACGTGTTTGTAGACACGTGCCACGCCCTCTACGATCGCTTTGCCCTTGCCCCGGTCGACCTTGATCACACGGTTTTGCACGCCGCTGTCGGCGCCCGCGATCACTTCGACAATATCTCCACTTCGAATCAGCATGATGGTTTACTTCCAATTTTTCGCACTGAACTTTTGATCCCCAGTGCCCTACACAACCTCACTTGCAAGGCTCACAATTTTCATGAACCGCCGGTCTCGCAGTTCCCGGGCAACGGCGCCAAAAATTCGTGTCCCACGCGGATTGTTGTCGCTATCAATAATCACGACCGCATTGGAGTCGAATCGCACATAGCTCCCATCTGTCCTGCGGTTGGGAGCACGTGTTCGCACAATAACAGCCCGCACGATGCTTTTCTTCTTGATTTCACTCCCTGGAATCACGCTTTTCACACTACAGACAACCACATCGCCGAGCGTAGCAAATCGGCGTCGGCTGCCACCAAGCACCTTGATGCACATCACCTCTTTCGCACCGGTGTTATCTGCAACGTTCAATCTCGATTGCATCTGAATCATCGCAAATCCTGCGTCCTGGTAATACTTTCGGAGTTCTTAACTTCCTATTGAGCGAACGGCCTAGGCTTCGCCGGACGCTTCTTCTTCTGTCGTAGTACGCATGGCAGCAATATCGACTTGCCGACTCTTGGCAACCACGCGGACTAAATCCCAGCGTTTCGTTTTGGAGCGGGGCGGAACTTCGACAATTTCGACCGTGTCTCCACGATGTGACTGGTTGGCCTTATCGTGCACGTGGCAGACTGTCCGTCGGCGGATATACTTGCCATACTTCGGGTGCTTGACGAGTCGCTCGATTTCGACTCGCCGCGACTTATCCGCCCTGTCGGATGTCACCACACCAACAACTTGTTTTTTAGGCATTCTTGGCTCTCGGTCTTCGGGCACAGTCGCTGGGTACCAACGATGCGCAACGGACGGTTTTATTGGGTACTGCCTTGTTTGGCTCGTTCGGTTTGAAGCGTCTTGACACGGGCGACTTGTCGACGATTTCCACGTAATTCACTTGGCGCATCAAGTTTTTCGGTCTGTGAATGGATTCGCAGCCGAAACAGGTTTTCGTGCGCCTCTTTCAGCGTGAGGTCCAACTGCTCATCACTCATCTCGCGTAATTCTTCAATCGTGTCCATGGTCAATGCTGGTATTCCCGGATACAAAAAGCCAAGGCACGGCTCCTGCCAACTTCCGATCGAGGACATGCCTTGTTGTCCAAACCCTGCTGGTTTTCTACCGGCCCGTTCCCGGAGCGGTTGTCAAACGATCTGTCTTTTCACCATCCGCACACGGAGCGACATTTTGTGCGCCAGGCGGGCAAAGCAAATCTTGGCTGCTTCCTCGCTAACGCCGGACAGTTCGTACAGAATCGTACCCGGCTTCACCACGGCAGCCCAATAAGAGGGCTCGCCTTTACCCTTACCCATCCGGGTCTCCAGTGGGATCGAGGTAATTGATTTGTGCGGGAAAACACGTATGTACAAACGTCCTTCGCCGCGGATGTATTGCTGTGCCGCAATACGCCCGGCTTCAATGGTGGCTGCGCTCATCCAACCTCCTTGGACAGATTGCAGCCCAAACTCACCAAACACGACTCTATTGCCGCGGGTGGCGTTACCTCTTATACGCCCTCTTTGGCTTTTTCGATGTTTGACCCTCTTGGGCATCATCGCCATCAGTATCGTCCTCGTATTCGCCTTGGTTAATCCACACTTGGATGCCAATGTGGCCCTGGGCCGTCTTGGCTTCTACAAATCCGTAACCGATTTTGGCCCGCAACGTGCTCAAAGGCATCGAGCCTTCAATTTGTTTTTCGCGGCGGGCCATTTCCGCCCCGCCGAGCCGGCCGGCCAATTGAATCTTGATTCCCTTGGCGCCCGCTTCCATGGTTTGCCGCATCGCCTCTTTGATCGTCCGGCGAAAGGCAGATCGCTTGGCAAGCCGCTCCGCAATATCTTCAGCCACCAGATGCGCTTCCAACTCGGGGCGTGAAACCTCCTCGATTTTGATGTTGATTCGCCGACCCACCAGGGCCTGCAACTCATCCTGCATTTGCTCGACTTGCTGACCTTTGCGCCCGATGATCACCCCGGGGCGGGCCGCGTGAAGCATGACTTTGACCTCATCGCGAGTCCGCTCAATTTCGACCTTCGGAATGCCAGCAAACTTGTACTTCTGAGTCACAAAGCTGCGAATTTTATGGTCTTCCAACAGCAAATCGGCAAACTCTTTCTTCGGCGCATACCAACGACTCTTCCAGTCTTCCATTATGCCGGTCCGAAAACCGATCGGATTAACTTTTTGACCCATTTGGTTGATCCCTGGTTGCTTGAGTCGGTCTCCGGCTCCCCACAAGCAGGTTAGCCGTTCGCAACTCAACAGTCGACCGAGGCTCCTATTCCACGGCCACGATAATGTGCGAAAAACGCTTCTTGATCACATGTGCCATCCCACGTGCCCGCGGGCGCAGTCGCTTGAACATCGGGCCCCCGTCGACACGCGCCTCGACGACCACCAGTCCACTGATATTCGGAGCGCGCCGATCCTCGGCATTCCCCAGCGCGCTCTTGAGCACCTTCTCCAGCAACCGTGCACCCCGGTGTGGCTGAAAACCGAGGATCGCCAGCGCGTCATCGACCCGCTTTCCTCGAATCAACGCGGCCAGCGGCCGGACTTTCGTGGCGCTGATGCGTGCGTGTCGATGGACTGATTTATAGGCCATAATTTCCTGGCTTCGGCCTCACCGGGCCAAAAACTCTCTTACTTTTTGCCTTTGCCGCCGTGACCACGGAAGTTGCGCGTGGGTGCAAACTCACCCAACTTGTGCCCCACCATATCTTCGGTCACAAAAACCTTGATGTGATTCTTGCCGTTGTGAACCATGAACGTGTGCCCGACAAACTCCGGCACGATCGTGCAGGCGCGGGCCCAGGTTGTAATTGGCTGCTTCAAGCCCGACTCGTTTTGATAGTCGACCTTCATGTACAGTTTCGGGTTGACGTAAGGCCCTTTTTTAAGCGAACGACTCATGCTTTTGACCGTGGATTGCGAGCGACTGGTATTGGGGCCAAACGCTCCTGGCTTACTTGTTCACCAATTTTTGTACGCCGTAACGCCTGCTCCGCCGTCGCCGCACAATTGCTTTGTTCGACGGCTTGCGACGCTTGCGGGTCATACCACCCTTCGCACATTTACCAGTGGGACTCACCGGGTGTCGACCACCCTTGGTGCGTCCTTCACCACCACCGTGGGGGTGATCGACAGGATTCATTGCGGTCCCTCGGACATGTGGCCGCCGTCCTTTCCACCGCTTGCGGCCCGCTTTACCGATCCGAACACTCATATGGTCGCCGTTGCCGATGACCCCAATGGTCGCTCGGCAGGCGGATGGCACGCGTCGAATCTCACCACTAGGCAGCGATATCTGCGCCCAACCCGACTCCCGCGCCATGAGTTTGGCACTACTTCCAGCGCTGCGGCAGAGCACGCCACCCCGCCCCGCCTGCAATTCGATATTGTGGACTTCCGTCCCCAAAGGCATCTTGGCCAGCGGCAAGCAATTGCCAACGGTTGGTGGTGATTCGGGACCACTTTGGACCAGGCTGTCTTTCTGCAGCCCGGCCGGTGCGAGAATGTATCGTTTCTCGCCATCGGCGTAGTACAACAGGGCAATGCGGGCTGAGCGATTCGGATCATACTGAACCGAATGGACCTTGGCCGAAACATCATCTTTGTTGCGGCGGAAGTCAATCAGCCGATAACGCCGCTTGTGACCACCACCACGACACCGGACCGTGATCTTCCCTTGATTGTTGCGGCCCCCTGTTTTCTTCAGGGGGCGGAGTAATCCCTTCTCCGGCTTGGCCCCGCGGGTCAAATCGGCAAAATCGCTCACCGACGCGTTGCGCCGCCCAGGAGTGGTCGGTTTGTATTTTCGAATACCCATCAGATTCCCTTGGCTCAATGCTCCTGGTACGCTTAGAACAACTCGATCCGGTGTTCCGGATCAAGCGTCACAATCGCTTTCTTCCAAGAATTGGTATAACCAGAGGTCATTTTGGTTTTACGTGGTTTGCCTTTACGGTTTTGTGTACGGACCTTCACCACTTTTACCTCAAAAAGCTCTTCCACAGCCTGCCGAACATCGGCCTTGCTGGCTTGCCGATTGATCTCAAACGCATAGGCGTTGCAACGGGTCGACCGGTGCATACCTTTTTCGGTAACCAGCGGGCGCAAAATAACCTGGTGCGGCTCAAGCTGGAGCTTCGATTTGACTGCCGGTTCTTTCATTTTGGTTGGTGGGGGCATCGTTACTCATCCGCCGCGGTACTCAACTGAACTGGAGCTTTCCAATCCGTGAAATCAACGTCTACCGTTTGGACTCCCCTTGGGTCGCCCTTTTTCCAGCGGCACTCTGCTTGAGTGCGTCCAGCGCGGGCTTGGTAATCAACATCAATCGCGAACTCAGTATCGAAAGTGCATTCAACTCGCCAGCCGGCAAAACCGACACGCGGTCAAGATTCCGGGCACTTTTGTAAACATTCTGATCGTACTGGGCGGTCGTGATCATTAGCGAACCGCTGTCACAGCCAATGTTTCGAAGGATTGCCGCCATATCCTTCGTCCGTGGCTCGTCAAAATGTAAATTGTCAATGACGATCAGTTGATCATCTTCGACCTTCGACGCCAACGCCATGCAGGTCGCCAGTTGTAGCGCCTTGTGCGGCAAGTGATACGAATAATCACGTGGCTGACGAGCGAAAATGTGCCCGCCACCTCGCCGAATCCCACTACGACGATGGCCCATCCGGGCGTTGCCGGTACCTTTCTGGCGATACAGCTTTCTGTTCGAACCCGACGCCTCGGCGCGCGACTTGGTCTTGTGACTGCCCTGACGCCGATTCGCCTGATACATCACCACCGCATCATGCAGCAACTGCTTGCATATGCGCGGAGCGAAATCGGTGGGCTCGACGTTGCACGTCCCCACTTTCTTTCCCTTGCGATCGAAGACACTTAGTTTTGGCATGGTGAATTCATCGAACGGAGTGCACGGGTTTACAGCTTGTTCGTCTCTTTGATCACGACATAACCACCGTTCGGACCGGGGATGGCACCCCGAATCAGCAGCAGATTGTTTTCGGCGTCGACCCGAACGACCTGCTGATTGCGGACGGTCTTTTTCTCGTTGCCAAATTGCCCTGGCATCCGCCTTCCCTTGAAGAGCCGACCCGGGTAGGCACTGCAACCGGTGCCGCCAATATGGCGATGGCACTTCTTGACCCCGTGCGATGCCCGCTGGCCAGAAAAATTGTGCCGCTTCATGCCACCCGCGAACCCGCGGCCCTTGCTGGTGGCAGTGATATCGACCGCTTTGATCTCGGCAAATGCCTCAACGCTTACCTGATTGCCCACCTCCAACTCGCCGGATGCACCTCGGATTTCGCGGATGAACCGTTTTGGCTCACAGCCGGCCTTCGGCCCGACTTCAATACCCGCTCCAGACTGCTTCTTCGCCCGCTTGCTATCCAGCTTGGCGACGTGACCTCGCTCACTGCGGCTGGCCAGCCGACGGGGTTTATCAAGATACCCGAGTTGGATCGCATCGTATCCGTCACGCTCGATGGTGCGAACCAACAGCACATCGCAGGGGCCAGCAGCCACGACCGTGACGGGCACGACGGCGCCCGCTTCATCGTACAGTTGTGTCATCCCGACCTTTTGGCCGAGGATTCCAACAGCCATCGTAGTTCACCTTGTCTATGTTTTTACCCTGGGGGAGACGCGGCCAACACCACGACCGGCTTACCCACAGGACTTCCGTTCATCAAAATTTACTTACCGCTCCTGGCCAAGCCCCCTCGGAACGTCCAATATCATTGCCTGCCTCTTGGGAAACACCAAGAACAAATTGCAACGACGCCCACTCTAGCCGCAACCACAATGAGCCAACCCTAAAACCTCTTTGGTATCTCTCAGCGCCCGCTGCCTCCTAGCCAGTCGTGGCCTTGATCTTGATGTCAACACCTGCCGGCACGTTCAGTTTATTAAGCGCTTCAATCGTCTTGGCTGTTGCCTGAACGATATCTATCAAACGTTTGTGTGTACGAATCTCAAATTGCTGCCGAGACTTTTTGTCCACGTGCGGGCTACGGAGAACCGTGTACCGTTCGATCCGCGTAGGCAACGGAATCGGCCCGTGAACCACGGAGTTGGTTCGCTTGGCTGTATCGACAATTTCGGCGGCACTTTGGTCTAACACTGTATGATCGTACGCTTCCATGCGAATTCGAATTATCTCGTGCGAAGCAGCCACGCTGTGAGCTCCCCGGAAGCCAACCGACAACAGATGTCAAACAACAAAACAACAAAACAACACCCCAGAATAACTTTGGGGCGAATCGGCGATCATACGCCTGTTAACAATTGGTGTCAACGGCCCAAATTAGGCACTGGCAAGAAGTTATTGGTAACTTGTACTGATTGCGAAAAAGGAACCCTTGACAAGTGCTTTAGTGTATTATTAACATAATACACTATGCCGTCCGAACGTCCCCTCTTCGACATTGCACCCGACTCCGATGTGCCTCGCTATCGACAGCTGATCGACCAGGTTTACGCCCTGATCGCCGGTGGTCATCTCCAGCCTGGCGATCGCTTGCCCAGCGTTCGCCAAGTCGCCCGGCTGGCGGCGGTCAATCCGATGACTGTCAGCAAAGCTTATGCCCGGCTGGAGGCGGACGGTGCGGTGCGGCGCGTGCGTGGGCAAGCCATGCGGGTTCTCGAACCCACCTCCAAGGCAACTTACCCACAACGCCAGGAGCAATTTCGCAGGCTTATTCGTCCTGCGATACACCGGGCCCAACAACTCGGCCTGAACGATGACCAGTTGATCGAAGTCGTTCGATTGGTACTTCAGGAGCAAACAGCGCCGCCAAAAGGGCTCGGCGCACCCCAAATGGAACTCTGATTGGTTTGTTTTCGAGTCGCCCGGAGGGGGGACTTTCTCCGCCGAGCTGCTGATACCATTGGCGACTTTTCACGGGTAGGATAGGTGTCATGAGACTGCTTCGCGTTCACCAAAACCTGGTTTCCAATCCGCTTGCAGACGTCGTTGCCGAGGTGCGGGCACAACTCGATGCGCTCGAGTTGGCGGTACCACAAGGGGATGTGGCAATCACATCCGGCAGTCGGGGGATCACCAATATCGCCACGATCACCAAGGCAGCCGGTGATTGGCTAAGGGAACATGGGGCCAATCCGTTTGTATTTCCCGCAATGGGTTCGCACAACGGCGCGACGGGCGAAGGGCAGCGGAGCATGGTCGAATCGTTAGGCATTACCGAAGAAGCGATGGGCATGCCAATTCGGGCAAGCATGGAATGCGTGAAACTTGGCTCGGTTGCTACGGGTGATGTCTGGATGGACCGTTTCGCCTACGAGTCGGCCGGCGTGCTGGTCCTGAATCGGGTCAAGCTTCACACCTGTTTTTCGGGGACGTTACAGAGTGGTTTGATCAAGATGATGGTCGTTGGCATGGGCAAGATTCGTTCGGCTGAAACCTTTCATGCCGCGCCGACATCGCAAATGCGAGATATGCTCTTGGAAATGGGCCCGGTAATCCTCAACTCGGGCAAGATCTGGGCTGGGCTGACCATTCTGGAAGATGGGTTCGATCAAACGGCCGAACTGCAGGCTGTGCCTGCTGACAAGATTCTTGAAATTGAGCCGCGGCTGGTCGAGAAACATCGCTCCTACTTTCCGCGTTTACCGATTGACGATCTCAACGTGCTGATTGTCGACGAGATTGGCAAGACCTACAGTGGGACCGGCATGGACACCAACGTGATCGGTTACCGCGGAGTTAAAGGGCACGAAGACCTCGAAAAGCCTGATATTCGCGTTATTGGCATTCTGAATCTTGCCGAAAAATCGCAAGGCAACGCGATTGGTATTGGCCTCGCTGATTTCTGCACCCAACGATTGCGCGATGCCATGCATGAAGAGAAAACATTTATTAACGTCTACACGACCGGGGACATGCAACGAATAAAAATCCCGGCAACCCTGCCTGACGATAAGGTGCTCGTCGAGAAGATCGAGGCTCGTTACAGTAGTGAGCGGTGGATGTTTATACCCAACACATTGCATTTGGGTGAGTTGTTCGTGACCGAGGATCTCCGCCAGGAAATCGAGGCCCACCCACTCTGCGAGATTGATCCCTCACCGGTCGAGCTCACTTTCGAAGGTGGGCGACACGAACTGGTGTTTTCGCCGCCGTAAAGGGCGCAAAAACGGCAGCTACCACGGGATGAATGTTGACCGCATTCTTAATGGCTGAGCCGTGCTCGCGATAATCATTCCTCGCCAAGAAATCGTTTCACGACTTCTTCGGGTGCGGGCGCGTAGCGACTCGGTTCCATCGAGCAACTGGCCCGACCCTGGCTGAGGGACCGCATCGCGCTGGAATAACCGAACAAGCTGGCAAGCGGTGCATCGGCATGTAGCACTGTATCGGTGCCGCGCGACTCTGTTTGATGAATGATTGCCCTCCGTTGTTGAAGGTCACCCACCAGGTCGCCCACATGTTCCTCGGGAGTGGCAATTTCGAGTTTCATAACTGGCTCCAGCAGGATCGGTCCCGCCTTGTGGAGGCCATTGTTGAAGGCAACGTTTGCCGCTGTACGAAATGCGATTTCGGAGGACTCACTCACGTTCACTTCGGCACCCAGTACCGTCACCTTGAGTCTCATGAGCGGAAAACCCAGTATTCCGCTGCCCTGACCGGCGGCTTCCAGTTCTTCGAGCACAACGGATAGAAACTGCGGTGGCAGGCCGTGATCAATCACATTCGTGGTCGTCACTGGCGGAGTCTGTTTCGCCAGGGGGCCCCGCATCTCAAAAGGTTCCAACCGGATCCGCACCTTGGCGGTATGCTGCACACCACCCAGGAGCCGATTGCATTCGCCCTCCGCTTCGACCATCTGGCCAACTGTCTCACGATAACTGACCCGGGGTTTGTGAACTTTGACGTTGAGATTGAAGTCGCGTTTCAGTCGATGTTGAATGACCTCTAAATGGAGTTCCCCCATTCCACTGATGATTGTCTGCCCGGTTTCTTCGTTTTCCAGGGCCTGAAAAGTGGGATCCTGCTTCCGCAGCATGGTAAGCGTTTCGGTCAGTTTTTTGCGATCCGTCGTGTTCTCGGCTTCAATGGCCATCGAAAGGACCGTCTCGGGAAACTCGATCGATTCCAGCAGGATTGGCGCGCGGGTGGTGCAAATTGTGTCGCCAGTCACCGACTGCCGCAAGCCGATGATGCCGATGATATCACCTGCCTGGGCGCTGTCGACTTGCTCATCTTTTTTGGCGGCGTGGATCCGCCACAGCTGAGCCACGTTCTCCTTTTTGTCTTTACCAGGATTGAGGACGCGACTGTTAGGCTTCAACTGCCCGGAATAGATTCGGACCCAATACAGGTCTCCCGTATTGTAAGGCAGGATTTTAAAGACCAGGCCACAAAAGGGTTCTTGCGGGTCGGGCTTACGAATTCCCTTAAGGGCCGGATTTTCATTCGAGGTGGTCTTGCTTTTTCCCTTGGGCTTCAAATCCGTCCCTTCGACTGGTGGCCGATCGAGCGGATTCGGCAGGTAGGCTGCGATTGCGTCCAACAGGGGGGTCACACCGATACCGTGCAGGGCCGAGCCGCAGAGTACAGGCTGAATCTGTTGGACGATGGTCGCCTCACGAAGCACTTTGTACACGAGTTGCTCTGAAATGGGCTCCTCAGCGAGGGCCAGTTCTATCAGTTCATTGCTGTAATCGCAGAGAGTTTCCAGGAGCCTCTCGTGCCACAGTTGGGCAGACTCTGCCACCTCGTCTGGGATTGGATCCGTCTGGACTTTTCGTCCTTCACGACCTTCCGGAAAGGTGATGAACTTCATTCGCACAAGATCGATCACCCCTCGAAAAGGGTTGGCTACGTGGGCAGGCCCCTCTCCGACAGGTATTTGCAAGGCGACCGGATTTGCCCCAAGCCGGCTACCTATGTCGTTGAAGACTGTCTGGAAATCGGCCCCTTCACGATCGAGTTTGTTGATGAAGGCAATTCGCGGGACACTGTATTTGTCTGCCTGGCGCCATACTGTTTCGCTTTGCGCTTCGACGCCTTCACGGGCACTAAACACAACCACGGCACCATCAAGAACGCGCAGGCTGCGTTCGACTTCGGCGGTAAAGTCGACATGTCCTGGCGTATCAATCAAATTAATCGTCACGTCCTTCCATGGAAACTGCACGCATGCCGAATAGATGGTAATTCCGCGTTCTTCTTCCTCAGAATCATCGTCGGTCGTCGTGGTACCTTTATCGACAGCACCGGCCCGATGCTTGCTGCCACTGACATAGAGCATTTGCTCGGTCGTGGTCGTTTTTCCCGCGTCAATGTGGGCAACAACACCGATATTGCGGATTTTATCGAGCGGCACGGTCGACATTACGGTTTCACATGTTGTTTAGTACAAGCGCACAAAAAAAGGCCGGAGCTCCAGGGCCGAGATTCATCAAGAATCTCCACCGCGGAAGTCTGACCACAAACTACTCTACTACCAGGCAAAATGCGCAAACGCTTTGTTGGCATCTGCCATACGATGGACATTGTCACGACGCGTCATCGCGGTTCCCTCGCGTTTATACGCGTTACATAATTCATCGGCCAGCTTCTGGGCCGTGGGACGACCTTTCTTTTCACGAACGGCAATCAACAGCCAGCGGATCGCCAATGACTGTTGCCGCGTCTTGTTGACCTGCATCGGCACCTGATAAGCGGCACCACCAACACGTTTACTACGGACCTCCATGGCTGGCTTGATATTCTCAATTGCCTGCGTAAAAACATCGATTGGCTCCTGGTCGGGAATGCGCTCCTTAACGAGGTCCAATGCATCATAGAAGACACCCTGCACAACGCTCTTTTTGCCATCCCACATGAGGCAATTGATGAACTTGGCGGCCAACAGAGACCCGCATCGCGGATCGGGTTTAAGTTGTTTACGGCTTGCAGTGATTCGAGCCATGGTTGTGACGTTTTACCCTTTCTTTGAACCATAACGGCTACGAGATTGTCTACGGCCATCCACGCCGAGCGTGTCAAGCGCGCCGCGGACGACTTGGTACCGGACCCCCGGCAAATCGCGGACACGCCCGCCCCGCACCAAAACAATACTATGCTCCTGCAAGGTGTGCCCTTCACCGGGAATGTAGACCGTAACTTCTTTGCCGTTGGAAAGGCGCACACGGGTAATTTTCCGTAGAGCGGAGTTCGGCTTTTTGGGCGTCATCGTCCGCACCTGCAGACAAACCCCTCGTTTCTGCGGGCAGCGGTCGAGCACTGGCGCCTTGCTAAATTTGCGCTTTTTCCTGCGCCGATGGCGGACAAGTTGATTGACCGTTGGCATGGACTCGTCTTTCTTTTACCTTTTTTAAAAACGAACCGCGTTCAGCCCACCCAATGAGGCGGGCACTAACTCACGAAAATCGTTGGAACCCTTCAGCTTAGCGGCCCACCACTGGATGTCAACCGTGAGCCGCAGAGTACCCTGCTTGCGGGAGTCTACTCGGTTGTCGGTCCTGCTGAATCTCCTCCTTCTCCTAACAATGTGTCGAGGCTCGTGGGGGCTGACTGGATCGGATGCTCCGGCGCGGGAGCCGATTCACCATTGGAACTGTCCGCCGAGGGCACTGCTGTCTGCAGCAATGGGAACGACCGCTCCAGGACCCGCTCCTTCTCAGCCGCCAGGGCTTCCAGGGCCTCAGGTCGAATACGCACTTCCGATTGATGGGTTGTGTGAAATCCGGTGCCGGCCGGAATCAAGTGGCCGAGGATCACATTCTCCTTCAAGCCGACCAACCGGTCGATTTTTCCACTCAACGCTGCTTCCGTGAGCACCTTGGTGGTCTCCTGGAAACTGGCAGCGGAGATAAAGCTCTGGCTCTGAACCGATGCTTTGGTGATTCCCAGTAGCTGGGTTGATGCACTGGCCATCTTCGGCTTGGTTCCCTTGGTGGCCTTCCCACCGTCTGCTTCGATCTGCACATTGGCCTGATCCAGAACATCCTTGGGCACGAGCAAGTCGACTTCATAAGCACTATCACCCTGCTCCACGATTTTGAGACATTTGGAGATCTCGTCATTTGCGATGCGGAAATCAAACTTGTCCAGGACGCTGCCCGGTAACAGGCTTGTATCACCGGGGTTTTCGATGCGAACCTTTCGCAGCATTTGCGAAACGATGATCTCGATATGCTTGTCGTTGATTTCGACGCGCTGGCTACGATAGACGTTTTGGATCTCTCGGGTGAGATACTGCTGCACAGCCTCTTCGCCACTAATCCGCAAGATATCGTGCGGGACCAGGGGTCCATCTACGAGTGAATCACCAGCCCGCACCATGTCGCCGGAGTGAACTCGCAAGTGCTTGTTGTGGTTCACCAGGTGTTCGCGCTCGATCCCACTTTCACTGCGGACGATAATAGACCGTTTGCCGCGTTTCTTTTCAGCCTGAATCTCGACAACCCCGTCAATTTCGGCAATCACGGCTGGATCTTTGGGCTTGCGAGCTTCAAAGATTTCGGTAACGCGGGGCAAACCACCCGTGATATCCTGTGTTCCGGAAGCTTCGCGTGGCGTTTTAGCAACGAGTGCTCCCGGCGAGATCACGTCCCCTTCGTGAACTTCGATGTGGGCCCGCTCGGGCATGTAGTAGAAGTCGAGGATTTTCCCATCCTGGGGATCTTCGACCACAATTTGCGGGTGCAGGTCTCCCTTGTGCTCGGTAATGACAAATCGCTTTCCACCGCTGGGATCCTGCTCGGTTCGCATCGTTTCATCCTCAATGAGGTCCTCGAAACGAATCTTTCCGCCAGTTTCGGCAAGGATCGGAATACTATGTGGATCCCACTCACAAATAACGTCGCCTTCCTTGATCGGGGTGTTTTCTTCGTGCTGGATGATCGCACCGGTCGGGACCTCATACTTTTCGATCTCACGACCTCTCTCATCAACAAGAGCGACTTCACCATTGCGCGTCAGGACAATGCGTTGACCAGCATCGTTGACGACCACCTGCAATTTCGTGTACTTGACGATTCCAGCTTTGGTTGCCTTGATGTCGCTTTGCTCGACTTCACCCGTCGCAACGCCACCAATGTGAAAAGTCCGCATTGTGAGTTGGGTACCAGGCTCACCAATACTTTGGGCGGCGATGATGCCCACCGCCATTCCTTCTTCCACCAGCGATCCGGTCGACAGGTCCATACCGTAACAGCGGCGGCATATACCGAGCGTCGCGCCACACGTCATCGGGCTGCGAACCTGGATCTTTTCCAAGCCCAATTGCTCGATCTTGCGGGCAATATCCGCCGTGACAAGCTCATTTTCGCTAACGATCACTTCGTCGGTAATCGGATTGACAATGTTGGTGCGACTAATCCGACCTCGAATCGAGTCGGCGAGACTCACCTCCACTTTTTCACCACGGTAAAGGATACCCTTGGTGATACCTTGCGTGGTGCCACAGTCGTCGGTGGTAATCACAACGTTCTGGGCAACATCGGCCAATTTGCGGGTCAAGTATCCCGAGTCGGCTGTCTTGAGAGCCGTATCGGCCAAACCCTTTCGTGCACCGTGGGTCGAGCTAAAGTACTCGAGCACGGTAAGACCTTCCCGGAAGTTTGCCTTGATGGGAGTCTCGATAATCTTACCCGAGGGCTTGGCCATCAACCCGCGCATTCCACCAAGCTGTCGCATCTGCTCAACACCACCACGAGCACCGGAATGGGCCATCAGGAAAATCGGGTTGACGTAACCGCCCTGGCGGAAATCGGTCTCCAGGCCATTCATCATTGCGGTCGTAATTTCCTCGCGGGCATGGGTCCAGGCGTCAAGCACCTGGTTGTAACGTTCGCCTTCAGTGATGATTCCGCGGTGGTACAGCTTGTTCCGCTTGAGTACTTCCTTCTCCGCTTCGGCAATAATCTTGCCTTTGGTGGCAGGGGTAACCAGGTCGTCGGTAGCGAACGACAAGCCGCTGCGGGTCGCGGCGTTGAAACCAAGCTGGTTCATGTCGTCAAGCAATAAAATCGTTTTGCTCCTGCCCAGGAATTCGTAGCAGTCACTAATGACCTGGGCAAGTTGACTGGAGCGAAGTGGCATGTTGTAAAATGGCATCCCGGTCGGCAGCATGTCGCTGAACACGACCCGACCGATCGTTGTCTGGATTCGCTGACCAAAGGCATCTGGATTGCCAACTTCTTCGCGCAAACACTGATTCTTTGACAAGCGGATTTCGATCTTGGAGTGCGTGCCGACCTTGTCCGCAAAATACGCCATCAACGCCTCTTCAACCGAGGCAAACTTCATGCCATCCCCCCGGGTTTCCGGTACGTCCATGGTGAGGTAATAGCAACCCATGACGACGTCCTGCGACGGACTGATAATTGGAGTGCCATTGGCGGGGCTGAAGATGTTGTGCGTGCTCATCATCAGCGTATGCGCCTCGACCTGGGCCTCGATCGAAAGGGGCAAGTGAACCGCCATTTGATCACCGTCAAAGTCAGCGTTAAAACCTCTACAGACTAAAGGGTGCAGGCGGATCGCGTTGCCTTCTACGAGGGTTGGCTCGAATGCCTGAATGCCCATTCGATGTAAAGTGGGTGCCCGGTTCAAAAGCACCGGGTGATTGGTGATTACCTCTTCGAGGATGTCCCATACCTCTTCATCCTTGCGCTCCAGCATTTTTTTAGCGCTCTTAATAGTGTCGGCGTGACCTAGTTCCTTGAGCCGCCGGATGATAAAGGGTTGATAAAGTTCCAGGGCGATTTTCTTCGGCAAACCACACTGATGCAGTCGCAAGGTAGGACCCACCACAATCACGCTGCGGGCTGAGTAATCGACCCGCTTGCCGAGAAGATTCTCCCGGAAACGCCCCTGCTTACCCTTGATCATGTCGGTTAATGATTTGAGTGGGCGGTTGGAAGATCCCAAAACAGGTCGCTTACAGCGGTTGTTATCGAACAGGGCGTCCACCGACTGCTGAAGCATCCGCTTCTCGTTACGAATGATCACTTCGGGTGCATTGAGGTCCACCAGTTTCTTGAGCCGGTTATTGCGATTGATGATACGGCGATAAAGGTCGTTAAGATCACTCGTGGCAAAATTACCACTGTCGAGCAGGACGAGTGGGCGTAAATCGGGTGGAATCACTGGAATCACGTCCAGTACCATCCACTCTGGTTTGTTGTCCGAGTCACGGATCGCTTCAACCGTCTTCAGGCGATTGATGAGATCTTTCGCCTTTTGTTTTGAACCCGTTTCACGAACGTCCTTGCGGAGCTCGTCTGAAAGGGTCACCAAATCAAGTTGGCTCAGGAGTTTGCGAATGGCGTCAGCGCCCATATCCGCTTCGAAGGACCCTTCGCCAAACTGTTCGCGCTTGCTCCGGTACTCCTCCTCCGTCAAGAGCTGTTGTCGTTTAAGATCGGTTTCACCGGGATCGATCACGACGTAGTCTTGAAAATAAATCACTTTCTCCAGACTGGTGGTTTTCATCGCCAGCAGGCTGCCGAGACGACTCGGCATTGCCTTGAAGAACCAGATGTGCACGATGGGAGCAGCCAATTCAATGTGCCCCATCCGCTTGCGGCGGACACGGCTATGGGTCACTTTCACACCGCATCGGTCACAAATCATCCCCTTGTACTTCATGCCGCGATATTTACCACACGCGCATTCCCAGTCCTTCTCCGGGCCGAAAATCCGCTCGCAAAACAAACCGTCCTTTTCTGGGCGATAGGTACGGTAGTTGATCGTCTCGGGCTTTTTGACTTCGCCAAACGACCAGCTGCGAATGTCGTGCGGCCTGGCCAGGCTAATCTTCACAGAGGCATAGTCATTGATGCGATCAAAACTGGTAGTTTCCAGTAGGCTCATGGTTGTCTCCTGTTGGGAGCGTAACGCCCATGGGATACGGGTGTGCCGCTTCAAGGCCCGGGTTGGTTACACCGATCCCCAGACCAGCAACTCACCCACTCTTGGTCACTCTCAAATTCGCCGTTTTTCCAACTGCATATTCAGTCCCAGACCACGAATCTCGTTGGTCAACACATCGAAGCTGGCCGGCGTACCCGCCTCAAGCGTATTCTCACCCTTGACCATCGATTCATAAATCTTCGTGCGACCTTCTACATCGTCGCTCTTGACCGTCAACAGCTCTTGCAAGATGTACGCAGCGCCATAGGCTTCCAGCGCCCAAACTTCCATCTCACCAAACCGCTGGCCACCGAATCGCGCTTTACCACCCAGCGGCTGCTGGGTAATGAGCGAGTAGGGACCTGTACTTCGGGCATGCACCTTGTCGTCAACCAAATGGTGCAGTTTTAGCATGTATATGTACCCGACGGTTGTTTCCTGCTCGAAGGGCTCGCCCGTACGACCGTCGATCAGCCGCGTCTTCCCATGCTTCGGCAACCCAGCAGCCTCCAGCGCGGCATTGATATCTTCCTCACTTGCACCGTCAAAGACAGGTGTGACTGAGCGAAAACCGAGTTTCGCGCCAGCCCAACCCAGGTGGGTCTCCAGAATCTGACCGACGTTCATTCGGCTTGGGACTCCGAGCGGGTTGAGCATAATCTCTACGGGGGTCCCATCCTCCAGGAACGGCATGTCTTCGACCGGCAAAATCTTCGAGATAACCCCCTTGTTGCCGTGGCGACCTGCCATTTTGTCGCCCACCGAAATAACCCGCCTAGTGGCGATGTAAACTTTCACCATTTGCAACACGCCGCTGCGCAATTCGTCACCCCGCTTCATCGAATTAAGCCTGCGGTCACGGGCGTCTATCGCTTCTTCAACGTTGGGCCAAAGTTGGCGATAGATTTTTTCTACATCCTTTCTTCGTTGCGGGCTGCGGATCTCAATCGCGTCGTGCCTGAACGTCTTGGCCTGCTCTGCCACAAAGGATAGATCCTGGTCATAAACCAGTGAATTGCCATCGTCGTCGGTCAGCCTCCGTTGGAGAATCTTCTCGATTCCGCTTACCAGTTCACCGAACACCGTGGCAATCCGTTCGTTGCCTTCTTTTTCGATGACTTTCAGCGACCGTTCGAACTCCTTCCGCTGGTCTTCCGTCAAGCTCATGCGGCGGCTGAATCGCTGGGTATCGATGACGATACCCTCCACGCCCGAGGGGACTTCCAGCGAGTCATTTTTTACGTCTTCACCCGCGCGCCCGAAAATTGCGTGCAGCAGCTTCTCTTCCGGAGTCAGCTCGGTCTTGCTTTTGGGCGAAACCTTACCGACGAGGACATCGCCCGGCCGAACATAGGTACCGATCTGCACAATGCCATTCTCGTCGAGATTGCGAAGCATCTTTTCGCTGACATTGGGGATGTCGCGCGTAAACTCCTCCCGACCGAGCTTGGTTTCGCGTATTTCGACGTCAAACTCTTCAATGTGAATCGACGTGTAGGTATCATTTTTCACCAACTCTTCACTGATGATGATAGCGTCTTCAAAGTTGTAGCCCTGCCATGACATAAAGGCCACCAGCACGTTGCGGCCGAGTGCCAGTTCACCTTGATAGGTGGCAGCCCCGTCGGCGATCACATCCCCCGGCTCCACCTTGTCACCAGGCTTGACAATCGGTTTCTGGTTCTGGCAGGTTCGCTCGTTGAGACCCACAAATTTACGAAGACGGTGGACTTCAGGACCGATTTCAATCCGATCGGCATCCACATAGGTTATAGTTCCGCGATGGCCTGCACGAACCAACATGCCGGAGTGCTGGGCCACATCTTTCTCCAAACCAGTTCCGACAATCGGTGGATCCGTCACCAACAGTGGCACCGCTTGCCGCTGCATGTTCGAACCCATCAACGCACGGTTTGCATCATCGTGCTCCAAGAACGGTATGAGTCCAGCCGAAACGCCAATCATCTGGCTTGGCGCGACATCAATATATTCGATCTTGCCGACCGGCACGAGGACAAAGTCACTGCGATACCGGGCAACGATCGTCTCTCCTTGAATCTTGCCGTTTTCTACCGGTGCATCGGCTGAAGCGACCAACGCTTCCGATTCTTGATCGGCTCGCAGCCAGACAACCTCTTTGGTCAAACGAGCACCTTTCACCTTACGGTAGGGGGTGATCAGAAATCCATACTCGTCGACCGAGGCGTACATCGCCAAGCTCGAAATGAGGCCAATGTTCGTACCTTCGGGAGTTTCGATCGGGCAAATCCGACCGTAGTGCGAAATGTGCACATCACGAACTTCAAAGCCAGCCCGCTTCCGATTCAAACCACCCGGCCCGAGTGCCGAGAGGCGTCGTTCGTGTGTGAGCATCGAAAGGGGATTAGTCTGATCCACCACCTGTGAAAGTTCGCCTCGCCCAAAAAAGTACTCGATCGCAGCCGAGATACTCTTCGGATTAACCAAGCTTCGGGGGGTCATGTCCTCTATGTCTTTCAGGCTCATCCGTTCTTGGACCGTGCGCCGCAGCTTAAGAAAGCCCTTCCGCATCTCATCGCAAGCCAACTCGTCAATTGTGCGCAGGCGCCGATTTCCCAAATGATCAATGTCATCGACCATCGCATTCGGATCGGAAATCACCAACCGCAGGAGATACTTCACCGAATGGAGCAAATCCTCCGGACGCAGAATCAGCTCACTCTCCGGCACTTGCGTACCGAGTTTTCGGTTGATCCGAAAACGGCCCACCCGGCCGAGTCGGTAACGGTTCGTGTCATAAAACTTTTCGTGAAAAAGTGTCCGTGCTTTTTCGAGTTGTGGGGGGTTCCCAGGACGCAACCTCTGGTAAATCCTCAACAAGGCTTCTTCATGACTGCTCGTCGCGTCATCCGCCAGGGCATTCAACAACAGCGGCGCGCGGGGCACGTCCATGACCTCGACCTGCTTGACACCGCTGGTGGCAATCAACTCGGCCGTGTTTTTGGTGATCCGTTGCCCACATTCAACAAGAATCTCTCCGGCTCGATCACTGCCGACTGGGTAGATAATGTCCTCCACGGCGATTTTATCTTCAATCTTGGAGGCACTGCGGCCATCAACAATCTTCTCCTTGCTTGTTTCGTAAAACGTGCGGAGGATGTCGCTATCGAGTCCGAATTTGGGGTCCATCGCCCGCAGCAACGTCATCACCGAAAACTTGCCGCTCTGGTCGATGCGAACGGTTATGCTGTCTTTCTTCGTCGTATTGATTTCGATCCAGCTGCCACGTTCCGGGATCACGCGGCAACTGAACAAACGCCGCTCGCCTGCGTCGACTTCTGATATAAAATCGATACCTGGACTACGATGCAGTTGGCTAACAACGACCCGCTCAGCACCATTAATAATGAACTCTCCGCCGCCGAGCATGATCGGCAGGTCGCCCAGGTAAACCTCTTCCTCAATGGGCTCCTCCTTGTTGAGTCGCATCCAAATCCGAAACGGGCGACCATACGTAAGTCGCAATTGACGGCACTCATCGGGTTCATAACGTGGTTTACCAAGCTTGTACCGCAGGTAGTCAAGCGTAAGCGTCTTGTCGTAACTCTCGATAGGAAAGATCTCGCGCAATACGCCCTCGAGACCGCTGTCATTGCGGTCGTCGGGGGCCAACTCGTTTTGCAGGAAGTAGTCGTAGCTGGCCGTCTGAATCTGAGTGAGATCAGGAATCGCCAGCGACTCGCGGCCACTGCCAAACTTTTTTATGTCTTGTGCATCCAATCGACGCTGGGCTGTTACGGCCATAGGACCTTTTGCTCCCTAATTCAGGTGGAACACACTCTTACACCAACAAAACGGATAGATTGAACCTGAAGCCAGGTCTGACCACCAACTGCCAAAGCTATCCTGGTCGGCGACGCACGACAGACTTCGCGTACACCAGCAGCGCAATGCATCTGGCCGGTGTGCTGACATTTCAAACAGCTGGGTGGGGAAACTCATACATCTTGCATCGCGCCGGGGCGATGTGCTACCAGACCGGGGCTCTCACAGGAAAACCTGTCGCAATCACCTGGTTGCGACCGGCAATCACAAACTCGACTACTTGATCGAGACGGTTGCACCAGCTTCCTCGAGTTCGCCTTTGAGTTTCTCTGCATCTTCCTTCGATACGCCTTCCTTGACTTTGCCGGGTGCACTTTCCACCAAATCCTTGGCTTCTTTCAGGCCGAGACTGGTCGCAGCACGAACCACCTTGATCACGCCAATTTTCTTCTCGCCAAAAGATTCCAGGACGACATCAAATTCCGTTTGCTCGGCCGGTTCTCCACCGTCGCCCTCACCACCGGTACCAGCCGCGACGACCATCGTTCCGCCCCCAGCGGCTGGTTCAATGCCGTGCACATCTTTCAAGTAATCGCTCAGTTCCTTGGCCTCTATCAAGGTGAGGCCCACAATTTGGTCCCCTAAGGTCTTGGTGACCTTGGAAAATTCTGCGACTGTATCGGTTGCCATATCTGCGACTGTATCGGTTGCCATAGTTGTTCTTTACCCTTTCTCAACGTGCGGGGCGGGACCCGCCACTTGTAAAACTTGTGATCCTTTAGGTTGATTAACTCAGTGGTTTCAAACCACCGTGCCGATTTGAACCTTTTCGGCTGCGATTAAATAACCCGCACCGTTTGCTGACTATCCTCAGTGACTGACTGTTCACCTTCCGGGTCAACTTTCGTCGCCCTCCCCGGTTTGTTTGATCTGACTCGCCAATTGACGTCCTGGTCCCTGTAACTGGGCGCTGAGGGTTGCGCCCGGATTCAAGATCTGTCCTACCAATAAGCTCAGCTGCTCGGTGCGGCTCGGCCACTTGCTGATAGCTTTGACTTGATCTGCCGAGAGCGCCTTCCCGTCCATCACGCCCCCTTTCGGGGAAAACGGTTCAAACGCCTTATCATTGGCCAGCTTCATGATTTCTTTGGCCAGCGAGACAATGTCTTCGCCACCCCAAACAACGGCGCATGTGCCCTCAATCCCCTCAAAAGCTGGCGCCAAAACGGTTCCTTCGGTTGCACGGTGGGCCAGGCTGTTCTTGACCACTAGTAAACGGATATCTTTCTCGCGCAATTGTTTCCGCAAAATAACGTTCTGGTTGTTCTCCAAACCGATAACATCGACAAGCAGCAAATCGGACACTCCGTCCAACCGCTTGCGCAAATCATCGGTAATCAACGCTTTGACGTATTTACTCATGGCTTCCGTCGATGGTCTGCGGCAAACCTTTTGCGGTTTACTCCTTCGGTTGCTATCCAATTCGCGGCCGCTTACACGGCTAACCGCACACTCGGGCTCATGGTCGCACTCAAGTACGTTCCTCGGAAGTAAGTCCCTTTCACTGCGACTGGCTTTAGCGAAGAAATCTTATCGATAAACGCCTGGATGTTTTCCGCCAGTTTTTTGGGTTCGAAACTGGCTTTGCCCACTACCGCGTGGATAACACCCGATTTGTCATTGCGAAATTCGACTTTACCTGCTTTGTACTCCTGCACGGTCTTGCCAACTTCCGGGGTCACTGTGCCGGCACGCGGCGACGGCATCAAACCACGCGGGCCCAACACACGGCCGAGTGGTCCTACCAGCTTCATCATGTCCGGGGCAGCTATGCAAGCATCAAAATCGGTCCAGCCCTCCTTGATCTTCTTCGCCAGATCATCCTCCCCCACAAAGTCAGCACCTGCTTCTTTGGCTTCTTCAGCGGCCGGTCCCTTCGCAAATACAACGACCCGTTGTTGTTTACCAATCCCATGTGGCAACACGATCGAACCACGCACGATTTGATCGGCCTGCGTGTTGTCGATGCCCAACCGGATCGCAATCTCGACTGATTGGTCGAACTTTGGCGCGTCGTAACTTTGCAACTTTGCCACCGCTTCGGTGAGCGGTAGTGGCTCGGAGGCAACCTTCTCAAGCGCTGCCCGCAGTCGTTTCGATTTCTTCGCCATCTTTACTCACTGTATTCAGCGTGTTAACTTTGTCATGCTCAACAGAGCCCGCGACACGTCCGTCTGTTAATCTTCCACTTCCAGGCCCATGCTCCTGGCCGTACCGGCGATCATCAGTACGGCATGGTCAACATCACGGGCATTGAGATCAGCGCTTTTTATGTTTACGATTTCCTCAAGTTGAGCACGGGTCACTGTGCCCACTTTCTCTTTGTTCGGAACACCCGACCCCTTGGCGATATTTGCTGCCTTTTTCAGCAAAACTGCTGCCGGTGGGCTCTTCGTGATGAATTCGAACGACCGGTCGTTGTAGACAGTCACCACGACCGGGATCATCATGCCTCCGGCTTCCTTGGTCTTGTCATTAAACTGCTGTACGAACTGGCCCAGGTTGATACCGAACTTACCCAGCGACGTACCAACCGGCGGAGCAGGTGTCGCCTGCCCTCCAGGAATTTGAAATTTCGCGGTGCCTGCAAACTGTTTGGCCATGGTTTCTCTGCGATCGGCTCTCGGTTTTCAGCCCACAGCCAGAATACCCTTCTGGCAGACGTGCATTCACCAACAACTGATAGCCTCCTCATGAAGATTCTATTTGCCAGTATTCCAATTCGACCGGCGTGCTGCGGCCGAAAATGTTGATCATTACGGTCACGCGACCACTTGCCCCGTCGATGGTTCCAACTTCACCCTCGAAACTCTCGAAATTACCCTCCTTGACCTTGACCTTGTCCCCCTCCTTGAACTTGATCGCCAGCTTGGGAGCTTCTTCTGCATCGGCTTCCTCGGTTTGCACCACGCGCGCCACCTCGTGCGGCTGCATTGGTGTTGGCTTGCCCGCCGCACCCGTGAAGTCACCAATACCGGAGGTCTCGCGAACCGCAAACCAGGTGTCGTCATTAATGTGCATGTTCACAACGATGTAACCGGGCCACAACTTGCGCTCCACAATTTTCTTCTTGCCCCCTTTAAACTCGGTCACCTTTTCGGTCGGCACGATTACCTGACCGAAATACGGATCGAGGCCCTCGATGGCAATCTTCCGCTGGAGAGCTTCGGCAATCGACCGTTCCCGATTGCTCTGCACTTTGAGGATGTACCAATCCATCGTGACTGGTTCCTCCGTTTCCTCAGCCAATGTGTCATCTTCGGTCACTGCATCTTCGGTCACTGCATCTTCGGTCACTGCATCTTCGGTCACTGCATCTTCGGTCACTGGGTCGGATTCGGTCACTGGGTCGGATTCGGTCACTGGGTCGGATTCGGTTACTGGGTCGGATTCGGTTACTGGGTCGGATTCGGTGTCGGCTTCGGTGTCGGCTTCGGATGCAACACCGGCAGAGTCTGGCTCGGCGACATCGCCGGGCTGCAGGGTATTTTCCTGGGAACTATCTGTTGAGCCATTGGTAGCGGTTGATTGGACTGTTGCTTGTGCA
>CAUZEA010000023.1:0-62687 GCA_963578605.1 Planctomycetota bacterium
GATTGTCATAAATTTTTAAATAGTGATGCCACTTCATCACAACGCAGTCTTTTGGTTCTTCAAAAAAATACTTTTCGAATTTATTCATCTCCATAACGCACCTCTTTTTGGGATGCATTAAGAGGTTGAAAACCGGTCCATCCGGCACGTCGTCGGTACGTCGTGTGTGTGTATTGGGATTGGAATCACTATCATTCCGAGTCCGCCGATTGGACTGGTTGTTTGCCCGTCATTGAACCGACGGCTGAAAGGAAAGCCGCGGAAAAGACTGCCGGGTTAATCAGTGCCATCAGGTATCCGGAGATCGCACCTGTCGCTGGACGCCCAAGGTCGCCTGGCGGCCCGGTCATGGTGGTAATGACCACCTGGAGGATCGGTGTAAGGAGGGTGAGAACGAAGAGCAGGCAAGCTATCCTGAACATGAGAGGCCGAACAATTCGTTCCGGCTTGAAGATCAAGGCGAGGAAGATGCAGATGACAAAAGCCATCTGCAATGAGCCATCTGCAATGAGCCGAGAGATAACCCGAACAGTTGCGAGTAGATCGAAGAATAATTCATCATGCTTGTTGCCCCACGGATGGTTATTGCCAGAATATGGGAAAACGGTGACAGAAAGGTAGGGTGGAAGCAACGGCAAATCGTGTTCCTGTTGCCCTCACTGAGTGGCATGCGCCCGAACTCACCGCCCCAGACGATCAGCGTTGAGTCGAGCAGCCCGGTGGTAGCAATTTCAACCCGTATTTTCCACTTGGGAGGAGCCTGAAACGGCTCCCGGTGTGGAAGTTTGACAACTTGGTATTTTTGGTCAATCGTGACAAAAGAAGCGGAATGCGCGATTAGGAAGCGCAAGTTTCCCAGTCAGGAAGAGACTTCTGCACGTTATGAGTAGACGAATTGTACGGAATTCAAGTACCATCGAGAAATCGTATCCTAAGATTGTTGCAGAAAGATAACGTGTGGCTACACCCTGAGCCGGGCCTACCCAAACAATCCTCAAGATCGAAATCTTCCCTCCACCATGAACTCTCCATTACGCCTCGTCATTGTTCTGCACAACCATCAGCCTGTTGGTAATTTTGATCACGTTTGCGAACAGGCATATCAAGATAGTTATTTGCCGTTTCTCGATGTTTTTGAGCCTTACGCCAATTTGCGGATTGCGTTGCACACCAGCGGTTCATTGATCGAGTGGCTCGATGCCCACCATCCCGAGTACCTCGACCGCTTGGCGAACCTGGTGGCTGCGGGTCGGTTGGAAATTCTGGGCGGTCCGTTTTACGAACCGATCCTCACGATGATTTCGTCGCGTGATCGAATCGGGCAAATTACCAGTTACACCCAGTGGCTCTCCAGTCGGTTGGGTGCTGAGGTCCAGGGAATGTGGGTGCCGGAACGTGTCTGGGAGCAATCGCTTACCAGTGACCTGGTTGCTGCCCGAATGCGGTATACCGTGCTCGATGATTCGCATTTTAAAAAGGCTGGACTCCGCGAAGACGAACTCTACGGGTATTATGTGACCGAGGAGGATGCCCGCTTGTTGACCATCTTCCCCGGCAGCGAACGGTTGCGATATCTCATCCCGTTTGCCTCGCCCGAGAAGTCGATCGAATACCTCCGCAACGTCGCCGAACAACATCCGGGTGGCGTGGTCGTGTTTGGTGACGATGGTGAGAAATTAGGCAGCTGGCCCGGTACCAAAACCCATGTCTACGAACAGGGCTGGTTACACCAATTCTTCGATGCGCTGTCGGCAAACTCGGATTGGCTTTCGGTGACCACCCCCGGTGAGGTCCTCCAAGCCGTAACGCCGTTGGGTAAAGTCTACCTCCCGGAAGGTAGCTATCGCGAGATGACAGAGTGGGCCTTGCCCGCGGAGCAATTGTGCAATCTCGAAAAAATCCGTCACCGTTGGGGAACGGAAGGAAACTGGCAGGAAATCGCCCCGTTCGTTCGCGGTGGCTACTGGCGGAACTTCAAAGTCAAGTATCCCGAAACCAACGAAATGTATGCCCGCATGCAGATGGTCAGTCACCGACTCGAAGAGTCGGTTGCCGAGGGTGCACACGGATCGCTCATCGACCGGGCACGCACGGAACTTTACCGCGGGCAATGCAACTGCAGTTACTGGCATGGAGCTTTTGGCGGAGCCTATCTCCCTCATCTCCGCAACGCGGTCTTCAATCATTTGATCGCGGCCGACAACCTGCTCGACCAGCATGAAGGCCGCAATTTGGCCGATGGAGATATTTCCTGGGTAGAATTGAACAGTGGCGATTTCAACCTCGATGGACGACAAGAGGTACGACTCGCCAGCAATCGGCTGATGGCTTTGATCGCTCCCGCGGCAGGTGGGAACTTGTACGAACTTGACATCCGATCGATTTGCCACAACCTGCTCGCGACGCTTACCCGACGTCCCGAAGCGTATCACGACAAAGTTCGTGCAGGCACATCTGCCGACCAGGACGATGTGGCGAGCATTCACGACCGTGTTATCTTCAAGCAGGAAGGTCTCGATCAACGCCTCTGTTATGATCGACATCCCCGCAAAAGCCTCGTCGACCACTTTTTCGACCTGGAGGTCACGCAGGAAGCGGTTGCCAGCGGAGAATACCACGAATGGGGCGATTTCGTGACGGGTCCCTTCGAGGCAAAGCTCCGTCGCAGTCCCGAACGTATGCAGGTCCAGCTCGTTCGCAATGGTCAGGTCGGGGATTGCCCGGTCCAGGTGACCAAAGGACTGACTCTCGAAGCGGGTGCATCGGTCCTGGAGATTGCCTATTTGTTGGAAGGTTTGCCAACCGACGGGCCCCTCCACTTTGGTGTCGAATTCAATTTTGCCGGCTCGCCAGCCGGTGCCGACGACCGCTTTTTCCGCGATTCGGGTGGGGAGTCGCTTGGCCAGCTTGGCACACGGCTTGACCTCAGCGATGTTCAAGCGATCGGCCTGGTCGACCAGTGGTTGGGAATGGACATTGGATTGGAGATCTCCCGGCCAACGTCGATTTGGACCTTCCCGATCGAAACGATCAGCCAGTCGGAAGGTGGGTTCGAGTTGATTCACCAATCGGTCGTTGTTCAGCCTCATTGGATTGTCCAACCCGACGACGAACGCCGCTGGAGTGTTACGATGCGACTGGCCATCGATACGTCACAGGCTGAATCGTGCATGCGTGAGTTAGAAGCTTGCACCGCGTTGTAAGGCGCACCCAAAGCACCATTAAAAACCGCCGGTAAAGGCCGGCGGTTTTTTTGTGCGCCCTCGCCACCGCGGTACGCTTTGGAACAGGCCTTGACCCAGGGGGCCCGGTGTGGTGTCGAAGGTTGTGGTCGGTTACGGTTTGGGCTGAATCACCTCTGGCGGGGTCTCTCCCCCCGCCACAAACTTCATCGAGATCGAATTGACGCAGTGACGCGTGTTCTTGGCGGTCAATTCCTCACCCAGAAAGACGTGACCCAGATGGCCGCCGCAGTTGCGGCAGACAATTTCGGTGCGCATCCCGTCGGCGTCCACGTGCCGCTGGACAGCGCCTGGTATTTCATCATCGAAACTGGGCCACCCGCAATGGCTGTCAAACTTGTCGTCGGACTGATAGAGCGGAGCGTTGCAGCGGCGGCATAGGAACGTGCCCTCGTCTTTTAGATCGGTGTATGCACCCACAAAGGGTCGCTCGGTACCCTTGTTGATTATCACGTTCGTTTCTTCGGCGGTTAGCTCGTTGTAGGGATCCGGCGGCTGGGAAACGTCGGTGACCCCTTCTGCGGAGATCGGTTCTTCGGAATTCATCTGGATAGTTTCTCCCGAGGGGGGTGGCTGGGGCACGGCCGAAGGCTCAGCCGAACATCCGACAACGGCCAGGCACAACGCCAGCAAGATTAACTTCGACGACAGTTCAAATCTGGCGCGATCCATGAGGCCTCGCAGCGACCGTGATTGAACGAAGGTCGCCGCCACTGGGTTCATTGCAAAACTGGGTTCATTGCAAAACTGGGTTCATTGCAAAACTGGGTTCATTGCAAAACTGGGTTCGTGGCAAAACAATGCCAAGCCTCGATTCTACACGATCCCCCTGGTGGTGAAAGACAACCCGGTTGGACCCACGGTCCGCCGTGCCGCGCAACAGGCAACCCCACTTCTCCCCTGGCTTGATCGCCTGGTCGGATCCTGCGAACGAAAAACCGGGAACCCACATCCCTTAGCCTTTGGTCAACTTTTCCTGACCACCCAGTTCCCACCAGGGAACGGTCGTCTGGAAGCCGCCTTCCAGGGCGACGGTCGTCAAGACAGGCGGTACCGCGCGACGTTTTAATTCGACAAGATTGCCGGCACTAGTTGCCTCGTCGGTGAGTTGCGACTGGTGGTTCAGCACAATTCCAGCAACTTCTAACCCCGTGCCATAGGTGCTGGCGGTAATCAGGGTTTGCAACGTGGCGTTGATCGTGCCCAACACATTCGGAGCCACGACCACGAGCGGATAACCGAAATCGATCGCCAGATCCGCGTTGTAATCGTCGTCGCTGATTGGCGACATTAACCCGCCCGCCCCTTCCACCAGCACGATATCGCAAGCTTCTTCCCAAAACTGCAGGCCGTCCCGCAAGCGGTCTGCGTCAACCTCCTTTCCTTCGGCTTGGGCCGCCAGCGGAGGCGCCAAAGGGGCGGCAAAGCGTTGCGGGCAAACGTGCTCAAGCGTGGCCGGGCAGCCAGCAGCCTGCCAGAGTTGAACCGCGTCGTCTGCAACGTACTTCCCCCCAACCTGCTGGCAGCCACTGGCAACCGGTTTGTAGACACCAACGCGGTAGTCAGCCGCCATAAGCTCGCGCGCAACCAGAGCGGCAACGTAGGTTTTGCCAACGCCCGTGTCGGTTCCAGTGATGAACAGGCCACGCATGCGACAAGCTTTGAGTTCCAGTGACACATGCCGATCGCAACACATGTCACCCGCATATTTGTTCAGATAACGAGGTACTCCTCTGCTGCTTCGAGCATGGCTGTCCGATTGGCATCGATATCGGACCACAGCTGCAGGGCCAGGGAGGTTTGTTCTACGAGGATCTCCAGCCCGTTGATCGTTCGGCAGCCACGCTCCTGGGCTTCATGCATGAGCCAGGTTTGCGGTGGATTGTACGATACGTCGACAACGACCAGGTCCGGTCGCAGGGTTTCCAGATCAATGGGCAGCGGTTTGTCGGGATTGGTCGTGCCGAGTGACGTGGCGTGGATCAAGAAGTCGCATTGGGGGTCGATCGCCAAAAGTTCGTCCGCCCAGACCTGGAAAATTGCCTCGGCCGAGGTTTCGCCATTAATCATATCGACGAGGGTCTTACTTGTTGCTTCCGACCGGTTCACGACAACGATTTTGCTCGCCCCGGCAAGGGCCAGTGCGGCCGCCGCAGCCCGCGCCACGGGACCCGCTCCAAGGATGGTTGCCGTTTTCTCTTGAACCTCCCCCAGTAACGTCACCATCGCTTGGCCCAGTGTATTATCTGCAATCAGCTGATCTTTTTCACGGGTAATGCAGTTAGCCGCTCCCGCAAGCCGTGCATGGTCGGTCGCTCGATCGACATACTGCAGGACCGTTTCGCGGTGGGGATCGATGATCTTTACCCCGCGCAGCCCAAGCGCCCGGATACCGCGCATCGCATCGCCAAACTCGTCGACGCTGACCTCGAAGGTCAAAAAACGCACATCCACACCCGCCTGGCGGATTGCCTGCTCAATCATGTAGTGCGTCGGATTGCCCGCAATCGGTTGGCCAATAAGGCAGAATTTCTCAAGTAACGATTGGCTGGACACGCGATCACCGGGTGGTTCAGACAGGCTTAAAGGATACAGGCTGTGGACGGACTATTTTGCGCCGAGACCACCTGCTGTGCAACGCTACCCGGTTTTTCGCTCTGCCGCGGCTGCCATATTGCGAAATCGCCCCCTGACCACCTTGCTGCTACGGGCCACAATTTGTGTCGATCTCGTCGCGTCGATTTGCGTACGCGTCGGGCCAGGTTGGTTTTGGGAAAAGTTTCCTGGAAACTGCGTTTCTTGTGTTGGGTGGTCGCAATCACACTGACTGAGTTGAGCCTTATCACGAGCCGGGTTGCGCGCCACAAGACAGCCATTGGCGGTTTTTCATTGGCCAGCTTTTGGGATGGACTACATTTGTCGCTGTTTTCGCTCTGACCGTACGCTTCAGCCCACTCAGGGATTCCATGACTTTCCGGGTAACTGTTCCCCTGTGGGTGGCCAATGCCACTACTATTCCGATCGTCCCTGTGACTTTGCTCAAGGACCGATCCCCCAAAGTGTTTTTATTCTCCTGTTTACCGGTATTCCCCTTTGCGTTGACAGTTTCTGCGGTTTTTTGGGGATCAAACATGTTTACGATCCTGATTCAGGCGGTTCTCGCGGGGCCATGGATCGTGGTGATCGCTTGCGACAGGGCCCAGCAATTACCCCATGTCGCTGAAGAATCGGGCTGCTGATTGCCTGCTTGAAAGTGGTCGGCTGGTACCAAGCCGGCCCGGTACTAAGCCAGCTCAATCAGCTTGCGGCCCCCCAGCCCCACTTCCGCGGTGCGGCGGGCCTTGATGCGAACGTAAGGGGCCACGTAACGCGCACGATGGCCAAACGACCCGCGATCTCCCGAGGGATCGACATGGTAAGGCTCCACCAGGTCCTCGATGGTAAAGCCGGCTCGGCACATACCACCGATCAGCTCTTCCCAGCGGTGTAAGAATTCCAGCGTGCCCGACTCGCGAATCCGGCTTGGTGTGGTTGGCGTCGGCAACGGACCCGAGCGATAGTAGGGCTCGACCAGTTGATAACCATGCTCTTCAGGAGAGAGCGCTACTTGTAGGCTGGTCGGCGACTTGTGCTGGCTAACGTACAACCCACCGGGGCGTAAGACGCGCACTACCGATTCATAAATATGTTGGATCTTGGGTAAATAGCAGCTGCTGACCGGGTGGATAACCACGTCGAATTCGCCAGCTGCCAGCATCGAAAGATTTTCCATCGAGCCTTCGAGGGCCCGAATTGCCAGACCCCGCTCTTGAGCGACTGCCCGATCTCGGGCCAACATTTCGTTGCTGCTATCCACCACCGTTACCTTGGCACCTGCGGCCGCATAAAGCGCACTTTGACGTCCCCCACCTGCTGCCAGGCACAAAACATGTTGTCCCGTCAAACTGTCACCCAGCCAACCGAGGGGATCGACCGTTTTCAGGGGATTCGCAAATTCTTCGTCACTTGCAGGCTGTGTGAGTGCGGCTTCCTGCCGCGCCAGGGCATCCCATGCCATCGCGTTGTGTTGCGATACATGCCCCGTTTGCTCTGCTTCAGAAAAACCAGACATCATCAATTTCGGAAAAAGGAACGCCAGCGTGTTGCGAAGGCGATCAGGACCAAGCTGGTCAACCAGTATGCTGCCGGTTCGGGAACCGTGTGGATTGCACCGACTGCGTCGAGATCGAAACCACCGGAGATCGACGTTTCCCAGGCATCGAAAATCGAGTTGCTTTGGGAATCGAAAAAAGATCCGTTGCCAGGGATATCGACCAACCGAACGTATTTTACTCGATGGAGGTCGACCAGGCCCGTAGTTACCAGAAAATTTCCCGCCAGCTCGTTGAGATCCAGGGGTGTTCCGCTTCCCGTCGGATGGACCCCGGCCAGGTTGTAGATGTTGGTGGTATCAACTCCCGCATAGCTGGGGCCATAAGGCGCGTTGAGTTCATTGGGATCGAGCACCGCATCGCCGTTATCTTGAATGTTGTACGATACGGCAGGAAAACGCGCAAAATCAGAGCCGTTCGATGAAACTTCAACAAAGGCGAGTTCGGCAAAGATGTACGGGTTTTCATAAAATGCCCCCGCGTTTTCAAAAATGGCAAAGTCGGCTCCCGGGCCATTGAAAACGGGCTGGGAAAAACCGACCGTGATTTCACCAGGTGGCACCATTTGGGCGGCAATTTGGGAAGAGTTCAGCTCTCCGAGCGAAACGGTCTGACCGTCGGCTGGGCCCAAGCCGCGGCTCGCGATGTTGTTGGGAATCGCTGGGCTGCCTGGTGGATAACCCCCTGGTGGATAACCCGGAGTATCGGTCACGCCCGGGGTGGGAGCATAGCCGATGACCTCGTTCGCCCAGGCGGTTATTAAGCCTGTCGCGACATCGTGATCCTGGTATCCCGGAAACGGGCCGGCCTGAGACATGCTTGTCCAGGCGGCTACCCACAGCATACTTTTGAAAACATGACGGTACAGATGATTCAGGAGGTGCATTTTCTTGGCGAAGGGGTTTGGTAAAAGAATGTGGCCAGGGTGCCGATTGCCAACAGGCAGAAACCGGTTGGCTCTGGAACATCAACCACCATGGTCGTTTTCCCGGTACCCGGGATCGTCTCAAAACTTGTTTTCCAAACAACATAGTCGTCGTTATCGACGAGCCCATTCCCATTGCCGTCAGCGCCATTTCCAGGTGGGTTGACGAGATCTCCGAATCGGTCACGCCAGACCGTGTAGTCGGCGGCATCTACCCCACCCGTGCGGTTGTAATCTCCCAAGATAACGGAATCGGCGAGCACCAGATCGTCCACTGCGAAATACGCAGGCGTGTTCATGCCGAACGGCCCCGTATCGGAGGAATGAAGCCGTGTCCGCAAAATTGCCACACCCAGATCAGCCAGCGGGGTTAGATCGACTTCCTGCCACACATCGAGCACGTAGTCCTCTGCCGGATCGACAAAGCGGTAGTCTGCCAGGTAATGTTCGACCTGCCCAACCGGTTCCCGGGTAGCGTCAAGACCTACTACCGAGAGGCGGAACCAATCGGGGGCGTCGCCGGAGGGACCCCCAAACTTTTTCGAAAAGGCGTCGCCATTGAGCATGCTCAACGCGACGTACGTGGTATTGGCTACCTTGATGGAGTGGGGTGTCTTTCCTGGTGGCAGGACAATTTCCGGATAACTGCCAACCCCACCACCATCGAGACTGTTAAAGGCAACGGCGTACTTTTCGGAGCTATCGGCGCCCCCGCCAGGGTACGCGCTGTACTGGTTGGTGAAGCCGGGCGCGCTGTTGTTGGTTTCCCGCGAATAGGACCAGCCACTCCAATTTCCATAGGTTGGGTTAAACGTGTTCACGAATTCCACTTCGTGTGAAATGAATCCGCCGGAACCATCTTCCCCGTTGTAGAAATTTTGCCCTGACTCGAGTGGCAATTCTTCAAAATGGATGGTCATTCCCCCGGCCGGGGTAAGGCACATCGCCAGTGCTATCGTGGCTGCCAGCCACGCGATCCAAGCTGCCTCGACAGAGGGCTCACCACTTTTGCCTGGTGGTAACTCGTTTGCCACCGGCAGGTTTTCGGAACCCAAAAATCGCTCCCCGAACGCATCACTACGATGCATCGAAGAGGCCCTCACCGATCGAGGTCGTTCAGCGTTCATGAGTCGACTCCGCCCCTGCTCGTGTGCACAACCCAGCCAGGAAGGTCAGGTCGATGTTTTCTGTCAGGAATTTCACCCGACCGTCGGCCAGTAAACTAAGAGCTCCGCCCGGATGTTCGCTGCGAATGTCATTTTCGAAAGCTGGCGATGTGTTGATGGCGAAGGCTTGATCGAAAATGTTGCGCCCATTAATCCATTGCCCGTCTACAAATCCCGAATCCTCGGCGACCAGCAAGGTATGCGAACTACCGTCGGTGATTTGGGAAAGCCGTACCAGCTCATCAATCAGCATCGGGCCCTTGGGCGGATAATTGGGGCTTTGGATTCGCTCACCGTAGATGCCGCCATAGTCGCATGGCCCACGGCCCGATTCAAGTTGTGTGCCGCGGGCTCCAGTTGGGCAAACAAAAACTGGAATGACCCTGCTTGCGGCGGAAGAATTTGCGGGGCTATCGAACGGCGTGGAAAGCTCCAAGCTGTCGAACAGCGGTTGTTCGTCGAGATAAGGAAGCAAGAATGCCGACCATGCCAACTGACGTTGCGTCGGATTGGCCGGGCTCCGCCATTCAACACACCCGGTCGGAAATGCCTGGAGGTCGTTGTGGTACGCCAGCAAGGCGATGCCGATTTCGTGCAGGTGGTTCTGGCATTGTGTTTTGCGGGCCACTTCCCGCGCTGCTTGGATCGCCGGGAGCAAGAGGCCCAGGAGAATGCCAATCAAGGTTACTGCCACCAGCAGTTCAACGAGGCTGAAACCGATCGACAACGGTTGATGGGCTGCGGGCCGGCAACGGTCCAGCAAACAGGACCGCACACCGTGCAGCAGCCAACACTTTGGCTTGAAAGACCTACGCATTTGGCTACCACCCTTGAGCGCAAATGACACCACACGACCTCTTCCCCTCGAAGAGGCTCGCATACCACGCGCTGGTAGGTCTTCTGACTCCCGAACCTGGCGACCCAGGCCTTCTCGCTCCTGCCTGCCGATCAGACAGGTCACCTCCCGTTAAGGAGATTGTCGCAAAAAGCAATGGCCAGCAGAATGGTTTCGCCAGTAGTGTTCGGTTACAGCGGCGGGGCCGTCCCGGATTCTCACCGAGTTCCCTGTTAGTTGGCGATCAAAAATCTCGATTCACCAAACACCAGCGCACGCTGAACTTGGATGAACATAATCGGTTGCCGACTTGTTGTAAAGCCGTCTGAGCGGATATTCCAAGCCGATCGTGCAACCTCCCCACGAATGGTTCCCGTCTCTGGCAGCAGCAACCCGACCGCGGTACAATCGAGCAGTCGTTCTTAAACTGTTGGAGATTTCGTGATGAAGATATCGATCAAGTATTGCGTGCAGTGAAATTACACGCCACGAGCCACCAGTTTGGCGGCCAGTATCAAGCAAGCAACCAGTGCGCAACCGACGTTGGTTGAGGGAAGAGGGGGTGTATTCGATGTCACTGTCGACGGTCGTCTGATCTACTCCAAGCACGCCACCGGCCAGTTCCCCGAAGATGAGGAGATTCTCGAGCAGTTGCGCTGATGCCCGTTACGGCTCGACGTCTGCAGCACTAACAACGGCAGGAGGTGGTTGCGACGGATTTCGGCTGCACCGCTTCTGGCGGGACGCAGGCGTATCGCGGTAATCTGGCGTGTAAAAAAAGCCGCCGGGGGTAACCGGCGGCTTGTCGTTTCTTTCTGGCTGTCAAATCGACTCGAGCCCGACTCAGTCTAAAAAGCCGACGAGTTCAGCACTGCGGCTTGGTTGCTGTAGTTTGCGAACCGCCTTGGCTTCGATCTGTCGGATTCGTTCTCGCGTGACCTTGAAAATGTGGCCAACTTCTTCGAGCGTGTAGCTGTATCCATCGCCCAGGCCGTAACGGAGCTTGATGATTTCCCGCTCACGGTAACTGAGCGTTTTGAGCACCGTGGTAATACGGTTGCGGAGCATTTCCTGGGCCGCACCGATAGCCGGGCTCTCGGCTCCGATATCGGGGAGCAAGTCACCAAAGTGGCTGTCCTCGCTATTGCCAACCGGGCGATCGAGGCTGATGGGATACCGGCTCATCGCCAAAACGCGACGGGCTTCCTCGATCGTGCAGTCGGCAGCCCGGGCGGTTTCTTCGATGGTGGGCTCGCGGCCTAACCGTTGCAGCAAGGCCCGTGAGATGTTCCGCACGCGGCTCATCGTTTCGACCATGTGGACCGGGATCCGAATGGTGCGACTTTGGTCGGCCACGGCGCGTGTAATTGCCTGCCGAATCCACCAAGTGGCGTAGGTGCAGAATTTGAATCCGCGACGGTACTCGAACTTGTCCACCGCCCGCATCAAACCTGCGTTACCTTCTTGAATTAAATCGAGAAAGCTGAGGCCACGATTTCGGTACTTCTTGGCGATCGATACCACCAGTCGCAGGTTCCCCTCGGAAAGTCCTCGCTTGGCACGCTGATACTCGGCGTAGACCTTGCGGAGGAATTTTACGCGGCTCCGCAGGCTGGTCGGTGTTTCTTGCAGGGCTCGCAAGATATTACGATACTCGATCAGGACCGGTTTGCGATCTGCTAACGGGCAGCGTTGTTTCTTCAGCTGGGCAAGTTGCGCTTCGAGCTCGTCAATTCGACGGCTGAATTGGGCCAGTTGGTCGATCATCCGTTCAATCCGCTGTGTTCGCAGCCCAAGTTCTTCAACCAACATCACGGCACGGCAGCGACGCCGGCCAAGCCGCCGCCAGGCGGCACGACGCTGAGCTATTTTGTACGACTTGCTGGTGGCAATCCGGTAGTCTTCAGCATTTCGCTCCAGCAATATTTCGAGCGTTACCAGATTGTGGGGCAAGCGACCGAGAATTTGATCCTTCTCCAGCCGATCCGTTACGGAAACTTGCACGGTACGGTCGAACGGAAGCTCACCACGGTTCACCCGCGTGAGGACTTTCACGGCGCTGCGGATCACGTAGTCACAAGCCAGCAGTTTACGTCGGAAAGCGGCCCGCGTGATTTCGATCTTGTGCGCCAGAGCAATCTCTTCTTTCCGCGTTAACAGCGGAATTTCGCCCATTTGCGTCAGATACATCCGCACCGGGTCATCCGACCAAGACTCGTCGCTATCGATTAACTCCTCAGGTTCCTCGTTCCCATCAACTTCTGCTTCTGAATCGGTATCCTCCAATGGGGTTGCTGTCGGATCCGGCAAGGCCGAATCGTTCTCGTCGACATCAAGATCCTTATTCGCAAGTCTTTCGGTTACAACTCCAGCAACAGCTGTTTCTTCTTCTAAATCATGGTCCAATAATGTGTCGTACAAAATGCGTACTCCTACCAAACAGACGAACCAGGGGGAGATCTCCGGAGAAAGATGGTTACATGTCTACAACGCAGTAATGTTCGCTTGGCTAGGTAAGTGACATCGACAGGTGATAAGTTACGCGGGCAGGTGCGTTGGTAGGTAAAAAGGCCCCCTGCCAAAACACGCGAACTCACAAGCCATTGAATAAACTAAACCGGGTCAAACGAATCGAATTACTATTGCATCACTCCCTAGCTACTGCAGACACTAATTGCCGATCCGATCAACGGTACTATTTGAGCGAACTCGACAACGACAACCAATTCTAACACCGACTCAACAAACGTTTTGCCTTTTCTGGCAATTGGAAAGAGATAGCGCTCAGGTAAACAACACTGCCTGTTGGTGCTCCTTACCTAATTGCACTCTTTACCCATTTCAAGCTAATTGAACAACCAACCACCGCAATGCATCAGATTCGACGTCCCATTCGAGCTGCCACCCAACTAATCCTTGGACCAGCCAATTGGCAAACTTGACCTGACGAGAATCCTTATGTTGTCAGTTCCTTTCACACCCTTTTGGGACAACCGGTGGTACCGATCGAGTAAGGCAGGTAGAAAGACGAAAGAATGAGGATAGGTAAGGCAGGATGGGCCTCTATTCCCAACCCGACAAATCCCATACCATCTTCGGGTCGAATTTCTCCCAGCCAGCCTCTTGGATTGTGAACCAGGGCGACCGCCTGTACACTTCGTGTAACGTTCCGCGCCGGTCGCCACCACAACTTCGCCGCACTTGTTCCACAGCGAAATCCCTTCAGCGATGTATCGGGGACTCCCTCACGCAGAGCACCTCTCCGCACTAAGGAAATGCAAGTCCTTAACGCGACCCCGAAAAACCATCTTTTTTTGCCGCACCCTGTTCCAGAGACCGTTGCGCCAGCCCAGTCAGACCTGTCATCCCGACGCTCTACCCCCTTGCGGGGGGTGCCGCCACGCCACATACCTCTTATTTTTCGGGCAGTTTTTAAAACTTTGGACCGAACCACTTAATTGTAGTCACCAGCGCAAGCAGGTCCAGAGTTAAAATTGGCAGATCCCGCAGAACCGGCGGGTCAGGATCCAAGTTGGAACGCACGATGACTCGTGACCAAAACCTCACAACCGACCACTATTCCAACTGGCTATTTCGACATATCCTATTACCACTCTGTGTGTTACGGAAAATGGGCCAATTCCCTGCGAGCTGTTTGCCCCGGGCAGGCTGTGACCGACTGCAACGAAGGTCTCCCGTGAAAGCTGTCTCGGAGGGCTGATTCCCCTTTATTAAGCGGTGTGCTTTTGGACCCAGGCTGGACAGCTAGAATTAAAGACGCCCCATTTCCACTTTTTGGGACAATTTGCTGTTCCCATCCGACCGCCCCCTATTCTGTCTATGGCCAAATACCTTTTAACGTGTGCGTGTGGAGAGAATGTCGTTGTTGAGGATGCGCAGGCGGGCGGTCGCACCACTTGTCGATGTGGCAAGACGATCGAAATACCCACTTTACGAAACTTAAGACACTTGCCGCCTGCACCTGCCGATGCCGCCACCCGATCCCAGGCTTGGTCGGTAAGGCAAGGGGTTTTTTCGGCCGCTATCATCTGCGCCGTGTTCGCCGCGACGATAGGTGGCTATTTCTGGTGGACGGTTCCTCAGCCACAAGAATTTGATCCCGTTGACCGGGCCCAGTATGTGGACCAGCAGCTCGCCGTGATGACACCCTTGGATGGCTGGAAACTGTGGATTGCCATCTATCGAGATCTCGGTCGAGACGGCTTTGCCGAGTACCAACCGCAAAATGTATCGCTGATCCTGCAGGCCCAACAACGCCATCGGCTCTTTTACACCCCTGCTTTTGCGATTGCGATTCTCGCCTTGATTTGTGCTCTGGTTGCTGCCTATCTGCCTGGAGCCCGCCCCCGCGATTCCTGATGTTTCAAGTCCTCATGCCCGATTCGCAGTCCTTTCATTGCGTCCAGTACCTCCAACGGATGGACGAGGGTGATGGCGGCGTGGTGCGATTCCTGCTCAATTTCTGCAACGACCTTGCCAACTATGGGCATCGCGTCACGCTGGTGACCGAAGATGACCGCGATGTTCCCGCGAGTTGGACTGATGGCAGCAAACAAAACCGGTCCGTCGTGAAATTGCAACTACCCGGTTTGCCTTGGTCACGGCTTTCTCCGGAATGTGAACAAGCGATGGTATCCGTTTTCCGAGATGCCGATATCCTTCACATTCATGGTATGTGGGACCCGCGAAATCTTGTCCTGGCCCGATTCGCCAGAAAAATTCATGTTCCCTACGTGTTCAGTGTGCATGGCATGCTTAACGACTGGGCTCTCAACTTGAAACCGTGGAAAAAAAAGCTCTATTTGGCGATTGCCGGACGTACCCTGCTCGGTCGGGCAGAACAGATTCATTGCACAGCCGAAGGGGAGCGGATGCAAATGCTAAAGCAATTGCCTCGTGACAATACGACCGTCATCCCCTTGAATTTTGATCGTGAAGGGTTTGAAAACTTACCCGGCCCTGAACGAGCCAGACAAAAATTTTCTGCTCTGCAGACAAACCAGCTGGTAGTCATGGTGCTCGGGCGGTTGCATCCGGTCAAGCGGATCGAGTTGCTCATCGACGCGGTCGCGCTGGTCCATGCTGCCGGCGTTGCAGTTCAACTTGTTGTGGCTGGACCACCAGAAGAGAAGCGGTATTTGGCTAATCTCCAGGCTTTGGTTAGCCGACACGGGCTACAGGAAGATGTGCACTTTGTTGGTGCCGTTGGCGGTCTCGATAAGGTTTCCCTCTATCAAGCATGTGACATTTTCATATTACCAAGTTGGCAGGAGTGTTTTGGAATGGTTCTGGCCGAGGCTCTGGCCGCAGAAACACCAGTCATCACTACGCGGTGTGTCGACACCTGGCCGGAGCTGAAGTCAGCTGGTGGACTCATTGTTCACGACACGCCGGCAAACGTTGCCGGAGCTATTGTCGAATTGGCCGGCGATGACCAGCGCCGCTCAAAGCTCGGCCGGCGCGGCCGCCAATTTGTTTTCGATTGGCTCGATCCTGCCAGAGTGATCGTGCAGTTCGACCAGTTCTATCGCCACGCGATCGACGGTTTCAAGCAAGCCGGCCAGAAATGATGACGAGGCGGAAATGACGATTGCCAGCAGCAACGAAGACCCGCACACGCCCTGAACCGAACCAGGGTTGAACTTCCCACAAATTGGGATGTCCGGGGCAGTCGATGCGAGGCTATTGATTCAACGAGTACATCAACACGTTGAGCGCCAGTCGGGCAGCATCTTCGCGGTTGTATCCGCGACATTGGATCGACTCATGATTTTCCAGCGCACAGCTGATGTCATAGGGAGAGAAAATCACGGCCCAGCGGTTACCAATCTTGATTCCCTCCAGCTGCGGAGCCGTTTCACGGACTCTTGTCGCCATCGGTTGACCCTCTTCCCTGGGGAGTGGATCCCGCAGGGCTACTTTACGGACGTCGTACCCGCCGTAGGTCGAGTTGAAAATGGGGTCCTCCGTTGGAATCGTCTCCAGAGGGTAATTCGGAAGTGCTTCCCGCAGCTCCCGACGAAAGGCAGTTGCAAACGGTTTGCTTGCGCAAATCGCATCGGCCAGCAGGGTCCCTCCGTTTTCGAGATACCGCGCCAGCGACTCTCGTTCGGCCGGAGTCAAGCGGAAGTTGTGTCTTCCATGCATGAACACGAGATGGTAATTCACCAGGTTGTCGTCGCCGATTCCGATCAGTTGAGCATCGGTACGGATACGTAGTTTGAGATCTCCCTGGGCAGCGGCGCGCAACAAGTTGATAAGTGCTCCGGGCGCGTCATTGCAGCCACCGCCATGCCGCAGTTTGGCGATCTGAATGGTGCCACGATTGCCAGGACCATCGACACCCGTATCGACAACTGGCAACGTAAAGGTGTGTTCTTTTCCTTTTGGCTCGCGTCCCGTCGCGTAGGTCAAGGCGTTGATACCCACGGCGAGCCCGTCCCGGATCCGTTCGACCACGGGTTCCGGGTAGTCGCGCCAGCGTCCCGGGCGGGCCAATTCCCAGTAACACGACAAGTCAATTTCTGAGTAGACGACCGATGTGCGACAACCATATTCGACACCCCACAAGCGGCCAATGTAAGGAGAGTCGGCCCGTACGAGTTCTTCCATCCGCCATAACGGATGACTGGGTGGGAGTTGTTGCAAAGCATACTCCGGTTCAGGAAACATGGCGCTGACCAGCGTACGAAATCCTTGTTGAAATCCGCCATCATCACCGCAGCAGTTCTCGGCAAACACGAATCCGCCCCGGTCAACATAGTCGCGCAGTTTTTGCGCGTGGGGGAGCAGTTCCGGTGCAAGGCTACCGCTGATGTAGAGCACAGGAGCTTGCAACAGATCTTCGACCGAAGCGGATACGGGATCGAAAATCTGCCAGGTGAGGTCGAGATCCCACTTCTGCTCGGTGTAATCGGTCAGGTTCGCCGCGTCATTTTGATGCCGATTCCAGTCCTCCCCGTTCCCGTGTCGAAGTTTGGCCATGACGACCGGCCGCCGACCTTTTGCCAGGAACAGCAAGGCAAAGCTGGTACTGATGTGAGGATTCCGTTCGCCGTGCCACGTGCCGACCCAGTAATGGGACAAGGAGTCTTGTTCGCGGACCAGGAACTCGGCCCCTTCGCGATACCAGTCATGGTCGCCAATGAAGCGACGTGCTGTCAGACGACCGGCACGCTCCAAGCCATACAGGTAGTAGTAAAGGCAAGGCTGCCCGCTGCCGGGTAGCCGTGGGTTGCGCGTCACTGAAAAATTCCGACCCAGCCAGTCGAGTCCCTGCTTGAGGGCGTCGTCCCGTGAGCTTCGTCGGCAGCAGATAATGCGGCCATTTTTGACCTGGGCGTCCCCTTCGTCGATAGCGATCGAACAGGTTGCCAGCCCGCTGATTCCGGCGCAGGTCATGCTCCCCGATCCCGCATCGGCTGGAACGTACCCCCAGGAGCCGTCGTCATTTTGCGCCGCCCGCCAGTAAGTCTGCGCTCGTTTCCAGGTTCGGGGATTTATTTTCGCACCGACACGTTGAGCCTCGTAGAGTGCCAGTACCGCGAACTGAGCGTTACTGTTGTCCCCGCCCGGACCGGGATACGACCAGGCGCCGGCCCGGTTACCTTCCCGAACTTGGTTTTCCTCCAGCCAGCGCACGTTGGTTTGAATAGTGAGCGAGTCCTTCTGAGGAGTCGCGGCACAGAGCACCATGGTTTGGAGTGCCACGGCATAGGTTTTCTGGGGCTTCGTGGCACGAAGGAATTCGAGTGCTTTGCTGACTGTCGGGTCATCGGCCGCAACTCCTGAATGCAAGAGTGCCAGCGTGCAGAGTGCCGTAACGCCTCCCGGGTAAGTTGTCAGCTCGTTCCAATTGCCACGGGGCTTTTGCTCCCGACGGAGGTAGGCAATTCCCCGATCAATGGCTTCCTGCACCTGTTTGGCGTCGACCGGCTGCCCAGCTTCAGGGGGCTGTTGTGCCCAGCCAAACGACACAAGCGACACCACCGCTACACTTACCACCAGGCTCAGCCGCGTCGCAAGTGTCATCGGTCAAGACCCCCAGACAAAAACTTCCCTCCTACCCTAAATAGTTTAGGGCTCAGGAGTTGGAGCGGCAACTCAGATCGGTCAATTTGACGGTCGCGATGGGTTGCCAAAGATGGAATGTCGTGCACCGTGGCAGTCCAGCTCGTGTCACGAACCATTTGCCTTGGGGTGGTGGTCACTTTGTCAAAACTCGGCCCTTGATGGCCCCAACGTTCATTCCCGATGAGGGTTACGGTTCGAGGCGTCATTTATGGGCGGGTTGCCCGCTTGAGCTTGGGTACTTCGAGCAAAGTGGACCGTCGAACGCCAACACGCGCCCAGCACGTGATCGACCGGAGCATTAAGCAACCCACATCGCTCTACACCGGAGGAAGACAGCCGGCGAAGTTCGAGCACCTGCTGAAGCTCAAGAAGAACTTCAGCCCGGTCATGCTGGAAGACCCCAAGAGCGCCCTGCTGAGATAGGCGGCTTCCAGCTCGGGTCCGGTCAATCGATGGGGAGCACGGCGTCGAGGTTCGTGTCCGTGATCCCCTCGTGGACCCGATCGGCCAGCTCGAGCATCGCTGCCAGGTTAGCAAACACGCCCACGGGCATGCCGCTGTATTTCTCGGCCAGCATCAGATCTTCGGTTCCCGGGTAGGGGACCGGCTGGTTGGCCTCGTTGTCCGGGAAGAGCGCCGCGGGCAGCGCGCTGAGCACAGAGAGGTACTCGGCGTCGGCGTTGAGGCGGACGAAGTCGTGGCCCACGTCCAACCATGCCTGGATGTGTGATGCCGCGTGGGGATAGTCGGGCTGTGTTTGAACATGGTCGATCACGGTGCCCACGTGAATGACGAGCAGTTCGGGGAACAGCGCGTGAACCTCCGAGATCCGGATCGCGCCGTCGCGGTAGTTCCAATATTCGGCGATCTCGGTCTCGTCGATCACAAGCCACGGCGGAGGGTTCCCCAACGGTGGAAACACGGTCATCGCGGCGTCTCGGAGGGCCTCACCGAGCTCCACCGTGGGGTAGAGCTTAACTCCCGTCGCATCTTCGGTGAGGGCCGCGGGAAACTTGTCGAACACTTTCAGGAGCGTGCCGTCTACCGATTCGGCGGCGATCGCGCCGGGGAAGTTCCAGGTGCCCGTGTCGAAGTTGACCGACGACGTGGTCCCCATCGGGATCCAGAAGAGAGCGTCGGCCAACCCGGGCGTCGGGCACGTGGTCGCGGTGCAGGTCCCCGGCGTGTAGAACGGGTTGCCGTTGAGGTCGATGGCAGCGTACTGGTCCCCGATGGGGCTCTCCCAGGCGGCAAACCACCGAACACTCGAGAGCGTGGCCCCGTGCTCGGCCAGCGTCGCGAGGGCGAGGTTGCCCCCGTTGGAACTGCCCAGGATGCCAACCTGGTCGGTCAGCGCAAACGGGACCCGGTCGGTGATCAGCTCTCCCGACATGTCGGCCAGCTCCCCGCTGGCGTAGCTGAGGACATCCGCCAACGCCTGGATGGAGTTGGAACCGCGGACGTCATATTCGCCTCCGCTCTTCACGTCTCCGAAGTCCCCCCCGGGGAGCATCAGCTCGATCTTCACATAGCCATGCTCGGACTCGTCGGTTGACGAACCCGAAGCAGAGACCTTGCCCGCCGACCAGCCGCCTTGCACGTCGACGATGACCGGGGCCCCGTCCGAGTAACGCGCCTCTTCGGTGGCCGGATGGAAGACGCGCACGGCGATGCCAAGCTCACCGCCGGCGCTCGAGGGAACCTGGACCGTGTAATCTCCGGCCTCGATCGGGTCGGGTTCAGCGCTCGGTACGTGACCAAAATTTGTCTTCCACAATTCATAATGGGCATTACTAATCGGCACACCCAATCCACTGTCGTTGATCAGTGCGGTATTACTACCCAGCTGATCTTGCCAGACCGTGAAGTCGGCGGCATCGACAGTGTCATTGTCGTTAAAATCGCCGGGCACACCGGACAACAACCGACGGTCTTCCAGACGTTCAACGCGTAGCGAACGAGCGCCTGAAAATCGAAGACGTTTCTTTTCGCACCGTCGCCGTCGATTCATTGCAGGTGACCTTCCTGTACTCATGGTCAAAAGACGAGTTTTTATCTCGAGGCAGACCAGTCTTTAAACCATCCACAAAATCCATAGCACGTTCGGATTCATGGGTGGGCGTCCTTATTGGTTTATTGATGGACTCGCTTCAATGTAAACAGAAAATTAAACCGTAGCAACAAAACACCAAATCGAACCTGGGTATTCCATCCGCTGTTCGGTAGTGGTCAATTTCTGCCCGACCGACGCGAGAGGGAAAAACCTCCGCAAAACAGTCTTTCGTGTCTCCGTAAGGTGATCCGGCGGCGTCAACGTCGCTGTTTGCGTTTTTGTTTTCGGTCATTTTTTCACGTCGTGAAACAAACTTAGCTAGCGCGGGCGGCGGTTCCCCAGGGTGGTAAGGAAAGCCCGCGTCCAGAGAACCCTTAAAGAAAAGCGCGGCAAAGTACGTGCGGGTTAACTTTCTCGCCACCAGTGGACGTCGCGAACAGCTGAAAGTCCGCAGACTCGTCGGCGAGCTCCACCGGCATCATTCCCCGGCTGCAGCCGTGACCTGGATCGTGAAGACCTGCCGGTGCTCGTGCTCGTGACCCTCGATCTCGCCGTGGAGCTGGTCGCGCACGACGAGTTCGTAGCTGTACTCTCCCGGGGTTTGCAGCGAGAAGGATACCTCCTCGTTCGCCGCCCGGGTGCGTCTCGGCACGGTGTCATAGACGAAGCTCCCGGACGCGGCGACGCCGCTTAGCTCCACCGGCCCGGAGAGCAAGCCGTAGGAGATCTCCAGCAGTCCGCTTCCGGTGATGCCTCCGAGGCGGACGACGATCTCCTCGCCGGGCTCGACTACCGCGACCGCTTCCGTGTCCCCGGCGTGCGAGAGGCACTCCACCTCGCTGACGGGCTCCTGGTAGGAGAGGAGAAGATTGCCGAGGAAGACGTCGCCGTAAGACATGCCATCGAGCACCGTGCGGTCGCGGCCGTACGACATGTACTCGAAGCGCGTGAAGAACCCCTGTGAGCGGTCGAGCACGGTGTACGCAGAATTGAACGGCAGCCGTCGGGTCTGGATATCACCCACGGAGAAGCCGGACCGCTTGGACCAGAGGACATGGCCGAACTCGTGCAGCGTCGTGTTCTTGAACGTGTCGAGCCCTCCGACCTCGGCGAGGTACGCGATGTAGTCCGCGGTCGTGTCTCCGCAACTAGAGCAGGAGTCGAGGTCGTAATGATAGGTGCGATCCTCGCCTGTTCCGTCGTAGAAAAGGGATCCCGGGTAGAGCCGACTGATCTTGATCCGGGTCGCGCCGATATTCCCCATGCCGACCCCCAGCGACCCCGGGCCGTCGACCCAGTAGATCGTCAGGTCCTCTCCTTGCGACTGCGACGGATAGAGGGCGAGGAAGTCGTCGACGAACTCGTCCTCGTGCTCGTAGTAGTAGAGCAGGGTGGCGAGGTATCGCTCGTCGGGTTTCTCCAGGTCGAGCACGGGCTTGCCGGGAGTCTTCGGCGCGGTCTCGTACCAGTCGGTCACCTTTTGGACGTTGGCCGGCGCGTCGTAGGGGATAATATCCACCCCGTCGACGACGAGTTCGAAGTAGCCCTTCGTGGCGACCGAGAAGTAGCTCTCGATGTCACGGGCCGCCGCCTCGAGCTCGTCGATGCCGGTCATTCCGAGACCGCCGAAGCGGACGATCCTGACGTGCCGGGTGTCGAGCGGCAAGTCGTTCATGGACGGCTGGTCGGGGTAATTCTCGGCGTTGTACTCCTGGAAGGACGGAACCGGCGGGAGTGCGGGATCGTCGTCGAGAAATGCGTTCACGACGATGTCCTGCTCCACGCACATGGAGGGGCCACCCAGGACGTTGCCTCGCAAGCGCAGCCGCACCGGTGCGTCGTTCTCGTAGTAGGGCTGGTGCTCCGGGGACCTGAAGAAGCTGATCGCGACACCCGCTGCGTAGTCGTCCGGGTCGAGAAGCTCAGCGGGACAGGCGCCATGCACCGTCATCATCGCACCCATCGAACGCTCCGTGACCAGGCTGAGCTGCAGCAGGTACTCGGCGAGGACCTCGACGCCGTCGGCAGCGAGGAGCTGCAGGTCGATGCGGTTACGCAGGTTGAGAAAGCGGTTCAGGTCGATCGCGACGGCGTAGACGGTGCCCATATCCATCACGGGCAGGGGCTCGGCCCCGGCCTCGTCAGCGACGAGGTCTCCGTCCTCGGAGTAGAGACCCAGGGTGCGTCCGACGGCGATCATGTCATTTCGCACCTTCTCGGCCGGCGCGGCAGGCCGTGGCAGTACGACGAGGCTGTCCGTATAGGTGAGCGCCCGGACGACGTAGATCCCCGGTTGCCAGTTCAGCGAGTCGAGCGCGATGACGAAAGGAGACCCGGCCGGCACCGCGTCCTGGGCAGCGCTGAGGCTCGGATTGGTGAGGAAGTTCTCCTGGCTCACCGAGTCGCGGTAGAGCGAGAAGTTCCACCCGAAGGACCCGCCCGGCGGCGGCTGGAAATTCACGTCAAAGCGCTGTCCCTCACCGATTTCCTGCTCGACGACGCAAATGCCGACCCCGCATGGGGGGGCTGTCTCGCAGGCAGAGTCGCCCAGACAGGTGAGCGCGTCGCTGATTACCGCGTCGCTCCCGGTGAGCGACCCCGAGTCGGTGGCGGTCAGGGTAATGATGTGGGTGCCGGGGCTCAGGGTCCCGCCGGCCAGCACCAGGCTCGCTCCGGTGCCCAGTTCGCCGGTCAAGTTCGACGACCAGACCAAGGACGCACCGGTCAAGGGACCGTCTTCGGGGTCCTCGCCGGTGCCCTCCAGGATGATGTCCTCGCTCAAGTCGAAGGTGCTTCCGTGGGCGGGACTCGTGATCGCCACCGTCGGCGAAGCGTTCGGTAAGTCGGGTACGCGACCAAAATTCGTCTTCCACAATTCATAATGGGCATTACCAATCGGCACACCCAATCCATCGTCGTTGGTCAGTGCGGTAGCACTACCTAGCTGATCTTGCCAGACCGTGAAGTCGGCGGCGTCGACGATGTCATTGCCGTTAAAATCGCCGGGCACACCGGACAACAACCGACGGTCTTCGAGACGTTCAACGCGTAGCGAACGAGCGTGTGAACGTGCAGGCCGTTTTTTTCTGTATCGTCGTTGGCGGTTCATTAAAGATGACCTCCCGACTGATCATGATCGGCGTGACAACATTATTTTTGTTGTTCTCTTTTGCGGCGGAACCATCTTCCGACTGGCTGCGAAAGTTGTCGCTGCCGTCGACGTGTCTCCTACTCAAACACCAACCCTCGAAAACCGACATGCTTTTGACGAGACACGCCCAACCCTCCCGGGGAAGACCACCATGCCTAAGCACCGATTATATACATGCCTAAGCACCGATTATATATCTGTGAATTAGTGAACGCAAAGAACTTATCAAGTTCTTTCCGCCGATTTAAACACGAAGTGATGAGCATCGCTGGCTAGTGCGCCAATTCAACGTGCGGAATCACACACTGCGCCATTGGTTGTCACGCCGTGCACTGTTTGATTCTGCGAGGGTAGGATCGCAAACAGAATCAGACCGCGCCAAGAAGAGGCTCCTTTATCGACACAGGTTGCCGCAAGTCCGGTAGCAAGTGCGAGTTAGGCGCGAAGCGTGTCAAAACACGTACCACGAATCACGGTGCATGGCCGACGTTAGCTGACACGACAAACCAGAGACGACATTCGCCAGCTGTCGGGCCGTATTCAGGCGAACCACAACCGGCCACGTCACGAACCATTTGCCTTGGGGCGGTGGTCACTTTGTCAAAACGCCCGACGCGATCGAGAAGATCTTACGTCACTGCGGGCCGCTGGTCGGCACCCAAATCGCCACCTGCCACTGCGGGCTCCGGACGGTATGGAGGGTGCCCGTCATTCGAACAGCGAGCCGCATGAACGGACCTACGTGGACATGGACACGTTTATGGCCATGATTTCCCTGTTGTTTCCCAGTACACTCCCGGCGGAAATCAAATTTCCTATCAGTTATCAGTCAGTTATTGATTTTGCAACAGAGGAGCTCGAATTATTGTTGTGAGGTTAAATGAAGTCCAGTGGGTGCGTCGTCATCGAATCTACCAAGCTGTTCGCTGCCCTGTTTCTCATAGGATGACTGCCATTCTCAACCAACTGTCCCAGCGGCAGTCGCATCTCGGAACCTGACGAAAGCATCGGTCAAGTTGTAGAATCGGGCCTCGATCCTGACCGCAGTGAATTCCCGTCAATAGGAAACGAATGGCAATCTACGGAACCGCCCTGTTGGCACTCTGCCTTTTGATCGGATCGATCGTGGGCAGGCTGCTAGGAATGGTCGTCGGCATTGATGCCAACGTTGGCGGGGTGGGCATTGCCATGCTGGTGCTGATTTCATTGTGCGATCGCCTACATCGCAGCGGCCGCTTGAAGCCGCCCACCGCGCAGGGAATTGTTTTTTGGAGTTTGATCTACATTCCGATCGTGGTCGCGATGGCCGCCAGTCAAAACGTTCGCGCCGCAATCACGGGGGGCCCCGTCGCTATCCTTGCAGGTACATCCGCCGTTGTGGTTTCGTTTGCGATGGTCCCGTTGTTCAGCCGCATTGGTAACCATCCTTCGACAGAGGGTCCATCATGACAGAAGTGATGGATGCAATCGCTGGCGAGTTGACGAAGTATTCGCTGATCACTGCGTTCGCCCTGATTGGTATCACGGTCTGGTTTTCGTACGCAGTGTCAGACCGGCTGACTCGGGGACGCGTGCACGGTTCGGCAATCGCGATTCTGATTGGGCTGGTACTTGCTTACGTCGGCGGTTACCTCACCGAGGGTAAGAATGGAATTGCCGACGTCGCCATCTTTTCCGGTATTGGACTGATGGGCGGGGCAATGTTTCGCGATCTTGCGATTGTGGCGACCGCCTTCGGCGTGCGGCTGGAAGAGTTTCTGAAAACCGGTATCAGCGGAGTCGTATCGCTGTTTGCCGGTGTCGTCTTGTCGTTCATCGTTGGCGGTTGTGTCGCTTACGCGTTTGGTTACCAAGATGCGGTGAGCATGACGACGATTGGGGCGGGCGCTGCAACTTATATTGTGGGTCCCGTAACCGGTGGCGCAATTGGAGCAACCGGCGAAGTTATGGCGATCAGCATCGCCGCAGGGCTGGTCAAGTCAATCCTGGTCATGACGATGACTCCGCTGATTGCGCCCTGGATCGGTCTCGACAATCCGCGTTCCGCACTCATCTTTGGCGGACTGATGGGCACAACCAGCGGAGTCGCAGCCGGACTCGCCGCGACCGACCCCAAGCTGGTGCCCTACGGTGCGATGACGGCAACTTTCTATACCGGCCTCGGCTGTTTGCTCGGCCCGTCAGTTATCTACATGATCATGCGGGCGATTGTATGAGTGAGATGTCTTGCAGAACTGGCTGATTCTAAAGAATGGCGATCACGCAATCGAACCCGACGGACAGCACGGCGGGTACTCTTATCGTCGCCGAGGCATGCGCGCCAAGGACGCACCCGACGGGGCGGGGAGGATAGACCGCGGCCTTGTCTGTGAAGGACGATCTGCTGCGAATGGGCAATCGGGCGGCACCGGGTCGACCTCGGCCGCCCTGGTGAAGCGGGTGTTTGAAGTTGACCCATTAGCGTGTCCCAAATGTGGAAACAAACGTCATCTGAGGAAGTGTCGTGGGAAATGGCCTTCCCCCCTCAAACTGATCCAGTCTTCATGAGAGAATCGCATCCGGGCGCAGCCCGGAAAGGACTCTCTGAAGATGAAAGAAGACACGACACACGACCGATCAGATTATCGAGAAGCTCCGCCAGGCGGACATTGCTCTTGGCAAGGGCCAGAAGGTCTCCGAGATCTGCAAGATTCTGGAGATCACCGAACAGCGAGCCGCATGAACGGACCTACGTGGACATGGACACGTTTGAAGGGGGCAGGTCCCGGGTAAGTTGTCAGCTCGTTCCAATTGCCACGGGGCTTTTGCTCCCGACGGAGGTAGGCAATTCCCCGCTCAATGGCCCTGCACCTGTTTGGCGTTGACCGGCTGCCCGGCTTCAGGGGGCTGTTGTGCCCAGCCAAACGACACAAGCGACACAACCGCTACGCTTACCACCAGGCTCAGCCGCGTTGCAAGTGTCATCGGTCAAGACCCCCAGACAAAAACTTCCCTCCTACCCTAAATAGTTTAGAGTTCAGGAGTTGGAGCGGTAACTCAGATCGGTCGATTTGATTGTCGCGATGGGTTGCCAACGATAGAATGTTGTGCACCGTGGCGGTCCAACTCGCGTCACGAACCATTTGCCCTGGGGCGGTGGTCACTTTGTCAAAACTCGGGCCCCGGTGGTCCCAACGTTCATTCCAGATGAGGATTCCTCTTTTGTCCACGAAGACCCGCAATTTGGGAGAAGTCCTGCAGGAATTTCGCCAGCATCGCCAGCTGATGCAAGCGGAGCTGCAAAAAGTGATCATTGGACAGGATGCGGTTATTGAGCAAATTTTCGCGGCCATCTTTACACATGGTCACTGCCTGCTTGAAGGTGTACCCGGCCTCGCCAAGACACTGATGGTTAGCACGCTCTCCCAGATCCTTGAGCTGGAGTTCAAGCGGATCCAGTTTACACCCGACCTGATGCCGTCCGATATCACCGGGACCAATGTCTTGGAGGAGGATGATCAGGGACGCCGATCGTTCCGCTTTGTCGAAGGCCCCATCTTTACGAACATTCTGCTTGCCGACGAAATCAACCGGACGCCGCCCAAGACTCAAGCAGCCCTGCTGCAAGCCATGCAAGAGCGGGAGGTGACAGTCGGTCAAACGACCTACACGCTCCCAAATCCCTTTTTTACGATCGCCACCCAGAACCCCATCGAACAAGAGGGGACCTACCCGCTGCCAGAGGCACAACTCGACCGCTTTATGTTTAACATCAAGGTCGATTATCCAACACTTGGCGAAGAAGAGAGAATCCTGGCAGCGACCACGCGACATGAACAACCAGAGGTTTCGCATGTCCTCTCGGCGAGGGCAATTCTTAATTTGCAGAAACTCGTTTCGTCAGTTGCCGTCAGTGAGTACATCATCAAATATGTCGCTGCGCTGGTCCGCGCCACGCGACCCAAAGATGAGTCGGCACCCCAGTTTATCCGGGAACTTGTCGATTGGGGAGCTGGCCCCCGTGCCGGACAGTTTTTGATTCATGGCGGCAAAGCGCTGGCTGCCATGGACGGTCGGTTCAGTGTCGCGATTGAAGATGTTCAGAAAGTGACGATCCCCGTGTTGCGCCATCGTGTGAGTACCAACTTCCAGGCACAAGCCGAAGGGTTGACGACCGAAGATGTGATTGACCGGCTGGTCGAAGAAATTCCGATTCCTGACATCCCCAAGTTCGCGGGATGACACACTGAATAGACAGCGGAGTACCAGGCGGGGAGATGTTTCCCGCTGATTCGCCGTGCATTCCCAATTTGCCGCATGCGGTGTTCGCAGCAGACTCAACATCACAAACCAAGGAACCACAGACCCAGTTTTCTGCTGCCTCCAGCAACCAGCCGTGAACCTGATTTGACCGCTGCGATTCGAAAGGCTGCCCCGCTCCCATGTCGACAGTCGAGAAATATCTCAAACCGGAAGTGATTCGCCAGATTTCCCGGCTCGATCTTCGCGCTCAATTCATCGTGAAAGGGTTTTTACAAGGACTGCATGCCAGTCCCTTTCAAGGCTTTTCAGTTGAGTTCAGCGAACATCGCAAATACACGCCGGGCGACGACCCGCAAGACATTGATTGGCTCGTTTTTGCAAAAACCGACAAGTACTACATCAAGAAGTTTGAAGCCGAGACCAATATCACCGGTTATCTGGCAATGGATTTAAGCGAATCGATGGGCTACACCTACCGGCAGCAACTGACCAAGTTTGACTATGCAATCTGCCTGGCAGCGGCGATCTGCTATTTGATGGTCCACCAGAATGATCCTGTCGGGCTGGTCACTTTCGACGAGCAAATCAAGAATTGCTTGCCGCCCAAGTCGAAACGCCAGCAGATCGGCAATGTTCTTTCCCTGTTGGCGAATCTTCAGCCGCAGGGAAAAACCGATATTGCCCGCAGCCTGGGCCAACTGGCCGCAATGCTCAAGCACGCCAGTCTGGTGATGATCTTTAGCGATCTGTTAGCGGATCCGGAAGCAATCCTTGCTGCTTTACGCCGCCTCCGCCATGACGGAAATGACGTGATCTTGTTCCACATCCTTGATGAAGCCGAGGTTCAGTTTCCATTTACCGGACTGGTCGATTTGGAGGAACCTGAATCGCACACCCATCTGGAAGTCGATGCCGATAGTTTCCGCCGCGATTACTTGAAAGAGATCGAGTCTTTTCGCGAAGCCTATCACCGCGACTGTTTTCAGAGCGGTATCGATTACGTTCAGCTCGATACAAGTATGCCCTTCGATCGTGCCTTGACTGAATACCTGATTAGCAGGCGTTCTCGTGGATAACGGTCATCGAACCGGTGCTTTTCATCCCCCAATTTTCACCCCCTGCGACCTGCTCCTTTCGATTTCATGACCTTTGTGACTCCCGCACTTCTGGCTGGTGCCTTGCTCGTCGGTTTGCCGATCGTGTTGCACCTGGTGATGCGCCGCCGGCCACAAAGGCTGATCTTCCCGGCATTGCGTTTTGTGCAGAATCGCCGCTCGGCAAATCAGACACGGTTGCGCCTGCGGCACCTGTTGCTGTTGCTGTTGCGTTGCGGGCTCATTGTGTTTTTGGCGATCGCACTGGCGCGACCGACGATCCGGGGTTCTGGTCGCTTGGGTGGGCAGGATGCGCCCATTGCCGCGGCTGTTGTGATCAATAATTCACCGCGGATGGAGTACCGGCAAAAGAACCACACCCGACTGCAGCGGGCCCAGGAAATGGTGGCCTGGCTGCTGGACGAGTTGCCGATCGATACCCCGGTTGCAGTGGTTGCCCGTGGCGATCGCTACCGGGGATTTTCCGCCGATCGCGACGCAGCCCAGCTCAGGACGGCGCGACTAACCACCAGCGCTGTCACCGTACCGCTCGACCAGGCCATTGCCGATGCACTCGATTTGCTGGAACAAAAAAAAGAAGACTACCGCGGTGAAGTCTTTGTGGTGACCGATATGGCTCAAGTCGACTGGAAACCCCAAGCGCTGGATGCGTTTGCACAGCAATTGGAACGACTTCCCGAGGTCTCTGTCTATATCATTGATGTCGGGGCCGAGGAGCCAACCAATGTTGGTATCGGGCAACTGCAATTGAGCGCCGACTTCCTCACCGAAGGAACGACACTTGACATCGAGGCCCGACTCGTGCCGACACTGCCGCCGGCGTCCACATCGCCTCAGCCTCCCCGGCGGGTCGCACTCTACCTGGAGAACCCCGCAAAACAAGAGGATCAAAAGCGGGGTGAAAAACTCGTTGAACTTGCGGGCAATGCCGATCAAGTGGTTCGCTTTTCCCTCGACAACCTCCCGTTGGGAACGCATCAAGGCTATGTCCGCATTGACGGCAACGATCCGCTTGTCATCGACAACACGCGGTACTTCACCGTCGAAGTCTGGCCGCCACGCAGAGTTCTCATTGCGGCAGAGAATCCGGAGAGTGCTGTTTTTCTCCGCGAAGCGCTGGCGCCGCAAGACCTCCCGCTTCGATTCGAATGCGACGTTCAACTAATGGCGGATCTTGAAGGGTTCCCCTTGGATAACTACAAGGCGGTTTGTTTGCTCGACCCCACGAAATTAAGTCCTGTCGTCTGGGAATCGCTCGCCGACTTCGTTCAGCAGGGGGGAGGCTTAGGCGTGTTCCTGGGCCGCAACGCGCGACGCGGTCAGCTGGGCGAATCGGCACCCCCACAACTCCTCGCCGGGCCACTCCGTTGGACTTCGCGGAATGAAACCTTTCTTCGTCCGGTGTTGTTCGATCATCCACTCTTGAATCCCCTGGCCGCTTACACCCAATCCATTCCCTGGTCGCTGTTTCCAGTGTTCAAGTACTGGGAGTTTGACAAGCTCGCCGACGGTGCGCACGTCATTTGCAGCTTTGCCAATGGTGACCCCGCCATTGTTGAGCGCAACGTTGGTAAAGGCCGAGTGCTCACCATGACAACCCCTATTTCCGACGTGGCCTATCGTGACCCCTGGAACCTCTTGCCTACCGGTCCCGACGCCTGGCCCTTTATCGTCCTGGCAGGAGGAATGGCCGATTACCTGAGTGGGGCCCACGACGACCTGCTCAACTACCAGGCTGGGCAAAATGTGGTGATGCGCCTGGCCGTACCGCAACAGACCAATAACTACGTCCTGCGTTTGCCAACCGGGGAGTCCCTGCGGCAGTCATTGGCGGCAGCATCGAATGATGTCCTGATCACGGCCACTTCCGAACTCGGTAACTACCGGTTGCAGGCCGGAGGCAAGCAGGCGGTGCTCGACCGTGGGTTCAGTGTGAATGCCGCCAGCGAAATTAGCGAAGTACAACGCATTCCCTTCGCAGAAATCCAGCAAGCATTGGGCAAAGATCGTGTCCAATTCGCTCAAACTACCGATGAAATTGAAATCAAGGTGGGTCTCGGTCGCGTGGGGCGGGAGTTGTTTCCGTGGCTTATCGGTGCCGTCGCCCTCGTACTCGGGGCAGAGCACCTGCTCGCCAACCGGTTTTATCGAAGTGATTTCAGCCAGAATTAAGAGACTTTCATTGCCTCAAACGCCTGCGTTGCAATCCTCTGTTGGAGATCGCTGCGACCCCAACGGGCGTTTCGGCTGCTGAACAGCAGAATCACAATATGCAGAACCTCTCCATCCATCCCATCGTCAATCCGTGGCTGGTAACGCTGGCTGTGGTTGTGCTGATGGCGATGGTCTTCATCCAACCAAAACACGTACGCCTGAAGCCGGCGCAAACCGCAACGCTTGTCCTGTTGCGATTGCTGGTGGTGTTGATGACCCTGTTGGTGATGTTGCGCCCCACTTGGATTTACAGCGAACTCCGTCCTCAGAAGTCATCGCTGGTGGTACTGATCGATGATTCCCGCAGCATGCAGGTAGCCGATTCGATTGCCGACGCTTCCCGTTACCTGGCGGCAAAAACGCTCCTGGCCGATGCCACCCCCGATTTGACGGAGCTCGCCGATAAAATCGATTTCAAGGCTTACACATTTGCCGATACCACCCGCCCCGTAGAAATGACCGACGAGGGACTCCGCCTGCCTGCCACTCCCAATGGATTGCAGACAGCCCTGGGTGCAGCTCTGGAAGACGTGCTTCAGCGGGAAGCCTCCTCCCGCGTGCGGGCGATCCTCCTCTTGAGTGACGGCGCCCAGCGCGCCTTGCCACCTCGGGACCTCGCGCCACAGCTGGCAGCCAGACGGTTGGCAGCCGAGGGGATTCCCCTCTACACGTTTGCTTTCGGTAAGCCTGGAGGAAGCGGTCGAGCCGATCTGCGGGTCGAGGACCTCGTCGTGAGCAGCACGATCTTTGCCTTGGCACCCACCGTGGTTCGCGCCAATGTAGTGGCCCGTGGCTTTGCCAATCAGTTCGTGCGCGCACAACTGCTTTGGGAAAACGACTCAGGGGACATGGAGGTGGTCGATACAAAGCAGCTCTCCATCGGCCTGGCCGGAGAACCAATACCGATCGAGCTGCGGTATGTCCCACCGGCACCCGGCGAACGTAAAATCGCCGTCCGCGTGGAGCCCCAAGAAGGAGAATTGGTCACCTCCAACAATCAAACGGGGACCTTTGTCTCGGTTCGCGCAGGCGGGATCAATGTGTTGTACCTGGTGGGAGCCACGCGAATTGGCGGAGGGCCGGGCTTGGAGCAGCGGTTTGTGCGGGCCGCAATTGCCGAGTCGCCAGATATCGTTCTCCAGCGCAGGTTCTTCAATTACCGCCAGCCAGAACAAGATATCCGGGAAGCACTTGGTCAGGGGCAACTCAATGTCATTGTGCTGGATGATGTCGATCAACTTGCCCTGAATCAGGAAAGTTGGCAGGCTATTGCCGACCTGGTTACACACGGTGCAGGGCTCATGGTACTGGGTGGGTTTCACAGCTTTGGCCCCGGGGGATATCGCGAGTTGCCACTGGCCGATGTCCTGCCTATCGAAATCGGCTTTGCCGAACGGCAAAATTTTGATGAGCCGCTCCGACACGATGTCCATGTGACCTCCCCTACGAAAATGCGACCTGCGAATCCGTTGGGGCAGCGGCACCCCGTCATGCAACTTGACAGTCCTTCCGAGGAGGCAACCTCGAATGATGCGGCCTGGAACAAGCTGCCCCCTCTGGACGGCCTGAATCTGTTTGATCGCCGCCAGCTTAAGCCCAACGCTCTGGTCCTTGCCGAAAGTGACGACGAAAACCAGTATCCCCTCCTGGTAGCCGGGCAACCTGGTGCGGGACGCAGCCTCGCGTTTGCAGGCGATTCTACCTGGCGCTGGCCAATGCACGGCTTTGGAGCTGAGCACCGCCGCTTTTGGCGCCAATGTATTTTGTGGCTCGCCAAGAAGGATCGCCCGACCGACAGTCGTGCCTGGATACGGCTGGCTACCAGGCGGGTCAAACAGGGCGGCCGACTCGACCTGGTCTGCGGTGCAAATGACCCGCAGTTCATGCCCATCAGCACGGCCAGGATTGACGTCGAAGTCGAAACCCCTGACGGAGCCCGCCTGACGCTGAAAACCAGGAGAAAAGGGTCGAATTGGTCGGCTTCGTTCCGCGACACACTCGAGCCAGGTGACTACGTCGTGCACGTCGTGGCTTACGAGGGTGACGACCAGCTCGGTACGGTTAAGGCCCGTTTCTTGGTTCCACAACAGGATCTGGAACTCGATCGCCCTGCCAGTGATCCGGGTCTTTTGGCCCAACTTTCACAGCTAACTTCGGAAACAGGTGGTGCATCACTTGCCCCGGAACAGTTGCCCGTCTTGCTGGCAGACCTCGCCCGTCAGCCACCAGTGTTCAAGAAAGAAGTGCTAGCCAAAATTACCTACTGGGACACTTGGCCTTTCCTGCTGTTGTTTGTCGCGCTGCTCACCGCCGAATGGTATCTCCGCAAGCGGTGGGGCCTGGTTTAAGTTCACTCTGTTCACCACCCGTTTTTCAATCCGGACCTGAGGACCGGGCCAGCCTGGGAGAACGACCAGGTTGGCAAGAACTGCTATCGTACCAGCCCGTATTCCCTTGCCCACGGCCTGCCGGCGTGGAGGTTTCCGAACATCCTCGCCGGTTGACTCCCAACCGTGCTGCCTTCCATGTTAGCATGGATTCATGGCCCTTAAGCAATTGTGCCAATACTTTGAGTCGTCGCCAGCGATCCGCCTGTTTCGCTCCGCCCAGGCTCCGTTTGTAGTCGACTTCCTGGTTCAGCAATTCAAAGCGGGAAGCCGCATTGGAATTCTGCATACCGACCTCCATTCCGCTTTGCGCGCGTATCAGGAGAAGCTGCACGAGACCGACCCCGATGTCATGCGAGACAAGGCGTCGACCTATCTCGTGAACTGGTGTCGGGGGGAAACCCGCTGGTTACACCGCACACTCGTGGCGACGAAGGTCGAACCCGTCTATCAGCTCACACGGTATGCCGAGGAGGTGATCCAGTTCCTTGACCGGGCTTTGCAGCAAGATCCTGGTATCATCGGTACCGAGTCACGATTGCGCCTGGTCATCGAAACACTCAATGATTTGGTGGTCGGTGCAACAGACGATTCCCAGGTCAGGATGGCACATCTGCGTGCCGAGCAAAAGCGTCTGCAAGACGAGATAGATTCAATCCTGGCCAATCAGCCGGTTGGCCGTTACCAGCCAGCCAAAATCCGCGAGCAGTTTGCCACGGCGGTCTCCTTGCTCAAGCAGTTGCAGGGAGATTTCCGTGCCGTCGAAGAGAAATTCAAGGAAATCGCGCGGCAAGTTCAGCAGCGTAAAACCGCCGGTGGCCACAGGCGTGGCGAGATTCTGAGCTTTGCCCTCGACGCGGAAGACATTCTCAAGCAGGAGGAGCAGGGAGTCAGTTTTTATGAATTCGTTCGCTTTATTCTTTCTCCCAATGAACAGGCAAAACTTCGCGAGGTGATTCACGCTCTGGGCCAGATCGGCGAACTTTCCGATCAGACCGAAGGATTGCAGGCGGTACGGCAGATGGTGCCGCTGCTCCTGGCAGAAGCTGAACAGGTGATGCGTACCAACCAGCGACTTTCTGTGACTTTGCGACGCCTGCTTGACGTACGCACGACCCAAGAACGGCAACGGGTTGCCGAGCTGTTGCAGAACATCAGGAGCTTGGCGATATCGCTCTCTGCCAACCCCCCCCGGGAGGACGTTTTCTTGGAAGTGGAAACGCGAGCCAATCTGAATACACCTTGGTCGCGCACGTTCTGGAGCCCGCCAGTTGAGTTTGCTCAGGTCGATTTAAACGAGCATGTCATGGACGACGACAGGCGGCTCGAAGCGTTTCGCATGCTGGCCGAAATGCAACGGCTCGACTGGCGGCAAATGCGCAATCATGTCCGCGCGCTTGTCCGCCAGCAGGGACAAGCTACTTTGGCGCACCTCTTGGAAATCTACCCGCCGCTGGGGGCGATTGAGGTGTTGGGTTACTTGCAGATTGCCAACGATGACGGACATCAAATTGATCATGAATCCGTTGAACGCATTGTCCTCCCACCCAGCCAGGTTGGACAACTGCCGATGACCCTGACCGTTCCGCGTGTCACCTTTTGGGTCGGAGAGAAGTCGTTGACATGACGGAGGATTGCGACACACCCCGAGAGACGCATCCCTGGAGCGTGGCCGCGGTCCGCTTGCTGCAAGGCGTCGTGTATGCAGAAGAGGAAAAAGTGTGGAACCTGGTGTTGGGATCGCAGTCACCGCTGGAGTCCTATTTCACCCAACTGGGGCTCCTGCTGGTCGTGGATGAGTCGGAAGGATTTGCATACTTGCGGCAGCTTGAGGATGACGAGTATCCCGTGGGGCAGGCTGCGTTGCCGAAGCTCTTTCGCCGGGTACCGTTGAGCTATCGTGCGACATTGCTCTGCGTATTGCTCCGTGACCTGCTGCGGCAATTTGAAGAAGAAGAAGTCGACAACGAGCGCTGCCTGGTGGAAACCTCAAAACTTCTGGCCGACTGGAAAACTTTTTTTCCGATTGATCAGGATGAAGTCCAAAAACAAAAAGAACTTCGGAGTGCCCTCCGCAAACTGGAGGATTTGAAGCTCGTCCGCAAGTTTGGCGATGCGCCCGAAACCTGGGAAGTACGACCGATTCTCAAAGCCCGCCTGCCAGTTGCGGAACTCGAAAACTTGAAGCTAAAACTTTTGGCCGCTACACAAGACAACCCGACCGATTCGACCTCCCCAGATCATGATGGTTGAACTTTACCGCGATGAACCCCTCGACCGCTGTGGCTTCCGGCTCCACAAGCTGGAGGTCAACAACTGGGGTACGTTTGACAGTACCGCCGGCCAGGTCTACACGGTGCGACCGAACGGGAAAACCGCGCTCTTGATTGGCCAGAATGGTACTGGGAAATCGACGTTGGTCGACGCCCTGCTCACCTTGCTCGTCAAGCCGGTGACCCGCAATTACAACGTGGCTGCTGGTTCCACCAAGCAAGAGCGCAATGAGCGAAGTTACGTTAAGGGTGCTTTCGATCGCCGCAGTCGAGCTCAGGATCATCGGGCTGACGTCCAGTACATGAGGCCGGACAACTCCCACTATTCCGTACTGCTGGCCTGTTTTCGCGATGAGCTCACCAACGACGCGTTCACCATTGCCCAGGTGCTTTCTCTCAACGCGGCCGGTGCTGTCGACAAAGTGTACTGCTTTGTTCCCGAGGAAAAATCGATCGCAGCAGACTGCGCGGGCCTGGTACGCAATGGGCAGATTCGTCAGCAACTCCGACAGCGAGGCTTTCGCACCACGGCCCGCTACAAGGAATATGCCCAGTGGTTTCGTGATACAACGCATGTCAAGCCGAAGGCGATGGACATGTTTAACCAGACGATTGCCGTCAAGGACATCCAAAGCCTCACCAAATTCATTCGCCAGCACATGCTCGAACCGCAGCCCTGGAATGAAAAGGTCGAGTGCTTGCTGAACCACTTCACGCAGTTGAGCCAGGCTCATCAAAGCCTGGTGCGAATCCGCCGGCAATTCCAGCTGTTGGAGCCGATCGCCACGTTGGGTAGCGATTATCAAAAACACGCCAGCGAATTTGCCCTCAATCAGCAAATGCTCGATGCAGCCGACGCCTATTTTCGTGCCCGGTTGGTGGACCTGTTTGTGCCGCAATGCGGTGCCTGGCAGAAGGACTTGCAGCAGACCCAGTCAGACAAGCAAAAACTGGGAGATCAAATCACCGCGGCTAGGGAAGAAGTTCGCCGGCTCACGAATGAAATGGAGCTGGCTGGGGGCGAGCGGTTGCGCCAGATTCCGCTGCTCATCGAGAAGTATCAGGCCATCATCGACCGACGGTGTGCCGCCAGCCAGCGTTACCAAGAAGCAATCGACCTGGCTGGCATTTCCGTGCCGTCGGTCGATCGGGAAACGTTCTTACAAGTTCATGCCCAGTTACCAGGCCGGCTCGAAAAAATCGAACAAGAGATCGCTGCTGCCGGGCAGCAACGCGATCAACGTGTGGTCGAGCGGGGCCACGTGATGACCGATGCACGCGACGATCAACGCGAACTCGAGGCATTGCAAAGCAGGCAGGGAAACCTTCCTGAATATCTCTCCGAGTTGCGCCGCAGTTTATGCGAGCAGCTGCAGTTATCCGAAAAGGAACTCCCGTTCGTGGCAGAGCTGATCGCGGTCAAACCGGGGCAGCGCCAGTGGGAGGCTTCGCTGGAGATGGTGCTCCGCAGCTTTGCACTCAGCCTGCTTGTTCCCCACCAGCATTATCGCCGCGTTAGCCAGTACATCGAGCAAACACAACTTGTTGACGAGCGCGGGCAGGGCAGCCGACTTGTTTACTTGCACGTGGGCCAACGGGTTCCAAAACCGTCGACGCGTGCCAACCCGGCAGACTCGCTGATCGGCAAGCTCGAGTTTCGGCCGGAGCATTCGCTCCTGACCTGGGTGCAAGCTGAGCTGCAGCAAAGGTTTGATTACCGCTGTTGCGAAACGGTCCAGGAGTTTCAGGCTGCAGATGGACTGGCCCTCACCCGACAACGCCATGTGAAAATCCGCAATGTGCGTCACGAAAAGGATGATCGGCAGCAAGCAGCGGATCCCCGCCGCTTCGTGTTGGGGTGGAACAATCGGGATAAACGTCGCCATCTCACCAAAGGAATCAAACGCCTGGGGAAAATAGTGCAGGACCTCACGACCACAATTCACGAGCTGGCCAGGCAGTTAGACGAGTTGCGTACACAGCAGGCTGCCTTGATCGAGCTGCAGCGATGCACCAATTTCGACGACATCGACGAAGCCGCCGACGGTCAGCAAGTCAAGCTGCTCTTGCAAGAGAAGAAGCAACTCGAGTCCGAAAACGATACAGTTCGCTTGTTGAAAAAACACCTGAAAGAGGCCTGCTCCCGGGAAAAAAAGTGGGAAAGCCAGCGCGAACAGGCCATCAAACAGGAAGGAAAGCTGGAAAGTCAAATCGAACAGTCAGAGCAACTCATTGCACTTGCCCAACGAAAACTTGCCGAATGGGAAACAGATGGCACGTTAACACGGCACGCTGCCCACTTCGCGGAACTCGAAGCATTTCTGGCGGATCGCCCCCTCGCTGCTGAGAATCTACTCGAGCGAGAGCAAGCCTTCGTGAAGTCACGGCGGCGCAAGGTCGATCAGCTCCGCAAGTCGCTGGAGCCCAAGGGGCGTGAATTGCTGGCAGCGATGAATCGGTTTCTCCGCGAATTCCAGGAAGAACGGCATGACCTGGAGGCCGATTTCGCTTACCTCGACAGCTTTCTCGACCTCTTGCAGTCGATTCGCGAAGATGATCTGCCTCGCCATGAACGGCGGTTCAAGGATCGACTCAATGAAAAGGTGGTCCAGGAAATTGGGATTCTTAATGGGGCCCTCAATGCTGAACGGACCGAGATCGAGAGCAAAATCGAGTCCCTGAATCAGTCCCTGCGGCAACTCGAATATCGCCCAGGTACACATATGAAACTTGAAGCAAAACTCGTGCGGGATCGCGAAATCACCGAGTTCCGACAAACGCTGGGGAATTGCCTCGAGGGGAGTTTTGGCGGTGTCTTGGCACAGGATGAAGCGCGTTATGTTGAAATTGAAAAACTCGTTGTGCGCCTCCGCGAAGAAGAACATTGGCGGAACAAAGTAACCGATGTGCGGCGTTGGTTCGATTTTGCTGCCCGTGAAATCGACTGCCAGACCGGTGACGAACGCAGCTATTACGAAGACAGTGCTGGCCAATCAGGAGGCGAAAAGGCAAAACTGGCATTTACAGTTCTTGTCGCCGCGATTGCTTATCAGTACGACCTTGATCCCGATCAACCTGCTAACAATCACTTTCACTTCGTTGTTGTTGACGAGATGTTTTCCAAGGTCGATGACCAATATGCCGAATACGCCTTGGAGTTGTTCCAAAAGTTCAACCTGCAATTGCTGATTGTGGCCCCGCTCGATGCCAAGGCACGTGTGACGGAGTCGTACGTTGGATGTTATCTCCACGTGGTCAAGGATCCCGTTACTAGCCAATCGGCGATCTTCAGCATAACTGCCGAGGAGTTTGAGCAGGCGGTTGTCACGCTCACAGCTGCCCCCGATCACCCCACTTTGCCCCAGCCCTACCTGTCCAACAAACCGCGGTGACCGAGGCTGAAATTATGGGGCCGTGGTTCCCGGGCGGCAGATGTGCCCCAGTCGTCGATTCTTTCCAGGCAGTGCTTCGCAGTGATCGGTGGCGGGTGACCTGTTTCAGTTTCCTTCTGCAATTAACTGTGGTATCGTGCGGACATTGAAGTTTCGGTGTCGGTACCGCACTGGTGATGTGGATCATCGGTTGTTGTGTTTGATGTTCCGGAAGAGAGTTCGTGGTCAATCCGCCCAGGTTATCTCTGGCGCTGATCGGCTGGGACACGGTTCCGTTGTGGCCAAGTCACTTCTCTATTTGTGCTGGCGACTTGGGTTTGGGGAAAATCGCATGTCCGGTTTGACTTTCAAGAACCGTTTCTTGATCCATTGCACGATTCAACAGTTGGGTCGATCACTTATGGCCGGATCACGATCTTGCCTGCCAGCGCGCATGTGTTGTCCACCGTACTCTCCTGTTGCGCCCGATGGGCAGCGGCGGATTCTTCCAGCGGTACCACGCGGTCAATCCGCGGCTTGTACTTCCCTTCGCCCAGCCAGCGGTTGATGTCCTCGGCACAGGTGCGTTGTTCGTCGGGTGTCGCTTTAAACATCGCGAAACCTGATAGCTGCAACTCTTTCACGTAGAATGGTCCCAGTGGAAACTCCGGCCTCGATTCGCGCCCAGCCATGACAATCATCCGCCCCCGTTCAGAGAGGCAGTTTACTGCCAAATCGAAGTCGGGGTTTCGTGTCACGTCCCAATAAACATTCACACCTGCTGGAACGAACTCGATCACCCGCCTGGCGATCTCCTCAGTTCGATAGTTGATCGCGAGGTCGGCCCCGATTTCCTTACACGCTTTGAGCTTTTGGGCGCTGCTGCCGGTGGTGATGACCCGAGCGCCGATTGCTTTGGCCATTTGCAACACGGTCGAACCGATGCCACCGGTTCCACCGTTGACGAACAAGGTTTCTCCAGCTTGCAGGTTCGCGTTGCGGAACAGCCCAATGTGTGCCGTGATCCCGACCAGGGCACCCGCCGCCGCAACCTCGTCCGTCACGTCCTCAGGCGTCGCATAGAGCCAACACTCATCAACCGCGGCGTATTCTGCGCACGTACCTTGCCGTCCGAAAAACCCCTGGTTGGAACCCCACACACGGTCGCCAACTTGAAAACGGGAGGCTGCCGGCCCAACGGCTTCCACCACGCCCGCCAGATCACTGCCGGGCACATAGGGAAAGGGCAGGTCCATTGCAATCGCGCCAGACCGTAAATACGTGTCAATCGGATTGATCGCGGCAGCTGCAATTTTGACGAGAACTTCGCTGCCGGTTGGCTGGGGGGTCGGCAAATCGCCGACAATGATACTTTCGGGTGGCCCCGGTTCATTGATATACGCGGCTTTCATGGTGATTTGGCAGGCTGGGTGCTGGTTGATTCGGGGAGTTCTTGATGGACCGGAAATGGACCGCCATCGAGGCCTATTCTCATCGGCTACCGGTTACTGTCAATGCGGTCGGAGTTCCAACCGACATATCGTCGTATAATATTGCAGCAGGCGACGTCCCGCGTCGACTCATTCCCCACACTCTTGCTTTCGGACCGTCTACCCTTGTTCCGAGCCCGACTCAATTCCGGTTTCTTTTTGCTGGTCTTGCTGGCCCTCGTTGGTTACGGGCTGGTCGCGCTCCCTCCACGGCTGATGGAAGGCTACAACAATGCGGTCGGTCATAGCCCGATTGCCGCGTATCTCTATTTGACGACCGTGATGGTGGGAGGAGGTATCCTGCTGGGATTGTTGGGGTGGTTGGCGCTGCGCGTGTGGAAGAACACGCGTCGCCGGACCCGGCACGAACAACGGCGCGGATTGAGCCCCAGTGAGATGTCCCGCAGGCAGCAATCGCAGGAGGTGCTCGAGAATCTTACCGAGGGGAAGAATTACGCGGCAGCTGTTATTTCTCCAGAGTTTCGGGCCGAGATTGAGGATGCCATTACCGAGTTGGAAGCGAAACGAGAGACCGAGAGATTGGAAATTGTTGCCTTTGGAACAATTTCCTGCGGCAAGTCTTCTGTCCTGAACGCACTGGCAGGGCGCGAAGCGTTTCGCACCGATGTCATTGGTGGTACGACTGTCGCGCGGAGTGAAATCCCCTGGCCGGCGGGTGACCGGGTCGTGCTGGCCGATACTCCCGGACTGGCAGAGGTGCGCGGTGAAACGCGTGCCACCGTTGCCGCCGCGGTTGCCCGGAATGCAGATCTCGTGTTGTTTGTGGTCGATGGTCCTCTGAAAGACTACGAACATGAACTTCTCGAGATTCTTGTTACGATGGAAAAACGGATTGTGATTTGTATGAACAAGGCCGACTGGTACGACCCGCAGCAACAAGCAGACCTCCTTGCCCAAATTGTCGAACAAGTCTCCCCGGCTGTTGTCAGCGAAGATGTGGTCGCGATCCACTCCCGGCCAGTTGCCCGCAAGCGGATGCGTGTCCTGGCTCATGGTGGCGAACAAGAAGAAACGTATTACGAGCCCCCCGACATCGAACCCCTCGCACAGCGTTTGCTTGCGATTGTCGCCCAAGACGGGCGGGAACTGTTGCTGGCGAATCTGCTGCTGCAGTCGCGCGGCCTGGTCGACGAAGCCAAAGAGCGCGTTCTCGACAGGCTCGACCAATGCGCTGAAAAAGTGATCGGCAAGTACATGTGGGCCGCCGGTGGGGCCGCTGCGGTCAATCCGATCCCGATCCTCGACATTGCCGGAGGTGCCGCAGTCACGGTAAAAATGGTATTTGATCTTGCCGGCGTCTATAAGCAGTCGATCGACGCCGATACGGTGGTCGCAATCCTGGCTGAACTCGGCAAAAACCTGTTGGCCATGGTCGGTGTTTCAGCAGCAACCCCCGCCCTCGCTGCCGGAGTTGGTGCCTTGCTGAAGACAATTCCCGGAGTTGGCACGATTGCGGGTGGGTTGATCCAGGGATTGGTGCAGGCGTTGGTCACCCGCTGGATCGGACGCGTGTTCATGGCATACTTCCGGGAAGGGATGCAGCCCCCGCCCGGTGGCTTGGCGGAAGTCGCCCGTGAAAAATGGGCCGAAGTCACCAGTCCCAAAGAGTTGCTGAAACTGGTACAACGTGGCCGCCAGCAGCTCCGGCGAGAAGATCAAACCGAACAAAATAGTTGATTCCTCGATGCGAACCGTAACCCAACAAGAAGCCAACACCTACGACGATTCCCTGGCCGCGGTACGTCGCACCATCGAAGAGTTTAAGGGATGCACCGATCAGGAGCGGCAACTCCTCCAGCGGGATGTCGAACAATTGCAGGAGATGGCTGGAAAACTGGAGTCGGGCCAGGTCGAAATTGTTGTCTTTGGGGAGATCAGCACCGGAAAGTCGGCACTCATCAATGCGCTCGTGGGAAACGCAGTTGCCCAGGTTCATGTCCGGGGTGGCTGGACCAGAGATGTTTGGCAAATGGCATGGGATGGTGCGGGTTATTGTGTGCCTGGTTTTGCCAACTCCCAAGTTGTGTTGATCGACACTCCTGGCCTCAACGAGGTTGCTGGCGCCGAGCGCGCCGAAATGGCCCGCACCGCCGCCGCTCGTGCAGACGTGGTGCTGTTTGTTACGGATTCGGATCTCAACGAAAGCGAGTATTCTGCACTCCAGGAACTGACTGCAAGCCACAAACCCATTCTGCTGGTACTCAACAAGAGCGATCTCTACTCCCCGCAGGAGCTCGATTCTTTGTTGGTGTTGTTTCGTGGTCCGCGACTTGCCGGAATTGTGGAACCCGAAAATGTCATGACAGCCAAGGCGGACCCGCGTGAATTGGAGTACATCATCGAAGCCGCTGACGGCAGAACGCGGAGTGAATGGCGCAAGCCGCAGCCCGATGTCGGTGCCCTCCGTGAGCGCATTCTGGAAGTGCTCGAAAACGATGGTAAAGCCCTCATCGCCCTCAACGGTGCGCTGTACGCCGCAGATAAAAGCGACCGCATGGGGGCCCTGCGGGTCCGCATGCGGAATGACCGCGCGACCACCATCGTGTGGAGCTATGCCGTGATGAAATCTCTGGCCGTTGCCTTCAACCCAAGTGCTGTGCTCGATGTGCTCGGCGGGAGTGCAGTCGATGCAGCCATGGTTGCCACGCTCGGTAAAGTCTATGGAATTCGGATCACCACGGCCAATGCCCGCCAACTGGTGACCTCCATTGTGAAGGCTGCCGGTTGGGTCATGATCGGCGAGGCAGCCGTCAGTTACCTTTCATCATTCTTCAAAGGCATGACTTTCGGCGGGAGTACCGTGCTCTCGGCCCTGCCTCAAGGCGCCGCCGCGGGTTACGGGTCGTATATCGTCGGGCAGGCAGCCCGTTACTATTTCGAGCATGGTGCCAGTTGGGGAGAGCAGGGACCCAAGCGGATCGTCACTCGCATTCTCGATAACACCGACAAGCGATCGGTGATCGAACATCTGAAAGACGAAATTCGGCACAAGATCGCAGCCAACCGTCACGCCCAGGTTGAATCGGGCTGAAGACTGGGCAAACGACCGGTGGCACCTTTATTTAGCCGTGGGAAGTCAAGGATTTGGCCGTGGGAAGTCAAGCTGCGGCAGGGCCAGCCAGACCCCCTCGCGCGTGGTTGTTACGGCCCGTTATCTGGCCGCTCAGTTTCCAAACGGGATGGCTCGGCTGCTGGTTGCGCCGATTTCAGCGTCGTGAGATACGCGACAACATCGATCAATTCATCCGTCGTCAACAACTGTTGCAGGTTGGCTGGCATCAACGAGACTGGCGATGGTTCGATCGCTTCGACCTCGGCGCGGGTAAACGACTTGAGTATGCCCTGGGCGGTTTTGATCGCCACGTTTTGATCGGTTTGGTTGACCAGGAGGCCAGTTTCGACCAGGCCGTTGCCCAGTTCGAGCACGTGGCTTTGATAATTGTGATTGATCGCGGCACTTGGATCGAGAATTGAAACGTAGAGGCTTTGGCGGGAGAGTTTTCCGCCAATGTCATCAAGACCAGGACCAACTTCCGTACCGCGGTCGCCAACCCGGTGACACGTGGCACACTTGGACTTGTCGAAGAATAGGGCTTTCCCTCGTTCGGCACTTCCTTGACGCGCAAGTAACTCGTCGAGTTGCGGAAACGGATCCTGGCTGGTTGTTTCTGGCAAGGGAAACAGCCGCACTGCCTCGGCACGGATTTCCGGTGTCTGTGCTGCGTGCAGCGCCTCGCCCGTTACCATCCGTAGCGGTCTGGGAAGTTGATCCTCGTGGACCAACTTGAGCAGCATCAGCCGTCCATGCTTATGACTGCCCAAGGCACGTGTGCAAGTGAGTCGTAGATCCTCCGGCTGCGACGAATCGAGCAGCACGTCTTCAAGCAACTGCAAGGTCTTGGGTGAGCCAAGTTCGGCTAATGCCATCGCCACAGGTTGTTTGGGAACCGGTTGTTCGTCGGTCATGAAACGAGCGACCGCAGAGATACTGTCGATACTCGCTAAAGCTTGCACCAGAGGGTAGGCCTCGCTGGGCGAATCGGCTTGTCTCAAAAAAGCAATCAAGCGATCACGTGGTTGCTCGAACCCAAAGCGGTGCACAAATAAGGCAACCTGTTCGGGTGATTGAAGTGTGCCAACCAGTTCCACGATTTGCCGGCGAAGAGCCGCATCGCCATGAACGGTTGCTGGTTCAATTCTCTGGGCGATTTCAATTGCCACCGACGGTTCGAATTCGTCAAGCCGTGCGGCTAAACCTGAAATTTCAGCGTCTCCCCGACCTTCCGGTTGTAATTGCAAAGCGCGAAGATAGCGTAACGGGGAGTCATCTGGTGACCGGATCGATGTTAATAGCCGAGCGAGATCCTTCGGAGTTTGATCAGCGCGGCTACGCCAAATGATATCGTGGTGAGCCCGGTTGGACTCATCGACGGCGACAAGGCGATACCACGCCCCCAGCCGCTCGTTCCAGCGCCCTTCGGCTGCAATGCCCAATGCTTCCAGGAGCCAGCGGTCTCCTTCCTTGTAACTGGCTGCCAGGCGGGCCCAGAGTTGATCGCCTTCTGCGGAAGCCACGTCGCGTAACGCGATCGCGCATTCACAACGTACTGCCCACGCCGGATCATCAAGCAGCGACTCGATGGTCTCGAGCACCCGGGCCTTATGCTGGCGGGCAATCCGTATTGCCACGACCCTCAGGTTGGCATCTCTGTCGCTCCGCGCCAGCTCAATAGCACGGAGTGACTGATTCTGGCGTTGGGCCAGGGCCCACAGGGCCCGCGCGCGAATACGAGGATTCTCGTCCGTGGCTAACGCTTCTAAAGCCGGCTCGGCAGCATTCGCCCGATCGACCAGAACTTGCCACGCCTTGTATCGAACTGCCTGGTTGGGGCTCGTGAGCGCTCGGCTAGCGCCTTGGATCGTGGCGAAATCGTGGCTGGGAATGTGGTAACCAGTGCCCCTTGGTGCGATCCGGTAGATCCGACCGCTCTCGACATCGCCGGCGCGGTGGCCACCAACTGTCGGATCGTGCCAGTCCGCTACGAACAGCGAACCGTCGGGTGCAACGGCAACATCGGCGGGACGAAACCAGTGGTCGTCTGGCCCCCGAACGATGTCCTGGCTGCTGAGTTTTGGTTGGCCCTCTTCGGCGATGAGCGTGTACGCTCGGCAAACTCCAGGCCCCGCGTCGCAGTGAAGCAGGCGGTCATGGATGGATTCGGGCAACAGTCGGCCTTCGTAGACCGTAATTCCTGTTGGAGAACCGTTCCCGGTGACCAGCAGATTGGGGACCACACCAGGATCGTTCTGATGCCAGTGGCGACGTCGCCGATCGCTAGCTGCACCAACGCGTGGCACAGTCCAGGTGGCTCCCGTCACTTCATCCCGGAAACCAAAGTTGCCATGTTCCAGCACCTGGTTCAGGCGGACACCTTGATTGCCGTCATCGTCATTATCGCTTTGCCAAACGGTGCCGAACGAGTCAACGGCTAATTCATAAGGGTTGCGAAAGTTGTGCCCCATGACCGTCAGGTTGCTGCCGTCAAGGTTGCATCGATACGCAAGGCCTTGGCGAAACGGATTGCCGTCATTGACCAGTCGGCGACCGGTTGTGTCGGTGAGGATTTCATCGTTGGCGTTGGCGATCCCTGTGGTCGTGTTGCCGTGGTTAAAATAAAGCCGACCGCCGGGACCGATTACAAAGGCATGTAACGCGTGGTCGTGCTGGCTTCTCCCAGGTGTCCTGAAGAGGACTTTCTTGCTGTCAGGTTGGTCATCACCATCTACGTCGGTAAAGACCCAGGCGTGTGGAGAACAACTCACGATGATTTGGTTGCCCAATACGCAAATCCCTAGCGCTGAGTCGATGTCGGGGCCCTGATAGAAGACCGTTGTCGTATCACAGCGACCGTCCCCCGTCGTGTCTTCGAGAATCAGAATCCGATCTCCGGCTGGGCGCCGACCCAGGTGGGCACGATAGTTCAACACGTCACACACCCAGAGCCGGCCACGATCGTCAATGTCAATGTTGGTCGGACTGTTGATGTCCGGTTCAGATATGAAGAGCGTTGCCTCAAGTCCTTCACTCAGTTGCAAGGATTGGGTGAACTCTTCTGGTGTTGGCCGGCGAATATCAGGGATTGTCACCTCGGCGGCGGTCAAGAGACTTGCCGGTAACCACACCATTGACAACGTGAACACGTCCCAAGGGACTCGTCTCAGAGGTCTTGTTCTTGGTTTCTCGGGCATCGAACTTTTATCCGTTTCAATTCAGTTCAGGCAACCCGACACCCACGGGGGTCGCGATCGCGTGAAGCTTTCCGGGCATCACAACTTTCATTGTAGCGAACCGGTACGTTCCGCTCAGGCCGACTCCACGCGTAAGCACCCATAACCTGGCCCCAAACCGCAACGCGGTGTGCTTCGCCAGGCCGTGGATCACGGGGGCAGGGTCAGGCAGCCGTTGATGGCGGTCGCTGACGCGAGATCGCATATCGCAACCGCACGGTGGACCTACATGGCTCGTACTTCAAATTCCGGTTGTGACCATTCTTCGGAACCGGGTCTTGGGGATCAGCCAGATCGCCGCCGATTTGACGGTTGTGGAACCGCCGCAAGTGTCGATCTTCACCAGAGCAGTCCAGGCATTGTTTTCATGTTGTCACGCTATCAAATTGCTCGTGGGTCTCATGATTGTTGCAAATCCAGGTACCCCCCAAGTTCGAGTTGACGGGATGGTCGATCACCACTTGCCGAGTAAGCTTCCCCGGTTGCCCGTACCCCGGACCGCATTCCGAGAGGAACCGTTGGTTGATTTTGTGGGCTGGTTGGCGACTTGCAGCCAGCTATTGTGGAGTGAAGTCGACCAACAACTTCAAATCATTTTGCCGGAATCTGATCGCAACCAGTTTGGCGGGTGCGATACGGCCACAATCTCAGCAGACGGCAGGCGGTTCGTCGACCCGGCGTGCGATGCCGGGAGTCCCCTCGAATGGCTGCGGAATCGAGCCGGCGGAAGAGAGTCGCCCGCCTATGCCAGGCCTGTAGGTGAGCCGCTGGCGGTGCATGAAATCACCGCCAAAATTTTTCCGCACTACGAAGTAAACGGCGGAACAGCCCATCTGGTCGGTTGTCAATTGGAAGACAGGCCATTTGTGCGGTTGACGTTCCTGGACAAAAACTCGGATGATCTCCGAGTGAACCACTTTTATATCGCAACCGACGGTTCGTCTGTGCCGAATGAAATGGTGGCCGAGTTGGGATTGGACCAGGTGGAACCGATGCCAGTTTCGCAACCGAGTTCGCGCCCGTCGCAACTCGATGTAATCGTTAACGCTGGCCTTCCTGCGGCAACTCAGCAAAGCGACAGCACAGAGCCGAATGCCACGCTGGAAGAACCGGTGGTCGTGACCGTTATTTGGGTCAAGTACGTATTGGGGCAACTGCAGTTCACGATCGGCAATGCGTCGGTGATGCAAGTCTTTGAAGGGTGGGCGCGGACACTTCAGGCAGCACCTTACCAGTGCCCGGTCACGAATACCCATACATTCAAGCTGGGTCAAGTTGACAACGGTACGATCGTGGCAGCAGACGAAATCGACCGTTGTGACAGGTCGGGTGCCCAAGTACTTCGCTCTGACCTGGTGACCTGTAACGTCACGGGGAAGAACGTCTTGCCTCAGTTTGTAAAATCTTGCCCAGTCTCTGATCAACCTGTTCTCAGTGAGTATTTCGCCACCTGTAGCCGGTGCACAGAGGAAGTCAGTCTACCTGCCTTGCAAAAGCAAGTTTGTGCGGCGTGTCGCGGCTTGCAGCCTGTCTCGAAGGCCGATCCGCCCATGGCGGCCATACTGCAAAAATACCCGGCGCTGGCCCGCTGGAGATGGTGGCAACTTTCCCAGACCAGGCGCGTGAGTATCGTGCAGGCGAGTGGAATGGTACGGAAACTCTTGATCGTTTGTGACCGTCAAACCCAAACCATCAAGCGAATTGCCATTAGCCGACGAGGTACTTCTCGGTGGAAGATTGTCGATCAGCGAGACTGGAACACTTGTCTGGGCCGCTAGCATCAACCTAAGTCCTTAGCCCGTTGCCAATTACGAACTGTGCCAGCGTGAGCAACGCACCTTGACCCTTGTTTCGTGGGCCATCTATAATCCCGCACCCCATTTTGGGCTGACTTTTCAGAACTGGTTGCGCGATCGTGTTATGATCGTGCACCATGTCCACGGCTTGGGTGGTGCGCCCAACAGCGCGCCAACTGAGTGCTTATCGGCGTGGCAAGGATGCCAAACTGATCAACGGCTACCGCTTGAATTCGATGCGTATTGTTGCGCTGGTGTTGCGCAGCGTTTTCCCTGCGCTCGGCGTGCGTCTGCGTCTGGTGTCTGCACGGGCCGCTGTTGTCCTGTCAGCTTGCTGCCTGGTGATCCCGTGTTCAGCCCAATTCGATGGCAAACCGCCTGCTACGGTGAACCCTCCTGCTACGGTGAACCCTCCTGCTACGGTCAACCAGGCCCAGTTCACGCAAACCATTCCTCAGGAAACGGTTACGAATCCCCAACCGTTCACGCTACGTCGCGTTCAGGTCTTTCCTCGTAACGGATCGAATTTGCAGGCGATTTTTCAGCAACTGCCCGATGGGGAGAATGTGGCCGTAATTTCTGGCGGCGCGAATCTTGTCGTTCAAGGAATGGAGGTCGCCGGCATTCCCTCATTCTTGGGCCCGATTGTGGGCGTTGACATTGAGACCGATCGGGCGGTTGTCTGGACCCGGGGCATGGAGGGAGGCGTACTGGGGGATTTCACCCAGGGTAGCGATATGCCCCTGGAAATCTACATGGAAGGGAATATTGTCTTTCGGCAGGGTGACCGCACGGTGTACGCCGAACGGATGTTTTATGATGTGCGCCGGCAGGTTGGTGTCATTCTTGATGCGGAACTCCTTTCCCCGTTGCCGGAGATCGACGGCTACCAGTACCAGGGCCTTGTGCGGCTGAAAGCCGCGGCAATTCGCCAACTCGATGCCTCCCGATTTGTAGCCACCGATGCCCTGATAACCACCAGTCGCCTGGAAGACCCCAGCTACTTTTTGGGGTCCAGTACGGTTATGTTCCAAGACATTCAACGACTGATTGGGGATCCATTCACGGGTGAGACACGGATTTCCCACCAGCAGTTGGTCAAGAGCCGCAACAATTTTCTCTACCTTGGTGACGTACCCGTTTTCTACTGGCCGACCATCACGACCGATCTGGAGAAGCCGACTTATTACGTCGACAACCTGCAGGTACGGAACGATTCGGTTTTCGGGACGCAATTGTTGCTGGAACTCGACATGTATCAACTGCTGGGCTTGGAGGCCATCCCGGGAGGAACCGACTGGAACCTGGACCTGGACCTGCTGAGTGAGCGGGGGGTGGGCTACGGCAGTACGTTCGAATATGGCCGCGACGACTTGTTGGGGATGCTCGGGCCGACCAACGGTTTGGCCAACGCTTGGTTTATCAGAGACATCGGATACGACAATCTTGGCTTTCAGCGACGGGAGATTACACCAGAAAAGAAATTTCGTGGCCGGGCCTTCTGGAACCACCGCCAACACCTGGTGGGCGGGGTCCTTGATGGCTGGACGGCACAGGCAGAGGTTGGGTGGGTGAGTGATCGGTCATTTCTTGAACAGTACTACGAGTACGAGTGGGACCAAAGGCCCAATCAATATACCGGTACGCGGCTCAAACGAGCATTTGACAACAAGGTTGTTTCGGTAGAAGCGAATGCTCGAGTCAATGATTTCTTTACACAGACACAGTGGTTGCCGCGTGGCGACTTCTACTGGCTCGGCGAGTCGTTGCTCGACGATACATTTACTTTTTACAGCCACTCCTCGGCGGGATACGCCAACATCGATGTGGCAAGTCACCCGAACACATATCCCGCGCCTCCGGCGCTAAATCCGTTTTACTTTTATTATCTCCCTTGGGAGCAAAATTTGGCAGGGAACATTTCGGGGAGCGGCGAACGACTTGTAACGCGCAACGAGTTGGATCTTCCACTCGATTTCTCCCCCCTGAAGGTAGTGCCCTACGTGCTTGGCGAAGCAGCGCATTGGGGTGAAGATATCAACGGCAACCGCATCGACCGGATTTATTACCAGGGGGGGGTGAGGGCGAGTGTACCGTTTTGGGCAGTCAATCGGGCAATACGTGATCCGATTTTCAACCTCAATGGGCTGGCGCACAAAATTGTGTTTGAAGGGGAGTTCTCGTATGCCAGGTCAGACAAGAACCTGAAGGACTTTCCCCTTTACGACCCTCTCGACGACAATGCGATCCAAGATTTCCGCCGCAACTTGTTCTGGCCGGGGTTCGGTGGAACACTTCATCCCCATTATTACTCTTTTGGACCACCACCTTTTATCGATCCCAAGTTTGACCCACGAATTTACGCGCTACGGACTGGTATCGCTGGTTGGGTTACTTCCCCGGTGACCGAAATTGCCGGGGATCTGACCGTGGCCCGCTTTGGGATGCGGCACCGACTGCAGACCAAACGAGGGATTCCAGGAGCCCAACGGATTGTCGACTGGATGACGTTCGACGCGAATGCCAGCTGGTTTCCTAACGCGGATCGCGACAACTTCGGGCAACCGATTGGCCTGGTCGATTATGATTTCCGTTGGCACCTGGGGGATCGGTTCTCGGTTTTGTCTGACGGGGTAAGCGACTTTTACGGCGATGCGTTGCGGGCAGCTTCGCTTGGCGTTTTGCTGAATCGCCCCAGCCGGGGAAACGCTTACCTGGGTTACCACGCGATTGATGCTCCCAACAGAGCGGGTGTGGTCATGGCGACAGTCAATTACCGCTCGACACCCAAGTGGATTCTCACGGGAAGCACGAGTCTGGATGTTGCCGGTTCAGGCAATGTAGGTCAGGCATTTTACTTTAGCCGAATTGGCGAGTCCCTGGTGACGACGATCGGCATGAATATGGACCAATCGAAAAATAATGTGGGTGTGAATTTCTTGATCGAACCCAGGTTTTTGCCACGGACCAACCTGACCCGTAAAACAAGCATCGAAATCCCACCGGCTGGTGCGTTCGGGCTGGAATAAGTTGCCCTGTACCCCGCGCGACTGGCGTGGTGCGGTCTTCGGCCGGAAGGTCGATCGAGGCTGTCGTGCCGGCGCAATTCCAATGCGGTGACAAAGTTCGCCAGGAGGGGTCGATGGTGATCTGGCGCTGATGGGTTTCAAGTTCGCGCCGCGGCATCAAGCAGGCGGTTAAAACGACGTCGGTTCTCCTGAATGAATGCATCCGCTTCCTTGACGAGCAGTGCAGGATCGGCGTATCCCAGGAGATAGGCCAGTTTGGCAAGCTCGTTGGCTTCTGTCGGGAATTCGTGCCGGCCGGTTGAGTTCATCAGGCGAATTCGAGCTTCAACGCTCCGCTGAAAACGATAACTGCGTTGAAAGTACTCGGAGTCGTCCGTCGAAATATACCCACCATGCTCAAGTGCCAAAAGTGCATCAAGCGTTCCCGGCACACGGACCGAGGGGTCTGCATGACCATACTTTAGTTGGTGCATCTGCACGACGAATTCGGTATCGACAGTTCCCCCTTTTCCGCGTTTGAGGTTGTGGGGAGAAGCTGTTTCTTCCAAACGCCTGCGCATCGCGCGAATCTCGCCCGCCATTTGCGGTTGCCATCCTGGGGCAAAGGCTGCCCGGGCAACGGCTCGGACCGCCAGCCCGGCTACCTGCGGCGAACCCACGATCACGCGTGCTTTGCAAAGTGCTTGCCGCTCCCAAAGTTGACCGTGCTCTTCGGCGAAATAACGGGCAAAGCCATCAAGTGGCACAGCCAACAGGCCGCTTCGACCGGTAGGTCGGAGGCGCGGATCCACTTCATACAACCGGCCGTAAGGTCCGAGATGGTTGGCGACTGTCATGATCCGCTGGCCCAGTTCGCCAAAGAAATGCGCGTTCGACGTCGTCGACTTGCCGTTATGGGGTCGCGTACGGTGTACGGTTTGACCGTCGGCCTCGTACAGAAAAACCAGGTCAAGGTCGCTGTGGTAGTTTGGTTCCCTGCCTCCGAGCTTGCCGATTGCCAGAATAATTGCTTCACAGGTATCACCCTCGCGATCAGCGATAGCACTCCAGTACTTTTGGGTGATCGGGTCCTCAAGCGAAGTGGCACTTGGCCTGGTTATCATCGGTTCACCGAATTTTTCAACCAGATTGCTGTACTCGATCGTCGCGATTTGTTTCAGGCAGGTTTCAGCAACATCAGAAAGTGTTGCATGTGTTGCACGAATGTCGTCTTTACCCAGCATGTCGCGCACACCAACCCGCATATGTTGAGCGTTCTTGAAGCTGTGCAGAATCGGTTCAAGGTCCTCGGCACCACGGGAAAGGTCCGCGAGTGTTTCTTCCAGCATTGCGCGGGTAGGTAGCTTGTCGACCACGAGGCTGTCCAACAACTCGTCGATCATCCCGGGATGACTTGTCAAGATGCCGGCCAGATACGGGCATGCAGCGCAGAGAGTGACATATAAATTGAGAGTTGGTCGATTGGCACTGAACAATTCCCACAGTGCTGATTTGCCTCCCAGGGAGTCGCTCACGCGGCTGAGATTCACGAGCGTGGCGTCGGGTTGAGGGGTATCGGCAATGGCTTCCAGAAGCCGAGGAGCAATTGCAGCCAGAAAGTGCCGGCAACGCCGCGTTGAAAGAAAGCGGATTCTTTCGGTCGCCAGCGCCATCAGGTTGTTGTAGGCTGCCGGTATGTCGGCAAAAGGATACTTCCCCAGTACCTCCGTGATCGTTTCCTCGGAAGGCTGCGGATCGTTCACCAGGTCAACCTCGGGTTCGCTTGACTGGTCATCTTCAAAGGCGTCGTGGAGCAAGTGATTCAGAATCCGGTGGTTGCGGGCAGTCCGTCGCAGGTAATCTGCTTGAAACGTCTCCAGAGCCTGCGCGTGGGGTGTACCCGAATATCCGAGGCGAATTGCCAGTTTGCGCAGCTCGTCGGGATCTTCCTGCATCCTATGTGTTTGCAGATCAAACATGATTTGCAAGCGATGTTCCAGTTTGCGGAGCATGCTGTAGTTGTCTTCAAGAATCGAACTCTCCTGGTTGGTCAGGCATCCTGATTTTTCGAGATTCGCGATTGCCTCCAGCGTGTTTCCACCTCGGACCTCGGGAAGCGATCCTCCATTGAGTAACTGCAAAAACTGGATAGCGAATTCGATATCACGAATGCCGCCGTAGCCTGTTTTCACGTCCCGTTCCTTCTGCCCGGTGGTTTCTGCCCGGCGTTCAATACGTTGCTTGATTCCCCGAATTCCCGTGATGTCGGCCCGGCTGAGGAATCGTCGATAGATCCACGTTTCCAGGTGTTTCAGCAAGGCATGCCCCAGGTCAAGGTCGCCAGCGACCGCGCGAGCCTTGACGAAGGCCTGGCGTTCCCAGGTTCGCGCCTTGTTGTCGTAATAAGAAAGGGCCCGATCAAAGTTTATACAAACCTCACCCTGCGATCCTTCCGGCCGGAGTCTGAGATCAACCCGGTAAGCAATTCCCAGATTGGTTGATTCCGAAAGCAGTTTCACCAGGTCGCAACTCAGTCGTTCAAAAAACTCGTGGTTGCTGATGGGGCGGGCGGCATCGGTTTGGCCGTCGAGGTCGTAGAAAAAGACCAGATCAATGTCACTGGAGTAGTTCAATTCAACCCCGCCAAGCTTTCCCAGTGCCAAAACTACAAAGCGGGCACGGTTTCCTTTAGGGCCCAGGGGTTCGCCTCGGAGTTCCTCGAGCGCCCGCCGGGCAAAACGAAGCGCTACTTCGATAATCGTGTCCGCCAGGTAGGAGATTTGCCTCGCCACGGTAGCCACGGTCTGGCTGCGGATGATATCACCAAAGGCAATCCGTAGAGTTTCCCGCCGCTTGAACCGCCGCAGGGACGCCATGACTTCCCGCTGGTTCCTGAGAGTGGTAACTTCTTGATCAAGTTCCTCAATCAAGGAATCGCGCGCGACTGGCTGTCCGCCGGTGATGCGGAGCAAGTCGTAAGCTTCGTTATCGACAATCAAGAGGTTGCTCAAATACTGACTTGTCGAGAACAGCTGGAGTAGATTCGGAAGTGCCTCGAAGTCACGTTCAAACAAGGCGGCCGAGGACATGGGACTTCGCGATTCCGAAATGAAACGCTCCAGGTTGTTGAGTGCCATATCGGGATCGGCCAGATTGGGAACCGTCGCGGCGAACTGACGGCAAATATGGGCCAGCAGGTCCAAGGTGACGCCCACAGTCGCAAGTCGACGCAAATTATCGTGCGCAGTTTTAGCGTCAGCCAGATTCAGCGATTTCAGCCATGGCTTGGCCAGCGAAAAATCGTCCAGCATGCACTGAACCTGGTCAGGTCCAGATTCCTCGGGAGAAAAAGCTCCTGCAATGGCGGGTTGGGGAGAAGTGGGTGGGTCGGTTGACAGACGCTCGGTATCCATAATGCGTGTGGATGTTCAACCCGCTGATCAGAAAATTGATCGGGCGACTGCCCGAGGACGGTTGGTATTGTAGCCAACCTTTGGCTTAACGTCACTTACCCGCCGGGCAGGGGCCTGGCAGAGGGTGCCGCCCCGCCCCCCAAGGACATCACCAGTCATTGGCGCGCGTGGAGTTTGCAGCAGGCCAACGTGAAACCACCGCTCAATTTTCCAGCGTGTAAAGCTCGGGTCCGGTGTGGCGTGTTATCACCTCACCAAACAGGGTGTGCGCATTGGCATCGTAGATGGCAATCGGCAAGATTTCGCCCGTCTGCCGGCGATTACCGGTGAAAACGACAATCCGGTCGCAATGGGTTCGACCAGTCAACTGCAGGACGTCCCCTTCCACACCTTGTTTTGAGCTGGCTTTGCTGGGTCCTTCGACGAGCACCTCCACCGTTTGACCGAGAAAGATCTGGTTATCTTCTTCGCTAATGGTATTTTGCAGACCCAGCAAATCGTTGTTGCGGCGACGTTTGATCTCTTCCGGCACGTCGTCTGCGAACATCTGGGCTCCCTTGGTACCAGGTCGTTCGCTGTATTTGAAGATGAAACTGTTCTTGAACCGCAATTCGCCCACCAAATCCATGGTCTGCTGGAAGTCATCGTCGGTTTCACCACAAAAGCCGACGATGAAATCGCTCGTAACGGCGGCTGCCGGAATCCATTCGAAGATCCGGCTGTGCATCTCTCGGTACTCTTCGATCGTGTAGCCGCGTTTCATGCGCTCCAGAATCCGATTGGCACCACTCTGGACAGGCACGTGGAGATACTTGCTGATTTTCGGTAGATCACGAACTGCTGCCAGCAAATCATTGGTCATGTCCTTGGGATAGTTGGTTACGAACTTGATCCTCTGCAGGCCGTCGATTTCGTGAAGCAGGTGCAAGAGATCACTGAAGCGGGTGATCTTTGTCCCGCTGCGGTGTTGATAGCTGTTTACGGTTTGCCCTAAAAGTGTGATTTCTTTGCAGCCTTCGCTGGCCAGTTGGCGGGCTTCCGCCACAATTTGCTCTGGAGGACGGCTTTGTTCCGGCCCGCGCACACTGGGGACAATGCAGTACGTGCAGAACTTATCGCAGCCAATGACGATGCGGACATAGGCCTGATAAGGAGTTGGCCGCATTTCCGGATCGCGCAGCGGATCGTAACTTTCGTGGCTCCGCTCGATTTGCGATCGGCTGCCATCTTTCCGCCCGAGGCTCACCTCCATGCGCGGCTGCCCGCCGGCTTCGATTTCACGAATCAACGTCGGCACCTGATGCAGCTGCCCGGGTCCCACCACCAAATCGACATACGGGGCCCGTTCGAAAATCAGTCGTTGATCCTTTTGGGCCATACACCCCAGGACTCCGATGACCTTTTCGGGATTGTCGTGTTTGGCATTCTTGAGTCTTCCGAGTGCACTATAAATCTTGTCTTCGGCGTGCTGACGTACGCTGCAAGTGTTGAACAAGATGGTGTCAGCCTGCTTGACATCCCTGGTCAGCTCATAGCCATCTTTGCGCAGATTTGCCACCACCAGCTCACTGTCGAGAATGTTCATCTGGCAGCCAACGGTCTCGATGTAGAGTTTCTTTGTCATTGAAAAGTGGTTCCGTCGATGTAACATCGCCACAGTTCAAGCGGCGTCGTTATGCAGTATGATTTCCCAACGCGTGAGATTGCTCGCAGGCGTATCTTTTTTCCAAGGGTCAGAACGGTGCTAGCAGCGAGACCCGGCATGATACCGCGCCGACGGGCATTTTGCAGCGCTGGTTAGACTGGCCCCAGGCGATCGCCAGCCAGGACGCGATTGCCGCGGAGGAATTCAGCTGCTGGCATGGGTCGCCGTCCCGCCGCCTGCAGACGACAGATTTCCACCCCGCCGTCACCCGCTTGAACGACAAGTTGCTTGTCGGCAACGAGGACCGTGCCGGGTACGGCCGCCGGTTCCCCGGCAACGCAACTGACTTTGTCGATGTTCAAACGTAAAGGTTCTCCTTGCGGTCGGTGCCAGAATGTGAATGCGCGGGGCCAGGGAATCATGGCTCGAATTTGATTCTTGACGCGGGTCGATGGTTGCGACCAATCAAGTGCGCCGTCCGCTTTCTGCAAGCGGGGTGCTTTGGTTGTGCGGGCTGGGTCTTGCTTGACCGACGCGGTGCGGCCAGCAGCGATGCCGTCCACCACGCGGCAAACCAATGCGGCTCCCAGGATTGCCAGCCGCGATTCAAGCTCTGCGGCCGTTTCCTCGGGATCAATGGGTGTTGCTTCCTGGGCCAGGCAAGGCCCTGCATCAAGCCCTGGCGTCATTTGAATCACGCTGTTTCCCGTTTCTTGCTCGCCATTAAGGATTGCCCACTGGACTGGTGCGGCACCCCGGTATTTCGGCAGCAGTGAGCCATGCAAGTTAATGCCGCCAAAACAGGCCGTATCCAGGGTGGCCGGTTTGAGGATCTCTCCATAGTCGCAGACCACCAGAAGGTCGGCTGCGAGTTGACGAAGTTGTTCTTGTGCCCCAACCGCGTTGACCGTTTCCGGATCCCACGTCTCCAACTGGAGGTCGTGTGCTGCCTGCCGCATCGGATTAGCGGACTTTTTTGCCCGTCCCCGGGGGGGACGGGTGACGACCTGCACGAGGTCGTGGTTGCTGCTTGCCAACGCCTGCAATGTCGGCACGGCAAAAGGGCCTGTTCCCAGCATCAAGAGCCGCATGGTTACGTCCGCAGCCTTTCCAGCTCTTGAAGTTGAGCTGCAATTTGTGCTTCTGGTGGGATTTCACCCGTTTCGCTCTTGCTGTGAAACTCGATTTCAAAGTCCGCGAGCTGGTCACGAACCTCGGCCAGTTGGGCTGGTGCAAGTCGATCGATGAACAACACACCGTCCAGATGGTCTGTTTCATGTTGGACGATGCGGGCAGGAAGTTCATCCAGATTCAAGTTGAGTTCATTGCCTACCAGATCGTATGCCTGGATTTGAACCGTCTCTTTCCGAACGACGTTGGCATGGACCCCGGGGATGCTCAAGCATCCTTCCTCAGCCTCGGCCAGACCTTTGCCGCTGCGGACTACAGGATTGATAAAGACCTGCTCTATTTCTTCCGAGTCAGGATCTGATTGAAGATTGGCCACGAATAGCCGGTAAGGCAGGCCGACCTGATTGGCGGCCAGGCCAACCCCCTCGTGTTCGTACATGAGTTCGAACATTTCGGTGACCAGCACCCGCAATTCGGTATCGACCTTTTTGAGCGGCTTCGATGGATGCCGCAGGGTGGGGTGCGGATAATGGATAATTTGAAGTGACACAGAAAATCCAACTCAAAGCTTGTGGAAGCACAAGGCGTACTCCGCCTCGTTCAACGACGAAGTACCGATGGCCAGGGATTTGCAGTTTCCGATGATGCAATGTCGGGCCAGTTGGGCGGATTAGGAGGTCCCCTTTCCTGCCGCTGGCGAATCTTCCCGCATTCTCCACCTGCCAGGCCGCTTTTTTCAAGGCCAGACCCGCAACAACAAATTATGATTATAGAGGTGAGTTTGATCAGGGCGAAGTCCCCACGTTGGCCACAATGGCTGGCAGCCCTAGAATCGCTCGGCTTTCATTGGGCCGGAGTCGAAGCGAAACCAGTCAGCGGCCGACAAACCAGGGAATGTGACGTGGTTCAGTTGCCTAACCCTCCCAATTCGGATCGCAATCGTTCAGCAGCCGGTTGGTTGACCTCCGCGGTGCTCCACGGATCTGTCCTGCTGGTACTTGTCTGGTCGGTTCCCGACCCCTTAGGTGGCACCAGCATCGAGCCAACGTTGACAACCAGAATCGTACTCGACCGAATAAGTGACGACTCAGCGCAGGAGGAAGCGACCACCACCGAAGAGGAATTCGCTGGGGAGCCATCTGGTGGTGGGAAGGTTCCTGCGGCCGTCGAGGTGGTTCGTGAGGAAATCGAACCGAACCGGGTAGAAACCGTACCGGCAGACGAACTCGCCAGCGAACCGGTGGAGGAACGAGTCGAAATCTCCGTACCGTTGCTGCCCGAGGATCCGCCTGCACCGACGGTCGTGGAGAACGCTGCGAGCATCCCTCCGCTCGTTTCGACGACGGGATCGATTTTCGATGGGCTGCTTGCGCCGTCAGTGGCAACAGGGAAATCGAATACCGGAGCAGGAGGAGGATGGCCCCGACTCAGTGGTGGGAAAGCCCGGGTCCAGATCTTTGGTGTGGAAGGTACCGGAACCCGGTTCGTTTATCTGTTCGATCGCAGTGTGAGCATGGAAGGCACTCCCCTGGCGGCTGCCAAGCGACAACTCATTCAGAGTTTGGATTCGCTCGACAGCATCCATCAGTTCCAGATCATTTTTTTCAATCACCGGATGTCGATCCTTGATTCGACCGACCAGCAGCAGCGAATTGCCTACGCGACCGACCGAAACAAGTCATTGGCTGAAGCGTTCATTGGGACCATATCCGCCGACGGAGGGACCGATCGATATGCCGCAATTCGTCAGGCAATTCGGCTTCGTCCCGACGCGATCTTCTTTTTGACCGACGCCGACGATCCCATGCCTGCCGCCGAGATTGCCGAAGTCCTTTTCGACAATCGCCGTGTTGGCGCAGCGATCCATACGATCGAGTTTGGCCGCGGCGTTGAGCAGGGGCGATACAACTTCTTGGTTCAATTGGCCGAGCAAAGCGGCGGGCAATACGGCTACGTCAACACCCGTTTATTGTCGCCTGCCGGCCAATAGTCACGATATTGCCCCCAACTACCAGGGACCCCGCACATAATAAACGCCGAATTGGTTCGTATCTTGTGGCCACCTGGGCGTGTGCTTGAAAGGTCCACCGAAAGGACCCGGGCCAGGGTAGTTGCGGCCAAATTGATGGTCGAGGCGCGAAAGCCGCGAACTGCTCACACCCCAGCCCCAGTTTGTCTGCAGGTTTGCCGTGGGCGGAACGACAAGTGCCAGGGGGCGTCCATACTGGTAGTAGGCGTAGTTGCGGTTCCAGTTGTAGAACTGGGCACGGCACAACGGTTTCATCACGCCGTAATCACCTCCACAATCGCACACCGCGCAGCCATCACAACCCCACCACTTGATCGCACTGGCTGTTTTGGGAAAAGTCACCAGGACAAACAGGACTGCCGCAGCAGCCACCAGAAAACAACGCTTCAACATGGGTTGACATCCTTTTCGAGGGGAAAACATAACCGGCCACGCGGGGACGTGGCCGGTGTTTCTAATTCGGCTATCGACGCCCCAACCGGTTCAGGCCGGAGACCGAGTCATTGAGCGAGTCGGTGAAGCGACTGTTGCGATCACCATAAAGTCCAAATAACCAGTGTTGAATCAGGTCACCGCTGGTACGGTAGCGGACATTGGTACGTGTCCAACCTGCGCCGCCGTTATACGTGTAGTAGGCCCGCTTGTGGCGGTAGAGGTACTCGTGTGGCATGAAGGGCTGATAGGTTATGTAGGTTTGCCCCACGAAAGCAGGTGTCGGGAGTGGCGACTCGTACAGTTGGGCTACGGTCCCAGAGGGCCCCGGGCCTGCATAATAGTTGTAGAACAAATCTTTTTGTTGCTGGTAGCTGATTCGTCGCTTGCCCTGCCAACCATTGGGGTCGCATTCACAACCGCATCCGTTACAAGCACAACCACAGTCCCCGACAGGATAACGACTGCGGTAACCGCACGGCTTGCCACTGCAACTCGAACGAAGGGGGTGGTCGTTGTAAACCTGGTTGCGGTTATAAGTCTGGGCGGCCTCGGCCGTGTCCAATCCGGCAGCAAGGATCAGGCAGGCAACCAGTCCAAGTAGGAGATTTCGCGACATGAGGTTTCCTCCTTCGTCATCCGCTGTGGTTTGGCAAGCAAGCGCAAGCTGAGGTGCGTGGCCAGGCTTGGTCCATCGGGCGTTGGGTACAGAGAATTGGGTCTGGCAGGTGGGGTGGGAGGCCGGGACGGATAGACCCCGCCGACCGGTAAGGTCTATTTATGGTGTCGGTTACGGTCGTGGGTAGGGGTGAGTCTTTGTTTATTGGATATCACGGATGCAGCTATTGTGAGGCTCAAAGGTCCCAAAACCCGTGTGTAAATGCCAGCTGATCACCGCTATAATCGAAAAAACCATTACAGATTTCCCATCATTTGCCGGGCGCGAGGGAGTCACCATTCGCAGCCGCTCACGAGTGGTCAAGGCAATCGTTTGTATTACGGGATAGCACATTGGCATTTACCAAAAAGAAAGCGAAAAAGAAACCCACTGCTGCGACAACAAAAAGGCCAGCCAAGAAAACAAAAAGGCGAGGGAAGAAAAAGTTGCGATCCAGCACGCCCGCACGAGGCACCCATAGTGAACTGAACGGTTGCGCTGCAACGGCTTCGACAAGTCGACGCCGAGCTACTGCCAAGAGTATGGCAGCCAGCCAGCGTGACATATCGGTGAGCGAGTTTTTCGCGAAGAATCGCCACCTGCTGGGATTCGATAACCCGCGCAAAGCGTTACTAACCACGGTCAAAGAGGCCGTCGATAATTCACTCGACGCGTGCGAAGAGGCAGGCATCCTCCCCGTGATTTGGGTCTATATCGAACAAACCGGTACCGATCGCTTTAAGGTTGGCGTGCAAGATAATGGCCCGGGGATTCTCAAAAAGCAAATCCCGCTGATCTTTGGCAAGCTCCTCTACGGATCGAAATTCCACCGCCTGCGACAAAGCCGAGGCCAGCAAGGTATTGGAATTAGCGCTGCTGGCATGTACGGTGTCCAAACGACTGGGAAGCCGGTGAAGATCATTTCGAAAGTGTCGACTCGCAAACCGACGCACTATTATGAGATTCAAATTGACACCAAACGAAACAGGCCGCGGATTCTCAACGGGCGTGGCGAAGGAGTCGACATCCCGCCCGGGGCCAAGGGCAGGAAGTACATTGAACAGCATGGCATCGAATGGGAAGAAGAGAATCATGGAACCCGTGTGACCATCGAACTGCAGGCTAAATTTGTGCGTGGTCGTGGCGGTGTCGATGAATATCTTGAGCAAACGGCGATCGCCAATCCGCACGTTACGCTGCACTATGTCGATTCGGATAACCGGAACCGCAGTTACGAGCGATCGGTAACCATGCTTCCCAAGGAGCCGAAGGAAATCAAGCCACATCCGTATGGGGTCGAGTTAGGCCGCCTCGCCGAGATGGTTGAGGAAGCAGCTCCTGCGACAATTTCCCAGTTTTTGACCACCATGTTTTCGCGCGTGACCCCGGCCACGGCTCGACGGATTTGTCAGAACGCTAATGTCTCCACTCGTGCGAATACCCGTCGGATTGGCCGGCGTGAAGCCGACGCGATCTACCAGGCAATCCAGCAGACCAAAATACCGTCCCCCGCGACCGACTGCATCTGCCCGATCGGAGAGGAACTCATCCTCCAGG
>CAUZEA010000024.1:0-62484 GCA_963578605.1 Planctomycetota bacterium
ACAGAACCCGATACAGAACCCGATACAGAACCCGATACAGAACCCGATACAGAACCCGATACAGAACCCGATACAGAACCCGATACAGAACCCGATACAGAACCCGATACAGAACCCGATACGGGCGCCGAGGCAAACTCGACGTCTGACACGGCCGCTGAGGCAAAAGCGGGTGAAACCCCTCCCAACGAATGAGAGCAGGCTGGCTCCTGAGTCGGTGATCGAACTGACCGTCTCTTCGGAGGCAGGATCGCGTCTTGATCACTTCCTGACTCGACAACTGCCTCATTTGAGTCGAGCCCATCTACAACGGGCAATCGAAGCGGGCGGTATTCGGGTCAACCGTCAAACCTGCAAGTCTGCCCAAAAGCTCAAACAGGGCGATACCGTTCTGGTCGAGCAACTCGATGTGCCCCGCGAAGGTCCCCAGCCGCAGGCAATTCCGCTCGACATTCTGTTCGAAGACGAAGCGATCGCTGTCGTCAATAAACCGGCCGGCATGATCGTGCATCCGGCCCGCGGGCATTGGGACGGTACCTTGGCCAGCGCCCTGGCCTATCATTTTGACAAACTGAGTCAAACGGGTGGCCCCACCCGCCCCGGTATCGTCCACCGGCTTGACCGCGACACCAGTGGCGTCATTGTCATCGCCAAGCACGATCAGGCCCATGAGACGCTAGCCAACCAATTCAAATCGAGAACCATCAAGAAAGAATACGTTGCGCTGGTGGTTGGCGTACCAGATCGCGACAGCGACATCGTTGAGTGCCCGATCGGGAATCACCCCACGCAACGAGAAAAAAAGGCCATTCGGGCTGGGCACCCATCGAGTCGCGAGGCGATCACGTTTTACGAGGTCGAAGAGCGATTCGGCCGGTTCGCCCTGATTCGTGTTGAACCAAAAACAGGTCGCACACACCAAGTCCGCTTGCATCTGGCCCACCTCGGCTGCCCTGTACTGTGCGACCGGCTTTACGGTGGTCGAGCCGTTTTGACAGCCCGGCAAATCAAGCCCGATTCGGAGGACGATGTCGTTTTACTTGAGCGTCAGGCTTTGCATGCGCACCGCCTCACGCTGACGCATCCGACGACCCACGAGCGAGTCGACTTCCAGGCCCCAATTCCCGCAGACATGACAAAGGTGCTACAGTTGCTGCGATCCTAGTGGTTGCCAAAAAGAAATTCCATTAAGTTGGGGACCGGCACTGGGCGGGGACTGGTCAGCAACTCGGCAGCCTCAACCCTCGATGCCTCCCCCAGAAATCGGGCTGTCGCTTCGACGCGTCGGAAGACATGCTCTTTTTCAGGTGGAAATTGAGTTTTGTAGCACCGCATCGCAGCTAACTTGAGTTGGAGCGTATCGCTGATGTCGGTGATAATCCGTCCAGGTCGGGATAAGAGTTCTTGTTGATCGACGAGGTAGCAATGCAACAAGGCGGGAATGACCAACGGAGTCAAACCGTCGAAGTGTTCATCCCACTTGGTCAGTTTTGCGTAGAATACGGCCGCATCGGTGATCTGCATCGCCTGCCAGTGGTCGGGCGAGGCGGTTGGCGTGCTGGCCCCCAACCCGATCACCAGTTTGGGGCGATAGCGGCGGAGCTCAGTGGCAAGCAGCGTTCGTGCTTCGAACGAATCGAAAAGTCTGCGATTGGGAAGTTCGAGGGTCAAACGGTGCCGAACGCCCAACACAGCTGCGGCGTCTTTGGCTTCAGCCAACCGCACTTCGGGACCTGGCGACCGGGGTGTCGGTTCACCGTCGGTCAAATCGATGATTCCGACGCGTTGCCCCTGGCGAGCCAATTGGGCCAGGATCCCGCCGCAAGCGATTTCCACGTCGTCGGGATGGGCACCAACCGCTACGACATCCAGCTGTGGTGGAGGCGGACTCATGACAGCACTCTTTCCCAATATTTCCCCAATATTTCCAGAGTCACAGAATTTCCAGAGTCACAGACCCTAAGCCGCCGCGAAGCTCAATGCAAGCCAGTTTTTTCACCGGAAGTGGAAACCTGCGGTATCCCTCACCGCCAAATGGTCAGTCCAAGAGATCGATTCTTGACAAACTTCGGTTATGTGATACAGAATTCCCAGTTGTCGTGGGAAACCGCCAGTGGCAAAAGACCTGACGGGCCATGGTAGCCTGCCCGTCCATGCCAAATGCGAGTTTCTGAAGATTTTTGTTTTCTTTTCAATTAGATAGGGGATAAAAAAGCAATGACTTCGCTGTTGGAAAGTGATCAAGTGGCTTGTGAAGATCAGCCAGGCGAAGATCAGCCAGGCAATGAATGGTGGGAACCGGCCGACGACGGCCTCAGTTGTACTTCGGATCCGTTCGACGATTTCAACGAAGATGATTTCGATGACGATTTCGATGATGACTTCGAAGAGGAATGGAACGAAGACCTCCCCAGTGATGAAGACAACGAGGTCGAATCCTAGCGCGAGGATGTAGGCAGCAATCTAACCGACAATCCCGACTTTGATAAATGAACCAGGCTTTGGTCTGCCGGGGGATTCCACCAGCGGCCATTCCAAAGTTCGTTTTCCCTGGGAGAGGGGTCGCTCGTCCACTGCCCCTTCCACCGCCGGTCCCGGTTTGCGCGGCACCGTCGTTTGCGATTGCAAACTGTTCGGTACCGTGTTCTATTCGGAGCATGTTTCGGCCGGTTGATAATAACGTCGATTTTCCTGCCCAAGAGCTCGCCACAGGGAAGTTCTGGAAAGAGCACTCCATTTACGAGAAGTCGCTTGAGCGGCGGGTTGATGCACCCCCCTTCGTGTTCTATGAAGGCCCTCCCACCGCTAACGGTAAACCTCACCCGGGCCACTGCCTGACGAGAACCATCAAGGATGTGTTTCCCCGCTATCGAACCATGCGGGGGTACCACTGCCAGCGAAAAGCTGGTTGGGATACGCATGGCCTGCCGGTTGAAGTGGAGGTGTGCAAGGAACTGGGCATCCACTCTAAGGAAGAGATCGAAACCTATGGTGTCGAACCGTTTATTCACAAGTGCGAACAAAGTGTGTGGCGATACATCCAAGAATGGCAGGCCCTGACCGAGCGGATTGGGTTTTGGGTCGACCTGCAGGACGCCTACGTCACCTATCACCAAAGCTATGTGGAAGGGGTCTGGTGGTCACTAAAAAACCTGTTTGACCGGGACTTACTGTACCAGGGTCACAAAATCGTGTGGTGGTGGGCCCAAGGGGGTACGGCCCTTTCCGCCGGCGAAGTTGGCCAGGGATACCGGGAAGTGTCCGACCCCAGTGTGTTTGTGCGGTTTCCGCTGGTTGACCAGCACGGCAGTGACACGAATACCAGCCTGCTCGTCTGGACCACCACGCCATGGACCCTTCTGAGCAATCAATTTGCCGCCGTACATCCTGATCTTGTGTACGCCACCGTGGTCGATCCAGGTGACCCACAACCAACAGGGTCTGAATGCGAACCGTTGCCGTCTGCCACCTTCGAAAACGGTGAAAAACTGATTATCGCCGCTGACCTGGTCGAAACCATTGCCAACAAGGTCCAGCGGGAACTTGTGATTGAATCGACCTGTCGCGGTACCGACCTTATTGGTCGGCGCTACCGGCCACCCTTCGATCACTACTACGGCTCCCACGGAAATCAGCTGGGTACGCTCACAGATGGTGGCCAGGAAGTTGTGGGGTGGCGGGTCATTGCCGCCGATTTTGTCACAACCGACAGCGGTTCTGGTATTGTCCACCAGGCCCCGGCATTCGGCGAAGTCGACTACGAAGTGTTCCAATCTGAGCAATCACGTTTTCTCGAGCAACAGGGGCCTCAACTCATTTGCGCCGTAGGACCCGACGGCCGCTTCACGGCAGATGTACCCGATTATCAGGGACGTTGGGTGAAAGAAGCCGATAAAGACATCGTGCGGGATCTCAAGCAACGAGGGAGTCTCTATCACCGCGAACAATTCCTTCACGACTACCCTTTTTGCTGGAGAGCCGAAGAAGATCCGCTCATCCAGTACCCCCGCAGGAGTTGGTTTATTCGCACCACGGCATTCAAAGATGCCATGCTCGCCAACAATCAGAAGATCCACTGGCTGCCACAACACATTCAAAATGGCCGGTTTGGAAAATTTCTCGAGTCCAATGTCGATTGGGCCCTCTCGCGAGAGCGCTATTGGGGTACGCCACTGCCAATTTGGGTCTGCGAAGAAACAGGCAAGAAGGAAGCCGTGGCCAGTTATGACGAGTTGCTTTCCAAACCCGGGGTTACCGGTACCGAGGTTTGGGAACAAGCAAAAGCCACCAATCCCGATCTGGCCGACGACTTGAAGATTCACAAGCCGTATATCGACGCCATAACCTATGACTCCCCTTACGCGGCTGGCACCCGGATGCGACGTGTTCCCGAAGTGATTGACTGTTGGTATGACTCGGGGGCGATGCCGTTCGCCCAGTGGGGTTACCAGGGACAAACCGAAGGCCCTGCTCAGGAACAATTTGCCAGCCAGTTCCCCGCTGATTTCATCAGCGAGGCCATCGATCAAACACGAGGTTGGTTTTACAGCCAACTCGCTATTAGCACCTTGCTGTTCGGAGCAGAACCGGGCGTTGGCAACAACCCGACCGACCTGTCGTCGCAGCCCGTGGCCGATTACCCCCATCCCTTCCGAAATTGCATCGTGCTCGGATTGATGCTTTCGGAGTGGTGGGAAAGCAAGGACGGTAAACAACTGTTTCTCACCGAGCAAGAGGCTCGCCATGCGCTTGGCCCAAAGAATAGCAGACGCTGTGTGGGCAAAATGTCCAAGAGTAAACGGAATTACCGCGAACCAGCCGAGATCTTTGACCGCTACGGAGCCGACACACTACGCTGGTACTTCCTGGCCAATCAGCCCCCCTGGACATCCATCCGGTACAGCGAACAAGCGATCAAAGACAGTATTCCCGAATTCCTATTGCGGCTTTGGAACGTTTACAGCTTCTTCGTCATCTACGCGAATATCGATGGTTTTGATCCGGGAGCTACCGTAACGGGTGAAGTGGAGCAACTCACAGCCACTCAACTCGCCACGGCAGAAACCTACCACCCCGCAAAAGACCGTACTGAACTCGATCGCTGGATCCTGAGTGAGTTGAATCAAACGATTGCCACCGTAATTCGCGAGATGGATCAGTACGACAATTTCAACGCTTGCCGTCGCATCACCGAATTCATCGATGCACTCTCAAACTGGTACGTCCGGCGCAGTCGCAATCGCTTCTGGGCAGACGACAAACAAGCACCTGCCAAGCTCGATGCTTACTGGACACTCTACGAATGCCTGCTTGCCACGAGCAAACTCATTGCTCCCTTTGTACCATTCGTGGCGGAGACCATCTGGCAGAATCTGGCCAGTGTCTATGACGGCCGTGCCGCCGAAAGTGTCCACCTGTGCGACTACCCTGAACCCATGGTCGACGCTATCGATGAATCGCTCTCGGCCCAAATGAATCTCCTCCGTGAAATCACCTCCCTTGGCCGAAATGCCCGCAGTGCAGCTTCGCTCAAAGTGCGCCAACCGCTGGCCAAGGTGGAAGTGATCCTGGCTGACTCAACACACCAAGCGTGGCTTGAACAACATGTCGACCTGATTGCCGAAGAACTTAATGTGAAGGCCGTTCAGTTCGCTGCAAATGCCGATCGCTATATCAGCTACTCGGTGGTTCCAAATTTCAAACGCCTCGGCCCCCGGCTCGGCAAGAATATGCCTGCCGTCAAGAAACTGCTCAGTAACGCGGACGGGGGAGCTCTGCTGGAAGAGTTGAAATCGACCGGCAAAGTTCAGGTCAACCTCCCTGGTGACGCAACATTCGAGTTGGATGAGGAAGATATTGAAGTGCGGCTTCAGGCCAAAGATGGCTGGGCTGCGGCGCAAGGCCAGGGAGTCGTTGTCGTGCTGGCGACAGAACTCTCCCCCGAATTGATTTCCGAAGGGCTCACCCGTGAAGTGGTGCGGGCAATCCAGGAAGCCCGCAAGGAACAAAATTGTGAATTTACCGATCGGATCCACATCGGCATCGTTACCGAATCGGCAGAAATACGCTCCGCTGTCGAAGGCTCGCTCGCCTATATCGAAAAAGAAACGCTCGCCACACAAACCCTCTTTGAACCGCTCGCACAAGGTACATCCCGTAAAGTCTCCGTCGCCAAACACGAGATGACGGTCTTTATTAAGGTTGTAACATGACAAAATCGCAGAACTCGCAACCCCTGCGGATCGCCGTTCTCATTTCCGGCAGCGGAAGAACCCTCAAGAACTTCATCGATCTGGAAAAAACCGGTGAACTCCCCGTTGACATCCAACTCGTTATATCGAGCAATCCGCGCGCCGGCGGGCTGCAGCACGCTCGGGCAGCCGGTATTTCATCCATCGTTTTTCAGCGATCCAACTACCCAACCGGCGCTACTGGCCACGAACCTTACAGTGCCGATATCTTTACCGCATGTCGCGAAGCTCAAGTCGACTACGTGGTCATGGCCGGTTTTTTGAAATACATCCCCATTCCCAAGGACTTCGAACAACGGGTGCTGAACATCCACCCATCACTGATTCCCGCCTTTTGCGGTCAAGGGTTGTACGGCCAGCATGTGCATGCCGCTGTCCTTCGGCAAGGGGCCAAAATCACCGGCTGCACCGTTCATTTCGCCGACAATGTCTACGACCACGGTCCCATTATTTGGCAACAGAGCGTGCCGGTCCACGACGACGATACCCCGGAAACCCTTGCTAACCGCGTCTTTACCGCTGAGCTCGAGGCCTACCCCAAAGTACTCCGCCTCTTGGCCGCAAACCAACTCGAAATTGAAGGACGTCCCGTCCGCACCGCCCGCTCATAAACTCATGCGGTAGCCCAATCGCTGGTACAGATGCAATGCCGCTTCCCATCCACGATGGGTTTCCACACGCACTCGAGCCACCCCTTCGTTCCACATCGCCTGCTCCAACTGCTCCAACAGGCATCGCCCAATACCCCGCCCCCGCCAGGTGGGATGAACCATCAACCAATGCACGTCGGCCACCAGAACTCCCTTGCGGCTCCGCACAATCGACGTGACCGTACCGACCATCGACTCCCGCTGTTTGCCCTCAACCGCCAGCCACGTATGGTCTGGCCGCCACCAGGACTTTCCAGTCATTTCGCGGGCAAAGTCGTGCTCCGTCCATTTCCCGACTCCGGGCAGGGTGGCCGCAAAGGCAACCTCCCGTAACCGCAACCAGCCAGCTACATCGGTCGACTCTTCGAACGGTCTGAGCAAAATCCCGGCAGGCACCTCAACCGACGCACAACCCGTGCGCAACTTCCCCAAGTGGCAAACCGATTTGTGACCGGGTGCAGGCATCTCAGACAGACTCCCGGGGCACGGCTGCCCCCAACGCTGTTGCACTTCGTGGCAAATTAGTTAGCTTGTCAACCAACCTTGCTTGCTCGGTCGTCCGGAGATACCAGTTGCTCCATCGTCCAGAGATACCCGATACCCTACCGATAAAGACTCCAGCGACAAAGAACGTCAAAACCGTACCCAGTGATTTGGCGAGGACCTCCTTTTCCACAGTGCCCCAGATAAACAGAGTCAGAATGGTTATCAAAAGCAGCGCACTAATCACACTTTCCCTGTAACTCGCCTCGGCTACCCCGTTCAGAGGCCTGGCTGCGTCACTGAGGATTGCCTCCTTGGTCAACCTGTTGATGACTCCCATACCCACCAGGCTTAAGACCAAGGTGCCGATAACTCTGCCCATCACAGCTGTAATGCCTACTGGGAAATTGACCCAGATCAACAAAACTACCGCTATCAGGGCAAAAAATGTCGAATAGAGCGTAGCCCGCCCGGAAATCGTGAGGATATGTGCCCGTTTCATTTCCTGTCTCCTGTCGCTTAGTACCCAAGGAACCGATCGTCTCGTTCATTGAGCAAACCGCATAAACAAAGGAAGGTTAACCAACTAGAATCGTAAAGCTTTCAATTGCCGGTCCGAGGGATGCAAATCGTGGAAACCAATCGAAAAACCACCTCGTTGCACCAAAATTGCAATTTCAACCCTTCACCGCTACGGCTCACTACGAGGGTTTGGTGCTACTTGAGAACGACCCAAGTCCGTTTCATGTCATGATCCGCCTCAATCCCACTCAGCAGGAAAACCTGACCATGGAACTGCAAAAAAACCCTGTCCACCAGTGCCGGAACCGTAGGTTGCACCCCGAAGTAAAACTTCGAAAATTAGATCGCAGGGTTTTCGTCTAAAATATACCGTTGGGCCCTCTGATAAACTGTCTTTCTGTAGAAATTAAAAGCAAAAATGAATGCACGCAAACAACTGGTCCACCGTTCCAGTGGCACCACAGAACCCATTCAGCAGCTGGGTCCCTACAAAATAGAACCGTTGTTGACCGAGGCCCAGGAGGCTGCCGCCACCGTGTATCGTGTACAGGTAGAACCTCATCAACAAACCACACCCAGCTACCATCGAGTGGCCGAGGAATTTTATTTCATCTTGGCCGGTACCGGCACCGCTGTCCTGGACGGCGAGTCCCGGGAACTGAAACCGGGTGATTTTCTGCGACTGCCACCCGGTACCAGGCACGCATTCGTGACATTCGACGAACCACTGGAAATGCTTGATATCCATGTTCCAGGTTGCCGCCCTGACAGGGACACCTATTTTGTCGAGGATCCCCAGGGCAACTAGGCGACAGGTGGTCTGCACGACCGTGCGAGGTCAAGCGGTCCCATAAATTCCCGTGGCGACGGGCCCTCAGACGGCTCGTGCGATCGGTCTATTTTCCGATCTCCGGTGGAAAAATCGCGCGGGAAAAGGTGTATGGCATGGCTAAATCCTCTTAAATCCAAGAGAGACATTGATCATAACTTGTCACCGACGTGATTGAGTTTTGTCACTCGGCGTCCGATAATCGAACGGCGAAGGTGGCATGGCCCCAGCGAGAACCATGCCATGGTAGCCGAAGACCGGCGGTCACGATTACTGGAACTCGTTCGGCGGGAGGGATTCACCTCGCTGCCGGACCTGGCCGAATCGACCGTCCGTCGCAATTTGGCCCACCTGGAACAAGAAGGGACCGCTCAGAGAACCCCTGGGCGGCGTGCTTTACACCGGCCGGTCGCCCCAGTTGCCATATTTTAACCAACGGCAATCGGCCTAGTGGGAGTTGAAATTTCATACCACTGAGAAAGAACTCGACTATGCAAAACACCCATCAAATCAAGCAAGAGATTTGCGAGATTGGCGACCGCATTTACAAAAAGGGATTTGCGTCTGCCACCGATGGCAATATCACCTATCGGATCAGCGAGAATGAAGTTCTTTGCACGCCCACGATGCACTGCAAGGGCTTCCTGAAACCTGACGACATTTGTACCATCGACATGCAAGGCCATCAAATCGCCGGTCGCAAGAAGCGGTCGAGTGAAGCTTTACTGCACTTGCAAATCATGAAGGCCCGACCCGACATCAAAAGTGTCGTTCATTGCCACCCACCCCACGCCACTGCTTTCGCGATTGCCGGGGAACCAATCCCTCAATGCGTACTTCCGGAGGTCGAAATTTTCCTTGGTGATGTGCCGATTGCCCCCTACGAAACACCTGGCGGCCAGGGTCTGGCCAATGCGGTTCTGCCATTCGTCAAGCACGCCAACGTGATCATCCTGGCAAATCATGGGACGGTCAGTTACGGAGAAACGGTCGAACGCGCATACTGGTGGACTGAAATCCTGGACGCCTACTGCCGCATTCTGATGTTGGCCAAAAGCCTGGGTGGAGTGAATTATTTAAATCAGCAGAAAAGCCGCGAACTTCTGGACCTGAAAGCCAAGTGGGGAGTCACCGACCCGCGTTCCACCAAGGAGTTCAATAATTGCGATATCTGCGCAAACGACATCTTTCGCGACAGCTGGAAAGATGCTGGTTTCGAACGCCGCGCCTTCCACGCCCCTCCCCCGATGCCCGGTAGTGGTGGGCCTGCGACTGCAGACACAAGCACGACCCAACGCGCAGATCGAGAGACGCTCGCGAAGGAAATTGCCCAACAAGTTGTGGCGGAAATTGAGCGGCGTTTACCAGGCTGACCGCTGTCTGAAGCCTTGATATATGAACAGACCGTCAACGGCCGGTCCGGAGCCTGGCGCGGTGGCCCCAAATTCTGTGCCGGCAGGCGGCTCCAACGTACCCCCACGTCGGCTCCGAACTAGCCAAACATGGTTTTGAGTTCGCGCAGGTAGTCAAGCGCCTCTTCCAACTCCGGCGCCTCGACCCCAGGCTGCCTTCCCGCCCGATCACACTCGGCCAGCAGGATCAACTCGTCATAGGACTCGTTGCGCTGAAGCCTGCGCTTCGCCCGGGCACCCAAGCTGCCGTCACAAACCTTGTGTGCCAACATGTGGTTCTCGATCAGCCAGGCGGTTCGCGGTGTGACAAAGCCGGCAATCGCCTCAAGCCCAGAGGCCACATGGTCCTTGGGGTCGATGGCTTTTCCGACGTCGTGCAGGAGGGCCGCGGTCAGAAATTCCTCGTCGTAGGCAAGCGCGTCACAACCGCGATCAAAAACCTGCAAGCTGTGGTAAAGCACATCGCCCTCAGGATGATAATGGCGATCCTGCTCTACATTTTCCAGTGGCAGCAGCAGCGATTCATAAAGTTGAAATCGGTCGACCCGCTCACTTCCTTGGAGCACTGCTTCATCGATGTTCAAATCGGGATATTCCCGGCCCAGTAGCTGCTCCAGCTCAGCAATGCTGGCTCGTTCAATGCCTTTGCCGGTAATTGAACTTTTAAATACGTAGTGTGCTTTGTCCCTGGTATAAATCGTCAGTTCAACGGGAAATTCATCCGTCAGGTGCAAGTGGGTATAGAGCGTCTCTTCGCCCTGCTTGCGAACGTGCTTTCGCTCAAGCCTGTAAGTGATCCACTCGTTGTCCAGCAAATGCGTGACTGCTTCGGTGGTATCGGAGAAAATATGCAGGTCGATGTCAGAACCTTGCCGAATGTGCCCGGTCAGCACACTCCCGATGAGCCGGGGGCGAAATGGTGCCAACAGGCGCATCAGGCGCAGCGAAGTGATGCGCATGGCCTCTAAATTGGTCGTCCGCCGGTCTCCTTCCAGCATCCGGGCATACGTCTGAATCTCGTCGCGTATCTCAACATTGCTCGGAAGATCCGACGGCTTGACCCAACCGTAGCAAATCCGACGAGCGGCCTTCATTTTGGCCCGATAGTACTCCGACTCTTGACGGTCATACATGAGCCGGGCCGCTTCCCAGGCAATCTGTCGCCGCAACTTGGAATGAGCCATCGAATTGCGCAGGAGGGAGCCATCGATTGGCGCCAACAGCCCCCATTGGGGCGGCGACAGGGCTTGGCGCGTGAGAAATACCGTTTTTGCTGCCGCCGGCTCCTATTTTACACCGCAGACGATCGCCCATACACCCGAACGATTCACACCGTCGGTTGAAACGCCGCCGGGCTGTGGGATTTCACGGACGCAAATTCCAAATGGGCCAGTGTCGCCCGGCCGACTCGATCATCTCAGAAATCGAGATCCCGTAGATCTCGCTTAGTTTTTCGGCTGTGACCACGTCAGTTGTGGCCCCCATGGTCACGATCTGCCCGCAACTCATGACCATGGTGTGCGTGAATGTCGGCATGATCTCCTCGACATGGTGCGTCACCAAGACGATCGTCAATTGACAATCGTCCTCTGCCACGGCTTGAATTGTCGCCAGCATCCGCTCCCGGGCTCCCGGGTCCATTCCCGCACATGGTTCGTCGAGAATCAACAAGACCGGTTCGGCCATCCGGGCTCGGGCAATCAAGACCTTCTGCTTTTCACCTTGCGAAAGCACTCCAAATGGCCGGTCGGCCAGATCCTGGCAGCCAAGTTGTGCGAGCTGATAGTCGGCCTGCGCGCGGTCGTCTGCAGTCGGTCGCAACCACTCGAGATTCTTCAAGCCAATTTGCGCGAATCGCCCAGAAACCACCGTATCTCGTGCGAACTCACAGTTCGGTATCTGGGCCACCAATTCAGCAGAAATCCAACCAATACTGCGACGTAAAGTTCCCAAATCGATGAGTTGCTTGCCGAGCCGGCGGACCACTCCGGCAGTCGGCCACAAATAACCAGTGGCAATTCGTAGCAAGGTGGTCTTCCCCGAGCCGTTGGGCCCCAACACGGCCCACCGCTGTCCCGCCTCGAGCCGCCAGTTGAGTCCCGCGACGATGGGCTGCCCGTCGATATGAAACGTTACGTCATCCAGTTCGATAAGCGGCGATGAAGTAGTCAAGGTAGCGAGTCGATCCAAAACAAAGGGGTGGATCTTTCATGCACCACGGCGTCGGTCGATATCAGTTGCCCACAGAAACCTGGCAGCGGAGCTGACCGACATTCCAGGCAGTGACATTATCTCGAAAAGCGAATCCGATTTCTAGCGGAAGATTCCCATGATTAAACGGGAAAGCAAAGCACCCGTAGAGAGCGACCCGCGGGGATCGAACAGCCGAGCTATCGAACCGCAGAGCGATCAAAATATGCCCGCAGACGGTGAATGAAAAACAAGAGTCCGCCCAAACCTCCCATCAGTGCCATCGACGACGGCTCAGGGATTGGATGGAACTGGCTCTCGGAGTCCTCTGGCTGGATCAGCAGGTCAGCCGGGACTTGGGGCATTGGGGCTTGGGCGATCGAATCGTCGATGTTACTGACAAACAAAGGGATGTCGCCAACCATTGCATGGTGCTCTTCGGAAATCTCGTACACCACCAGATTACGATCGAGTTCCTCGGCGATCTGTTCGCTTATGACAGTCGGCGCGGCCCAAGAAGGTGCAGCCAGAAAACAACAGGCGGCACAGACCACGCATGCTGCCAGGAAACTTCCTGCTCCGGAGCAGAACTTAATTTGGTTTCGTCTGAACATGGGCCAATTCCTCGTCGAAACAGCGTCCACCAAAACAGCGTCCACCAAAACAGCGTCCACTGCTAAAAACCCTAACAACCGCCTCTTAACCTTTACTTTATCTACAAAGAATGAGATCGTCAAGAAAAAAAATGAAAGCCGCCAAAAACATACCTGGTACATGGAAATTTTCCTTTCAAACCTGAGTGATCCATTTGACTCGATCATAACGAGAATAAGACTTAGCCTCGGTTCGTGTCTCGCTGACCCCCGACGAGTTCCTTTCCCCCGGCTGGACTACTTTTTGCCCACTTTTTCAGGGAAACCACGGGGACATCGCCCTCTGGCCTTCCTGGCCCGGTGTTGGTCTATAGATTCCGTAACACCACCAGACGGCACCCTGGTAACAAACAGTCCATCCCTCTTTCAGGGGCCCGCCATCGAGTGACACTATGGTTATCAGGATTGGCTCCCCCAGTCCGACATCCGTCACCAATTTCTTCGTGACCCAGGTCCCACCAGAAAAGTGCCCTCGCCTGAACCTATCAGACCGTGGGTGGCATTTCGGGTTGTTTCCCTTGGTGACCCACGATTGGCCCTGCTTGCAAAGGGCCCTGGTCAAACATCGTGTTGGTGGTAGGATCTGTCGCGACACCAATGACTGTGTAAGCTACGCGGCAAGTCACCTCTTGAACCGTCAGCCAGGTATCTGCTGGGCACCACCGGCCCGTCTACAACCGGTGAGCTTTTCGCGGTTTGGCGCTTACAGACTGGCACCGCGAGAAAAGACACAAAGAAAGAATGGTTCAGCAAAGCATGGAAAAAACCAACCCCACAAATCGGTCATCGCCTTGGGAGTTCGGCGTATAAACAGAGTTCAGCGCATAAAAAAGCCCGACGCCATGCTGGGAGGTGAGCAACGGCGCCGGGCGAGTGACCGGCCTGCCCAGCAGTTTACTGCTGTCATTCATACGTGCCAACAGGCGAAGCGGCGCTTCAGCCGAATTTTTGAAATTAACCTGCCACGGCACTTACAATCTGTTTGTCTGACAAAACAATCTGCTTGTCTGACAAAGTGGTATTTGTGGTTTGAAGTTCGCTTCTTGATGTCGATTTGATGCGATTGCCTGGGTTTCCCAACTCAGCACTGTACGTTTTACTTCATATCCACTTACTAAAACCTATGTCCACACAAGTTGAATTAACTGTAAAATGACTGCGAGTTCTTAACAACCAACACAAATAACCAACAGGCTGGCCGACACCCATTCACTGAATGCAATTTTATCGTGACAAACATTTCAAAATATTTTCTGGTACTGGTAAACCGTTCCCTGTCCCAATTCACTGCTGAACGACTTATCTGCTTTTGGTTGAACGCTGTTTGAAGCAGTTGGTTGCCTACCGGACGACTCAGGGGCGAACACTTGGCGCCACCGAACTTTTTCTGCCACGACTCACACAGTGCGATTCGGTTTTGGCCAGTCGTGCGGGGGAAATCCGCAACGGTTCGTATCAGGCCCACACTGCGCCACAGGCGGTCACCTATCAACTGGTGCACTGCCGTCGTGGATGAGGTGGGTTGGGGCCAATTCGGATGGATCATCCAGGCAACTGCACCTCGGCGTACCAGGCGGTAGACAACCCGTTGGAAGTAGCGAAAATAAACAGCTGGAGATTCCTGTTGGCTCCGAGTGTGTCGACATGTTGGTTCGGTGATTCCAAGCAGCAAAAGTCGCGTCGCATATGGTCGCCCACGGTTGGCAGTCTGGGGTGTCCCAACACGCCCCCCCCCAAAAACTTCCCTCCTTAACAAACTCGTCGTTCAAAAGGACTTGCCTTTTTCATGTCTGACTCCATTTATCCAGATTTGTGCGGAACAACGGCGGTCGTAACCGGCGGAGCCAAGGGCATTGGTGAATCGTGTGTACGCGCTTTGGTTCACGAGGGCGTGCGGGTGGCCATCTTGGATCTCGATGCCGAGGCCGGGGAAAAACTGGCAGGTTCACTCGGGGATGGCGCCCACGTCTATACCATCGACGTGAGCAATTCAGCCCAGGTATCGGAAGCATTTGCCCAGGTCGCTGGCGACCTGGGTCCCCCTACCCTCCTGGTGAATAACGCGGGAATTTGTGTTTATGGAACGGTCACCGAAACCAGCGAACAAGAGTGGGATCGTGTTATCGGAGTGAATCTCAAATCGCAATTCCTGTGTGCCAAAGAGGTAGTTCCCCACATGGAGGCCACAGGACATGGAGCAATCGTCAACGTGGCGAGTGTGCAAAGCTTCATGAGCCAGGCTCGCGTTGCCGCCTATTCGGCCAGTAAGACGGGCATCTTGGGACTTACACGTGCGATCGCTGTAGACCACGCTCCAAAAATTCGCTGCAACGCTGTTTGCCCAGGTACCGTCGATACTCCCATGCTGGCCGATGCCATTAAAGAATCTCCTGACCCACAGGCCGTCCTGCAGGAATGCCACGATATGCACCTGACTGGTCGGATTGCCAAGCCTGAGGAAATCGCCAATCTGGTTCTCTTTTTGCTCAGCGACAAAGCAGCGTTTGTTACCGGGCAAGCTTATCGCATTGATGGGGGACTCGGAGTGGAAATCGCCGGCAGTAAACGAGATGAATGAAGACCTGCAGCGGCCCGAACCAAGGCGTTGGAAAATGGCACGCAACCTGTACTGCATACCACGAGTCGCCCCAAATTTTCCCAATGCAACTTCCCAATGCAACTTCGATGACAAACTGCAAAACAGGACCATTCAGGTCGATGACACTTTTCGCATGAGGATATCACGTGATTGAGTTTGATCCGTGCGTTTTACATGATTTTGCCAGCCGCTTGCTCCAGGCGGCTGGGACACCCCTTGAATCAGCCAATCTGGTGACAGAAATGCTCATTGAAGGGGACCGTTCCGGCCATGCATCGCATGGTTTGATACGTCTGCCTCTGTACATCAAAGCGATTGCCACGGGACAGCTCAATCCGGAAGCACAACCGACCGTTGTTCAGCGCACACCGGTCACCGCGTTGATCGATGGCGGCCGTGGCTTTGGCCAGATCACGACCAGTTTTGCGGTCGATTGCGGGCTGGAAATCGTAGCGGAACACGGACTGGCAGCCGTTGCCACCAAACGTGTTTTTCATTTTGGCCGCTTGGGCGACTACCCGGAGCGGGCAGCCCGAGAGGGATGGATCGCGCTGGCTTGGGCCAATGGGCTCAGAACTCCACCGACCGTTGCCCCTTTCGGAGGGGCGAAAGCAGCCCACGGGACAAATCCGTTCGCAGCCGCCATACCACGTTCGGCCGGGCAAGATCCCATCGTCGTGGACTTTGCCACGTCCCGCCTTGCTGAGGGGAAAATACAGTTGCGACGCAACCGAGGCGACACCGTTCCCGCAGGAGTCCTCCTGGATAACCAGGGAAAGGCTACCACCGATCCGAACGCGCTGTACGAGGGTGGGGCCCTCCTCACTGCCGGCGAACACAAAGGCTACGGACTCAGCGTTGTTTGCGACTTGCTGGCCGGCCTGTTGACCGGAACGGGATCACCCTGCATGCCGGGCTCCATCGGTGGCAACCCGATCATGTTGATCTTACTGGACCCAGCCTGCTTTCGACTGCCGGACGAGTTTCTGCATGACGTCGACCGTTTCTGCGAAATCGTCAAATCCACTCCCCCGGCAGAAGGTCATGCCAAAGTCCTCATGCCCGGAGATCCCGAACACGCACAACGGCGCAAGAACGCAAAAACCATTCCACTCGATGAGTCGACCTGGCAGCTGCTGGTCGAGGAAGCGACTTCGCAGTCGGTTCGGTTACCGGAACCAAAATAGTGCAAAGTGTAAACCATTTGCAGAAACGCGTGCTGCTCAATGGGCTGGCCCGACACGCAGGGCCTCGGGGCTCCGCAACCACCCCCGCCCGGGCTCTACTCCAAGGCTTGCGGGTTGAGAATGTAGCTCGACTTGCGTCCAGCTAAACCATCCAACGCGTTAACCACCGCTTGCCTGAACACGGCGTCACACGTTTCCAAAGCGCGATTCCCCAGGTGGGGCGTGAAGATCACGTGAGGCGAATCGAACAACCTGGAATCACCCTCCAAAGGGGGATCGTCCAGGCCAGCCCCTCGAATTTGCCCGCGCTCGATCGCATCGGCTACGGCGTCTTCCTGGATGAGATCTTGTCGGGCCGTGTTAATGATGACCGCCGTGGATTTCATCAGACCCAATTCCCGCTGTCCAATCATGCCGGTGGTCTCGGGGCTGATCCGCACGTGGAGCGAAACAAAATCACTTTCCGCGAGCAATTCATCGAGGGTTAACAGTTTCACGCCGTACTGCCGCACGAACTGTTTGTCCGGAAACGGTTCGGTGGCGAGTAGCCGCATTTGAAACCCGGCTGCTCGGCAAGCCACCGCACGACCAATATTGCCGAGCCCGACAATACCAAGCGTTTTTTTCCACAGCATGGTCCCCATGCCGCGTGTTTTGCGTCCCTGTATCATTTCGGCATGATGGTACGGAATCGTTCGGGCCACCCCCAGCATCAAGGCGAATGCCATATCGGCGACTGCTTCGGACATTTCTTGCACAGGGGCATTCATAACCACCTTTTTCAAGCGAGTCGCGGCATCCAAATCAACCGTATCGAAGCCGCTTGAGGCCAGCGAATAGACTTTCAAGTCGGGAGCGTTCTTGAGGATGTCAGCCGTTACGACAGTCGACACGGGACCAATCACGGCATCGGCACCCTTGATTGCATCCAGAAAATCGTCGGGGTGCAGTTCACGGTGAGCCGGATCGGCAACAATCTCGGCCGGTTGTTGGGCAAGCCACTCTCGGTGCGCATCAACGACATCAAGACACGTTCCGTTAAGCACAACAATTTTTGGCAAGTCAGATTCTAGAGCCATACCGCTTCAACCCTGGGCCACCTTCTCTTGGTTAATGGTACAGTGGTCACCAAGGAGCCCATCGACCAGTGCTGGGACTCAAAAACAATGGCATCATCAAAGCCCCGTGCGAAAATCGACTTATTCTAGAAGCGGCCTTTTCATGATGGCACGCCAGTTCCATTGCCGGGCACCCTCGGTGGGCTTACTGGTTCCGAAAACCACCCCTAACACGAGTGTGGCCAGCAAGGTAGCCGTAGGAACCCAAATCGCGCCGATCGAAGTCCCTTCCACGAAGGTAAGCACCACCATGATCACAACTCCGACAACCGCTCCCAGCATGGTGCTGAAAAGTGTCGCTCGCTTCGTGAACATTCCAAGCCAAAAAATCCCCAACATAATCGCGGCAAACGAGCCCAGGATTTTCGTGCCCACGTCGAACAACGTGCCCATGTTTTGTACAAAGCACGACAATGTGATCCCCACCACTCCCACCAGAATGTTCAACACGCGGGAGACCCATACTTGCCGACGCTGTTCTGCTTCGGATTCTCCTTCCTCACCATCTGGAAGCTGGAGATAGAAACGCCGATAAAAGTCCACCATACCGATGGTCGTCAGCGAATTGATGGCTGAATCGACACTCGAAAGCGATGCCGCCAGAATGGCCGCCAGCACCAGGCCGGTCACCCCGATCGGAAAAATTTCAGCCATGACGTGAGGGAAAATTCGATCGGTATTGTCCTTGACCCATTCCGGCAATGCGGCCCAACCAGGCAATGCCGTCGCCCCCCCTTTCAGGTAGCACACCAAGGCAACCCCCACCATGAACAGCAACACCATCCACATGATGTCAGAAACGGCGGTGATCAAGAAGCTGCGTTGGGCATGCTTGAGTGTCTTGGCCGTAGAAAATCTCTGAATCATCACCTGGTCACTTGTAAAACCACCCAGCCGCCCGAACCACGCAAAAACGATCCCGGGGATCACCAGATCGATCGAGAAGTAAGACCACATCTTTCCCCACCAGTTCGAGGTGTCGATCTTGGGATTGGGAATATTGTCGACGCCTTCGGTAAACATTTCACCCAAGACGGTCCCAATCCCCCCGTCGACCCGGGAAATCACAATTACCAAAGTGACAACCAACCCGACCATCATTAAAAAGAACTGCGAGACATCATTCCAAATCACGGCCTTAATACCACCCATCATCGTATAAAAAGTGACAATCGCCCCTATCACAATGATCATGGGCACTAGCCAGTCGGGCCGGCCGACCGCTGTCGTCATTGCCAGGCAAGGTACGTAAAGTGCCGTGGCCATCCAACTCAGGCGCCAGCCGAAAAAGATACAGGCGGCAAAGGTCCGCATACCCTCACCAAAACGAAGACCGAGGTACTGGTAGATGCTCATGACATTCAAACGCCGATACATCGGCAGGACGATGTAGATCATGTAAGGATAAAGTATCAGCCACGAGCCATTCAAAAGAATCATCAGCCAGCCCAGGCGAATGACTGCCGAGGGGGTGTTCAGATAATCCAAGCCACTATTGAGGGCTGCCATCAAGGAGATTCCCACGGGAATCCAGGTCATACTCTTGTGCGCCAGGAAGAAATCGAGCAACGAGTCCTGCCTGCGCGAGTGGTAGATGCCAACCGCAACAAGAATCGCCATGTATGCCACGACGATTGCGATATCCAATGGATGAAGGTTGATATTCGGCATTCAACTAATAGTTGGTGAATGACCCATCGGGACGATGGTAATGCGGAGGTTCGGTCATCTCGGCCGGAAAATCTTTTGCGGCTTCGGCATTGAAAGTCACCCCCAGGCCAGGCTGTGTTGGCACGGTGAGGCGTGTACCCTCTTGCAGCTGAAAATCGCACTGCAACACGTCCGGAAGAACATCGGGGGGGAAAAGAACTTCTTGAGGACCTGCGTTGTCGCACGCAATGTCGATGTGCAGGGATGCAGCGGTACAGACCGGGCCAAGTGGGTTGTGAAGTAAGGTCTTGATAAAATGAGGCTCGGCCATGGCGGCAATCTTTTTTGCCTCGCTGATACCGCCCGCAATGCATATGTCGACACGGGCGTAGTCAATCCACTCGTTTTCGATTGGGTCGCGGAATTCCCACTTGTTGGCCCACTGTTCCCCCGCAGCAATCGGTACGTTGGTTTGATTGCGAATCCGCTCGTACCCCTGTGGGTGCTCGGCACGAATCGGGTCCTCGACGGCAAACATGTTCAGCGGTTCCACCTCGCGACAAAACCAAACCGCTTCCTCGGGAGACAGTCGCGTATGCAAGTCGACCATCAATTCTAGTTCGTCACCGGCTGCTTCCCGTACGGCATGGAATTGGCGTATGCACTTCCGTACAGCAACCCGCGAATCCATCAAGTCGCCATCGTTGTTCAATCCGATTCGAAAATATTTGAACCCGTTCTCCTTGAGCAGGACCGCTAAAGCGGCCGTGGCATCCGGGTCGCCCTGCTCAACACATCCCAACAGGTCGCTCGCATCCATCTCGCGCGACTTGTGAAGATAACCGGGATTGGTAAACGCTTCGACGTAATCGCGGCAACGGCCACCAAGTAACTCGAAAACCGGGACTCCTAAAGCCTTTCCCTTGATATCCCACAACGCAATGTCGATGCCGGCGATCGCGGAACCAATCAAGCGATCTGCCGGATAAAAGCCTCCCCGCGACATGCGCTGCCACAGGTACTCGATACGTGAAGCGTCCTGGCCAATCAACCAACGTTTCATGTGCTCAATAGCACCTTCAATTCCTTTCCAGCGCCGTTGCAAACCTGCCTCGCCAACCCCCACGATTCCTTCGTCCGTGGAAACCGTGACAATGACCAGTGTACGACCAGGAGCCTGGATAGGATGAACTTGAATGTCGGAAATTATCATCGGGACGTGAACCGCAGGCGGGGTTATAAGGTTGCAATAATTTTTAGCGGACCGCAACCAAAGTTACCGGTAACGTGGTGAAACCACAAGTGGAATATCCCCTGGTACTGGTTTCGGGACACCCTCTGCAAACGGCATGGCAAGAGGGTTGACAGAACTTGCACCCTGAATGAAGAACGGCCACCGCAGGGAAAACTAGGCCAGAATATCTTTCACGACCGTCCCATGGACATCGGTCAGCCGGTAGTCGCGTCCCTGGAACCGGTAGGTCAGCCGCTCGTGGTCAATCCCCAAAAGATGCAACAACGTGGCATTCAGATCGTGTACATGGACCGGATCGCGGACAACGTTGAAGCCCAATTCATCGGTTTCGCCATGGGTGTACCCGGCCTTGATGCCACCTCCGGCCAGCCATATCGAATAGGACCGATTGTGATGATCCCGGCCGTCTGCAACTTCTTCGCCCTGAACCATGGGTGTGCGTCCGAATTCGCCACCCCAGATGACGAGCGTGTCGTCGAGGAGACCTTGTTGCTTGAGATCCTGCACGAGCGCTGCACTCGCTTGTTCGGTATCTATACAATTCCGCTTGATATGCGCGGTGAGATCTCCATGCTGGTCCCAGGCCTCGTGAAAAAGTTGCACGAAACGCACGCCACGCTGCAGCAAACGCCGGGCCAGCAAACAGTTGCGGGCATAGTTCGATTCCGCGGGATCCTTGATGCCGTAGAGATCAAGCATCGCCTGCGGTTCCTGTGACAGATCCATAAGTTCCGGCGCGGCAGCCTGCAGGCGGTAGGCCGACTCGTAATTTTCGATTCGTGCGGCGATCGCGGGATCCCCCACTTCTTCCAGTGCCAGTTCGTTCAAGCGGCGGATCGTATCGAGCGATGCCCGCTGAGCGTGCGCGTCGAATCCCTTAGGGTTCGACAAGTAAAGCACCGGATCACCCGTCCCCCGAAAAGGTACACCACCATACGGCGTCGGCAGAAAGCCGCTACCAAAGTTACTGGCTCCGCCGCTCGTCCCTTTGGCACTGGTTAACACGACATACCCGGGCAAATCGTGGCACTCGCTCCCCAGGCCGTACAATGTCCAGGAACCAAAGCTTGGCCGCCCGAATTGCTGGGACCCGGTATTCATCATGATCTGGGCAGGGGCATGATTCACGGCCTCGGTATGCATCGAGCGGACGATGCAAAGTTCATCGACAATGCGCGCCGTATGAGGTAACACGTCGCTAAGCTCGATCCCGTGCTTCCCGTGACGCGAGAACGAGTACTTGGGCCCCAGTAACGCGGAATTCGGCTTGATAAAGGCGGCCCGATAGTCTTTTAAAAGCTCCGCCGGCGGAAGCTGCCCGTCGTGACGTGCCAACTGTGGCTTTGGATCAAATAACTCCAACTGGCTTGGAGCTCCTGCCTGGAACAAATACACCACCCGTTTTGCGCGCGGCGCATGATGCGGCAACCCCGGTAACCTGTTTGGAGCTGCATCGGCCGTACGCTCGCCAGCCAGCAGCGATTGCAATGCGATCCCGCCCAGGCCAACCCCACAGTCGCGGAGAAACCACCGCCGCTTGAGATTGCAGGCATGTCGGAATCGTAATTCTGAAGGTTTTGTCATCTTTGCCAGCCTTGATTTTAGTTCTTGCTTAACGTTTCATCCAGGTTGAGCATCACACGTGCAACAAGGACCCAGGCCGCTGCATCCTGGGGTGTGGTATCGGGGGGCAGCTGCGGGCGTTGATCGGCAGCTCCTGTGGCTAACTCGCCGATCGAAAGCCAACCGTCGGCGAGCCGTTGCCGCTGACTCGCCAGTAAAAACCCGATCGCTTCCCACTCTGCCGGTTTCACCGGCCTGCCCGTACAAAGCCGGTAAGCATAGTCGGCCCGCTGTTCGTCCGTCGGCCCCCCTTCGCGCAAAATACGCAAAGCCAGGGCCCGGGCAGCCTCAATAAACAAAGGTTCGTTAAGTGACACCAAAGCCGCCAGGGGAGTATTCGACCGCAGCCGGCGGGCACACGCCGTGTCGGAATTTGGTGCGTCGAACGTCGACATAACCGGGTCTGGCATCGACCGCTTGCGGAACATGTACAAGGAGCGTCGATAACGGTCCGGACCGGTTTCCACCTCCCAATAGTCCAGGGCGTGAAAATTGGATTTGAGCATATTTTCTGGAACCGGGGGAAAGATACTCGGACCACCAATCTTGCGATTCAAAAGGCCTGCAGAAGTCAGCGCAATGTCGCGCACGACTTCAGCCTCGGCGCGAAATCGTGGCCCCCGGGCAAGCCAACGGTTTTGCGGGTCTTGCCGATAGGCCTCGGAACTTGCCCGTGAACTTTGCTGGTACGTCCGACTGGTCACGATCGTGCGAACCAGCTCTTTCAGGCTCCAACCGCGATCCATAAAATCAACTGCCAGCGTGTCAAGCAACTCGAGGTACTCAGGCCGGGGAGCCCGTGTGCCAAAATCTTCGGAGGTCTCCAACAAACCCCCGCCAAAGATCGCCTGCCAAACCCGATTGACCTGCACGCGCGCGGTAAGTGGCGATCGCCGGTCAACCAGCCAACAGGCAAATGACAGCCGGTCGAGGGAAGCCCCACTCGAAAGCGGATGCAATGTCGCCGGGACATGCGGCTGGACTCGATGCAGTGGACGGTCCCAGACCCCGCGGTCGAGTACGAATGTCTCCCGGTGAAGTTCTGGCGAGCGGGCACTCACGCTCAACACACTCGTGGACGGTGTGTCAGGGTAGTCGCTGAACAGCCCGTTGATTTCGGCTTCGAAATCAGCCAACTCGGGCACACTTTGTCGCCATGCCGCGAAAACGGTCTGCTGCTCCTCGGTGGTTCGGTCGGCCGCTGGCTTTTGCATGGCCAAAGTGGCTGCGTGATCGTAACGAGTCGCGCGTGGGTTTGACGATTTCGTGACCGCCAGGCGAAAACGCCCAATGGTGAGCAACCCCCGGCCGAAGTCACTTGTCTTGAGCTCCTCCCGCAAAGCGGTACGAAAGTGAAGACTGACGTTTAATTCCGTTCCGCTGGGGAAATTCACTGGCTCGGCAAATTGAACCACGGCTACCGAATCGGTATTCCGCCTGCCCGGCCCGCGGTCAGCATACCAGGCCGTCGTGTCGTCACCGTCGATCATGAAGCCAACAGGTCCAAGCCGCTGCTTGTCATCTTCTTTGACCTCTGCGTTCGGTGCCGAGGCGATGGGGCGTTCTTCCGTGGAAAAATCTGCGGTCGGTTCCTTGAGGGATAAATTTTCCCAGTTGTCGCGCCCCGGTCGCTTGGCCTGGACCTTCAGTTCCGTCAGAGCGAAGGTCCCCAGCAAACTCCGTCCCGGGCCGTTGTTGGGTAAGTCGGCGCAGGTCATGGCCTCCAGCCGCAACCCAGTCACACCTTGCAGGTCGGGTTGAGAACGGACATACAACTCGCCGATTTTTGTCGGATGTCCCAAATTCATGATACTGCGGTCGGCAAGTTTTTCGGGATGGTTGACGCCACCAATCCATGTTTCGTCAAAGGTTTCGAGAACCTCCCAGTCGACCGCCGAGACCTTTTGCTTTGCTTCCCATTGGGCAAGTTCCGTGCGCCAGTTGGGACGCGATGATTTGGCGCGGTCGTTGACCCGACGGATGGCCTGCCTGATCTGATCGATCTGCGCCAACTGGTCTTGCGTGAATACCGATACCTGAGCCTCATTGGTGTCGTTCAAGAAAGCAAACATGCCATAATATTCATCCTGCAATATTGGATCGAACTTGTGGTTGTGACATTGCGCACACTGCAGCGACACACCCAGGATGGCTTTGCCAATGCAGTCCATGCGATCAAAAATTCCCTCCATGCGAAACTGCTCGGGAACGATCGCTCCTTCTTCATTGATCATGCCATTGCGTAAGAAACCGGTGGCGGTCACCTGGTCCTGGGTTGGCTCAGGCAGCAGATCGCCCGCGATCTGTTCGATCACAAATTGGTCGTACGACATGTCGCTGTTAATGGCCCGGATCACCCAATCCCGCCAGGCCCATTGCTCGCGAGGCATGTCTTTCTCGAAACCGTTGCTGTCGGCGTAGCGGGCTACGTCGAGCCAGTGCCGAGCCCACTTTTCTCCAAAATGCGGACTTGCCAGAAGTTGTTCGACCGTGGCTTCCACTGCCGAGGCAAGATCCTCCCGGGCCGCAGCAACGAATCCCTCCACTTCCTCGGGCGACGGTGGCAACCCGATCAAGTCAAGGTAAATGCGGCGGCAGAGAACTTCAGGTCGCGCCGGAGGTGAACAATTCAATCCCCTCTCGGCCAGTCCGGCAGCCACCAACGCATCGATCGGATGACGATCACCTTGATCTACCTCGGCAGTCTCGGGCAATTCGGCGTGCTCGGGGGCAACAAAGGCCCAATGACGCGTATAGCGCGCTCCTGCTTGAATCCACTGGGCAATCGTCGCGATTTGCTCGGCATTCAAACCGTTCTGCTCGCTCGGTGGCGGCATGACGATCTCGGGGTCATTCGAGCCAATCCGCCGCACCAGTTCGCTCTCGGCGAGCTCACCCGCAACAATGGCCGTTTTGCCCGAGGTCAATTCGCCCATCGCCGCGTCGGCCCGATCCAAACGCAGATCGGCCTGCCGGGCCCCCTCATCCGGACCATGACACTTGAAGCAGTGCTGAGCGAAAAGCGGCTGAATATCGCGTTGGTAATCGACCTTGTCGGACGCAAATGCAGGCAGACATACACAACCAACCAACCATGCGACTCCCAAGCATGCTCCAAAACAACGCAAAAAGTCATAACCACGCACGCTGAAAGAACCTTCCAGAAATAGTGAGATTTTTCTGTCGGACAACACTTATTCTAACTGCCATCTACCCTGTTGGCCATCCAACAACAGGCAACTTCACACTCACGAAACACGGCTCTTTAACCTGAGGCGAAGGTCCGTTTTCACCAGACTTGGGGCCACACGAGTTTGACCACCGCCCACCCGAGTTGGCCCCTCCTCAACAGCCTGCCCACCCCTTGCGTCACCCTGCACAGCCTGATAGTGTACACATATATACTATCCCCCCCGGAGCCAACCCACCATGCTCGCCAAGCTGCAAACCTTTAGTCTGCTCGGAATCGAAGCCCTGCCGGTCGAAGTGGAGGTCGACGTGTCGGGCGCGGCGCTGCCCAAAACTGTTTTAGTCGGACTCCCGGAGGCCGCCGTCAAAGAAAGTACCCATCGCATCGAACGTGCCCTGGTCAACAGCGGCTACGTGCGGCCTGCCGACCGGGTCGTGATCAACCTGGCTCCGGCTGAACTTCCCAAACAGGCAGCCTCGTTCGACCTCCCCATTGCCCTGGGCGTACTGGCGGCAAGTGGCCAACTCGGGTTTGAACAACTGGCTCAATACGCCGTGGTTGGCGAACTGGCCCTGGACGGCACAACACGGCCGGTCAAAGGGGGACTCTCGATGGCGATGGCCGCGGCGGCAGCCAGGCAGCGCGGTTTAAGCCAGCGGGGTTTAAGCCAGCGCGGTTTAGTGGTTCCCACAAGCAGCGCACCAGAAGCAGCCGTTGTCGAGGGGATTCAGGTCATCCCGGTTGATACCCTGGCGCAGGCGGCAGCGTTTTTCAGGGGCAACGTCGATATCCCTCCGTGTCCCTCGCGCGTCGACCAGTTGTTTCGCGAACTTGGCAGTTACGATATCGACTTTGCCGACGTGCGGGGGCAGGAAATGGCAAAGCGGGCGATCACGATTGCAGCGGCCGGCGGGCACAACCTGCTGATGCTGGGCCCACCCGGCAGCGGCAAAACGATGCTGGCCAAGAGAATTCCGTCAATCCTGCCGCAACTCTCGGCTGCCGAGTCGATCGAAACCACGCAGATCTACGGCGCGATGGGACGCTTGCCGGAAGGCCAGCCGTTGTTGGCCCGCAGGCCGTTTCGATCGCCCCACCACACGATCAGCAATGCGGGACTGGTTGGGGGTGGCTCGATTCCCACGCCTGGTGAAATCAGCCTTGCCCATAATGGCGTGTTGTTTCTCGACGAACTGCCCGAGTTCAATCGGCAAACGCTCGAAGTGATGCGCCAACCCCTCGAGGATGGCGACGTGACTATCAGCCGCGCACTCACTTCGACAACCTTTCCTGCTAATTTCATCTTAATCACTTCGCTCAACCCCTGTCCTTGCGGCTATCGCAATGACCCGCACCGCGATTGCCACTGTGCAGTCGGGCAGATTGAACGGTACATGGCCAAGATCAGCGGGCCACTCCTGGACCGGATTGATCTACATCTTGAAGTTCCGGCGGTTGCATTTGGGGACCTCAGCGGGACAGCCAATGGTACCACCAGCGCACAAATGCGCCAGCAGGTCTCTGAAGCTCGAGCCTTGCAAGCAAACCGGTTCGCCGCGTCACCGGCGCGAACCAACGGCCGCATGTCGAGTCGTGAAGTCCGCCGTTGGTGCCAACTTGACACGCCGTGCCTGGAACTACTCCGTGTGAACCTGGAAGAACTTGGCCTTTCGGCAAGAGCTCACGACAAGGTGCTCCGCGTGGCACGTACGATTGCCGACCTGGAAGATGCCCCCTCCATCAAGCAAGACCACATTCAAGAAGCATTTAACTACCGCATGCTGGACCGCAACCTGGGCAATTAAACCGACACGCCCTGAAGATGCAAGCGCCGCGGTACCGGAGCCAGGTACGCTACGATTGCTGTTACGGTTCGTTACGGGAAGTGGGCTGACACGATACCGGGTAGGTTTCCGGCACACCTGCTGGAACCGGTTTCCAACAATCGCTCAAACTTTGGATTCGAGCCAGACGATCCTCCATCCGAGGACGGCGAGATTGACCCTCAACGCTCCCTTCTCCAAAGCGACCGGCTCGCCGGTTAGTGCATCCCGGGCCGACACGTCGTCATCCAGCCCCAGCAACGCCAGGTTCAGCTGTACCGTCACCACCGCTTCCTCGCGGCCCAAGTTTGGACAGAACGGCCGGGACCCCGTTTTGCGGGTGCCGATAGAGGCTGGCATGCGCCCCTTCCGGCTCGATGGTGACATACTCGCCGTTGCACCAATAGGGGAGCCATTCGGCCTGCTTGCGTCCGAACTCGTCGCTGAGCCGCCACAAATCCGAAGAGAGCTCTAGCGCCGGGCGGATGTCGTAACTCCGTGTGAGAACGTTGTGAAGCAACGTGAAAGCCTACGTCTGCTCGTTGCTGAACGTCTTTTGATTCTGACCCTCATAACTGAGGAACTCCGCCGGCACACCCCACTGATGCCCCATAAACTCGGTTCGGAACACATCCAGCGGCAACACCTCCGCCGCCGAAGTCCCGGAGGACAGACCGCGGAACTGCTCGCCATCCCAGGAACTGGTGGCCCATCCCAGCGTCGGTATCGTGATGCAGGTGGAATTATGGACATTGACCTGCCCCTCCGGCTTGCGGCTCCTGACGATCGTGTAGATCCGCTTCATCATGCTACGGACCGCCCAGACGGGATAGGTCGGCGAAACCCCGCCGTCGGCCCGGACATAGCCACACCCGTGGCGCCGGTTGGCACACGCATGCGGGTACTCCGTCCCGTCCAGGTAAACGCCATCCACGCCAAACTCGTCGATCAACTCGGCAAGCCCGGCAGCCAGGCGGTCCTGCCAGACGCTGTTGTAGCAGACCGTAAAGGCATTCTGTTTTGGTTGGAGAGGGTAGTCATACGGCTCGTACCCACCAGCAGGGCATGATGCCCAATCCGCCTGCCGTTGATCCATTCGCCACTTGGAGGCAAATACTGCACCTGCCCTCCCATCCACGGATGTTGCCGGTCCACGGTAACCAGCGCTTTGCCGTCATCGGCGATCGGCTCGAAAATCGCCATGTTCGAGGACCAATCATTGATGCGGCCATTGATTTCCAACCACGCGGCACTTCTCGGTCCCGGATACGGAGGGGACACACGACCGTGCGGGAGGTTTGGTTTATCGATTTGTTTGACACGTCTGGTCTCGCCCAACCACGAACTGCTCATGGAGGCCTGGTGCTCCCCGCTTGCGTAAAACGCAATGGTTACCCCGCACCCCAGGGTCGGGTCATGCACGTTTCTCATCACCAGCGCACCGGGACGGATCGAATGTTCCATCGACGTCTCGATCGATCCTCCGATGCCAGCGATCGCTCCTTCCTTGCCGACCAACAAACAGCCCTCCTTCGTGAGTCGCATGTTTTTGTTCAGCGTGCCATCCGCTGCACGCGTCGAGAACGCGAGGCTGCCTCCTTGCACAGAGTCGGTAAGCCAGGAATCCCTCTCGGCGCCGATTCTGGCCTGCAGTTGGTCGCCCTCGGCCAGGTCCATAGCGGGGTCAGCGCCCCGGTTGATCTCGATGCCCGAAACCTCGATCTGGCCCAATTCCTGGGTTTTCCGGGCCTCGGCGGTGGTGGGCTGCTGTCCTGCCATCCTTCCGATCACCAGGCCAAGCAGGACCGCAACAGCCAGGTGTATTGCTGAAAATCTGCGCGTCATGTTGTGGTCTCCGGTCATGCTAAAGGCAAATTGAATTTGAGCAGGAAGTTCAAGGGCCGTTGAACTTACATCTCGACCTGTTCTTCTGTCAATTTATCAAGCTTGGCGCGGTTGACTTCGATGCCCAGGCCAGGCTGAGCGGGAATCTGGTAAGCACCGTTGTCGAGGCGATAAAACTCATCGACAACCGAATCCCCCTCCAGGTAGAAGTCCGCGCCTCTAACCTGTTCGCATGCCAGCAAGGCGGGACAAACGGCAGCGAGTGTGATGTTCGCCGCATCTGCTATGCCAGCATAAATCGCTGATCCTATAAAGTTTTCCATGCCACTCGCTGCGGCCACGTGAGCACGCTGCAGCGCCCCGGCAAAACCGGAATGCCAGTTGGCGTGGAAATTGATGACGTCCGCCGCTTGACGAGACCCAATCTCAAACACATCCCCCATCGTTCTTGCCTGCTGATCCAGCATGAGCTTGACTCCCGATCGATTAAGCTCGGGCTTCAGCTTTTCCTGGTAAATCGAATAGTCAGCCTCGATCGGGTCTTCGGCAAGAAAGACGCCATACCGGGCCACTTCGCACAGCGTGCTGGCTGCCTCTTCTACACTCTTGTAGGCGTAATTGGCATCCAGCAGAAACTGGGTCCCGGGTTTTAATTGTTGGGAAAACATTTTCATCATCTGGACATCTTTGTCGTAATCGGCGTGCGGTTTTATCTTGAACAAGCGAAGCCCCCATTGGGCTTGCCACCGAACCGCCTTCTGGACCATGACTTCCATGTCGTCGGTATGGATCACCAGCATAACGGGCATCGAACGCGTTCGCCGCCCTCCAAGCAGCGCCCAGACCGGCAGATCTTTTAACTTTCCGACCAGGTCATGCAATGCAAAGTCGAGGCAGTCCACAATTCCACTGGCATCTGCCACGCCATTATATTGTTCGGGAATCAGCCTGCGCAATTCTGCGGCATCCTTTCCCCGCAGCGACTCGCATGTCGACAAGACCTCATCCCACTCTGCCAGTGAGGAGGTACCCGGAATGCCTGGGGGATAGTTCAAAGAGGTGGCATAGAATTCGCCGAACCCGGAAACATCCCCACTCGAGAGCTCTACAATGATGACTTGGATGACCGGTTTTTCACTGGCACCGCTGCTGTACCGGAACGCCTGGCGCAGGCGGATATTACAGCGGTAGGCGACGCATCGGTCAATTTGAGCGAACATGCCATGATTTTAGAAGGTCGCCGCTGTTGTTTACGGCACTTCCTGCAATCATTGCCCTGGGGTCACTCGTTTTTCTCATGACGCCGTTTGCAGCCGTGGGCTTATTACTGTATCAACTAGTCCTTCTGATCGACATACCTGCTCTACGAGTTTGGAACGGCAAGATCACCACGCTTATCGTGCTCGGCTCACTGCAGTGGTTCTTGATTGGCCTCCTTGTAGCTATCGTTGCACGGTGGATCGGGCAGTCGATCAAACGATCCACTTAACAAATCGTTTCACCGGCGCCCCCTTGTTTGTCGGTTTTCAACGTCGCCAGATTCGTTTACGTTTTTTGGTTTTTCAAGGTTCACTCGTACCCGTCCACCCGCCCGGTGAACTTTAACGTCAGGTTTTTAAATGGGCGTACCGTTCGATCTTGCCCCGACAGCCCGACTGTCTGGTATTCACATGATTGGAACTGTCGTCCGTCGTTTTCTTATCAGCTATCCGGTGTCTCCTGACATTCTTTCTGACCATCTGCCACCGGGAGCCGAGTGTGCAACCCACGCTGGTTTCGCGTGGGTGTCAGCTTGCTTTGTCCGAATGGATGACATGCGGCCCAACCTTCTCCCCCGGTTTGTCGGAATGGGCTTCAACTATCTGATTCACAGAACGCGGGCCCGCCTTCCCTTCCCCGATGGCAAGCTGCGCGAGGCAGTTCTCGTCTTGCAGCCGAACATCAATCGTCAGCTCTTAAGTTCATTTGGCTCCTTGCTGACTGGCGTTGGATTTCGAACCCGTGAAATTGACTTCACCGATGACGATCACAACTGGCGAATCCGGATGGTCTCTGAGGGCGAACTGTTGTACGACGCGACAATCCTCAAATCGAGCTGCTCCGAATCAATCTCCAGCGACTCCCGGTTTACAACCGCTCAAGAAGCTGACGACTTCCTTCTTGGTGTGTCCTTTGGCGGACAGTGGGGCAAGGGCCAACGCAACCTGAAACTACTGCCCGAAACCCATGATCCGTGGGCGACACTTGCTTGCACTTGCATTACGCATAAAAATCAGTTTCTGGAAACACTTGGAGTCGATGCGGTTGATGCAGATCACGTTATCACGATGACACAAATCCCGCATTACTTCGGAATCACTCCAATCAAGACAGCTTTGAATTGCGTTAACCGAACCTGAAAAATCGCTCAATCGGAACGGCGACTGAGGTGGAATCTGAATTCGAAAGTCACCGGCCGCCGCCCAGTTAGCTCGGTCGTTAGGCGACTTGACTTAACCGCGTGGCACTACACACGATCGGATGGAATTTGCGATGGAATACAAAGAATTTATTTTCGTCGGGATGGGGAAACGACAATTTATACTCTCCCAGGACAGCGTTTCGGTTGCGTGTGGGGGTTCGAACGTCACTCTCCTTTTGAAGGGCTTGGACTACGACCATCCACCGAAATGCCATTGCCGTGCTGCATCAACGTCGATCTGGTTTTGGGTTCGCGATTTCAATTGGCAGCGCCCCTTTAACTTAGCTGCCCGTCTTTCTCTTTGACAGACACCCTTTGCTTAGATTCTGGTGGGGTGCTGTTTCATTTCCTATGCCGCTGTTCGATCAGGCAGAAAATGTTTTGCGCGAGTTGTCAAAGGGGCTGGCCAGCAGCACGGCGAGCAGTGCCCGAAGTGCGGCAGCCGGTTCGGGTACCGCCGCCGTGCCGTACCCGAGTGGGGTGGTGTCGTCATCGCCCGACAGGCAATCGAACCGGCCAGATGGGATCGTAGCCGCCAGCGGATAAATTAGATGCTGACCAGTGTTATGAATGTTCGGATTGGCACGTTGCTCTTGCCCGGCTCCTGGTCACCCAGCTCACTCATCACTTGATCGACGCTGAAGTTCTCAATGTGCCAGCCGTTGATATTCCAGTTAACCGTGTCGTTACCCGACCGATCACTCAGAATCACGGCTCCGTTGGGCTTGGCACCGGCGAGGATTCCTTCGTACTGATCCTTAACCCTATGGATCCAATCCTTTGAGTCCGACTCGACCTTGAACGCCATGGAGACAGTTCCGTACTCATCAACGTGACAGGTGTCAGTTTGGTACTGATCCTTAACGTTCACGAAGTTCACTGTGACGCTTCCTCGCAGGTTGTCACTTCGGGCATCGGGGGTCGCGTGGCAGTTGAAGGTGATGTCGTTCCATATGCGCTGTGAGTAGTCATAGATCTTATGCTGCTCACCCCCCTCGCCGACAATGCCATTATTAGATCGCGTGGAATTGTGATCGACTCCGTCTGCATCGAGGCTGGTTTTGGCTGGAAATTCCGACAAGTTTGTCATCGTTCCATCGGTCCAGATTCCGCCATACATCCCGGGGCCATGCTCCAGTCGGTGCTTGGAAACGGAATCTGAAAGTTCTGGAACTGGCATCGGATGCGGAGTGGGATTGGAGCCTTCTGGATTATCAGTCTCGAAGTCACTCTCGATGCCAGTTGTGCCACCGCCACCATCGCCGACAATGCCACGATTGGAGCGTGTGGAATTGTGATCTACCGCACCACCGCCTTCGACGCCGGTGACCACCGGCCCGTTCTCGTCGCTCAAGACGCCCTGGACGGTCATCCGCTCGGGGATGCTCTGGACGGAGTCCGGCCCACCGTAGCCGCATCGTAAGTCGTGACCAAACTGGTGATCGCCATGTTCCAATCCTGCAACAAAAGCGGTATCGGGTAAATCAATCGCGGCACCTCCCATCAGGTCGGCAGCAAACAACGTCTTAGCTTCCAGAGTTTCATACTGACCACGAGTTTTTGAGTATTTCGAAAAACGCATTTTCGGGTATCCTTCCGGTTGATGGGGTACGAAAAGCACCGATTTGTAGGCTCAGTACCCGGTAACTCAGCAGCCAGTTATGGTTCCCGACGGCCACGCGGCACTGTTTTTTCAAGAAAGGGCAAAAAGGGGTTGTTTTCAGCCCCAGAACGGGACCACCGGGGCAACCAGCTCAACCGCTGGCCACTAGCAAATTGATTTCAACCTCCCCCAAGGAAAGAACCAGGGCAGGGGCAAACTCCCGGGGCACCTCCGGCGCCCTCAAATCCCGCCTGCGGTCCTGATGGTGACGGCGAGCTGGCCCCCTTGTTGAGAGTAAGATAAAGCTCCCAGAAAGATCCCCCATGAAAGGCACATTCAACCATTACCCGGAACTCAAAACGATATTGTCAAAGCCAACGCCTCTGCGAGGTGATCGCATAAATTCTGCCATGAGAAAGGAACTTTGAACTGTGGCCACCCTTGTACTGGCAACCTGTCAATTCTGTGTTCACAAGCAACCTGAGCGGAACCTTGAATCCGTGCTGCGGCAGCTCAAAATGGCAAAGGCCAAAGGGGCCCACCTCGTGCATTTCTCCGAGGCCTGCCTCTCCGGATACCTTGGTGTTGAAATTCAATCTCATCGGGAGACTGACTGGGATCGGACTAATTCTGCCATGCGCGAGGTCTTGGCTGCGGCCAGGCAGTACCGCCTGTGGGTGGTCATGGGCTGCAACCACAGACTCACCGGGAATCACAAACCGCACAATTCCCTCTACGTCATAAACGACCGGGGACAAATTGTGAATCGGTACGACAAAATGTTCTGCTGCGGAGAGAACAACAAGGACGGTGACCTGCGTCACTACAGTCCGGGAGAGTCGATGGTCACCTTTGGCCTGCGAGGGATCAAGTGTGGACTCCTTATCTGTCACGATTTCCGGTACCCGGAACTCTTCCGCGAGTACAAACGACTGGGTGTTGAACTCATGCTTGTCTCTTTCCACAATGCGCGCATGACGCAACAACAATTGGACATGTACACGATTTGCGTCCCTGCAACGATCCAAGCTGCAGCCGCCAGTAACTATTTCACTGTGAGCGCAAACAACGGAACGCAAAAATACGCCTGGCCAAGTTTTGTCGTGAACGCCGAGGGCAAGGTCATCAGTCGGGCGCGACCACACCGCGCCGCTGTGCTGGTCAACACGGTTGACACGAAGCAAAAGCTGCGGGACGCCTCCGCTGCATGGCGTGACCGCTGCATGCGGGGCATTTTCCACAGTGGCACTTTGGTCAGGGACCCCAGATCCCAGAACAGGAGAGCAATTTAGGATGACCGTTGTCATGCCCTGCACATGACAAGTCCGGACGACTATTTCGGTTTCTCGGTGACCACTCAACCCAAAGGTCGGAGCTGGCTGAGGACTTGTGTTGGGAAAGACTAACCGGCAAGCAACGTGTCCTCCCACTACCGGTAACGTTCATTTACACTGGTCACATTATGGATTTCACGTGTAACGTTCACGGCGACAAAGCTCCCAGAAAGCCCCCCATGAAAGGCGTATCCAAACATTACCCGTAGCAGGCTCGCGCCAAAGCGATTGCCGTTGGGCCTGGTGCCGTCATAGACGAGAAAAACCAGACCGTCGGCGGGGGAAGACGACCAGCATACGTCCCTCCTTTGGTTACAATAGCCTGGTGCGGCGAAGGCATGAACGCATGCAAACTGACCCGGCGGTGCTATGTCGAGCAGCCCGGCCCGATTTGTGTGAACAAGCACACCCCAGACACATTTTCGTTATCGAACAACAAGTTGGCCAGCCAGCTCACACGTAACACCAATGCCAAAAGATTGGTTCATCAACCAGAACGACAAGACGTACGGTCCTTACCCGTCGGCCCGCTTAAAGGAACTCGCATCCGCCGGCCGGATTTCGCCGGAAGCGTTGGTCGCAAATTCGTCGAACGGACCTTGGCATCCAATCTCTCGTATAAAAGGACTCCAACTTACTACCCCATCCGCTACCCCATCCGCTACCCCATCCGCTACCCCATCCGCTACCCCATCCGCTCCTCCATTCGCTCCCCCACCGCCGCAGACTCCGCAAGTTCCGGCAGACCATGATCATCACACCGAAGATACATCTCGCCCTCTAAAAGCAGACTCAGAGCAACTCACCATCACCGAGCAACCCGTGTGGTCAGGCCGCCCGTCACAAATCACGAATATCAAGACATTCATTCTGTGCGGTTTATTCTGTTGGCTAATCGTCCCTTTGTTTGTCGCTGGTTGGCGTTGGCTTGTCATCCGCTGTATCTCGTTCGAGCTCACGACACAGCGCTTTAAGGTTTCGCACGGAGTATTGACGCGACGCACCGATGAACTGGAACTATACCGCGTCAAGGACACGTCGTACTCACAGTCTTTATTTGAACGCAGCTTCGGACTAGCCAGCATTCAAATGACAACTTCCGATCTGTCCAATCCTTCGGTTACCATTAATGCGATTGGCGCATCACAGGCTAAACAACTCAGAGAGCAGATACGTACGCTCACGGAGGAACTTCGCGATCGAAAACGAGTCCGCGAGATCGACTACGCGTAGACTGTCGAACAAAACAATGCACCCGAGCGGGAATAGCGCCGCGCGTTCGCTGCGCTCATTAACGCTGGTGGCAAACAGATTCCATTGCAGATATATCGATTTAAAAAAGGGGATCTTTACAAAGCCTGGTCGCCCTCTACCGGTCGTTGGAGCTGGTTTGTGATTTAGAAAAGCAGATCTTTGTTCGTGACCGCAGTGGGCCAAGACAGAGGCCCCTACTCTCCTCCCCAGTAACGGAGGGCGCGAACTCGAGCCCGCGCGTGTGGCCTTCTATCCCCGGGAAGAATATAGCTAGGCCCAGGACAAATCTGGCCGCCGTTCATGCCACGACGTAGCCTGTTCGTAGGCGCAAGCCACCCGCAGGGCCATATCTTCCTGGAAAGTCTTGGCGTATATCATCAAGCCGACCGGCAGCCCCGCGGCCGTAAAACCACACGGCAGCGACACCCCGCAGAGATTGAGAATATTCCCGAAGTAAGTGTTGCGACTGTATTTGGAGTTGTATGCCATGTACTGGTCGAAATTAGCGTCGACTTCCTGTAGCGGCGCCGCCGGGATCATCGTCGTGGGCGCGATGACCGCGTCCACGTCACGAAGCGTCTCCATGACGTCTTTTCTCCACCGCATCCACTGGCGCAGCTCGTCGTAGTATTCTGTGGCCGCCAGCTTCCGCCCTTCGATCATGCGTTGCGCCACCACCGGATCAAGTTGTTCGAAATGGTCGTCCAGCAGCTTGCGATTCACGGCACATGCTTCCGCGGAGATCATCAATCCACGTCGCTCATCCGACAAAATCCGAGACAGTTCGGGCAACTCGATGTGTTTCACCTGCGCGCCGAGCGATTCAAACACCGCCCCGGTTTCAGTTACGCATTGCTCAACTTCGGGATCGACACCTTCGAACAACACGGGGTCACCAACGGCAATCCTGAGTCCCTCGACGCCACGCGTGAGCACCGGCTGGACATCGAGCGGTGCCACTCCACACGTCGATTCATCCTCTGCATCCTCGCCCTGCAGGGCGTGAAACACCAGCGCGGCATCCTCGACCGACCGCGTCAGTGGACCGGCCGTGTCGAGCGTCCAGCTGAGCGGGTAGATGCCGGCGCGACTGATCCGCCCCACCGTAGTCTTCAGACCCACGGTTCCGCAAAGTGACGATGGAATGCGCACCGACCCACCCGTGTCGCTACCCAGGCCCATGGGAGCCAGGCCGGCCGCGACGGCCACCGCCGAACCGCTGCTGGATCCGCCCGGGACATGAGGTTCCTGGTGGTAAGGATTATGCGGGGTACCCGTATCGTGATTGATACCAACAGCGCCAAAAGCGAACTGGACGGTGTGTGACTTGCCCAGCAGCACCATACCCGCGCGGGCGAGCCGCCGCACGACGGCGCAATCGCGCTGGGCGATACGGTGCTCCAACAGTCGGCAACCCGCGGCCGTCGGCTCGCCCTTGACGTCGTACAAATCTTTGGCCACGTACGGGATGCCGTGTAGCGGGCCCCGGTCGTGGCCGGCGCGCAACTCCAGCTCTGCGGACCTCGCCTCGGCCAGGGCTCGGTCGCGGGTCAGCCCCTTGATGGCGTGCAGGCGGGGACCCAGTTTTTCGACGCGGTCCAGCAAGTGTTCCGTAATCTCGACCGGACTCAGTTGCCCCTGTCGGATCTGTTGGGCAAGATCTGCAATGTTTTGATAATGTAATTCGGTGTCTGACACGATTGGTTACTAGCTGTCTTTTCGGAAGAACCTGCCGGAACAATGACTGCCACCCAATGTAGATTCACTTGAGCGTTGAATCAAGCTTTTGATGGGCAACTTCGGCAGCGGTACGGCCGTCCCCGAACCGTCAAGCGTAGTGCTGCTGCACGGCAGGTGGCTGTCGGTACTGGCGACCCGTCGGGGAAGGTAAATCAAACAGCCGCAGGATGACACGAGTCCTCCAACACCCAAAGGGTAAAGAAACTGGGGGACCGCAGCCTTTCGCGTTACCTCAAGCAGCCGGCCGCGAAAGTGTGAAATGTCAAGAGTTGACCCCAATCCCTCCCCGGTTGGAGCAGGTTGGGCAGGAAATTTATTCGCTGTCCATTTTTTGGAGCCATTGTTTGTTAAATTCCGTTATTGCGTAGGATTCGAGAAACCCGCATTGGACGCAACGGTATGTTTCGACAACGAGCTTTACTTTGCGGAATACTTTCGCCCCACCCCAGAAGGAAGGTTCTAGTGGTCCTTTCATCCAACGATCGGGGAGGCCAACGGCACCAGCATTATCGAGAATGAATCCACATTCCATATCGCCAGAACATTTCGAACAGCTAGCGACGTTAGACATAAATGAATCCTTGATTGTGATAAGGGACAGGCTATACGTAAGGAACAAGCCATCGCTGCCGACAACGCAGGTTAAAGGCTTGAGTTCTCCTGGGAGCATTTCGCCCCCCTGAATCTCATTTCGGGACTAACAAACCGTTTTTCGGAACCTTCCCGAAACCCATGGGTTTGGTAGAGCGAGTCAAACAAACCGCCAGCACACTGGCCTGTTTCTGTCGCAGCCCATGAAACGGAAGGATAACCCAAAATGAGTTTCTCAAAATACTCGAAACGACGTGGCCGGTTCGAAACTCTTGAAGCCAAGCAATTGTTTGCAGCGGACCTGATGGCTGGTGACGTAGTCCTGCAGACCTGGTGATGCGTCTTCCGGCATCGCGGCGATCGATACCAGTGGCCTAGTTGGTGACCAACCGCGTGATATCGTATTCAACCAATTGGTCGGTCAGCCCGTTTTTGGTAATTCCTTCGATCCCGGTGAGGTGGCCACTGGCGTCGCGAATACAAATCTAGCCGATGCTTTCGAAAACTCGGGATACCAACCTGCGTCGCATGACCTCCATATCGCTGCCCACGAGGCGGCCCACGTCGTCCAGCAACGGGCCGGCGTGAGTCTGTTTAAACCCAATACCCAGGTCGGTTGTACCCTTGATCCCAGCGATGCGGCCGCTGGCCTGATGAATACCGACCTGGCCGATTACCTGGCAGCCGACGGTGCGTTCGCGAACCCCAACAACGGTGCTGATGCTGCAGACGATGTTTGCGGGCGTTTTGTTGAACCGACAGGACATATTTTGTGGTAGGTCCCGGTCACCCACCAGCGGCAACTGCGACTGAAATTTTCCCTCGCTATATTGCAAACAGCTGGAGGGAAAAGAAACAGGACGACCGCAGCTTTTTCGCGTCACCTCGTGAAGCTGGCCGCGAAAGTTTCAAGACTTGACCTCAATCCCTCCCCGCCCTTGGTGGCCAATTACGCCCCGACGTTCGATTGGCCAACGAGACCCACCACGTTGCTAATACGAACGTGCTATCAGCAACAAACGCCTGTAGCACTCTACTATTGCATCAGGTCTAAACTTTCGGGTCATAGCAATCCCGAAAACTCGAGTTGACGGAACAGTAGCAAATTCCGGGTGGAGAGATTAAAATGCTTATCAGCTGCAGGACTTGCCGACAAAGACTGAATTGACAGGCACATTGGTCGGCGACAAAATTATCAGCTGAATCGACTACACCAACCTGGCCCGGTAGTCTGCAACTGGTCGCCTCTTCCAGTCCTGAGGATACAGGCCAGTCCTGAGGATACAGGCGACCGACTACGACCATCAACCGAAATACCCTTGCCGTGCTGCATCAACGTCGATCTGGTTTTACGCTCATCGAACTACTGGTGGTGATCGCCATCATCGGGATCCTAATCGCCCTGCTATTGCCCGCGGTCCAGGCGGCTCGGGAGGCGGCTCGCAGAACGCAGTGCATGAATCATCTCAAGCAGCAGTCGCTGGCCGTCCACAACTTTAGCAATTCGAAGAACGGCAAGTTTCCGGAACTGGCACGGACGACGCCGAAGATAACACTCGGTTTTTTCAACCTGCTTCTGCCCTACCTGGAACAGGGAGAAATTTACGATATCACGTACGACTATGCCATCGAGTCGAATTATCCCCTGGTTTGGTTCTTGAGCAACGTTCCCGGTTTTCCGGACGGGGGCACAAGGTTCTGGGAAGTGTACGGAAGAATTCCGCAGTACATTTGTCCTACCGATCCAAACCCCGACATGCCGGGCGATACCAGTAAGGCGTACTATACAAGCTACGCCGCGAATTATTGGTTGTTGGGCCATGACCACCCTCTCCTGTCGAAAGTATGCTATTGGGCCTGTCAGGAAAACAAGAGCTGGAGAACCCGGTTCCGAATAGGGACCCTGCCCGACGGCACGTCGAATACGATTATGTTGAGTGAGTATGCCCGTAGTCATAAAGTCGATTGGCCCCAGCCTGCCATGGCGTACCCGACCCCGTACGCAGCCATGTTCGGTTTCGTCATTCCTACCACCGGAGAACCGAAGGCAGCGTTCGAGTATTGGAATTCGATTTCGCTGAATGCCGAAAATCCGCCAACTGACGGTAAGGGAGTGACCTACGCCGGGCAATGGCACTTTCACCGCCCCACTACCCCACATACGGGCATCATGAATGGTGCCCTGGCCGATGGAAGCGCGCGTGGTTTTTCCGTCAATATTTCTGAGGAGGTGTGGCTGAATCTGTTGAAACCCGATGACGGAAATGTGGTTGGGGAGTATTGAGGCGAATGCGGGTTAAACGGAGTCGCCAGGGGTCGTCTGGAAACTCAAAGAGCACGGCGCGCAAGCGAATGAGACGCGCATATTCCACTCGCTTGCGGTTCGTACTACTAATGATTTTCCCGGACGCAGAAGTTTTGAGACACCCGCTGAACAATGAATAGCGTTTCCCATGCAAATTGATGCCACCAGATTGGTATTTCCGGTGCAGCCCCGCCCAGCGGTAGCCAGGACACAGGTCTGGCTGCTGGCGGTCTTTGCCGCGGCCGTGCTGCCGGGTTGTTCGTCACAAAATCTGAGTACGGTCCAGGGTATCGTCTCTTTTGACGGCACACCACTCAAAGACGCCAACGTCATGTTAATGAGTCCACAAAGTGCGGCACCAATTGCCATTGCCACCACGAACAAGGGTGGTGAATTTACGATGGCCTCAAGCGGCAGCGCCAAGGGCGTACCGCCAGGATCTTACAAAGTGGTCGTGTTTAAAATGGGGAACATCAGGCCACGTTCCCCGCAAACATCGCAACCGCCACGGGTCGTACCCGCTGTTTACGGCGATGTGGCGACAACTCCCTTGTCGATCGAGGTTCCCACCAGCGGGGACGTGACGTTCGAGCTCAAGAGCGAGTAGCATGGTGGCGAGAGACGGGACACAAGTTGCACGATGCAGTCACATCTGTTGGGTCTCGTTGCTGGACCGCAAAACCCAACCCCAGGAGACTTCCAACGGACGGTGCCGGCAGCTCCCGATCTAAGCCATTGGACCCTGGACAAACCCGACCTCAGCTGAATCGCTCGCGAGGACCAATGGAAAATCGACCGGGCGGCAGTAGACTGGCAAGTGGTCCGTCTCTAAGAGTCCAGGATTGGGAAATTCGTAGCTGTTTAACAGATTGCAGCAAACAAATCGTGCCGCTCAGTACTGCAGACGGCTAAAGTTTTACAGGAATTCAAATATGATTCGCGATGAAAGTTTTGTCGGACGTCCTATCAGTGAGGTTGATACCCCTGCACTGTGGGTCGACCTTGCGGCGTTGGAGAGCAACATTACGAGGATGGCTGCCCTGTGCGATCGGCACCATGTCTTCTGGCGACCACACGTCAAAGCGTGTAAATCACCAGACCTCGCTCATCGACTCCTGCGTGGCGGAGCCTGTGGCATCACTTGCGCCAAAGTCAGTGAGGCCGAGGCCATGTTGGCCGGTGGTATCACTGACATCCTGATAGCCAACGAGGTGGTCGGACCGCAAAAAATAGCCAGGCTTGTTGACGTGGCTCGTCAAGCTCAAGTGTGCATCGCATGTGACGACGAATCGAATATCCGCGAGATCTCACAAATGGCATCAGAAGCTGGCGTCATTGTTGAGATTCTTGTGGACATCAATGTCGGTAGTAATCGCTGCGGCATCGAGCCTTCTCAAGCTCCACACCTCGCCCAGCTGGTAAGCGATCTCCCGGGGATCAACTTGCGAGGCCTGATGGGCTATGAAGGGTATGTCATGCAAATGCAACCTGAGGACAAAAAGGCAGCCTCAGCGTCCGCAGCGGGGATTCTCGCCGAAGCACGTGACAACTTACGGGCAGCCGGGTACGAACCAAAAATTCTCTCCGGGGGTGGCAGTGGCAATTACTGGCATGCTACCTCTCTCGGGTCGATTAACGAGTTGCAAGCTGGAGGCGGAACATTAACGGATATCTTGTACCACGACAAAATGGGCTTGTCGGATCACCAATTTGCGTTATTCCTCAATGCGCAGGTTATCTCTACCGCCATTGAAGGACAGGCCATACTGGATGCCGGATGGAAATCAACGGGCCACCACACCGGGTTACCGAGAATCATTTCCCACGAAGGTGCCAAAGTAATCTCACTCCATGCCGAGCACACTGTTGTGGCCTTGGAAAAGGGAGTGAGATTGACACCAGCTGAGCGGGTCACGATGGTGCCACACTACAGTGACTCGACCGTACTCCTTCACCGCGAGATGGTTGCGGTTCGTGATGGAAAAATCGAGGCGATCTGGAAGCTTACCGCCGCTGGAGCACTTCGTTGAATCATCGTAAATCGGTCCACTGGGAAGCACCCACAGCGCCATGTAGCCCTGCAATAGTGGCGTACCGGGTAGGTGGGATCTTCCATGTTTCTTGACCGCCGGACAGGACACCTTTGCAAGCAGCACAGGGGAAGTCGTCACCGCTTTGTTCGACTAGCGTTTTGCGGTGGAGTACGATGGGTTTCGTCAGCAACCGCAGGAGGAGCACGATGCCGAGCAAACAATCCCAGTGTGACAGCCAGGCAGCAAACGGGGTGTCACCGGATCGACTCGCAGGCTTCAAAAGCGATGCTGTTCCGGGAAGCGGATCACCTGGATTGCTCAACCCCAATGGGCTGTTTGCCTGGGCGGGGACCGAATCGCAACTGAAATCGCCACGCGATGTGAACCGACACATACGTCCGCTCTCATGCGATACGATGGTCGCGATGCCCGACGCCACGACTACCGGGACAACGCTCCTGGGCAAGAACAGCGATCGGCCAGTCTTCGATTGCCAGCCGCTGGTCGTTGTGCCGGAAAAAAAGCATGCGCCTGATTCGTTGATCAAGCTCGAGTACCAGACAATTCCCCAGGTCAGCCAGACGTACGCCACTATCGGATCGAGCCCCTACTGGTGTTGGGGTTACGAAGAGGGCATCAATGAATTTGGCGTGGCGATCGGCAACGAAGCGATTTTCACCAGGACCTTCGCCGACGCGGTCGCCGCAAGCAAAGCGGGCACGCCGCCCGAGTTGGGCCTCTCGGGCCTGGACCTGTTGCGACTTGGGCTGGAGCGTGGCAAAACAGCACGCCAGTCGTTGGACGTGATTACCAGCCTGGTCGAGCGTTACGGCCAGTGGGGTTCTGGCGTTCCGGGCAGGGACCACGAAACGGGCAGCTACGATAACTCCTACATCATTGCCGACGGAAGAGAGGCCTGGATTCTGGAGACCGCGGGCACACGCTGGGTTGCCCGCCGGGTAACGCATGGTGTGGCGACAATCTCCAACCAGCCGTCGATCCGCTGCGAGTGGGATCTGGCCAGTCACGACCTGGTCGATTACGCGGTCGAGAAAGGCTGGTGGCCAAAAGAAAAAAGAGGTGAGTTCGACTTCGCGCTTGCTTACATCGACCTCGATACACCGCTGCAGCTTTCCCAAATCCGTGTCCAGCGGTCGCACCAGCTCTTGTGCCAGAAACAAGACGGCGACATTTCGCCGCAATGGATCATGCGAGTTCTGCGTGACCACTACGAGGATACATTTCTGAATGGTCCGAACTTCAATGCCGCGCTGCCCGATTTCATGACCCTTTGCATGCACAGTTCGCCCTCGGAATTCACCTGGGGCAACACGGCCAGTTCTGCCATCTTCATTCTGCCGGACAGTTTGGACCGTCTCGCACAGATGTGGTGGTCGCCGGTCACTCCGTGCACCGGTCTCTACCTTCCCGTGTTCGCCACCGCCAGCCGACTGCCAGGGGTGCTCACCGCCGCCGGCAGCCGTGGCAAAACCGTCACCCCACCTCCACAGGTAGATCGCGATGAGTTTTCGGCGAAGTCTTACTGGTGGATGTTCCGAGACCTGCTCGACAAGATCAAGGGCGACCAGACGGGCACGGAATTCAACAAGCGCCAGCCAATCGTGCGAACTGCCTTCAATCAACTGGAGCAGAAGTGGATGTCCCAGGCCAGGGAGGTGGAACAGCAATCGATCGTTCAAGACAGTACGTCGTCCCTGGAAGAGTTCACACGAAAGTGTGTCGATGAAGCTGTGGCAATGGTCAACAGGTTGCGGAAATCGATCGATTCGTAGAGCCTGTATACTTGTGCGTGTGGTTGCATGGTTTACCCGGCGCCCGGGACGCAGACCTCCGTGGCATTGTGTTGGTTCCTCCCATTTGTCCCCCACACACCTGTGCTTATGTTCAAAATCCTGCATCTCTTGCTTGCCCTCTCTCTGCTGTTCCCGGGCACTGTGCGGGCGCAATCTCTCCGAGTTACTTCCGGGGAATGGCCACAATGGCGCGGTCCGAACCGGGATGCTGTTTCGACCGAGACAGGTTTGCTCCGCGAATGGCCTGAAGGCGGTCCACCCCTGAAATGGCGCACCACTGGACTTGGAGCAGGCTATTCCACCCTGGCCATTTCCGGGGCAAACGTCTTTACGATGGGTCAGCGTGACGAAATTGAATATCTCATCGCTTTAGATCTCGCAACCGGTAAAGAAATCTGGGCAAGCAAGGTCGGCGTCGGCAAGCCAAATTCCACGCCTACGGTGCACGGAAACCGCGTCTATGCGCTAGGCTATGACGGAAGTTTGATTTGCGCCGATGCGATCACAGGCAGAGAAATCTGGAGAAGACATCTTGTTCAGAACTTTGGCGGCACGGTATCTACGAATTGCGGATTCAGTGAATCACCTTTGGTGGACGGCCAGCTGTTGGTCTGCACTCCTGGCAGCCACGATGCCGCCTTAGTGGCACTGGACAAGGACACGGGGCAACTCGTCTGGAAGGCAAAAGAACCCGCGGAGTTCGGGCCTCTAGGCAATGACGGCGCGGGATACGCTTCCATTGTTGTCAGTCAAGCCTGCGGTGTGCGGCAGTATGTGCAGCTTGTTGGACGCGGTTTGATTTCCGTCGCCGCCAGCGGAGGTGAGACACTCTGGACCTACAACCGCATTGCGAATTGGGGTGGCAATGTTCCCACTCCCATCGTTCGCGACGACTATGCCTTCTCCTCAACGAGCTACGAAACCGGGAGTGTACTGCTACAGGTCCTGGCGAACGCCGCGCAAATCGAGGTGAAGGAGGTTTATTTCCTGCCCCCGAAAACGATGCAGAACCATCACGGAGGGATGGTGCTGGTCGGGGGTCACATCTACAGCGGCCACGGGAACAACAACGGATTCCCCTTATGCATCGAGATGAAGACGGGCAACGTTGCGTGGCGGCCCGGGCGGGGCCCGGGAACCGGATCCGCGAGCGTCGTATACGCAGACGGGCACTTGTATTTCCGTTATGAAAACGGCGTGATGGCTCTGATCCAAGCCACTCCAAATGCATACATTCTCAAAAGCACATTCAATATCCCCTCAAACCAGGGAAAATGGTTTCCGCACCCTGTTGTCGCAGGTCGCTCTCTTTTCCTCCGCGACGAAGACGTGCTGTTTTGCTACGATTTGGCGAGATGAACCGTTTTGGTACCGCCTGGCTGCCATAAAAATCGCGAGTGGGAATCTAGTTGGAGAACGAGTTGCTTGCTATTGGGGCGAATTGCTGGGCATGATCTAACTGGAGGTCCGGCACGAGTAACCCGTTCCGTGGTGAGTTCCGCGGTGTTTTGGTCAAGCTAGCCGTAAATTTTTTGAAGGACAGGGGTTCCAGAAAGTCAGCGATCTTCAGGAATAATTCGGAGTGAAGAGAAATAAACTATTATTTCAACATTTTTTTTGTGCCGAGTGTTGATATTCTGGTAACAAAGGGTTAGACTAGACTGTAGTAAATAGATGCCAATGTGCCTTGCGGCGCTGGCTGATATCGATGGAAAAGCTTATCCAGGATCCTTAATCCGATCTTTTTCTTGCATGAAGAGAAGGCTACACGTCCTTCTGGGAAATTCTGCAACTTGGAGCAACGCTAATGTCAGGATGTGAAATCGGTAGATCAAAAAACCACTGATGGTCTGGGTACGGGTACCCAGGGTGCCAGTGGTTTTTTTTGACCTCTTTCGATACGTTTAACACTTCAGCAACAGGGAGAATTGAGACAGGCGTGGGGCCTGGATATTTAGCTAGTAAGAGACTAGGTGGTTCGCGAACGTCAGTCCCATTGGCCAGTCTACAGCGAACGATCATTCTTACACCGGCAACGGCGGCGCTATCGGCTAAACGGCTCTTAGAGACGTACGACCGGTTTTATCAGCGGTAACACAAGTGTTACCCCATATAGTTTCAAACATTGTATTTCATTTTGGAGCAACAGGTTCTCGTGAACCGCGTTTCTCGGTCAACATTTTTTCTTTTAGGAGAGACTAATGAAGAAACTTACAAAAATCACAGTCGCGTGTTTGTTCCTGGTCATGGCCACCGCGAGTGTAACAGAAGCCGCTTTGTTCAGGGGTAATGCTTCTGGTGACAATGACTGGTTCAAGATCGCCAACTGGAATGGTCCGGTAGTTCCCGGCGTCGCGGCAGGTGGAACCGGCGCGTCGGGACAACTCGGCAATTTCGGGAATTCCGATTATGCAATTATCGACGGCAATGCGGCTCTTTATGAAGAACTCAATATGCCGGGAATGAGCGTCCAGACCCAAGCCGGGGACGGCGATGAGACACAGCGGATCGATATCATCAACGGGGCACGGGTGAACCTCACCGGTGGGGCAATGGAATTTGCTATGCACGCCGGTGGTAACGCGTCAAAGGTCATACTCAACATCAGTGGCGACTCTGTGCTTGATGCCAACATGTCCAACACCAAGTTCCTCCAACGCCAGGGCAACGCAAACACCACGGGCGAACTCAATCTTGGAGACGCCACCAGCGGCGGGACGTTCCGAATTAGCCACGGCGGTAATTCTTTCGGACATCAGCAAGGCGGCCCCCAACCAAACGCTCCCATGGTCATCCGGGGAGTAGGTGCGGTCGAAGCTGCCGGCGATGCCAACAGCACGATGGCGATGTTTTCCATCAAGTTCGTCGCCGACGGATGGGGAGGCGCCGCGGGTCGTGTCTTGGATCTGTCCAGCTGGGCTGGAAACAGTCGCGACGAAGCAGGCCTCGACTGGGGGTTCTACGCCACAAACGGTGCCGAGTTGAAGATGTTTACGGTTCACCGCAACACTCAGTATACTGGCGTTGGCGACAAGGTATGGCATGAGGCACACAACGCCGACGTGGACAAGATCAACGGCTTTGGTGTCAAGAACAGCGGTTGGCCCGCTGCCGGCGTCTACGTCTCGGGAAGCGTCCTTGCCCTGGATCACCCTGATACGCCCGGACTTATCGACGGGATCGGCGCGTGGAAGGTCTCGGGGGTCACAATGGACAATACCACAATGTCATTCCGCTATGACAACAATTTGGCCGCCAGTTTGGGTGTGAATGAGACGAACCTGAAGGTCTTCATGGCCGGGGTGGATGTGACCTCCAGTGTGGATACGGCCAACCACATCATCTACGCCGAGGGACTTGCAGCCGGCGACATTAACAGTTCCACCTTTGCTGTGGCCCTGGGGATTCCCGAGCCATCGGCGATTATCCTTCTGGCACTCTCGGTGGTCGGCCTGCCGATCCGGCGCTGCCGACGCTAACAGCCGTGTAACGCACGATTTGTCACTCCTGCGATGAACAAGAGGATGTGGTATAGAAGATTAGAGAATTGCCTGACGGTTCTTCTCGATCCTCTATCCCATCCTCTTTTTTTGTTCAGTTCCGGACTTATCCGGTAGAGACTGGATTAACAGGCACAGCAGTCGGGGGCAGAATTATCAGCCGAATGGACCACCACAAACTGGCTCGGTCATCTGCAGTCGGTCGCCTCTTGCAGTCCTGAGAATACAGACAACCGACTGACCTGCCCCCACGGTGGGTGCCGGTGTTTAAGTTACGGTTGGACTGAAAAGCACCACTCGGCCGGGTGGTGTTTTCTTGCAGATGATTTTCATTCGATACCGTGTTGAAACAGCGGCTTGACCTGGTCAGGCAGGCGGTCATATACCGGACGAGCCATTGGCGGGATGGGATCATCGGGCTGGTTGCGCTGTCCGACCATTCGTTGTCGCAAAAACGAATTCGGCCGAAGAACTTCGAGATTGAGCCACCACGGCGCAAAACGCACCGCGAATGCCACCCGAGGCTTGTCGGAACGGTTGGCAGCCGTGGCGTGCCAGCACCGGCTGTCGATCACAAGGACACTGCCAGCGGCAATGATGGCCTGAACCTCGTCTTCCTGGGGAGCACGCCGCTCGACACCGATTTCTCCTGTCGGGTTGCGAGGTCGACGATGGCTACCGGGTAGGAGTAGAGTCGCACCGGTTTCGGCCGTGAATTCCGTCAGCGGGAACACGCAAGTCAGGTGGATCACTGCGTCGGGATACGGTGCGGGAATTCGGGCTCCTAAAGTTTGAATGAACGGCCAGTCAGCATGCCATTGCCCCCGCTCATTGCCCGGGTAATTGACCAACCCCGTCGTGAACGAAACCCGGTAGTGCTCGTTCAGCAGTGTCGTCACCAGTTCGGTCAATCGCTTATCGATCAGGTAATCGACAAACGACTGATCGTGATTGACCAGCCCAACCATCGAAATTGTTTTTGAAGGAGCAAAACTACTGTGCTGTCCAAACTGCTCGGCGGTTTTCAGGACACTTCGTTGCACACGATCAATCTCGTCGGTGGGAATGACGTCTGGCAGAATGCAAAACCCGTTCTCCCGAACCTGCCGGGCCAGTTCCGCACAACTCACAGCCACCGGCGGTTTCTTGCACTGGTTCATGGTCTACCTGACACCGTTGGCTAACGGCTCGAAATGGTCATCCGACATTTCCCAAATCGGCTGAGCCTGCAACCGCTCCAGGCTCGCAGTGCCGCCAGCATAACGCGCTCGGCACCATTGTGTAAAACAGTTCGTACGAATGAAGCCTGACACCCGATGCATTGTCATCAGAAACATTCGCATTATGACTCGCGCCCGCTAAGACGGATTGGCGTATGTCAAGAATCCTCGCACGGCTGCGAAGAAGGCCTCCGGTTCGTCCTGCGCGATGAAGTGGGAGCTGCGGTCAAAGATCTTGAGCTGGGCACGGGGAATCTTCTCCGCGATGAACCGCGAATGATCTGGCGGGCAAATCCAATCGTGAGCCCCGCCCATGACGAGCGTCGGACACGTGATCCCAGGCAGTTCGTCAGTGAAGTCGAAGGTGCGCAAGAATCCTGCAAAGCCCCGATTGAGTTGCTCGAAGTTGCAAATGCCGCGCCGGCATCCTTGCGCAAATTTTTCCGCGTCGAACGCCACCGAGTACATTGGTCCTATCAGTTTGTAGTACTCGTCAAGCTGCTCTTGCGATGAAAAGGCGCCGTCCCACAACCACTGGCACACGCGAATCTGATCGTCACTGCCGCGCTCGCGCACGATTCGCCTGGCATCGTCCATAAAACGGTAGCTCGGCGCCGTCGCCACCAGGATCAGGTTCGCGACCCGGTCGGCGTACCGGATGGCATACCCCTGGGCAACCATCCCACCGTACGATGAACCGAGAATCGAGATGCGGTCCAATCCCAAATACTCACGCAGCGCATCGACGTCGTCAATGTTTTGATCCAGAGTGTAAGTTTCCGGATCTGCCGGTTTACTGCGTCCGGAACCGCGATGATCAAAGTAGACCAGTTGTGCCACGTCGCGCAGCTCACTCATCTGCGGCTTGAAGCCCGAATGATCGGCCCCTGGCCCGCCGTGCAAAAGAAACAGCACCGGACGCTCGACCATGCGATCCTCGTCGGGCACCAGCCCCATCCCGTCGACGTCGAAATAGATTTCGCTCGGACCGATCTTAGCGTACATGAGGTTTGTCCCCGGTGGTTCGCGTCAGGCAACTCGCAAAAACAAACATACCCGTTTTTCGGGGTCCACCGATTTTTTTATCGGCAACCGTCTCACGGTGCAAGTTGACGAGTTAAACCAATTCAGGATGAATTCTGTTGATGGGTCCTGCTTCAGCGGTACCATCCGCGCCAGGATCATGGCTCCGCCTTAAACAGGTTATAGTAGGTCTGTTTCTGGTCGAACGTGGCCACGACGAGCCGGCCATCGGGCAAGGCGATCATGGCACCGGCGCCGAGGGGCTGCGTTCCCGACCCGGCGTCCATCTGCCCCAGATAGCTGCGATTGCCCGTCTGGGGATCATAGCAGCCGATCTGGCCGGGACTAAGGGAATAACCGGCATAGTAGACCCGGCCATCTTTGCCGACGGCCATAGCGATGGAGAGGTCCGGGCGGTATCCCGGCCCTGTATCATCTCCGAACGCCACCCCGAGAGACCGGATGCTGCCGTCAGGCCCGTCGTCGGGGCAGTACTCAAAGAGGAGCCCGCTCGTATAACCGATGCCGTAAAGCGATTTTTCATCTACAGAGACCGCCAGGTCAAAGGGGTTATTATGTTCGCGGTTGGTATTCCCACCAAAGGTCGGCACGGCGACGGGCAGCTTTTCGAGTTTGTCAGTCCGGGGCGAATAGCGCACCACGTCACCGGTCAGCGTGAAAGTGATTGCCCGGCCATCTTTCAGCGCCACGATCGCGCGTGATGGGTAGCCGAGAATGGCACCCTTGTCGGTCGTCTTGCCGGTCTTGAGGTCGTAGACCACGAAACGACTCGTTGGGTGCAGCACGGCGTAAATCTTGCCGACACTTTCGGCCAGCGCCAGGGCCATGATCGACTCGTGTGCCCCGAGGATGCCGTGGCTGAGCGCCTTGCTGGTCTTCGGATTATAACTGATCAGGTAGCCGCCGCTGTAGTCTCCGGGCGACTTCTCGTACTGGTCCAGGGTGTTCCAATCGAACGAGTGCGTGCCAAACCATGCGACACCACGGCTGTCGAAACAAATCTGCGAGTGGATCTTGCTTTGAGGAAAAGTCTTGGTGCCGTCCTCACCCGTAACTTTGGAGACATCCACGAGGACTTCTTGAGTACCCCTATTCGGATCGAACGAAATGAGCCTCGCGCCGATCTTCTCGTTGTTGCACGTGCCGGCGTAGACCAGGCCGTCGGGGCCCAGCGTCATCGCAGAGAACATCTCGAGGGACTTGGTCTCCGCTGGCCAACCGATGCGCTGGACCGGAATGAGTTTTTCAGGCTCCCCGCGAAGTGTGCTGGCCGCGGCCAACACCAGCGAGAGAACGATCCAACGGATTCGGGTCATAGTAATCTCCTCCGAGGCGCTGGCGCTTTGTTCACACAGTACTGCACTTGTGACGATTTATACAACAGGCGACCGCCGAAGGGCGATCGCAAGGACCTTACCACATGGCGCCGCTGACAGGCGACCACTTATTCTATCTTTTTGCCAGTTCATGTATCTTTTTGCTAGTTCATGGGCTGCTACGAGCCGTCGCGGAAAGGTTTGCCCGACCTGTACAGTTCGAGACGTTGCCGCAGAACATCCTGTTGGCGATCTGGTGCCAGCTGTACGGCTTTCTCCTGCCACTGCACGGCCTCCTCGAAATTCCCCACCTCCGCATGGGCTGCAGCCAGTGTATCCAGAACCGTGGCGGTACTGTGCTTCGTGACCTTCGATACGTCGTCGGCCAGATGAAGCGCCTGTTGCCCGTCACGAACTTGCGCGTCGGGACACGTCGCCAGGAGCCATGCGTAGTTGTTGCGGGCCTCAACGTAGTCGGGCTTTAGCCGCAGCGCCTGCTTGTAATGCGTGGCGGCCTCCTGGAAACGTCCCAGGCTCACCAGGGTGCTGCCCAAATTATTGTGGGTCTTGGCATTGTCTGGCCTTAGCCGCAGCGCCTCCTGGCAATGCGAAACCGCCTCTTCGAAACGCCCCAGGTTCCCCAGGGCGTTGCCCAGGTTGCCGTGGGCATTGGCATAGTCTGGCTCCAGCCGCAGTGCCTCCTGGTAATGGTCGGTCGCCTCCTCGAAGCGTCCCAGGCCCTCCAGGGCGTTACCCCAGTTGTTGTGAGCCTCGGCAAAGTCTGGCTGGATCCGCAGCGCCTCCTGGTAATACACGATGGCCTCGTCCAACCGCCCCAGGCCCCCCAGGGCATTGCCCAGGTTGGCGTGGGCCTCGGCATAGTTCGGCTCGAGTCGCAAGGCCTCGCGACAATGCGACATTGCCTCCTCGAAGCGGCCCAGCCCCCCCAGGGTGCTGGCGAAAGTAAGTTGGGCCTGGACGCTGGCGGGATCGATCTCTACCAATCGTTCACACAAACCGACGGCTTCGGCAGATTGGCCGGTCTCGTTAAGGAGTGCCGCCAGGTTTTGCAATGCCGCGGGAAAGTCCGGCGACACGCTCAGCGCCTGGCGGTACTTTTCAATGGCCCCCGCAGTCTGGCCTTGGTGCTTGAGCACGACGCCTTGGTTATAAAACCACATGGCGTTCATGGTCATGGGCCGAAGGCGCCGCTGGGCCATAAGGCGGTCGAAACGCGTCCTGTCGGCGGCCGAATTCATGCCGAACCAGCCCGCCTGCTCCATCGCATCCCAGATATGCCACGCGATGATCTCGTGTCCTTCGCGAGTCGGGTGGACGTAGTCCTCAATGAGGTTGAAACCGACCAGGCCGTGCTCGCTCCGCTGCTCGAAAATGAGATCAATGTCCACCAGCAATGCCCCCTGCTCATGAGCCACCGCCCGGATTGCCTCATTGATTCCCGAGACACGGCGATCTGGCAAGTCGTCTGCGTCACACGCCCACCGGTAGGCCGTGCGCGCGTCGTCCCATTGGGCGAGTCCCTCATGCGCCTGGCCCAGCAGGAACTGTGTTTCGGCGTGTTCAGGAGCGAAACCCGCCGCTTGCTCCAGGTGGGCGGTTGCCACGGTAAAATCGCCAGCATCGAGCCGACGTTTGCCGGAACGGAACGCCTCTGACCAATTCTGGCGGTCGGCTTCGTTGAGCATTGCCACCGTCGTCGACGACCTGGGGCGCCACTGGCTCAGGTTGCAGGGCACCGTCGCCAGCACCACCTTGACACCGGAGGCGTGCGCGCGTCGGACCAGACGCTCCAACCGCCAGCGGTACTCCGCGACGATCGCCTCCCGTTCTTGCTGAGAAAAAACGCGCGACTTGTCGCGCTGTACGCGGATCTCGAACTGCTCATGCGCAGAAGGTTTTTCGTTTTGCAGACCTTCCACGGCAGATCGCATGGAAGAATATGCGCGTGAATGTGCCAGCAAATATTCCAACCGGGTGCGGGTAGTACCGCGGCGCTTGAGGGCCTCGAAAAACGCGGGCTCGATAAATTCATTGTGCCCGCTGTAGACGAGCAGCACATCCGGCTCGTAGGCCAGAAGCTCGTCGGCGACAATGTTCAGTCGGTGCATCGCGTAGGAAACGCCGCTGGCGTTGACCGCTTCGATGTGTAACTCCGGATGATTTCCGGCCACCGCATCGCCCACGATGCCCGTAAAAGCAGCCTCCGCGCCCCAGGGAAAGCCATGCGAACTGGAGCCGCCCAGGCAGAAGATGCGAAAGCCGTCTGCGGGTTTCTTGGCAAGAAACGACTGATCGTTGAAGGTGTCGAGGTTGCTGCGCCGTGTCTGATAGACATCGCCGTCCCGGGCGAAAGCAGTCACCAGGCCCGAGAATCCCCGAAAGGGGTCTTCTTTCGCGATGAGCGTCACCACGCCCATCGCCCAAAGTGTGAGTTCCACAAGTGCAAAAAACACAAGGCACACAACCGCCGCAAACAGCAACTTCTTCCACAGCGAGAGCTGCCGGCGCTGCGGTTTGCGGGGGGTGGGCCTCGACCGGTTTCTAGACATCAACTCAGCCAAATGGGACGAGGTATTTAACGACCAACCGATCAGTCGCGCGGCCAAATTCACCCTTGAAAAATGCGGGTAAAAAGCCGTTCAAATACGCCAACTGCGAGCAAATTCAAAGCATACAGGCGGCAGGGTATTATGCACTGTATACCGTTATTATTTGGGAGTCAAAATAGCGCGTCGCGACCGTTAACCCCGGCACAACCTGTGAGCCTTGCCGCTGTGGAGTCTCGGTGCACAACCTCAAAGTGTTCGGGCGGCGGACCTTCTCTTTCTAAACGAAGACCCACTCGAGGGAGAGGTCGGCTAAATCATAAAATACTAATTAACTAGTTTTAACTGGACACATTAGCTGAGGATCGTTATACTCAGCAGTTTGGAGAGATTGGCCAGTGGCTCCCACTTCGATCCGCGAGAGAACAATGACGAAGAAACTTATGGCAATCGCAATCTCGGGTTTGTTCCTGGTCACGGCCACCGCGGGTGTAGCGCAAGCCGCGTTGTGGAGGGGGGGTCCTGGTCCTGGTGGTACAGCGGTTGACAATGACTGGTTTAATAGCTCCAACTGGAATGGTGGGATAGTTCCCGGCAATTCCGCAAACGGGACCGGTACATCGGCAGAACTCGGCAACTTTGCGGGGTCCGACCATGCAATTATCGACGGCAATGCCGCTGGATATGAAGTTCTCAATCTCCCGGGAATGTTCATTGCGACACAAGCCGGGGATGGCTCTCAATCACACCGGCTCGATATCCTCAACGGGGCCCAGGTTAACCTCACCGATAAGGTCAAGGAATTCAGAATGCGGTCGACGGCTGATGTGAACCAGATAGAGCTAAACATCAGCGGCAACTCCGTGTTGGATGCCTTCGTGTCCAACAGTACGTTTCTTCAAAGCGACGGCGGCAATCCAAACCTCCGGGCCCGACTGAACCTGGGAGACGCCACCAGCCTCGGGACCTTCAATATTAGCAACGGCGGTAATACTTTCGGGGAGCAGCAAGGCGGCACCCCACAGATCGCTCCCATGACTGTCCAGGGGGTAGGCGCAGTCTCCCGCAACAACCTTGAAGGTGGCACCCAGATGTCGCTGTTTGCCGTGAAGTTTGTCGCCGATGGCTGGGGAGGCGCCGCGGGTCGCGTCTTGGACCTATCTACTTTTACCAACAACAATCGCCCGGAAAGAGTGATTGACTCCGATTGGGGGTACTACGCCCAAAACGGCGCCGAACTGAAGATGTTTACGGTTCTCCACAACGTTAACTATACCAACGTAGGCGACCTGGTCGCGGATGCGGGTGCCAATATGGACAAGATCAACTCCTTTGCCATCGAGAACAGCGGCATCGGCGGCAACGTCTCGGGAAGTGTCCTTGCGCTCGATCATCCTAATGTGTTGGCCCAGGACCCCCTCGGGGACCCCCTCGGCGCGTGGACCGTCGGAGGGATCGCCGGGAACAACACCAAACTGTCATTCCGCTATGACAACCATTTGGCGACAAGCCTGGGTGTGAATGAGGCGGACCTGAAACTCTTTATGGGTGGCAGTGAATGGGTGAACGTGACCTCCAGCGTGGATGCATTCAACCACATCATCTACGCCGAGGGACTTTCAGCCAACGACGTTAACAACTCCACCTTTGCCATAGCATTATCGGTACAGGGTCCCGCTGGTCTGGACGGTGACTACAACAACGATGGGATGGTCGACGCGGCGGACTATACAATCTATCGGGACAACCTGGGCAGTGATTCGGCGGTCCTGAACGGCAACGGTTCCGGCGGGGCGACCGTCGAGCAAGCCGATTACGCGCTGTGGAAGCAGAACTTCGGGTCCTCCGGCACCAGCAGCGGTGCGGCCATTCCCGAACCATCGAGCATAGTGCTGCTGCTGGGCGGGTGGCTGTCGAACCTGGCGACCCGTCGGAGAAGGTGAATCAAACAACCGCGGTATGGCACCCGTCATGTCGCGCCTCTTCTCGAAGCGAGTAAGCTACTGGGAGAGTCGTCTCGGTTCCCTACCCATTTCTCGGTTACCTCTGAGCTCCGGTGTCCATCCGAAACAGGTCTATCAAGGCACCCATCTTGGAGCCCATGGTCCTACCCGACTTGAGCCACGCAGATAGCGGCAGTAAGCTGCTGGTTAACTGTCCGGGACACAGGGTCCCGCTTGTCATCTTTCACCCGATCATCACCTGGCAGAAGTGGCAATCGTGTGTGCCGTGGTCGACTCCGTTTCTCTCAAGATTCCTGCCTTACAGCATGACTTGTGATTCCAAAAGAAACCAACACATTTCCGATTGCGGTAAAAGTGGGCCCGCGTCGTCTCGGGTTCACGTTGGTTGAGCTTTTGGTAGTCATTGCCATTATCGGTATCTTGATCGCCCTGTTACTTCCGGCGGTTCAAAGTGCGCGCGAGGGTGCACGTAAAACCTCGTGCAAAAACCACCTCAAACAGGTAGGGCTGGCCCTGCACAACTACCACGACGTGTGGCTGTACCTCCCGGCTGGATCGGGCAGGACCCATCTACCGGTCAACCCGATCCCGAGGGCTTACCTGGCTGGGGCTGGGCTGCCAGAATTCTACCGCAGTTGGAGCAACCCAACCTCTCGGACGAACTTGTGAACTTAAATTTGCCGATTACGCATCCCGTCAACCAGCTTGCCCGCGTTACGCCCTTGGCGATTTATCTTTGCCCGTCCGATCCTGGAGTCTTTATCTGGGATCTGGAAGAGGAGGAGCGCGGCCAGGTGTTGGTAAAATTGGCAAAGACGAACTACGTAGGTGTGTTCGGCACCTTTGACATCGAAGATGCCGATGGCGAAGGTCTGTTTTTCCACAATGGTCGACTCCGCTTCGCTCACATTACCGATGGTCTGAGCAATACGTTTATGGTCGGCGAACGATCGTCGTCTCTGGGATATTCAACCTGGACGGGGGTTGTCCCCAACGGTGAAGAAGCGATCGACCGCATTGTTGGCATATGTAATCTGCCTCCCAATCCGGATCCCGACGACTACGACGAAGAGGGAGAAATGGATGACTTCAGCAGCTACCACACGACCGGCACACAGTTCCTGTTTGCCGACGGTTCAGTGCATTGGATTAACGAGACAATTGCATTAACCATCTACCGCGCCCTGGCCACACGCGCCGGAGGAGAAGTCGTAAACATCGAGTTTTGATTTCGCACGGGAGTCGTCTCCGTAGCATCGTTGCGAGACCAGCAACTGCGCGATGTGCGAAAAGTCAACCAGGCCCTCGTGCCGCCGGCAAGGTCACGCCAACACTCCCTTGATCACTTGCCCATGCACATCGGTGAGTCGGCGTTTGATACCGTTGTGGTAGAAAGTGAGTTCCTCGTGCGTGAGCCCGAGCAGATGCAGGATGGTGGCGTGCAGGTCGTGGGGGGTGACGACATTTTCACGAGCCTTGAAGCCAAACTCGTCTGTCGCGCCGTAACTCAACCCACTTCTGACACCAGCTCCGGCGAGCCAGCAGGTAAAGCCATACGGGTTGTGGTCTCGACCGTAAGTGCCCATTTGGAACATCGGCATGCGGCCAAACTCGGTTGCAAAAATAACCAAAGTGTTCTCAAGCAGGCCACGTTGTTTCAAGTCCTTCAACAGCCCGGCAACAGGTTGATCGAGAATTTCACCGTGCACATCATATTGTTCCTTGATTTTAGAATGGGCATCCCAATTCAGACGGCCAGCTGTGGCGTAGGCCCCATTAAAGAGTTGTACGAACCGTACACCACGCTCGATCAGGCGTCGCGCTAAAATACAGTTCTCGGCAAACGCGGCCTTGTGCTCGTTGGTGCTATCGGCACCGTAGAGTTTACGGATGTGGGTTGGCTCGGCCTTCAGGTTGGTAGCCTCGGGAACACTGAGTTGCATGCGGGCAGCCAGTTCGTAGCTGGCGATCCTGGCAGCCAGTTCCGGGTCGCCGGGAAACTGGGTCTGGTTTTCGACCTCCAGCGTGCGGAGGGCTTGCCGCATCGCCCTCTCCTTGGTGAGTCCGATCTGGCCGGGGGTTTGGAGAAAACGAATGGGCTTGGTGCTGCTGAAGGGTGTGCCCTGGAATGCGGCTGGCAGGAAGCCGTTCGCCCAGTTGTTGGGGCCCGACTGCGGCATGCCGCGGGGATCTTCGATCGCCACAAACGCGGGCAGGTTTGCACTTTCGCTGCCGAGGGCGTAGTTGATCCAGGCACCCATGCTGGGGAAACCGTCGAACGCGAAACCGGTGTTCATCAGATTCTCCGCCGGTCCATGAGTGTTCGACTTGTTCGTGAGCGAGTGCAGGAAACAGAGGTGGTCAGACATCGCGCCGATGTGTGGCACGAGGTCAGAAACCATCTTTCCACACTCCCCCCGCGGCCGGAATTTCCAGAGCGGCTGGGTGATATTTCCGTTGGGGCCTTGGAAGGAGATGAGCTTTTCATTTCCGGGAAGCGGTTTGCCGTCGAAGCGAAACAATTCTGGTTTGTAGTCAAACGTGTCGATGTGACTAAGCGCGCCGGAGCAAAAAATCTCGATCACACGCGTCGCACGCGGGGAGAAATGCGGTTGCCGAGGAGCGTACGGTCGGGTCGGGTCAATGTTGGGCGTTGCAGCCCGTGACTCCTCTGCCAGCACTGTGGCCAAAGCGATGCCGGGTAAACCGTGCAATACGCCAGCCAGGAAGCGGCGGCGGTTCGGCAGAGGGGTGGTGGAAAACTTCATTGCAGGTACAGGAATTTGCTGGTGTTCAGCAGCACGCGGCAGACCTGTTCCAGACCGTGCTGTTGGGCAAGTTTGATCAAGGGCTCTTGTTCGCCCGCCTTGGGCGGACGGGAGCAGGCAAGCAGAAAAGCGAGATCGACTTGGGCCGTCACATCGCCGCCGACTTCATGCTCTACGCGTTCGGCAAAGAACCCCGCCTGACGGTTGACAAAGGGACTGTTCATCAAGCTCAACGACTGCACGGGCGTAATGGAGCGAGTTCGACCAGGGGTCATCTGGCCTGCGTCGGGACAGTCGAACGCACCAAAAATATCTACCGCCTGCATACGAATCTTGTGGGCATAGATCATTCGCCGCCAGCCGGTTTCAGCAAAGATTTCGTGGGAAATGTAATCAGCGACTCCACCGCGCTGGTTAAAGAAATCGAACCCAGGACCACCCATTTTCAAGTTCAACTTTCCACTGACACTGAGTATACAGTCGCGAATAGCTTCAGCTTCCAAACGCTGTGGCGGGAACCGCCAGAGGAGTTGCGTGTCGGCATCCACGCGCAGAGCCTCGAGGCGCGGCTGGCTCGATTGACGATAGGTGCGTGAATTGACAATGAGCCGGTGCAGTTTTTTCAACGACCATCCCTCCTCGATGAACTCCAATGCCAGCCAGTCGAGTAGTTCAGGGTGAGACGGCATCGCACCCATTTTTCCGAAATCCGATGGGCTCTTGACCAGCCCCGTGCCAAAGTGGTGCTGCCAGACACGGTTAACGATGACGCGCGTCGTCAAAGGATGAGTTGGATCGGCCAAGTGCCTGGCCAAGGCGAGACGGCGTTCCGATTCCGAGGCATCAGGCGCAAGATGAACCTTGCCCAGCACGGCAGGAATAGCCGGCACCAGTTCTTCTAACCGCTGCATGGGATCCCCCCGCCGCAGCAGCCAGGTAGGATCGGGATTGGCTGTAAAGTTGGCTGCAAAAACCTGCGGACCGGCAGATAGACGGGCCAACTCGGTTTGCTGAGTACGCACCGAGGCGATCAGATCCATGAGCGTCGCCACTTGCTCAGGAGTCACACCCTTTAGCCGAACATCCTTGGCGGGCCGAAGGTCATCGGTACGAGGCAGACGATCCCCGCTATCTGCGAGCCGTTGCCAACCGACTTGCCCACTCCCAACTGATGGGAGATATTCCATCACGTAATCAGCAAGTATGCCGGAGTTGCGATGACAGACAACTCGTTCAATCGTGGCAGTCTCGGCAAAATCAACCTGAATCCACGCCGGACCTGGCTTCCCGGCAATCCACGGGTACGCCTGGCGTTTGTCGATCTGCCCGTCGATCAGGTTGTCAAAATGCCTTGACTGGTTTTCCAGGGCAAAACTGGAGGCCAAAGGCCTTGCACCGGCCGAGGCCAGGGCCACATTCTTTTGCTCGGTGGACCAAACCTCGAATTCGTAGAGCGAAGCCGCTCTGCCATTCCCGGTAGCGTTAATCGTCAGCCGGATGGCCTGCGCCTTGACAGGCGCAAAGTCTTCAACGTGCACATCGGCAAGTGGCTTGCGAAGACCGTGTTTCTTACGGAGTATTTCCAGCTGGTTAGATAGCTCGGTAAGCCGTTCTTTAACGGCCGGCATTTCGGCCGTCCACTGGTCGTTCTGTTGGCCACGCAATCGTCGGGGACCATAACGCATTCCCGCAAAAAAGGCCTGCATGGCGTAGTAATCATGCTGGAGGATGGGGTCAAACTTGTGGTCATGACATCGCGCACATCCAACCGTAAGCCCGAGGAAGCCTTGGCTGACAGTGCGGATCACCTCGTCCAGTTCATCCTGTCGGGCCGAGCGCATGGCCTGCTCATCACGCCCGATTTGTCCGCGTAGATTGGCCGGACCAGCGACGAGAAAACCAAGCGCGGCATCCGCACCTACCGTGTCACCCGCGATTTGCTCAAATATGAAACGATCATAGGGCATGTCGTTATTCAGGGCGGCAATGACCCAATCGCGATAGTTCCAGGCATCAGGCCGCTCGCGGTTGGTTTCAAATCCCGCCGTCTCTGCCCAACGAATAACATCCAGCCAATGCTGTGCCCAACGCTCTCCATACCGGGGCGTGGCTAGAAGTGTGTCGACTGCCTCCGCGTAAACGACGTCGGTATCTCGTGGATCCTTGAGAAAATCCTCGAGCGCCGAAGGGCTTGGCGGCAAGCCCGTGAGATCCAAGAAAATGCGTCGGAACAAAGTAGCTCGGTCTGTCTCGGGCGAAGATTGTAGATTCTGCTCACGAATTTTTTTCTCAATGAAAAAATCAATGGGATTGTCTGTGACCGGGACAGTCGGGGGTTTCATCGGCAATAGCGACCAGTGTGTCTCCGTCGCTACCACCGAGGGTGCGACGAGGCAAAGGAGGGTGACGAACGTCAGGGAAACCTGGTGGACCATACTTCAGAGGAGGTGCTTGGCAGGAAAAATATTTGCGCCTTATTCACCGTTTGCGGGCTCACCGCTCGACGTTACCGTTGGAGGTTCGGCGAAGGCGCCCTGCGAGATCGATTCGTGACAAATTCAGAGATCGCCGATTCAGTCTATCTGGGGGTGATTCTAAGCCACCATCCTACAGTTTACCATGAATTACCTCATTTTGAGGCAGCCTCTTCTGGCCGTTTCCGGGAGTGACTCGGGAAAAACAGACGTGTTCTCCGCTGGGGTGGAAAAAGAACTGCGTGAGCAACACCACTCCACCTCACCCAACGGTGCATTCGCGTCGTCGAGCCCGGTCGACCACCCCGCCGCGGCTGAGTGGCCGTCGCAGCTGATTGGGAGGTGGAGATGTGTAAAACGACCTCATCCGGCACGACACGGATGGCAAGGCAAACGCCGGGCCACAGCTGCCGGTAAAGCTGCGGATTAGCCTGTGCGTTGGAAGACAGGAATAAGAAGACAGGAAAATAATAATGAAGTTGGGGAATATGGTGATATAGTCAGTGGAGCGGACAGCTATTCAATCGGGCCAGGTTAACACCTATTTATTATTTTGGTCCAATCTGCCGCGTTGAAGGGGGCGAGAGAGGTGAAATGGTTCCCCTGATTGCCATCATTGATGGCAGCCGTGGTTTTTCCGTTGTCTGTGATTGGTGCGGGTGACGGTTCTCACCATCGGTACTGTGGATTCTGAACGGTGCCACTGACCTCTGAAACCTGGCCTTGGAGGACTCTCCGGAATGAAACAACTCTCATCAACCCAGGTGGATCTTCCACAGCTGATTTCAGCGTCGCGTAGATTCGCAGTCTTGCTCTTGGCGGTAGTCGCAGGTTTGGCGTTTGCACCGATAGTTCACGCGGAGGTCGTGTTGACGGCAAGTGTCGCAGATAACCAGGGATCCTTTGCCCATCCGTTCACCTTCGTCAACGACTTCTGGCCAAGGAGTGTGCCTGCAGATTACAAGCAGAAACACCCGTTTCTCGAGTACCACAGCATCTTTAATGCATTCGGCAGTAATCCATCTAAGCGCTCGCTGCACGAATTGTACGATGAGACAACACCTTATCCCCATTACCAGTTTCAGCGGATCACCGGCCACATTGACCTGCCCCCTTCAACCGAGTCCAGAACGGAAGTGATAATCCGTTGAATTGGACATATTTTGAAGGAGGGCATTCGATGGCACGAGGTAAGAAGTACCGAGCGGAAGAGATC
>CAUZEA010000025.1:0-60126 GCA_963578605.1 Planctomycetota bacterium
TTCGGTGTCGGCTTCGGATGCAACACCGGCAGAGTCTGGCTCGGCGACATCGCCGGGCTGCAGGGTATTTTCCTGGGAACTATCTGTTGAGCCATTGGTAGCGGTTGATTGGACTGTTGCTTGTGCAGAGGGTTCGGCTGTCCCGGTTGAAGAACCACCCTCGAGAGCCCCCGCTCCGGGTTCAACTACGACGGGGTCGGGGCGTAGCGATTCAGTAACCCTTTCGTTCTCTGTCAAGTTGTGAGGCTCTTCATTCATAAGTATTTCGATGCCTCAACCCCAAAATGGTTTGAAGCAACCGACCCGAAACAAGCCAACGGGACTGACCATGTTGGGTCAGGTTCATTGCAGTAACCAGCCGAACACACTTTTCCATATGAGGTCATAAAAGAACAACAGAGCCGCCAGCAAAAATATGACCACCATGACTACGATCGAAGCGCGAAACAGTTCGCCTTGCTTGGGCCAGGTGACCTTGTTCATTTCGCCCTCAACGGAGATCAGAAAATCAGCGAACTTGGGTAACTGAACAAGCCGAAAAGCGGCCCACCAGCCGAAAGCCAATATCCCCAAGGGGACGATATATTCAATTTGTCTAGCCGTCTCCGCCGTGGCCCGACCTCCGAGCCACAGGTTAAGCCTCCAAGCGCCCAGCGCAACAATCACCGCCAGGACGGCAAAAGTCACCTGTCGGGCAAAACGGCCTTGGCTACGCTTGTATAAGTTGAGCCGAAACAACTCGGCCATAAACGCGGTCACGCAGGACCCTCCGATAAATACAGGTGGACAAAATCCAGTGCGCACCAATCGGCCAATTGCACCTCAATCCATACTTGCTGTTTAAATCAGGCAGGGGCGGCGGGACTCGAACTCGCAACCCCCGGTTTTGGAGACCGGTGCTCTGCCAATTGAGCTACACCCCTGGGGAATACGGAACGCCAGCGGCCAGTAACTTTCGACCTGTGTCAACCATGGACCTACTCTTCTTCCTCTTCTCCATTGAACGACTAACGCCCGCACTCGCACCTATCACGAACTATTCACTAATTGCTGTTACGATACCGGACCCGACGGTCTTGCCTCCCTCGCGGATTGCGAATCGCACACCATCGTCCATGGCAATCGGCTTGGAGAGCTCGATACTTAACCGGGCGTTGTCACCGGGCATGCACATCTCGGCATCACCCACCAGGTTTGCCGAGCCGGTCACATCGGTTGTACGGAAGTAAAACTGGGGTCGATAGCCATTGAAGAAGGGTGTATGGCGACCTCCCTCTTCTTTGCTAAGGACATACACTTCCGCCTCAAACTTGGTATGGGGCGTGATCGACCCTGGCTTGGCCAAAACCTGGCCACGCTGAATCTCGTCCCGCTTGACACCACGTAGCAGGCAGCCAACGTTATCGCCTGCCTGACCTTCGTCCATTGTCTTGTTAAACGCCTCGACGCCCGTGCAAGTCGTCTTGGCTGGCTCGGCCGCGAGACCGAGGATTTCGACCTCATCGCCTACTTTCACCACACCCCGTTCAATCCGGCCGGTGGCGACCGTTCCACGACCTTCGATGGAGAACACATCTTCGACGGCCATCAAGAACGGCTTGTCGGTTTCGCGGGGCGGTTCGGGGATATACTCGTCAATCGCTTCCATCAACTCAGTGATGCTTGCGCCAAACTCGCCGGCCGGATCCTCATAGGCGCCTTTAGCATTCCCGCGAATAAACGGGATGTCGTCGCCGGGGAAGTCGTACTTGGTGAGCAACTCTCGAACTTCCATGTCAACCAACTCAAGCAGATCCTCATCGTCGACCAAGTCACACTTGTTCAGGAACACAACAAGAGCAGGCACACCCACCTGGCGCGCAAGCAGAATGTGCTCGCGGGTCTGCGGCATAGGGCCGTCGGCAGCGGATACCACGAGAATGGCTCCATCCATTTGGGCCGCACCGGTAATCATATTCTTGATAAAATCGGCATGGCCAGGGCAATCAATGTGGGCATAGTGCCGATTGGGGGTCTGGTATTCAACGTGGGCGACGGCAATCGTCACCGTCTTGGTCGCGTCGCGGACGGTACCACCCTTGGCGATGTCCGCATACGACTTGACTTTGGCGAGTTTCTTCTCCGCCTGCACCGCAAGGATAGCGCCAGTGAGGGTGGTCTTACCGTGATCGATATGACCAATCGTGCCAACGTTGACATGAGGTTTGGTGCGTTCGAAAGTGTCCTTTGCCATTTTTCTCCCTAACTCTCACTTAAACAGGGGATGCAAATAAAAGGGTCTCAATTGGCTATTGAGCAATCAATTGGTGATCCAGTAACGAGTATGATTTTTCCCAAGAGCTGCTGACGAGACTTGAACTCGTGACCTCGTCCTTACCAAGGACGCGCTCTACCAACTGAGCTACAGCAGCGGATCAAGTCGTCGGCCCTTAAGTTTAATTTATTGGCTTCACTTCAGGTTAACGCTTCAGTTCCTTATGTTTTACCGCCCAGGAGGTTTTCTTGCCGGGTTCACGTGATTCAAAACGGACTCACGAGAACTGGCCTTCTCCGACAGCTTCAAAAGCGGGTGAAGGGAATCGAACCCTCGTCATCAGCTTGGAAGGCTGTTGCTCTACCATTGAGCTACACCCGCAGGTGAATGACGAACTTCAAATCCTGCCCATACCTCGCACCATGTCGCTCTACTGAAGGTTGAACTTTTACTTTCCTCTTGCACCGAACAGTCGTTTTTCATTTCGTCCTTGACAACTGGGGGGTGCAGGATTCGAACCTGCGAAGGCATGAGCCATCAGATTTACAGTCTGACCCGTTTGACCGCTTCGGTAACCCCCCGCGTGACACGCTGGTCCTCAGTCTTTAGGTCACGTAGCACGGCTCAGTGAGTCTGTTCCGCTGGGGGAAACCATCTTCCCTTCGCCAGTTGCGTCACGACATCTAAAGCCCGAAGCGCGCCGTTTGCTCCATGCGGCGGGAGGGTCCGGCTGGATCGCATGACCGGTTCAATTCGGGGAACACCCCAAAAAACAAACAGCATGCCGACCAACGACAACACACGTTGCCGACCAGAACGCACCGCCAGCAGGGCCTACCGACGGCAACCTTCTGAACACCCAACTCTCCTACAATACAATCAATCTCAAAACCTACAATACAATCAATCTCAAAACCTACAATACAATCAATCTCAAAACCTACAATACAATCAATCTCAAAAGTTACTCGGAATCCGTGGTCCAAACCCGAAACCTGACCGTTTCGACCTGACCGTTTCGACCTGACCGTTTCGACCTGACCGTTTCGACCTGACCGTTTCGACCTAACTGGTTTCGACCTAACTGGTTTCGACCTAACTGGTTTCGACCTAACTGGTTTCGACCTAACTGGTTTCGACCTAACTGGTTTCGACCTAACTGGTTTCGACCTAACTGGTTTCGACCTAACTGGATTCGACCTAACTGGATTCAACCTAACTGCTGCACGGACCCCCCTGAATTGGAGCTAGCGGTAGGACTTGAACCCACAACCTGCTGATTACAAATCAGCTGCTCTGCCAATTGAGCTACGCTAGCGCACGCCACGGCAAGCTCGTGCGAACCAACCAATATACCGGTCTTGACACAAGCCGCAAGGGTGAGTTGACGTCGAATTTGCCCCTTCGCACGATTTCCTGCCCAAGCTGAGGGGCAAAATCGGGATGAACGTGAAAAAACCTGCTATATCCGCTATTTTCTGGGTTCTCTGCCCGGTGGGCCTGGCCGACGTGGCGAAACCGGCCGGGTTGATTCCTGCGAAATACGGGTTGGTTCTCGGGGATCTTTGGGCCGCCTGGGAAGATACTGGATGCGGGAATCTCCAGTCGGACAGGGATTTCTGCCTGGAAACCTCATGCTTACTGTCGGCCGGTTACGACTCCAGGGCGATCTTTTCCTCCTGGACTGCCAGGCGTAGTTTGTTCAATGCTCGAGCCTCAATCTGCCGGATCCGCTCCTTGGTGACTCCCATCGAAGCACCAACTTCTTTAAGTGTCTGGGGTTCCTGGGAATAATCCAGGCCAAACCGTCCGATAATGATCTGTTGCTCGCGGTCGTCCAGCCGACGCAAGATCTTGCCAATTTGGGTCTCACGGTGCTGTTGGGCATTTTCTTCAACCAAGGGATTACCCCGATATTCCTGCTTAGCGGCGAAGAGTTCATCGTGGCTCGTGCGAAACCGGTCGCGGTGTTTGTACTCGCCAGGAATCGTGCGGGCATAGTTCTTCATAATGGCCCAACTCGCGTAAGTGCTAAATTTGTTGCCCCGGGAAAAATCGAACTTCTCAATGGCCCTCAGCAACGACATATTTCCATCGCTGACCAATTCAAAGAAGTTTTGATCGGGGGAAACGTGCCGCTTGGCAATCGATACCACCAACCGCAAGTTCGCTCGGGCGATCTGGTTTTTGGCGTCGACAATCTCGTCGTATAACTCTTCGATCTGATCCATCAAGCTTGCCTTCGGTTGTGCCAAATCGAGTTGTTTGCGAAGTTTGGCCGCCTTGAATTTCAAGAAGTTGTACCCGCGAAACAGGTGAGCTTCCTGTTCTCGTGTCAACAACTTCAATTCATAGAGGCTAGCCAGATAGGGTGGCAGACCACTAGGCTGCCGTGGTTTGCGGGTCGACGAATCATTTTCGGGCATGGACCCCAGGCAGACTTTCTCGGCGCCACGCCGAGAAAAACGCGGATTGGGGATGAAATCGAGCGGCAGTTCCATGATCCTGTTTGCGCGGACTTCATTGATCACGCGATAAATCGTCGTCTTGGTTCGCTCGTAACGCCTGGTGAGCCGATCTACCGAGATATCGCGGCAATACTCATGGTAGATCATCGTTTTTTGGGCCTCGTTTAACGGGCCATGGATGTCGGGGAAAATCGCCAGTTCGGGATTCTCGCGATCAAACTGCCGAATCGTAGAGCGGATTGTCTCCACACTCCGACCCGCGCGCTTGGCAAGCCGACGTGCAATCTCGCTCTGGCAACCACCGGAGGTGGCCATCCGTCGCGCACGATCGATGATCTCGCGCCGCTGTTCATCGTCCATTTGGCTGAATCGAGCACCACGAGAAACCCGCTCGTGATTGTTCTGCACGAACCGATCCACACTGCTTCGCAAGAACCCGACCCGCTTGCGCCCATCAAAGACCAGCCGGCGACTTACCAGGCCAAGTTCCCGCCAGCGGGAAATCGTCTTCGTCGAAACGTTAAATTGGCGCGCCAGCTGTTCGACAGTCAACACTTGCTCGCCGATGGCTTCGGCCGACAGATCGATCGAATCTGAAAAATCTTCGATTAACAACCGTAAATCGTGGAGCAAGCCACTGCCCAAAAGCTGGGTTGCTGCATCGTCTTCAGGACGATAGCCCGTGATGCGAAAACAGACGTATTCGTACGTATAGGTCTTCTGCTGGTCGATTTCTGAAGCCAATCGCTCAGCTGCCTCTAACTGCTGCAGCCGCTTGTTTCGCGGAACATAGCGAATCTGTGAATCGCGCAGCTGTGACAAAATAGGATTTTGATAACCTTGATGCATTCTCAAACCTCGTTCTCTGCCAGCAACCGGTCTCTGCGCGCCGGTGCCCTCCTGCTGCGGTGGCTTGCCCGGTACGCAACTGACGCCGGTCAACTCACGTTGCCTTATGAAATCCTCTTTATAAACCCCTACCAGTTGCCCTTCACCGAAAAGTTCGTCTCGTCAACAAAGTCCGTCCCGTCAGCCGCTCTGTTTGCTACCGGTTGCTGTCACGTTGATACACGTAGCGGCTGCAACTCAGCAGTCAACCGGTGGCATCGCTGGCAGACCCACCTTTGTTTTACGCAAAGAAGTCGACTTGGGTCGAGACAAAGTTCGCGCCAACCCAGCCCAATTCTTCCAGAAATCGCCTAAACTAACCGGGATACTATCCATAACTCCATAAATAACAACACTTTGTGACCATCTTGGCACCAGCGTTGCACCTGCCTGCGGCAGGTGCAACCCGTGAGATCCTGATTACGGCTTGATTGGCCCCAGCGGGACCCCGCAGGGGATCCCCCTTTGCGGTGGACAATCTGGCCGCAGCCGGTCGATTTAGCCGAAGAATGCATCTTAGCCAGGCTCGCTCGCAGGGGAGAGGCCAGCCGGAACACCCCATCCACCTGAAAACCCCCCTGGGGAGGTATATTCGTGGCTCGCTACAGAAAATTGATCGCCTTGGCTTTACTACTGGCTAGCTTTTCACGCACAGCAACTGGCCTGACCACAACCTTGGATCTCACTTCCCGGCTACCGGCCGATGACCTCACCCGTGTTCGTGTCGAATTAGAAGTGGGCGGCATGCTGCAACTGAACCGGGAGGGATCGAGCCTGACGGATAACTCCGATAACCCATCCGACCAGTTGCCGATTCACGTGGACGCCAAGCTGTCGTACGACGAGCGGCGGCTTAACCGGCTGGGTGAACTTGCCCTCGCAGGGAGCCGTCCCACGGCAATCTCGGCGGTGCGGCACTACCACGAGGCGGAAGCCAAGATCCGTATCGATCAACTCACCCATTTGCGGACGCTCACACCACAAAACCGCAGCGTCTTATTGCGGCAACCCGCCACTGCCCGGGCAATCTTTGTGGGCGTTGACGGTCTTCTTCAACGACAGCAGTTGGATTTGATTGACGTGATCGGCAACTCGCTGACGATCGACCGACTTTTACCTGCAAAGCTTGTGAGCGAGACCGACTCCTGGAACCAGGATGCAGGGACTATGGCTTCCCTGTTGGGGCTCGATACGGTGACGGTCTGCGAAGTGAGCAGCGTGATTGACAAGACGACCCCCCGATATGTTCAGGTAAGAATGGGAGGGACCGTTCACGGGATGATCGATGGCGCCCCAACGGAGCTCGAGTTGCGGGGTCTTTACCGTTTCGACCGCCGCTGGCGACGGGTGACCCGCATGAACCTGGCAGTCAAGGAACAGCGTACCGTAGGCCACGCGACACCTGGGCTCGATGTCGTGGCAAAAGTGCGACTCGTGGTTGAACCGCTGGAGTCGTCCAGCAAACTGACCGACGGGTTGATCGCCCGGCTCGATGCTGACGACACGATCTTCAACGACTTGCTTGAGTATCACGCTCGGGAACAGGGATTTCGTTTTTTACATGACCGGGCATGGTTCGTGACCAGCCAGGAACGCGACGCTTTAACGCTCCGGCGAATTGAGAATGGTGACCTCATCGCGTACTGCACAATCAAGCGGCTCCCGGTGAAATCGGCGGGGCGTCAAACCTCGATGGAGGAATTCCAAAAAGACATCCGGTTTTCGTTGGGAGAAGACTTTGGTCATTTTGTCCGCGGGCGGGAATGGACCAATCAACACGGGTACCAGTGTATGGCCGTCGTTGTGCGGGGAGCCGTCGAAGAGGTGCCAGTCGAGTGGCACTACTACCTGGTGGCACCGGAGGCGGGTCACCGGGTTTCACTCGCTCTCACCATGGAGGAACCCGACGCCCAGCGACTTGGCGAGACGGACCAAAACCTGGTGGATACGTTAGAACTTGTCGCCCCAGAGCCAACCCCAACACAAGTCGATTCGGGTGAACGGACAGCTGCCGCCAAGCGTACCACAAAATCGGAGCCTTCTACCGCCAGTCGGACAACGACAACCGGCCGGCGTACCACAAATTCACGGAGGCGGGGTGGTTCCGCCCGCTGAGCCAATTGTGAATGGAGCCGATGAGGACTGCCGCTACCGGCCATTACGGGAAGGACACGGCCGGGGCAGGTTCTTCAGCATGAGCGGCGCCAAACGATTCCCGGCCGTCACCTTTAGCAATGACCCTCACGCCATTTTCACTAATGATACAACCGTTCCGGCGGTCTGCATCTGCGTCGTAACCTATGTGCATTCCCGCAGGGATGTCGACACCTTTATCAATGATCGCTTGGCGTATCTTGGCTCCGCGTCCGACGTTAACGTCGGCAAAGATGATCGAATCTTCGATTTCGGCGTAGCTGTTGACACGTGCTTGGGGCCCGATCACGCTCCGCAGCACCCTACCACCGGAAATGATCACACCGGCCGAGACAATGCTGTCCAGGGCTTCGCCGCGTCGATCACTGGCGTTGAAGACGAACTTTGGTGGCGGCAAATTGGGCTGGTAGGTGCGGACGAGCCAGCGGTGGTCATACATGTTCAGTTGCGGAGCGACCCCGGTCAGTTCAAGGTTGGCCTCATAGTAGGCATCGATGGTTCCCACATCCCGCCAGTAGGCATCTTCACCTCGGTTCTCGTCCCGGAAGGGGAAAGCGAAAACGCGTCGGTTGTTGATGATCGAGGGAATGATATTGCGGCCAAAATCGTGTGCGCTGTTGGGAAACGTGGCATCGCGGCATAACTCATCGAACAAGAACGCCGCATTGAAAACGTAAATTCCCATCGATGCCAGGCAATGCTCTGGATCGCCAGGAAGAGTCCTCGGTTCGTTCGGTTTTTCTTCGAAACCAATAACGTGATTTTTTGCATCGACCTGCATGACTCCGAATTGCCGGGCAGCTGAAACATCAACGCGGAGGGCAGCAATACTCAAATCCGCCCCATTCTTTTCGTGGAAGGCAACGAGTTTTGCGTAATCCATTTTGTAAATGTGATCGCCGGCAAGAATGACGACGTATCGAGGACGTTCTTTTTCGAGCGTGTAAATGTTCTGGTAAACGGCGTCCGCGGTTCCCTGGTACCACTGCTCATCGACCCTCTGCTGGGGTGGCACGAGATCGATAAACTCGCCCAGCTCTCGGCAGAAGTAACCGTGCCAACCGAGGGTGATGTGTCGATCGAGGCTCATCGCCTTGTATTGGGTGAGCACCAGCATGCGGCGGATGCCACTGTTAAGACAGTTCGAGAGGGTGAAATCGATGATCCGGTAGGCGCCTCCGAAAGGAACTGCGGGCTTGGCCCGATCGCGCGTGAGCGGCTCAAGTCGCGAACCCTTCCCTCCGGCCAATACGACCGCCAAAACGTCTTTCATCGCCTTGTTGCTCCTTTTCGTGGCCGTTGGACCCGCCTGGCAAACCGTCTCGTTCGCCCCTTCGGACCCGCTGATGAACAGACTTTACGGGGTGGATTAATTTTACCGTCCTTACGGGTGTCAACAACAGACCAGACCCCGATCCTTTATTTCCGGTTGGTTTGAGACTCAAAACGATTTATTTCGTGGCTCAAGAAGGAACCACAAAGGTCGGCACCGATCCTCTGCCACAAGTTCTCGTTCGGCTTCCCGTAAAGCGACCGACGATTTGGTTGCTTGAATTGGTTGCTTGAAGTTGTCTTTACCAGGGGAACACTAATTCCACCCGGTGTCTACCCTCCGTCCAGCACCGACCGGTAGAGATCAGCATATTGGTCGATCATCCTCTGGACGGTAAATTCTGCGCGCATACGTTCCCGACCTGCACGACCCATTTGTTGGGCAAGGTCGGCATCACGGAAGATTTGATCGGTGCAGCGGACTCGGGCTGCCCGGGCTGCGACTGGCACGAGGTAGCCTGTTTCTCCCGGAATCACCAATTCACGATGTCCAGGAATATCGCTCGCGACTACCGGTACACCGGCGACCATGGCTTCCATGACGGTATTGGGCTGGCCTTCGTAGGCACTGCCTTGCCAGAGCACGTCAAGGTGCGGCAAAATCCGGTCTACATCGTTGCGTTGTCCCAGGAAGCGGATGTGCTCCAAGTCGCTGGCAAGGCGGGCGAATCTTTCCAGTTGTGGTCGCTGCGGTCCGTCGCCGATTACCAACACCCGCATGTTGTCGTGCAAAACTCGAATGAGATCAGCGGCCCAAATCAAATCGGTCGTCCGTTTTTGCGGCCAGAGACGTCCGATCACCCCGATCAGGCGGGCGTCGTCGGGCAAGTCAAATTCGCGGAGCAATTGCTGGCGGCTAACGCTACTTTTGGCAGCTTCGGGCACACCATTGGCGATGATGGTGAACTTGTCTGTGGGTAAACCGAACTTCGCACAATGATCCCTTACCGCAGGGCTATTGGTTACAAAGCGGTCGGTCTTGGTTGCCAGTATCCGCTCGAGCGCCCATGCCCACTTCGGCTTCCAACGGTCAACACATCGTTCACCGGCAATTGTCCGCTGGACGCCTGCTGACCGGGCGGCGAATCGGCCGTAGACGCCGGCGGCGAATAGCCAAGTGTGAACCAGCTGGGGTCGCAACCGGCGGACATGCCGGGTCAGTCGTGCCAAGGAGAGTGGATCGAGTTTCCACCGCTTCCCAATGAGGGTGGTCGGAATCCCGTGGGCCCTCAACTCAGCCAACTGCGGGCCACTATGGGTCAACACGGCCACGTGGACTTCAAACTCGTCCCGAGGAAGCCCGGCAGCGAGCAGGCAAAGTTGCTTCTCCGCGCCAGCTCGATCGAGCGTTGGAATAATATGCAGGATGCGGGTCGCCATGAATCGCGTCTGGTGTTGTGCCCAACGAGTCGTGATGGGTTGCCGGGTGGCATGCTCGACCCGATCGAGGCAGGTTGGTATCCGACAATCAGTACAACGACTTCAGCTGATCGGCGTGAAAAATGTCGCTGCTCAGCAACGAAATGTGGTCTGTCTCAATCCAACCGCAATCTTTTCGTTGATTTGCAACACACGTCGCAATTGGTTGCGCCGGGCCGGGAACCGACTGTAAGCTATTCTACGAGTTGCTATCTCGCGCCACTAGAGTATCCTTGCCCGTGGTGATTCGCTGCCGTGACCGGAACGTGTCCGCCCCGTTCGGTCGAGCCACCTGACAGAATTCGGCGAACCAGGGGCTAGACGTTTTGCTGGGCCACCGTGAGGATGAAACCATGTCCGAAATGCAAAACAACTGGTCGACTGTGGCAGTCGCAGGGCACAAGTGTCACGTTTTCGAGCCGTCGCCCGCATCCGAGCACCCCGATGTGGTGATCTACCTGCACGGCGTCCACCTGGAGGAATTGAGGGACCAACCGGAATTTGGTCGTCAATTCAATCGGCATGGCCTACGGGTTATCTGCCCGGTCACCCACAGGAGTTGGTGGACCGACCGTATCTGCCAGGAATTTGATGCCGCCATAACCGCTGAGCGTTACGTGCTGGACCGGGTGGTGCCGCACATCGCCGCCCGTTGGAACTGCCAACCGCCGCAGATCGCTTTGTTGGGCACAAGCATGGGTGGGCAAGGCGCGTTACGGCTTTCCTACAAGCATCCTGCTTTATTTCCGGTTGTGGCCGCGATTTCGCCGGCGATCGATTATCACCAGCGACTTGCCGAGGGTACGGACGAAACGTTGCCCTTCATGTACCACGATGAGGAAGACGCTCGGCAAGACACTGCCACACTTCATGTGCATCCGCTCAATTGGCCGCGGCACCAGTTTTTCTGCTGCGACCCCGAAGATCATCTCTGGTGGAATTCGGCCGATCGTCTTCGTATGAAACTCACCTCGATTGGGATCCTGTTTGAATGTGACCTGGAAACTTCAGCCGGAGGCCATGGTTTCGACTACTACAATGCGATGTCGGAGCGGGCTGTGAATTTCATCGCCGCCGGCTTGAAAAACGAGCGGTTGCGGCTGCCCACCTTGTAAATGAGAGTGGGTCCTGCTTGTTTACAGCGACACGGCCTGTCGCCCCCGGAGCGATCCGAACGAACGCAGTGTGGCCACCGCGACCGACCCAATGCGAAACTCGGCACCGCTGGGTGGTCCTAGAGAATCGACTCCAGAAAGGATCGTGCCGACTCCCGACTCATTTCCCGGGCATTGTTGGCAAAATCGTGTCGATCGAAGCAATCGGCCAGGATCGCATCGAGGTCATTTTCAATGACTCCAAGTTGCTGAAGATTCTGGGGGATGCCTGTCCGCCTGGCAAGCTGTTCGACATATTTGGCCGCGGCGGTCGCCTCTTCGACAGCTGGTTCGTTCGTCTCTACCTGGGCGTTCCCGGCCTGGCTGGTTGCGAGGATCTGCGCCAGTCGCAAGAAGCGGGCAGGCACCGCCGTCGCATTGTACCGCATCGCGGGGGCCAACAAGGTACCAATCGTGCGGCCATGCGGTTGTCGAAAAAGGCCGCCGATACTCATGCCGAATCCGTGCGCGGCCCCTACCCCCGCGTGCGTAATCACGATACCCGCCAAGGCGCTGGCCAGGGCCATGTCGGTCCGCGCGCGGAGGTCCTCACCCTGATCGACAGCGCGGACCAGCCCGCGTCCTACCAGGGCAACGACCTGTTCTGCCAAAGAATCCACCAGCGGATTGCTGGAATGTCCGGTGTAGGCCTCGACCGCGTGGGCCAAGGTGTCGAAACCTGTTTCGGCAGTAATCCTGGGTGGCAAAGTCCGGGTGAGTTTCGGATCCACGATTGCAATACGGGGGAAAATGTGAGGGCTGTAGAGACCATCTTTTCGTCGACGGTGGGCGTCGGTGAACGCAGCAAACGGGGTGGTTTCGCTCCCGGTACCGGACGTGGTCGGTACGGCCATGATCGGTGGCACAGGCCCCGGCACAAGATCGTCACCTACGTATTGCCAGATGTCTCCACCGTGGGTTGCCACGATGGCAATCCCTTTGGCCGTATCGAGCACACTCCCCCCGCCCACAGCCACGATCACGTCGGCGCGATGTTCGCGAAATCGGACCGCTCCGGCTGCCACAGTTTCGATCGTCGGATCTGGGTCAATCCGGTCGAAAACCGTTGTCGCCAGTGCCGCGCTGGTCAATGGTCCTGTAAGAACCTCGCTGCCACCAACAGCAGTGGCTACCGTCTCATCCGTGACCATCAAGACCCGCTGACCGAACCGCGCCGTCAGCTTGGGCAACTTGTTGATCATGCCGGCGCCGATCATTACTTGCGTCGGTATCTGGAATACGAAAGAGTCCATGTGTTGAGATTATCAGCGGCCGTGGCAGGCGCAGCAAGAACTCCGCGAGCGGGTACGACCGGTGGTGTGTTAGCGCTGCTGCGTTGCCGCCGGTCCCAAAGTTGGTTGCGGTGCGAACGCGGCAGATGGTGCCGGCGTCAGGTCAATGCTACGGATATCCTGCGCGTGAATTTCACCGGTGGCTCGCCAATAGGTAATTTTTCGGGCAGACGATTGTTGCGGGGCAGTGCCCACTCCCCGCCACAAGTAGATCGTGGCAGAGGTGTTCCCGTCCCCTTCCAGCACAAACACATCCTTGAATTGATTGAAACTTGCCCGGCCAGCGATCGCCTTGAACCTTTGCTGCTGATCGGTCGTCCCTTCAATGGTTACATCGCCGCGGGCGAGCAATTCGACAGGTCCGATTTGACCCTGCCCTAATCCGCCCAAGGGCAACGTCGCTCCCGAATTAACTGCTGTCGCCGGTCCTTGCTGTCGGGCCGGGTCTTCGCTGACCGTGAGTTCGGCACACTTTAGCGTTACGGCCGACGGAGGTAACTGCTCGGGGTGGCGCAGATCGAGTTCTTGCTCCCAGGCATCGACCGGACCGTACACGGTACGAACCCGCCCCAGGAACGTGAGTTGCCGCTGATGCAAATTGCCAGCGATTCCGTTTTGAAAATTGACGCGAAGAAAATGAAGTCTCGCCCCACCGGACGTCTCGATAGCATTTGCCCTGGGCTGGACCGTTGGCTGAAGTTCTTCGCCGTAATGAACCGAACGAACCCAGCCTGGCCCGCGGCCACGGATTTGCCCATTTTGTTGATTGATGACGAGTTGTGTCAGTTGTAGCCGTTCGTGTGAAGTTGGTCCACCTGCATCGCGTGCGCGGTGATCGAAAACGACGTGTCCCTGGCAATCGAGCTCGCTCAGGTCGAGGGATTTCTGCGCAACTTTCTTGCTGAAATCGACGGGGCGGCTCAGCGTCCCCACAAGCCGATCACAGCGCAGCCAGTCCTCTGACCCTTCGGCAAACACATCACCAGAGAGTTCGACCTGCTGACCGTCGAAGTTAAGACCTTTTTCCCAACGAATGTCTAGTGGATAGGGCGTTTCGGTTGACCGACCTTGTAAATCTCGGCTAAGCCTCAGATGGGCCTCACCCGGCCCTTCAATCCAGGCGCGGTTTTGGGCTTCGTCAAGATAGACCGCCGAGCTCATCAGCGTGACACCACGGGCGGTCATTTCTGCGAGTTGGGCAGGTTGTCCGCCGTCGGCATCGCCTCCCAAGACCGCAATCCGCGTGGCACCGTGACTCATATCCTCTAAGGTTAATCGTTGCCCATAGAGAACCAGCGGTGCAGCCGCCGGGTCGCGGGTCCGGGTTTCTCGAAAGACAACGTTGCCATCGCAAAAAAGGTTTGTCGGTTCTGCGCGCCGACCCTGTACGGCGATCTCCAAACGCAATCGATCGGCTTGAATTGCATATCCCTCCTCCGCCTGTGCCGGATTCGCCAGGTCAAACCGATTGGAGCTACCCGCGGCAGGCTGCTGCGAATCCGCTGGCTGTGGTGGTACATAACGGAACCAGGTTGACAGCTCGTGGGTCTGCCCAGCTAGTTGTGGCGAATCGATCGTCACATTCCCGCGGGCTAAAATCCGGTCGGGGCGTACGGTTGTCGCGTCCTGCTTTTTCTGTTCGTGCCCGACCTTTTTCTGATCGTGGCCGCTCAAACTCCAGGCCATCGCCGCTGCCGGGTCTTCAGAGGCAATTTCGCGGAGATAGACTTTCATTTCGTCGGCAACCAACTGGCCACGCCCTTGCATCGCGAGGCGGGGGCGGCCCTGCAGCCAGAGGACAGGTTCGCCTTCTTGACGAACCAACTGAACTGACTCTTGCCAGGCAGCTGTGAGTAAATCATTTGGCTGTTCGGGATTGGGAACGAACGAAAGGTTTCCTGCACCTTGTGCGCGAAACGTGCCAATGCCCGTTCCTGCTTCTGAGGCTGGATGGGTGTAAAAGATCGCTGGTGCCCGCAACACACTCTGACCCGAACGGAGTTGCACATCGCCCCCATCAAGGGAAATCTTTCGTTCGGGAATCGTCAGTCGCACGCGGGCACCTCGGGCTTCAAAGTTGCGCTGCGGAGAAAGCATGATGACTGGCTCGCCAGTCGCTTCCAGAGCGTACAGCTCCAATTGATTGATCTCTGCCCTTTGACGCGCGCCGGTCTGAATAGGCCGCATGGCGCCGGGGATCTGTTTCGGTGCAAACTGCACGTTGAGCTGTTTGCAGGTCATTTGGTCACTCAGCCCGTGCGGATTGAATTGCCAAACTTCGACATTGTCATGAAACCGGGCGACATAATCTTGTTGCTCGCCAATCAACTGGAATTCGAAAGGCCCGGTACACGTAATTTCGATCGGTTGATCGGTCATGCTGCCTGGAACAAGCTTCCCGGATGCAGTTCCAAGTTGAAAATACACGTTTTCGCGAATGCGAATCGCCTCCAGCCCGCTGAATTGAATGCCCGTTGATGCTGCGCCGGTTTGCTCTTCGTCCAAGAGCTGGATTTCGAGTTGCCTGCCACGACCACGATGGGATCCCAGGCGAAATTGAACTTGTTCACTGGTTTCCACCAACCCCTTGGAATTGAGTCGCAGGTTGCCAGTCTGGATGAACAGGTCGTCGGCCGGACCTGGTTGTCGCATGTCGCTGCGAATCGTGACCAAGCCATTGAGTTCACCCGACACAATCCGTCCCAGTCGCCCCGATGCCGGTTTGAAAGTTTCGTCGAACGTGAGCGCACCCCCAGACGGCGCTTCGACGATAATCACATCGGTAGGGGCCGGTTGTCCTTCTTGCACGGGAGAAGCAAAGAACAACAGCGCAAAGTGCGACAGTTCAATCTGGCCAGGTTTTTCCTGGTGGTAGTCATCGAGCACCAACATCCCATGCCCACTCTTGATAACTTTCGGAGGGCGTTTTTGCGACCAGTGGTCGGGGGGAAAGTAATTTGCCAGCAACTGCTGGTACTTGTCGGCCAGCCGTCTTCCCATTTGCCGCTCTGCCGCAGTCGATGCCCGTTGTTGCCGCACCGCCAGCGCCGGTTCCAGGCAGGGCACGACCACGAGGGCGTAGAGTTGATACGCCACTACGATTGCGGCCAATGAAATCGTGCTGCGAATCAAACGCGTAATCATGGCGTTGGAAATCCCGTGTCGTTAGCGGTACAACACGTCTTGTTGAATCATGTGACATACCGAGACACGATGTCGTCCCAGCGGCCGGTGCTCCGGAGGATCGTTTCTATGATTTCCCGCAGGGCGCCCTGGCCACCCGCGGTACGGGTTACGTGGTTGGCTGCGGCACGGACCTCTGCGGCAGCGTCTTGGACGGCCACTCCCAGGCCGACGGCGCGAATGACCGGTAAGTCGGGGAGGTCGTCACCGATGTAGCAAATCGCCTCCAGCTCAACCCCAAGCTCTCGGGCAATCTGCTCGGTTTGGCCCAGCTTGTCGTCGTCACCTTGTCGGACAATGTCAACGTCGAGCTCCGCTGCGCGTCGCTCCACAATCTCCGACTTGCGACCTGTTACGATGCCAAACTTGTGCCCTGCCCGTTGCCACAACCGAATGCCCAAGCCATCGCGAATATGAAACTGCTTGGACTCAATACCGTGGTTGTCGAACTGTAGTCGGCCGTCGGTCAGCACGCCGTCAACGTCCGCAAGCATAATCGTGATTTTTGCACAAGCTTCGCTAACGTAACTCACGGGAAAGCCATCGAGGTTATCGGCAGTCCGGTCGGGATCGGCTCACTGGGGGTATCGATATTCGTGCGAACTCACTCCGCACATCAAACCGTCAATACGACTACCCACAGACTGTTTTCTCCAGGTCTTTGTGCTCTTACTCCTCCGGTTCTGCGGCGAACAGGCGAACTGTTGGAGGCTTTTTTTGCGCGCTTTCACTGGAAGACGGTTCAGGTCCCTCAGCCACATCCATGCCGACCACGTCGGTCACGTCGATCAAGCCCAACGGATGCTGCTTGCCGTCAACGACGGGCAGTTCGCTGATCTTACGGGCAGTCATCAAAGAAATCGCGTCACGTAACAAGGATCCTGCCTCAACCGTAATCGGCTGCACAACCATCACGTCATGAATGGGTCGATCAAGGGCTGCTTCGGCACGCTGTTCGAATAACCGGGCCAGGTCGCTGTCGGTGAACAAGCCGGTGAGCCTCCCTGCCTGGTCCGTCAACATGATTGCTCCAGTCCGCCGCCCAGGTCGGCTGCACGCCACGAGAACTTCCCGCACGGACAAGTGATCGGACGTAACACGGCATTGTTCTAGGGGCCGCAAATGAGCGTCTACCTTGCTGAAGCGACGGCCCAGGCTGCCACCCGGATGAAACCGCGCAAAGTCCTCCGCTTGAAATCCGCGGAGGCGACAAAGGACCAAAGCGAGTGCATCGCCAAGGGCCAGCATCGCGGTCGTACTGGTGCTGGGAGCCAGTCCAAGCGAACACGCCTCGTCGAGGACACCAAGTTCCAGGACTTCGCTGGCGGCACGACCGATCGTGCTCTCACGCCGGGCTGTGATGGCAATCATCGGAACGCCAAAATTGCGGATCACAGGCAACAGTTGCACCACCTCGGCCGTTTCACCGCTCTGGCTGAGTATCAGAACTACGTCGTCGGTGTGAATCCGCCCCAAATCGCCATGAAATGCCTCTGCTGGATGTAGGAAGTGGGCGCGCGTGCCAACCGATGTCATCGTTGCCGCAATCTTCTGGCCAATCAGTCCCGCTTTTCCCATGCCGGTGACGATCACGCTCCCGCAGCTGCGATGGATCTGCTCGACGACACGGTGGAATGTTTCGTCCAAGCGGTCAGATAACTTCCAGAGGGCCACTGCTTCGAGTCGCATGATCTCGCGGGCAGCGCGAAGTTGTTCTTCTTTTGAGAGTGGTGCCTGGCTGGGGCTCTTGCGTACGATCGCTTCCATGCGTGTATCGAATCTTTGGTTGCAAAGTTTAGTGGGCTTGGGGTGCCTCATGACCTGTAACTGAGTTGCCGGTCACGCATTCGCACACGGCAACATGGGCCGCAGATTGTAGAGCGGGGGACCTGGTACGACAACGTGACTGTGCCCCCGCCTGATCACGAAACCGAATCGAGCGGTGTGCAAGCCAGCGCTGGTAGCGGTGCGCGCAGTCGGCATCGCACATGAGCACCAACGACCGCCGCCGTAAAACAGGAAAATGCGGTTGGATCGCTGGTGAGATTTTGGCATTGTCTCCGGTCAGTTTCCAACGAACCTTCGGATCAACTAAGTCGTAAGATGCGATAACCACCAAACAGACTCCCTCTCGAAGACCAGAATCACCAGGAACGGGTCTCACCACGGCTGGCAGGCGTCACTCAACAGGCAGGCGCAAAAAAGCTCCCAGAAAAGGAGCGTCCCAGGGGGGCAAAGGATGCAAATCTCTTCCGGGAGCGATTGGACGCAATGACGCTTGCGGGCGGACGCAGGTTGGTTGATAGGGGCAAACCAACTGACCCGCGTCAGGGAGTGTATCGTAGCGGCAGGCGAGCTTCCGTGCCAAACCAACCGCTGCGAGGATCTGGCGCCACCACCCAGGCAAAATCTACGACTTGCCTAGTTGGGGGCGTGACCCTTCCACGTGGACTCCATTCCGGTGGTTAATTCCCGCGATCCGTTTCGCGTGGCATTTCAAATCAGGCAACATCACAAACTGACATCGTGTGGTTGATGGGGAGTTACGTTGTTCGCAACTTCCGCTGTGGGTCGGGAAGATACGAGAGGTGACTTGAACGGTCAAGGCCGTTTTGTACGCACAGAAACTTTGCAACTGCGAAAACAAATGCAGTCATACTTACAGAAGGGGGTTTGGTGGTCCCGCGGACAACCAGATTCCACTGCTAGCAGTTTGCAAACCCTTGCGAAAGGTTCCCGGGAAATTCTGAGTGTGGCAAGAACTATCCGCTGCGTTATCTTGCAGGCTACCGCTACGATCCCTCCTACCTGAAGTACGATTGCAGGGTCAGGGCCTAGGGACAGCGGTCCTGCAGTGCCTGCACCGTCATTTTTCCCTCGCGCAGGGCTTCCATCGCGAGGACAACAGCTGTCGCAGCTTCCATGGTCGTGATGCAGGGAACATCAGCTTGAACCGCTGCGGCCCGAACCTTTCCTTCGTCGGTATGGGCACCTTTACCGAAGGGGGTATTCATGACCAGCGCCACATTGGCATCGGCTAGATAATCGAGCAAATTCGGATTGCCTTCAGCAATCTTGTTGATTTGTGTTGTCTCGATATTTTCCGCAGCCAGCGTAGCAGCTGTACCACGCGTGGCCAGTAACGGGTAACCCATTTTGGCCAGTCGCCGTGCCAGGTCGATGATTGCCGACTTGTGTTGCGGTGCCACACTTATAAAGATGTTGCCTTCCTTGGGAAGGATGGTTCCGGCTGCCAGTTGACTTTTGGCAAACGCCATTGAGAATCGCGTGCTGACACCCATCACTTCGCCAGTGGAGCGCATTTCCGGTCCCAACACAATGTCGACACCCGCAAACTTGATGAAGGGGAAAACGGCTTCTTTGACCGAGACGTCGATGGGAAGCGGATCTTCTGTCACACCCTGCTCGGCAAGCGACACACCGGCCATGACTTTCGCCGCGACTTTCGCTATGGGGAAACCGGTTGCCTTGGCAACGAATGGCACCGTACGACTGGCCCGCGGATTGACCTCAATGACATAAATTTCATATCGATCTTGTTCATGCTTCACCGCAAATTGCACATTCATCAACCCGACGACCTCCAACTCACGGGCAAGTGCCTCGGTTGCTTCTCGCATCTCGCCGACAACGGAATCTGGAAGGCTGTAGGGGGGGATTACACAAGCTGAATCGCCCGAATGGACACCCGCCTTTTCAATATGCTCCATGATTCCGGACACCACCACGTGCGTGCCGTCAGCAATGGCATCCACATCGACTTCCGTGGCTCCCTCCAAGAAGCGATCAATCAAGACAGGCTGTCCCTGGGCAGCCAGGAACGCCTCGCCGATATAACGTTCCAATTGAGAACGGTCGTAAGAGATTTCCATGCCGCGGCCACCCAAGACGAAGCTGGGGCGGACTAACAATGGATAACCGATCTTCTCTGCCTCCCGGTGGGCCTCAGCGACCGAATGCGCAATACTGCTGGGAGGCTGCTTGAGTTGAAGTTTATAGAGTAGCTGCTGGAATTTTTCGCGATCTTCCGCACGTTCAATCGCATCGACGGTGGTGCCGATGATCGGGACCTGTGCCTCGGTTAATGCCCGGGCAAGATTCAATGGCGTTTGCCCACCAAACTGGACTATCACGCCATCCGCTTCGACCTGTTCGCAAATGTTGAGCACATCTTCCACGGTGAGCGGCTCGAAGAAGAGCATGTCGCTCGTATCGTAATCAGTGCTTACCGTTTCGGGATTGCTGTTGACCATCACCGACTCGATACCAAGCTCCCGAAGCGCGAAGCTTGCATGACAACAACAGTAGTCGAATTCAATTCCCTGCCCGATCCGATTCGGCCCACCCCCGAGAATCACAATTCGGTGGCCACCCTCGGGTTTTGGTGGCACCTCGTTTTCCGTTTCGTACGTCGAATAGTAGTAAGGGGTAAACGCCTCAAACTCTGCCGCACAGGTATCGACCGACTTGAACACCACGCAGATACCGCGTTTGATTCGCTCGCTGCGAACCTGGCCGGGATCGATGTCGAAGATCGTGCCGAGTTGCTCATCGGCGAACCCAAACCGCTTGGCCGTGCGGAGCTGGGCATCGGTCAAGTTCTCCCAACGGCCCGTTGCGCGAAGCTCGTCTTCGGTTTCGACAATCTCCAGGAGATTGTCGAGGAACCACGGGTCGATACCAGTGAGCCGGTAGATCTCTTCGATCGTCATCCCGCTCTTGAAGGCATACCGGAGGTACCACACCCGATCAGGATCTGCCCGCGACAGGCGCGCGATGATTTCATCGGTGCTGGGTTGTTGATCCGTACCCCACAAATCAAGTCCATCAGAACCAAAGCCGGCACTCCCTACTTCCAGACCACGGAGCGCTTTTTGAAACGACTCTTTGAAAGTACTCCCGATTGCCATCGTCTCGCCGACACTTTTCATTTGCGTGTTCAGCGTTGAATCGGCATCGGGGAACTTCTCAAAAGCGAACCGGGGAATCTTCGTGACCACGTAGTCGATCGTGGGCTCAAAACAAGCAGTGGTCTCTCGGGTGATGTCATTGGGCAACTCCTGCAGGAGGTAACCGACAGCAAGTTTGGCTGCAATTTTTGCGATCGGAAAACCGGTCGCCTTGCTGGCCAGTGCACTGGAGCGGCTGACGCGCGGATTCATCTCGATCACGACCATCCGGCCTGTTTGAGGATTGATCGCAAATTGAATGTTCGAACCCCCCGTTTCTACACCAATCTCGCGGATGACGGCTAAGCTGGCGTCACGCATCCGCTGGTATTCCTTGTCGGTTAGTGTCTGGGCAGGGGCAACGGTAATCGAGTCTCCGGTGTGAATTCCCATCGGATCGAAATTCTCGATCGAACAAATGATGACTACATTGTCATCCACGTCCCGCATCACCTCCATTTCATACTCTTTCCAACCAATGATCGATTCCTCGATCAACACCTGGTTGATCGGTGATTGGTCGAGTCCCCGCGCTACGAGTTGGTCGACCTCATCATGGTTGTAGGCAATGCTGGAACCGCTTCCCCCCAGCGTAAAACTCGGTCGGACGATGACTGGTAACCCAATTTCGTCGATCCAGGCACGCGCTTCACCCAGGGTTTCGATCGTTTTGCCCTTGGCCAAATCGAGCCCTATGTTCTGCATCGCGATCTGGAAGCGATAACGCCGCTCCGCCTTGTCAATCACATCGGCGGTGGCGCCGATCATCTCGACGCCGTATTGCTTGAGAACGCCATGCCGGTCAAGATCCATCGCCACGTTCAGCCCGGTCTGACCTCCCAACGTGGGAAGGAGGGCATCAGGCCGCTCGACCTCGATCACCTTGGCAACCACCTCCCAAGTGAGGGGCTCGATGTAGGTGCGGTTGGCTGTCGAGGGATCGGTCATGATCGTGGCTGGATTCGAATTCACAAGGATGACCTCGTAGTCCTCCTCTCGTAGCGCTTTGCAAGCTTGGGTACCAGAATAATCGAATTCGCACGCCTGCCCGATGACGATGGGACCAGAACCAATGATCAGGATTTTTTGAATATCGTCGCGTCGTGGCACAATCGGTGTTCACTTGGAGTTTGGCGGTCAGACGGCTCACGGGACCGTCGTAAATGAAGCAAATAGCACAATTCTGGCCGAGTCGCGAGGGGACCGTATCTCCTTCAGGTCGAACCAGCCACTGTCGTAAGGAAAATCGCCCAAGGATAGCATGCCCGGATTAATGTCTTCAAGAGACCCGGGTATCGCTCTCCCTCCGTACGGGACCCCCGCGACAAGATGTTGTCGCCATTGACATCTGATTCGGGACCGGCCACGTCCTTGTAGAAGACTTCACCACCAAGCGGCTGCGCACCGTTTTGGAAGTCGAGGTTGGAGATCCGCTTCCCGACCGTGGCTCCGCCCAGGTTGGTGGTGTTATCGATCCGATGCATGTACCTTTTACTTGAGGCCTGCTGAGAGTCTGGTTTCCGGCAGGCCGCATCTTTCTGGAGTGGGCGGTTTTCAATTTCCAGCAGATCGGTATGATGGCGGATTGTGCGATTTTCCTCGGGTCGAGCCGTATGATGCCACAATTTGGCCTCCACTTGCGAACACTCCGCCTGCAGGCAGGGCTTGGCTTGCGGAGATTCGCCGGACTGCTGGACGAACGGCCCTCGACCGTAAGCGGCGTAGAACAGGGTCGACGCCTGCCATGGAAGAACATGCAAAAGCTGCAAAAAGTTGCCGATGTGCTCGGCATCGCGGCCAACTCCCCCCAGTTTGAACGGCTGATCGATCAGGCCAAAGTCGCTCACGAACTGCCGCTCGGCGTTGAGCAGCCGTGCCGACACGTCGCGCCGCTGGTGGTGACCACCTCTATCAAAACCAAACTGACGCAAGAATCTCTTCAGGAACTCCTCCAGCACTGCGATGCGGGGCATCCACCCCCCAGTTCGTAGCTTGTTTCCTGCCCAACGGAATCAAAAACCGCCTGCAAGCTATGCTTCGCCAATACACTGAGCTGGAAATCGAGAACTTTGCTTGGGAACTCTTGCGTCGCGAACCAAAGGTGAGGGCCTGCTTGCCAATCGACGTGGAATTACTCCTGGAGCTGCAAGACATTTCGCTGGTCATCGTTGCCGGGCTGATTCCCCGGTTCAGCGTCGAGTGCTGTGCCTATCGGCTTCACCCGAACGGGGAGGTCATCGTCGCGATCGAAAAACTCATCGCCGATTCGCGACCAGAGCCATCTTATCGCCAGATTCTGGCCAAAGTTCTGGGCCACTTGACCCTCCACCAAGGGGTCATCGATCAAACCAGTTCCATTGAAGATTACCTGGTTCTCCGCAGCAGCCCCATCTGGCCCCGCATCGAATATGACGCACAAAGATTCGCGGTGAGCCTGATGGCCCCCGAAGAGCTTGTCGCTCAAGCCGCCGCTCCGCTTTACGCCCAGCTGATTGCCGAACAGGGATTTGGGGAGCTCAATGCGATCGAGCAGCAGTTGCGGAACTATCTGGCCACGACCTTCCTGGTCACAACCGAACAAATCCACCAACGCATGGTCCGCTGGCCCTGCCAGATTTACCAGCGGGTGCGAAAATCGGTGTCGCTGGGTTCCCCTCAATTAATGCCCCTCGAGGGCACGCCCGTCGCTCAGCATCAGCGGCAACTGTTTTTGCCCGGGGTCGTCCTGACCCAGCAGGTCTGAACCCCAGCTCGCTGCCGCCGGTCGTTAGGGGAGATTCCACCGTTGAACTGCTGAAAAACGACTGCCGGACCACCCGATCGACTCGTGCGACCCAAAAAACCGGCAGTGGGGGGCAGGAATCTGTGCCTAGTTTTTGGGCGTTGACTGCCTATGCCTCGTTGACACTTTGTCGTAACGTGCATACTGTAAACATGTTCGACAGCTGCCCATGAGTTGCCACTTTGTGGGAATCGCCCGTTTTGACGTCCCGGCCAGTCGCGGATCCTCCCAGTGTGGCCGGTGTGGGTCCGTACCGAGACCTCCGAACGGTAGCTGGCGAATTTTCCCCACAACAAGTGGACCTACTGTTTTGATTCGTTCTACGAACGACGTAACCTGATTCGAGAAGCGACGGTGACTACGGTGACCCAGACCCCAAACGCGAAAAAACCTTGGGGCGGTGTCTTTCGCGAGGCGACCGACCCACGGGTGGAGAAGTTTACCGAAAGCGTCAGTTCCGATCAACGTCTTGCCGCCTACGACGTCCAGGGGTCGCAAGCCCATACTCAGATGCTCGCCGCGATCGGCATTCTGACGGCCGAGGAACGAGACCAGATTATCGACGGTCTGAGTGAAATCGGCGCGGACATTTCCTCTGGGCAGTTCAAATTCCACCAGGAACTCGAAGACGTTCACATGAATGTCGAGCAAGCGCTGATTGATCGCATCGGCGATGTGGGACGCAAACTTCACACCGGACGTAGTCGGAACGATCAAATCTCTACTGATTTGCGACTCTGGATTCGCAACAAAATCGACCACATCACTGTTTTAATCACCGACCTCCAACGGGCGTTCGTTGGCCGCGGTGAGCAGGACCAAGGCGTGATCTTGCCTGGCTACACCCACTTGCAACGTGCCCAACCAGTCTTGGCAGTCCATTATTGGCTGGCCTATTGCGAAAAACTCCAGCGGGATCGGGGTCGACTGCTCGACTGCCGACGCCGCGTGAATCAACTCCCGCTCGGTACGGCGGCTTTGGCAGGGACTACGATTGCCGTCGACCGCCAAATGGTGGCCGATCTACTCGGATTTGAAGGAGTGTTGGCCAACAGTCTCGATTCCTCCGGTGCCCGCGACTTTGTCATCGAGTTTGCCAGCTGTCTGACTTTAATTGCCGAACACCTGAGCAGCCTGGCCGAAGAGTGGATTCTTTGGTCGACCAGCGAGTTTAATTTCCTGAAACTGCCACAGGCTTTTTGTACGGGCAGCTCGATCATGCCGCAGAAGATCAATCCCGATGTCCTGGAACTGGTGCGGGGCAAAACCGGGCGTGTCGTCGGCAACCTGACGAGTTTACTGGTGCTCGTGAAGGGTTTGCCGCTGGCCTACAACCGGGATCTCCAGGAAGACAAGTTGCCCGTGTTTGACTCGGCCGATACGGTCGCCGCGTGCCTGGAATTGCTGGCACCACTGGTGGCTGGTGCTGAACTGAATCGCACTGCGATCGCCGACCAACTAGAGGATGGTTACCTCGATGCCACCACGCTGATGGAGTCCTTAAGCTGCCAGGGAGTGCCCCAACGCACGGCCCATGAAATCATCGGTCGACTCGTTGCCTTGGCACTGGATCTTGGGGTCCCGCTTCGGCAGCTACCAATCGAGCACTTCACCGCGGCCCACCCTAGCTTGGACGGGTCGGTCTACGAGATTCTCGGTGCTCAAGCCGCTGTCGAAGCCTTTCGGAGCTATGGATCGACCAATCCTGCCGAGGTTGAAAAACAATGGAATCAATGGAAAAAAAACCTTTCGGAAGATTGAACAACGTTGTTCGCCAGCGGTCTGCCTACATCACCGGTCGGCGTGATGCAGAGCGGCCCCACAGGGTGAACCACCATCCGCAACCAGGACCAGCAGACGCAAAGCGGACTTTAGCGAATACGTGACCATGAGATACGCCATGACATCGACCAGGAACCCGTCAAGTTTCGCTGCCCAGAATCTCGAAGTACGGTCCCTTTGGCTGGCACTTTGGACATGCGTGGTTATTTTGACATCCGCGTCCACGTCGGCCGAGACCAACGAAGCCGACCGGGAGCAATCCTTTCATCGGGAGCGCAATCCAGCGGTGATTGCCGTTTTACAATTACCTCGGGAAACACCGGGTGAACGTCTTCAAGCGGTCATGACCTTGGCCGATTTAGGCGAAGCTGAGTTGGCAACGGAAATTCTGAGGGAACTGGCAACCCTCGATTTGACGGCCGACCAACGAGCGGCCCTGGTCGGCGAGTTCGGCACGGCCACCATGCTTCGGCTGGCCCGTGATCAGCGACTGGCAGCCGACGGTGCGTCGTTTGCCGATTCCTGTATGGCAGCCGCGGCTCAGCAAGCACGTGATCCGCAGCGTCTGGCAGCCCTCATCGGCGATTTGGGAAATCGGTCGGCAGAAATTCGCCTGGCTGCAAGGATCGACCTTGCAGATGGTGGAATTGTGGCCGTCGAAACCCTTGTTAAGGCATTGGCCCGAGAAACAGATGCCACGCAACGAGGTAACTTGAGGCAGGCGCTGATGGCCCTCGAGCCACTTTCCGTCGGCCCCCTGTTGGCCACGTTAACGACCGAAAACCCCCAATTACTGGCCTCCGCGAGCGCGGTGCTCAAGTCTCTGCAAAACGCGCAGGCCCTGCCGTTGTTGGCCAGCTCGACGGTGGCCGAACGTCTGCTGCTCCAGGAAATCGACCGTCATCGCCAGGGCGTGCCCCCTTTCAGGCCCGCTGCCAACAACCAAATCGGACTATGGTTCTGGGACGATGCGACCGCTGAGCTTTCGTACGAGCATTACGACCAACCGGAAGCGTGTATCCTTTGGGCGGCGCGACTGGCCGAACAGCTGGTTCGGCTCGACCCAGCCAATGTCACCAATCGAGAACTCGCCTTGGTGTTGGGACTTGAGGCCGCAAAGCTGCGACATGGATACGAACGGCCTCTTTCACAAGTCCCCCTGGGGAAGTATCTCGCGAACGTACTTGAGTCGTATCGCGGCGACGCTCAGGCAGCGGATCAACTATTGACTGCGGCGCTCGATAGCAACTACCCAGGCGCGGCAACAGCAGCCTGTGAATTGCTTGGCGGGTTGGCTGATGTGGGAGTCCTTTACACGCCAGATGGCCGGAATTCACCTCTCGTGCGGGCCCTGATCGGGCCGCACCGCCGCGTCTCTTTTGCTGCCCTGACAGCGATCCTGACGCTAGATCCGCAAAAGCCTTTTCCAGGCTCAAGTTGGGTCCCAAAGACGTTGTCCCGGTTTGCCAACGGAGGTGGCCCACCCATTGCGCTGGTTGCCATGCCAGCGATTCAGTCGGCAGCTTCCGTCGGCGGCATCCTGGCCTCTTTGGGTTACCAAACCGACGTTGCCAACAATCCAAAGGATTTGATTCACTTCGCACGCCAGTCCGACAGTTTGCAATTCCTCCTGGTCGATCTCGCGATCGGTTCGCCCGGAATCCGGGAATTGCTCCATACGCTGCGGTTGTTACCGCAGTCAGCCGGAGCGTCGATTGCGTTGCTTGCGCCGGCCGGCCGGTTGGTAGAAGCACATCGTCTGGCCAGTCAATACGATCGTGTGGTCGCCTTTCCAGGGGCACAAACCGAGACCGCAGTTGCCTCCATCGCCCAAAGGATGAATGACGCCCTGGGACGCGACTTGTGTTCCCCCCAGGAGCGAACCGCCCAGGCCGAGTTTGCTCTCGACCAGTTAGGCCGTCTGTTGAAGCAACCACCAGGGTTCTACGACACCGAGCAACTAGCCGACGTCCTGGCCATCGCACTCTACGAGCCGAGTCTCACGGCGGATGCGGTAGGAAATCTGGCATGGGTCGGTACTCCGGAAAGCCAACTGGCACTGGTCGATTACGCCAGCCGTGCGGTTCTACCCATCGAATCGCGCCAGGCCGCTGCCACCGCTTTTGCCGAAAACGTGCGGAAATACGGTATCTTACTCACAACCAACGAGATCGTTCGCCAATATGACCGCTACAACGCCAGTCACGCCGCCGATGAAGCCACCTACCGTGTCTTGAGCGGGATCCTCGATGCGCTCGAGTCACTACGGCAGGCCGAGTGAAAACTGCCGATGACCTCATGTCCAAGCCTCTAAAAATGATGACGCACCCGCAAGCGGACGATGCTTCCTTGCCGGGTATTATCGGGTCCAGCCCCCCCATGTTGGAAGTCTACCGGCTCACGCGTCAAGTCGCCCGTAGTCGCGCATCGGTCCTGCTGTTGGGTGAAACCGGGACTGGCAAAGAGCTGATTGCCCAGGCGGTTCACTCCCATAGTGAACGCAAACAACGGCCCTTTGTCCGGGTCAATTGCGGTGCGCTGAGCGATAACCTGCTGGAAAGCGAGCTTTTTGGCCATGTTCGGGGTGCTTTCACCGGTGCGCATGAGAACCGCACCGGTCGTTTTGAAGCGGCCCACACGGGCACGATTTTTCTGGACGAAATTAACAGTATGGCCCATCAACTGCAGGTCAAGTTGCTCCGAGTTTTGCAGGAAAGGGAGTTCGAACGGGTTGGTGATACACAAACAATCAAGGTCGATTGCCGTGTGGTCGCCGCAAGCAATCGAGATTTGCTCGAAGAGGCATCCAAGAACCGGTTCCGCGAGGACCTCTACTATCGCCTCAACGTGGTGCCCATTTACCTGCCCCCGCTACGGGAGCGACGTACTGACATACCGGAACTGGCAACGTACTTCCTGAACTTCTACAACGAACAAAACGACCGGTACGTGGTCCACATCGATCCCGCCGCCATGGAAGCGCTCCAGCAATACGATTGGCCCGGTAATGTGCGGGAGTTGCAAAACTATATCGAGAGGGCCGTCGTCATGGCGCCCGACGACGAACTGCGCCTGGAACTCCTGCCTTCGGTCGTCACCACCGGCCGACTCGACTGCACCGTGGGAACCCGACCCCTCGACTTCGATTCGCTGGCCGAGGAACTGGTCCATCAGGGCGTCGCCGGCTCCGATGACCACTGCCAGGATCTCCACAGTCGGGTTGTCGATCGGGTCGAACGCGAGGTGATCGCTCAAGTACTGGTGTTGTGTGATGGCGTGCAGATCAAGGCAGCCGAGCGGTTGGGCATCAATCGAAACACGCTGCACAAGAAACTAAAAGATTACGGCCTGGATGGCGCAACGCCGTGAATTATTCTCTCGGGCAAGATTCTGGATTGAATAATGGGTAATATGAGGTGTAAAAATTGGTATTTTATGTAAAAATAAATATTTATATTATTTATTGGTCGCCACGGACCCCCAAATCGATTCATTTTCCCATCATTTCCATGCATAATTGAGTCATTTATCCGTTTATGCGGTTGACCTTTGCTCACATTAAGAGACGATGGCAGTGGACGGAGAACGATGTCGAGTTCGCCGGTTGCCCGCCCGTTTCATCCAAGGATCTCTCAATGGCCACGATTCATTCGCCTGCCCCGAAAGAAATCCTCTCGATGGTCGAAGAGGAACTTTTCAAAATTGGCGGTCGTTTGGCCCAATGCACTCGGCATAAGGGGCGTCTTTTCATATGGGCCACAGTTCCGCACACCCGCCAGATCCGCCCAAACGATTATGTCCAAGGGGGGGTGGCAGTCTGCACGATCGGGTATGAAATTTGTATTTTTCCACATGTTTTTCGTCAGATGCACCGTAGCGGTGCCATCATGTCGCGCACCGATGGAATGAAGCGGTTGAAGCGGGTACCGTCGACCTCCGCACCCCGGGCTTTGGAGCGGCTTCGCAAGCGTGTGCGAAACCTCGTTCAGGTGTGTACGTCGTCCGAGATGCTCACCCAACTTACCGATCAGCTGCGCGTTGCCGCCGAAAGTGATGTCGACGCGGGTTTGCAAATGTCGACGGTCATCTCGCAGCTCCCACGGCGTCATTCTTCGCTCCTGTTGAGTCAGATTCTCTCGAAATTCCACGAAGATGAGGACGACTCCGTCTACGGGCTGATGAACGCGGTAGCTGCGGTTGCGCGCGACGAGGACGACCCGGAAACGAAGTGGGATTTGGAAGAGCTTGCTGGTTGGGTTCCAATGTTGGTGCCCTCGAATCAAACCTACCGCGACGCGGCTGAGGTCGTGGTCGTAAGCTGATCGCCTCGGTGAATGTGGCTTCCGATCCCCTGCGGGCAGATCGGACGTGGCAACCTCATGGCAGTCGGAACAATCTTGTCCTGGGGAGTGGGAAGTCGCCGCGGCATGACTGATGTTGTCTTGGTGTGCACTCTAATGTCGTCCGGTGTAAATATCTTCTGTTTTACAGCTTGCTATTTCGTGGCCTGGATGTTGGAGTTAGCCGGGCTGAAGGCTCGTTACGGCTGGCACCGCCTGGTGATGCTCGCCTTCGCAGGAGCAGGCTTGGCTGCGCAGACCTGGTACTTGATCGACCGGGTCAGCCAGGCACCTGCCACACCCCTGGCAACAACCTTTGACTGGTGTCTGTTGGCGGCTTGGGTCTTGGCGATCGTTTATCTGGGTTTGGTTTTTTATTCACCTGGAACATCGATCGGGCTGTTTCTGTTGCCGCTCATACTGCTACTGGTTGGGGCGGCGCAATTTGCCAGTCAAGTTCCTCTGGCAGCTCGACAGGCATCGCAATTTTGGGGTGTCGTTCATGGTGTGACGCTGTTGTTGGGAACGGTGACAGTCTGCTTGGGGTTTTTGAGCGGATTGATGTATCTGATACAAAGCCACCGATTGCGGAAGGCCTTGCCACCTGTGGTTAGTTTTCGCCTCCCCAGCCTGGAATGGCTGCATTGGATTAACAGTCGTGCGTTGCGGTGGTCGGCCCTGACGATGGCTGCTGGCTTGCTTTCCGGGGTGATCTTGACTCACATGAAACACCCGACCGACACGAGCTATCGCTTATGGACGGATCCGGTCGTATTAAGCCTAGCCGCCATGCTGGCCTGGCTGATCACAGCAGAGATCTTCCGGCTGGTTTATCCCGCCGCCCGCCAAGGGCGCAAGGTTGCCTACCTCACGCTTGCCGCATTTGTGTTCCTCGTGTTCATGCTGTTTTCGATCACGATGCTCGATACAGTCCACGGCCGCAAAGGCCACGCGAACGAATTGACGGCATGTCCTATGGAGGTGAGCGTATGAAACTCCGCATGGTCGGCTGTCATCATCGACACATGAGTGTGGCGGTTCGCGAGCGGCTGGCATTTAACAACAATCAGGCTGAAGCAGCGCTTGTTTCTTGGCGTGATGCGTACCCCGATACCGAAGCCGTGCTGCTTTCAACGTGTAATCGCGTGGAACTCTATGCTGCAGTCGAAGGGCAACACCTCCCTCCCTGCTCAAAATCGCTGGCTGCGCATCTTGCTTCTTTCCATCAGGTACCCATCGATGAGCTGCAGCCCTCCCTGGTTACGCTGGAAGATGAAGAAGTGGTACGCCACTTGTTCCGTGTTGCCGCCAGTCTCGACAGCATGGTCGTCGGGGAACCGCAAATACTTGCGCAGGTAAAAAAAGCCTACGACCTGGCACGTGGAATTGGCAGCACGGGACCCCTCACCCACCAGTTTTTTCAAGCGGCCCTCCGCACGGCGAGACGCGTTGCAGGCGAGACTCCCTTGCACCGGCACCGTGTGAGCATACCGAGCATTGCCATCGCCGACTTCGCCAGCCGCATCTTCGAACGTTTCGACGACAAGATGGTCCTGGTCGTTGGGGCTGGAGAAATGGCCGAGGAAACGCTCCGATATCTGGTCGATGCGGGGACGCAAAACCTCCAAATCGCCAACCGCAACCTCCCTCGTGCCCGGCTTCTCGCCGAAAAATGGCATGGTACCCCGGTCGCCTGGGATCATCTCTACGAACGGCTCGTCGAGGCCGACGTCGTGATCAGTACCACGGGTGCCGACCAGCCGATTTTCACTCTGGAAGCTTATCGCAGGCATGTCGCACCACGCCGACACCAACGCCCCTTGTTCATCCTGGATCTGGCCGTGCCCCGCGACTTCGAACCAGCTATTGGTGACTACTTGGGAACGTATCTCTACTCCATTGATGACCTGGCAAACACCTGTGATCAGAACCGGCAGGCTCGACAGACCGCACTTCCCGCCGCTGAAAAAATCGTATCGCAGGAGACGCTCAAATTCCTCGCCGAGGCCCGGCATCGGACCACGGTGCCAGTCGTCGCCGAATTGCAAGACGGTTTCCGCCGCACCAAACAGGAAGAACTGACTCGACTGTTCCGGAAAGTGCCCGATTTAGATGACCGGGACCGGCAAGAAATAGAACGGTTTGCGGATCGGCTCATTGCGAAGCTTCTTCACCCACCCCTGGAGTCGCTGCGGGATGTCTCCCGTCATGGCTCGCCACGACAACTGGTCGAAGCACTTCGTAGACTATTCCAGTTGAAAGAGTAGGTTCGGTTGCAAAAGGGGGGATTCGGTTCCCAGCGGAGGTTCGAATCTTCTTGACGCATCGCTTCCGCTGGCGACCGACGGCCGCAAGCGATCTTTGCTACGTGCGGCACGAGAAACGGCTACCCGCCGATAGCGGACCCGCGGCTTCCGACGAGCTAACCCTGCAAAACCGAAGCAACACTTCGCAGAGGATGATCGCGTCTCAGGGTTCAACTCCAGCAACGCTGTCCAGCGGGGAACACCACCGCTAGAAACTAGTCGTCCTCGTATTCGTATTCGTCGTCCTCGTCGTCCTCGTCGTCCTCGTCTTCCTCGTCGTCCTCGTCGTCCACTTCGGCTGGCTGGTCGTCTTCAACTTCTTGCCACTCTTCGTCAGCATACTCGTCGTCATCTTCCTTTTCCTCTTCGTCACTGCTCTCCTCTTCATCGTCGTTTTCATGTTCCTCGACTACATCGTCGTCGTCTTCCTCGTCGTCTTCCTCGTCCTCTTTCTCGTCGTCTTCCTCGTCCTCTTTCTCGTCGTCTCCCTCGTCGTCGTCCTCGTCCTCGTCGTACTCGTCACCATCTTCGTACTCATACTCATCGTCGTCGTCACCCTCTTCGACTTCGTCTTGAACTTCGTTGATTACGAGAATCTTGTACTCGAATTCGTCCTGGCTCATTTTCAGCATCTCCCCTGGCGTGCGTGATACACAGTTGTGGAAGCGTCACGCCGCTTGAACCTATTCCCTGGATTATAGCTCCAGACCTGAAAAAATTGCTCGGCCGTCACACGTAACTGGGCGGAGCTCAGTCGCACGCGGAAGTTCATCCAGGTTCCGCAGTCCGAAAACCTGGAGAAATCGTCGGGTCGTTCCATAGAGAAACGGTCTTCCCAACTCATCCGATCGTCCGACGATACGCAATAAGTCCCGATCCATCAACTGCCTCAGGAGTTCACCACACTGAACACCGCGAATTGCCTCAACATCGGCCCTCAACACCGGCTGTCGATAGGCCACGACGGCCAGCGTTTCCAGGGCTGGATCCGACAATTGCACATCCCTTTTCTGAGGGGTTTGATCGCGTATCCAACGGGCAAACTGTGGCTGAGTCAAGAGCTGATAGCCACCCGCCACCCGCGTCACTTGAAATGCACTCCCCCGCTCGTCGTATTGGCGGGTTAAAGCCTCCAACCGAGTGCGAGCTTCCGTTCCATCGGCCAAATTCGCCAGTTTTGCCAATTTTCTCGTCGTCAGTGGTTCGCGAGCCAACAACAACACCGCCTCAAGGCGGGCTGTTCGGTTTGTCTCGTCTGGAAACCGTTTTGTCGGGCATTTAGCCAACGGGCCAAGATGCGTCCATAAACTAGCTGGGCGACAAGCCTTATGCCGCCACCGAAAATGGCCGGCGATGGCAGTTCGGTCACTCCCTCGACTCAGCCGGTCCGACAATCGCTGAAAAATTGCAGTACGCATCAATCTCTATCGTCCACCTTGGGATCCTTGTCTGGGTGGATGTTCATAGTTGGGCGGTCATTGCGGCAAACTGGACAGGCGGTCATGCTGATCGCGCCAAACGCGAATCTCCGCAAGAACCCCCAGGGCCGCATCCGCACGATTGACTGCCACGGACTCAAAATGCCGACTTATCGACGAAATCCCAGACAATGGTAACTCGCAGCTAACGCGGTGCAACTTGCCCCGGCCCCAGCGTTCGACCATGACCTGTTGGGCACCCAGGGATTCCAACGCGGCCACCACGACCGACACGGGCGCGGCCGGCATTGTGGCGACTGCCGCTTGGAGCGGCGCGGGCATAGCGGGCGACGGCTTGCCGTCGGTAGGGTTTGCCGTCAGCACGAGCGGTTGTGACCAGTTTGGCTCGGACAACGGTTGGCGTACCGAGCGGGGCTGGCCGCCGTGTCGCCCCAACAATTTATCGGCTAGTTCGATCGTACGACTGGTCAGCGGCCGGACCGCCTCGATGGGACCAAACCTGGCAACGGCCCAAGCAAGGGCGGCCAAAGTTACTAGCATCACCGTCGCGCGCGATATCGTTTGCATGATCCAACTCCGGTTAGAGACCGACGGGGAAAATGCTAGCAAGTTCTGGCCGGTCGGAGCGGGATCATAGTCCCCCAGATTTGCCGACCGCAATGGCAAATCGCGCTGCTGGCTACCGAGCCCCATACTGATTCCACCGAACTGCCCCTATAATTCATGCTATGATCGACCCAATCTACCTTGATTACAATGCGACTACCCCGCTCTTGCCAGAAGTCCTTGAGGCAATGTGCCGTTGCTATGAGACTCCCCTGCTGAATCCAGCCAGCCAGCACGAATTTGGTCGCCGGGCGCGACGCGTGCTGGAAGACTCTCGGGAACGGATTGGGGAACTTTTGGGGGCTTCGGTGTCGGCCGATACCGACCGTGTGATCTTCACTGGCAGTGGTACCGAAGCGAACAATCTTGCGATCTTTGGCTTGATTGGGGGCCGCGACGCACCGCCCGGCCAGCTAATCATCTCCTCGATCGAACACCCAAGTATCTCAGCAGCTGGGGATTATCTTACTCGCAAAGGTTGGCAGGTTGATCGTCTTGGCGTCGATTCGAGCGGCGTGGTTCGGCTCGACCAGTTCCAGGCGTTGTTGACACCTGAAACGCGGCTTGTTGCCGTCATGCTTGGTAACAATGAAACGGGCGTGTTGCAGCCCGTCGCCAAAATGGCTGCTATGTGCCAGGAGAAAAACGTACCGCTGCACACCGATGCAGCCCAGGTGATTGGCAAACTGCCCGTCAGTTTTCGCGAATTGGGCGTGACTTCGATGAGCCTGGCCGCACACAAATGCTATGGTCCGCTCGGTATTGGTGCACTCCTGCTGCGACATGGAACCTCGCTGGTGAATGACCAGTATGGCGGATCGCAGCAAGCCCAGTTGCGGCCAGGAACTGAATCGGTCCCATTGACCGTTGGCCTCTCATGTGCCTTGGAAACGTGGCATACGCAAAAGGAGACGCGGGCAGCGCTCTTGGCCGAACTCCGAGACCGGTTCGAAACCTTGATCACGGCTGCCTGGCCGGCGACGGTGATTCTTGGACAAAACGCCCCGAGATTACCCCATACGTCAAACATCGCACTGGTGGGGCTGGACCGGCAGGCACTGCTGCTGGCACTCGACCAGGCGGGTGTTGCCTGTTCGACCGGTTCGGCATGTACCAGTGGTTCGAGCGAGCCGTCTCCGGTTCACCAGGCGATGGGCTGCGACGAGCAAGTTTGCCGAAGTGCGCTCCGCTTCAGCCTCGGTGTTCCGACCACCCGCACTGACGTAGACGATGCCGCCCATCGCGTGATTGCCACCGCAAAGCGCTTGTGGGGCAACAACCAAGGCTGAAAACTGGCGTGGGTGACTCCCCCGCTGATGGTCAATGGAGTAGAATCTGGGTTGTCGTTTTTCTATTCGCCTGCTGTGGATGGTTTGTGTCGGTTTGAACGGAGTCGCTGTGGTCCATCAATTCACCGAGATCGATATTCCGGGTGCCGCGTTTGCTCCAGTTGTCTTGGACTCGCCCCAACGTGCCGCGTCTGCAACGGCCTGTTTGACCATCGGGACGTTTGTAGCAGGTCCTGAGAATCGCCTCGTGGCCGCTGCCACGCAACGCTGGTTGCCTGAACGGGCAACCCGGTGCGGGTCTGCATCGGAACTCCTGTTCATCTGGGGACCTCCAGGCACCGGCAAGACCCATCTGCTAGCTGGCTTGTGCCGGCAGTGGCAAGCCAGTCGCGGCCATGAATCTGCCGAGTATCTCACGGCCAGTCAATTTCGCGAAGAACTCGTCGAGGCGTTCAAAGCAAACCAGGTCCCAGCGTTGCGTCGTCGTCTCCGCTCTCGGAAATTACTCGCCATCGATGAGATCCATCGACTACCCGCAGACCATTATTTGAATGAAGAACTCGTTCATATGCTTGATGCCTTCCAGCAAACAGGTGGCCGCGTGCTGTTCGCCAGCGGAGAACCACCACGCAGCTTGGCGCACTTTTCACCCGCCCTGGTCGATCGCTTAATGGCTGGTTATACGCTGGCGTTGTCTGCACCTGGTTTGACTGCCCGGCGCGAACTTGCCAGGCGGATTGCGGCATCGCTTGGTCACGTGCTCTCGGCGGAGGTTGTCGAGTTGCTCGGGCGTTTCGTCCCTGGCACCGCCAATGATCTGGCCGGTGCCATCGTTGATCTGGTTTATGGTCCTTATGCGCCTGTGAAAGTCGACGCAAATCAAGTACGGAAGTTTCTCTCGGACCGCATGGACCGTCGCCAGCCATCCATCCAGGATATCGTGCGGGTTGTAGCCAGATACTACTCCGTTCCCCAGAAAGTTCTTAAAAGCAGTTCGCGCCGCCAATCGGTGGCCTTTGCCCGCGCCATGGTTGTTTATCTGGCCCGCCGGCTCACCGGCATGAGTTTTCACCTCATCGGCAAGGCGCTTAGTGGACGCGACCACACCACAATGATCCACAGCTTCCGAAAAATTGACCAACTTGCCCAACACGATATTGCTACCCAACAAGCAATCAACGAACTCCAGAGACTCCTGGCCGTTGTTTAACGACCGTGTAAAACGTGTTTGTCCAATGTAGATAATCGTTACGTATCCAAGACCGCTCCTCGCAAAATTTACCTGTTCCCATCGCGTACGCGCCAAAACCAACAGCGGATCAACCTTCAGCAAACAGGGAAATGACTAGTAATCCCCAGGTTGTTCAGCATGCTAATTTATGAGCCACAACCATTTTATCTTAATTTCAACTGTCACTTTCGACACTTTGTCGCCGCATATAACTACTACTGATGTTTAAAAGAGAATATTATCTCTTACCTCATCGCCAGCTGTTGATCCACTATTATTTACAAGGAAACCGAGCCATGAAAATCACCTGTAATCGCGAGAAAATGTGGCATGCGTTCCAAACAGTCTCTTCCGTAGCACCTGCGCGCAGCCCAAAGCCTATCCTGCAAAATGTGAAACTCGAAGTGGAACCTGACGGGGCGATACTCATGGCAACCGATTTGGAGGTTGGTATTCGTTATTGCGTGACTGGTATCGACGTTGAGTCACCAGGCGCGGCCATCCTGCCGGTCAGTCGATTCGGTTCAATTTTACGCGAGAGTAGTGACGAAAAGTTTCGCATCGAGGCGGACAATCAAGGCACCATAATTCGCGGGGACCGAAACCAGTTCAAGCTTCCGGCAGTGGATCCGGGAGAGTTCCCCGCAGTTGCTGCCTTTGAAGAAACAAAATTCTACGAGGTGCCAGCAAGATTGTTCCGGGAGCTTATTCGACGGACGGCCATTGCAACTGATAATGAAAGCAGTCGCTACGCGTTAGGAGGTATCAAACTCGAGTGGGAAAGCAATCAGCTGACAGCGATCGGAACCGACGGTCGCCGTCTCGCCAAAATGGAAGGTCCCGCTCAGGCGGTGGACGATCCGGCAGGAATTGGCGAAGCCACGGTTGTTCCGACGCGGGCGATGCAGTACATGGATCGGGCCCTGGCCGACGATGACAGCGAAATCCAATTGGCAGTTCGCGAAAACGAAATCCTCGTGAAGAACCCGCGGGTGACGCTTTACTCCAGGCTCTTGGAAGGGCGTTTCCCGCGATGGCGGGATGTGTTCCCAGAACGCGATCAGTCGGTCAAGCTCGATTTGGTCGTCGGGCCGTTGCAGGCCGCCGTGCGGCAGGCAGCAATTGTTACCAGCGAAGAAAGTCGCGGGGTTGATTTTACGTTTGGTGAAGGGACACTTTTGTTGGCAGGGCAGACTGCGGAGGTTGGTCAATCGCGGGTCGAGTTACCCATTTCGTACAATGGCGCCGCAATCACCATTACACTTGATCCTCGGTTCGTTACCGATTTCCTCAAGGTGCTCGACCCGGAAAAGTCGTTCACCATGGATCTGCAAGATAGTGAAGGAGCGATCGTTTGTACGACCGACGATGGTTACGGTTACGTCATAATGCCGCTAGCACGTGACCGATGATTTAAAAAGCAGTCACATTGGCTGAACTACACGCAGGTGAGAAGATGCAAAAGCTGAGGTTCAGCAGGCTCAGCAGAGAGGACAATCCGATGGAACGTATGCCTGCGGATGAGGCACTCATGGATCTCACCACAAAGCGTGAACGAGAGCAGCGGCGTTATCACGCGCGCCAGCCAAAGCGAATTGGCAATGTATTGGCCCAATTGATCAACAAACGGGGATATGGGCGAATTCAAACCAGCGAGTTGCTGGCAGACCAGTGGCGGATTGCGGTTGGGGAGGCTGGGGCGAGGTTTAGCCGCGCCTGTCGAGTTCGAGGGGGCAAGCTGGAGGTTCTGGTAGCCAACTCGACCGCTTTGCAAGAACTTACGTTCCAACGACAGCAAATCCTTGAAAAACTGCAAAAGCAACTGCCAGAAGCAGGGATTCGTGCGTTGCGTTTTCGCAGCGGTCCGTTGCCCAACAGTTCACGTTGACCACCTTGTGGTCAGGGTCCTTAGAAAGCCCGATTTCTCCCCTAAATCGGGCTGAGAAAACCAACGAAAACCGGGTATAATTTGTAGGTGTAGATATACTCTGCCCCCCCGTTTACCTGCTTACCTGAAATTGCCGATGACACCTGCAGACGCTCTCGAAAACGACTTGGCGGATAGTACATACCGTGCCGAGGATCTGGAACACCTTAGTGATCTGGAACACGTCCGCGAACGGCCCAGTATGTATATCGCCGATACCACGGCACGAGGTTTACATCACCTCGCGTACGAGGTCGTCGACAACTCGGTTGATGAGGCGATGGCGGGCCACGCCACAGAGATCAGAGTATCGATCAACGTCGATGGATCCATAACAGTTACAGACGACGGCCGCGGTATCCCCGTGGAAAAGCACGAACAGCTGACCGAGCAGCTTGGCCGGGACGTATCAACGGTCGAAGGTGTAATGACCGTATTAAAGTTTGGTGGCAAATTCTCCAAAGGTGCTTACCAAACCTCTGGTGGTTTACACGGCATTGGCGTAACCGTGGTAAATTTTCTCTCCGAGTGGTGTGAAGTAGAGGTTTGTCGTGACGGTTACGTTTACCACCAGGAATATGAGCGTGGTGTTCCCAAGGCAGAAATTCGTCGTGTAGGGCACACCGATCAACGCGGTACGAAGACGACCTTCAAACCTGATCCGCAAATATTTCCGTCAACGAAATATTCGTTCTCCATTTTGACAAAGCGATTGCAGGAGTTGGCTTTTCTCAATGCGGGCGTGAATATTAGCATCAGTGATGATCGCTCCGATCAAACGGAATCGTTTCAGTACGATCAGGGCTTGTTGGATTTTATCAAACACCTTAATCGGGCCAGTGAACCCATTCACGATGACATCCTCCATGTCAAGTGCGAGGAGGATGGCGTGGAAGTCGAAGTCGCACTGCAATACTCAAGCGAATACACCGAAAACGTCCATTGCTATGCCAACAATATCAGCAACGCTGAAGGTGGTACGCATTTGGTCGGCTTTCGCACAGCGCTCACCCGGTCGCTCAACAAGTACGGAAAAAAACAGGGTCTTTTCAAGGACCTGGTGCCGAGCGGCGACGATTTTCGGGAGGGATTAACCGCCATCATCAGTTGCCGAATCCCACATCCGCAATTCGAAGGTCAAACGAAGACCAAACTCGGCAACAGCGAAATTGAGGGGATCGTGAGCTCGCTGGTCGGCGAATATCTGAGAAAATACCTGGAAGAGAATCCGAAGCGGGGCAAGGCAATTTGTAACAAAGGATTGCTTGCGGCCGAAGCTCGCGTTGCGGCACGCAAGCAAAAAGAACTTATTCGCGAGCGTAAGGGAGCTCTTTCGGGCGGTGGTTTGCCCGGTAAATTACGCGATTGTTCTAGCAAAGAGGTGGACAAATGCGAACTTTACCTCGTGGAAGGTGATTCGGCCGGTGGAAGTGCCGAAGGAGGACGTATTCGCGAATATCAGGCCATCCTGCCGCTGCGTGGCAAAATCATCAATGCCTACAAGTCGAGAGAAGATAAAGTCCTTGCAAACGCAGAAATCCGTAGCATGATCTCTGCGGTCGGCACAGGTATCGGAGCAGACCAAGACCTTGGAAAACGGCGTTACGGGCGTGTCGTGATCATGACCGATGCCGATGTAGACGGTTCGCACATTCGCACGTTGTTGCTTACGTTCTTCTACCGACAAATGTACGATTTGGTGGAAGGAGGGCACGTTTACGTTGCCCAACCACCGCTCTTCCGCGTTCGTAAAGGAAAAGAAACCGTGTACGTGCAGACCGAAGAAGAAATGCGATCGCAACTCCTCGAACGTGGCCTGGCCGAATCAGTGCTCGATCCCGGTGACGGCCGGCGCATCGAGGGTGAGGACATGCTGATGCTTGTACGTACATTAGCCGCGATGGACGAATCGATCACCGCGCTGGAACGCCGTGGTGTAAGCCTGAAAATACATGCCGAGCGACAAGATTCCGAAACCGGGCGACTGCCCGTCTATCATGTTTTATTGCCCGGGCGAGACGAGTGGTTTACCACTCGCGAGCAACTCGACGAGTTTGTTGCGCAGGAAGAAGAACGCGCCGGTGGGAATTTAACCGTCGACTTCGGTTCATCGCCGTTACCGAGTACCAATGGGAGTCAAGAAACCAATGGGCAGGGTGATGGACCGCAACCAGAGACCGGACCTCGGTTGAGAATCGTGGAACTCCACGAAGTACGCACAATCAACACGTTGCTTGCCGACCTTGCCAAGCTTCACTTCACGATCGAAACACTAATCCCGCAAGAACGCACCGGGCAAGAAGGGTCTCGATACACGATTCGTTGGGGTGAAAACGAGACCGGCTTGGAAGATCTTCGCGGCCTGCCAGCGGCTGTCCGTGCTGCCGGAGAGAAAGGGCTTTCGATTACACGCTTTAAAGGTTTGGGGGAAATGAACGCGGAGGAACTTCGCGAAACGACGCTCGATCCCGCAAACCGCACCTTGTTACGGGTCAAAATGGACGACAAGGGCAGTGCCGACGAACTATTCCGTGTGCTGATGGGTGACCAGGTCGAACCGCGCCGAGAGTTTATCCAAAGGCATGCCCTCGATGTGCGTAATCTGGACGTGTAACGCATTCCAGCACTGCCAAACCCGGCTACTGCTTTCCCAGAATCAAACTTTATGAATGCCGATGCGCTATTTGCCGTTCGCCCCGCACGCGATCCGGATAGCGAAGAAATCGTGCAGTTTTTGCAACCATTCACCGACCAGCGTGCCATTTCGCCACGGTCGGATGTAGAAATCGTAGCCCTTATGCAGAATGGTTTCGTCGCGGTTGTGGCCGAAAAGATCATCGGCTGCGCGGCGGTCGAGATCTATTCGCAGAAATTGGCAGAAATTCAGTGCCTGGCCGTCGACCAGGCACAGCAACGCCGGGGTGTCGGCCGGGCACTGGTGGAAGCTTGTATTGCCCGGGCAGGTCAGCTCGGCGTTCGCGAAGTGATGGCGATCACGGCCAGCGACTCGCTCTTCCTCAACAGCGGATTCAAATACGGGTTGCCAGGGCAGAAAAAGGCGCTTTTTTGTCAAGTTGGCGATAAATTTCCATTGCCGGACCGAAAAGGAACGCCTTAAGTCAGGGTCGCGGTCAAGCTGGTTGGGTGACTGGCTGCTCCAGCCAGAGAGGGATCGTGGCAAAAGCGTTGGTGGCTCTTTATCCGTTTCTTTACAGCGTGGCTGCCGAGGAACCTTGTTTTCAAATCCCTCTGCCGGGGTCAATTCACCGAGACGCTGCAGGCGGTTTTACCCCCGACACACCTGGTCTGGCTAATTGACCAGAAGTTGGCTGGCAATTAAATTAAGCCAGAGCCGACAAGGCTGACGACCCAGCGGGCAACAGTTTTCCAGCATCCGGCGCGATGCGAGGTTGCTCGTCACCACGTTCACTTCTTGAGGAGATATCACCATGTATCGTACCACCCTACCCTTTTTGCTGTTCTTGGTTTTGGCTATCGCTGCTGCCCGTCACGTTGCCGCCCACTGCGAAGTGCCATGCGGTATTTATGACGACCAGGCACGATTTCAACAAATGCTTGAAGATACGAAGACAATAGCCAAGGCGAGCGATCAGATTCATCTGCTGGCCACGGAATCGAGCCCGCAGAACATGAATCAGCTGGCGCGTTGGGTGACCACCAAGGAGGAGCACGCGACCAATATCCAGCACATTATTTCGCAGTACTTCATGACGCAGCGGATCAAGGCCGACAAACCGGAATATGTCAACAAACTGACTGCCGCTCACGCCGTCATGGTCGCGGCGATGAAGTGCAAACAGCAAGTCGACCCGGCCGCCGCCGAGGCGCTTCAGGAATCAATCTACAAATTTTACACTGCCTACACTGGCCTGGAGCCCAAGTTGCACGAAGACAAGTAACCCGCCCGGCGAGTTTGGTGATCACGCAATCTTTGCTACCTCGTCCGGGTTGTCTCGTTGCTCTCTCCAGCGAACGACTTCATAATGAGCACTCCTGTGAAGGAGGAGATCGGAGATGGCAACAACGACGAAGAAAGCGGAACTAACGATCGCAGACCATGTGCGTTCGTTGCGCGAAATTGGTCGTGGATTTCACCAACGGGGCTGGTCATTGGCAACAAGCAGCAACTACAGCGTGGTACTTAATCGTGAGCCACTTGAGTTATTGATTACCGCGAGTGGAAAGCATAAGGATCGATTGACCGACGAGGATTTTGTCCGTGTTGATGGTACGGGGAGACTGCTTGAGGAAACCTCTGGGAAATCGTCGGCCGAAACGCTGTTGCATGTGGCTATAGCGTCGCAACTCCCGGTCGGTGCCGTGTTGCACACACACTCTGTTTGGACGACGATCCTTTCTGATCGGTTTTTCAAATGGGGTGGCATCGAGCTGACTGGCTTTGAGATGCTCAAGGGTTTGGACAACGTCTCCACCCATGAACACAATGAGTGGTTGCCGATTTTAGCGAATACGCAAGATATAGCATTGCTCAGCGAGAAGGTAGCGAACCTGCTAGCCGATCCGATGGGACCAATCCAACATGGCTTCCTGATCCATCGCCACGGTTTGTACACCTGGGGCGAAGATTTAGAAGCAGCACGTCGGCATGTTGAGACGATTGAATTCCTGGTGGAGTGCCTGGGCCGAAGACTGGCACTCGAGGCGGCGGGCCCACCTCACGATCACATTGTTGAAACGACGGGTCCGGTCGTTGTAGAGTAACCCCCAAACCGGTAGGGTGGAATTTTCCGTCGTCAGGCTCTTCGGAAGGAGAAGGGCTGTTTTGGAGTACCGGGAGAACCGCGAGGGTAGGCTGTGCTTCTATTTCCAGCAGGGGCCTTGCTGCGCTTTAAGTCCCAACAGAATCCGAACATCAATTGAGGAGATTTCAAGATGGCAAGCGTCCGCCTACCAGCCGAAGACCAAACCATAACAGATGTCGATGAAATCCGTGCATTCCTTGAGCCGCACGGGATCTGGTACGAAAAGTGGGATGTGGAAGGCCGCGTTGGTGAAAATGCAACCGATGCGGAAATTCTCGCAGTCTACGAACCGGAGATTGATCGGCTCAAACGAGAGGGAGGGTTCGAAACGGCCGACCTGATCAATGTCACGCCAGATACGCCCAATCTTGAAATGCTTGTTGACAAGTTCAATAAAGAGCACACCCACAGCGAGGACGAGGTTCGATTTGTGGTTCGAGGGCGCGGTTTATTTCACGTTAACCCCGTCGACGGCCCCGTTTTCGCAATCGAGGTCAACAGTGGCGACTTGATCAATGTCCCCAAGGGAACACGCCATTGGTTCGATTTTTGCGAGGACCGCACAATTCGCTGTATCCGTCTCTTCGAGGATAAGTCGGGCTGGACACCGCACTATATCAATGATGGTGTGCATGAAAATTATGCCCCGCTGTGCATGGGACCGGACTACTTCCCCCCCAAGCCGTCCGTCGATCCAGTTGTCAAGTTGTGATTCACATCAAAACTCGCGGACTTTTGTTGGATATTGAGGGGACCACCTCGTCGATCGACTTCATTTATGGGGAGATGTTCCCGTTCGTCCGAAATGGGCTGGAAACGTTCCTGGCAGCAAATTGGGATGCCACCGAAGTTCAGGCTGCCCGCGCCCAGATTTGCCAAGACCGCGTTGCCGAACTGGGTGAAGCTGACGGCTCGATGCCCGATCGAGCCGATGACATCATCGCCGAAGTCACGCGTCTGATGGATGGCGATGCCAAGACCACCGGACTCAAGCAACTACAGGGGCTTATCTGGCGATGTGGTTTTGAAAGTGGGGAACTCAAAGCGCACTTGTTCGACGATGTTCCGCCAGCCCTGCGGCATTGGCACGAACAGGGCCTGCGGATCCGAATCTATTCCTCCGGTAGCGTTGGGGCACAGAAATTGTTCTTCGGGCATACAGTCGCCGGAAATTTGTTGCCATTTCTCGAAGGACACTACGACACCACGACTGGTCCCAAACGTGAGGCGGGGAGCTACGCGACCATTGTCAAAGAGTGGGGTCTGGGGCCCGGAGAGATCTTGTTTCTCAGCGATGTCCCTGCCGAACTTGACGCGGCTCGAGAAGCCGGCATGCAAACGGCCCTCTCGATGCGTCCTGGTAACGCGGAAATCGACGCCAACTCGCCGCATCCGCAGATCACTGCCTTTAGCGAATTGGCGATCACCCTGCCAGCGAGTTGAATCTTGTTCGACCCGCGTTCGTCGAGCAGGCCGGACGACCAACATTGGAAGCGAGAACGGTGCCGGGCAATATGAAGAACACGACCGATCATCGGCAAGGCGGAGTCACCTGGCTGCTGACAGTGATTGGGCCAGGTATCGTTGTTGCTGGTTCGGTCATGGGCAGTGGCGAGTTGATCAATACCCCGGTGCAAGCCGCGAAATTTGGTTTTGTGTTGCTCTGGGTTGCGCTGTTGTCATGTGTGATCAAGTACTTTCTGCAGGTTGAGATAGGCCGGCATGCGATGGTCCACGGACGCACCACGCACCAGGCGCTCAATATTTGTCCTGGTCCCAAGTACCGCCAGACTTCGTGGATTGGGATCATCTATATGGGCGGTTATCTGGTCTCCTGTCTGACAATTCCCGGCATGATCGGTGCACTGGCCGGCATGATGCATAGTGAGATACCGTTGAGCCCCTTGATAAGTCGGATCGGCGGCGAACCGGTCCACAACCTGAATAACCAATCGATTGCCTGGTGGGGCGCGATTCTGGTTCTCTTGTCGATTATCTTATTGTGGAAAGGGGTTTATCGCCATTTGGAAGTATTGATTGCCATTTTAGTTGGCGTGTTCAGCGTCTCGGTCGCCGTCGCCTTGATCATGATTCAAGCAAGCGAGTACCGGATCACGCTGAACGAAGTCCTTTCTGGTCTCACGTTTTCTTTTGGCGATACACCGAAACTGGCAGCCTATGCCGTCATCAGTTTAATGGGAGCTTTGGGTGCCACGGCCAACGAGCTCTTTATGTATCCCTACTGGATTCTCGAAAAGGGATACAACCGGCAGCTGGGCGATCGGGCTGATGCAACTTGGTCGCAGCGGGCCCGGCAATGGGTTCACGCCATCCGCATTGATTCCGGCGTGGCGACCGGGCTGGCGACCTTGATGACCGCAGCCTTTTTCTTGCTCGGTTGTGCAATTCTGCATCGCCAGGGTATCGTGCCCGAAGGGCTCAATGTGGTGGAGACTATTTCACAGGTCTACACCGAATCGTTTGGTCCCTGGTCACGCTACGTTTTTCTGATCGGTGCGTTTGCCACGCTGTTCTCGACCGTTTTAGTGGCCACTGCCGCCTCTGGACGGATGTTCGGCGATTTCCTGGGAAGCCTGGGTGTGATCGATTATCGGGATCTGAAGATCCGCAACCGGGTCCACCGGTTGACACAACTCTGGTTGCTGCTGCTGGTGTTGGGAGTTTTCTTGTGGTACGGATCGGCGCCGGTCCGATTAATTGTGTTCAGCCAATTCTTCTCAGCGGTTTTTTCGACACCTCTTTTGGTATTTGCAATTTGCTGGATGGCATTTCACACGGATCCGAGGGCCCGGATGAGTCGGCTGACCGGATTTCTTCTGGTGACGACGTCGCTGATCATTGTCGCGTGCGTGGTTGTCGGCCTGGTGGTACGCTACGCAACATGAAGCGTGCCGAGCAGCGTGAGTGGGGCGTTGATACCCCGCCTGGATGACCATCGCCCTGGCCCAACGTTCGCCTGCGAAAGTCAACCGTCAAGCCAAGACTTTAACGTCGAAAAATCGCGGCGGTAGGCAGCTCGGGCCTGCTCTGGATAGTTGCCGCCAGAGACGTCGTATTCAATGTGCAAACCGATCGGGCCGTCATAAGCCGAGCGGGTCAACATTTCAAAATAGCGCGGTTCGATCTGGCCTGTGCCAAGGGGGACCCACCTCATCTTGCCCTTGTCTTGCCACACGAAATCCTTCACCAGGGCAACTTGCATCAGGGGTCGCATCAGTTTGAAGTAAATTGGCCACGATACGCCCGCTTCTGCCGTGGCATGGGAGATGTCGAAGACTGCGCCAATCCCGCGCGGATTTTGGTCTTTGAGCAAGGTATGGATATCCCAGACCGTTGCACCAACGTGATGAACTCCCGCATGGTTGTGAATCAGACCGGTGATCCCGAGTTCGGCGTTCAAAGCGGCCAGATCGGCAATGACCGGAAGGAATGCCGTGAGTTGTGGGGGGATTGGCTTCTGCAGGTCGTACATGTACCCCCTCATGCGATAGTGGGGAATATTCAAGGATGCCGCGGTGCGGAGGACCTTTTCGCTATGAGGTTGATCAACGCGATTAATGTTCGACGCCATCATGGTCAGTTCCAGGCCACGGTCGCGGAGTGCGTCGACCAGTTTGGGAAGATCGTCTTGGACGCGCTCGGGTTCGACATGCCCACCGGGTCTTACGGTCGCTTCCAGGCCGTCGAATCCGAGGTCGGCAACCAGGTCGGCCGTCTGTCGATAGTCAAGCCGTTGGAGCGGTTCTCCATAGGCGATGAACGTGCGATTCTTTGAGGGTATGCGGTTTGCCAGCAGCGGTTTGCGCTGCAGCAGTGCGATGCCCATGGCGCAGGCGGCCGGGCCCTTGTGTAGAAACCAGCGGCGGGTGAAAGAAGATTGCATGGCAATAGCGCAAATTTTACAGGTCACAAGCATCATGATGACAGGGAAACGTCAAACGTAAAATTTCCGTGTCGGAGCATTATCGTTCGAGCTATTTCCCTCTGGGCAAGGTCGATTACACTATTTGCAATTGTATTGTGGGAAAAGATATATTGCGAGTGATGCCACCCGTCAACTGGGAGTTGCTCGTAGAACAGGCCGCCCGGCGCGGCTGGGTTTGATCGGCGTGAACGGGGTTTACCTGTTGCCCGCTTTCAGGAAGTGACTATTTTCAACAACTTGGGGGCGACATCGAAAAGAAAATGATCGTCGCATCATGAAGGAAACGGGTTGAACGACACAGCACCAATTTTGCTTAAACTGGATCAAGTCACGAAATATTTCCCGGGGGTCCATGCTCTTTCTGGTGTTGATTTTGATGTTCGCCCCGGGGAAGTTCACGCCCTGGTTGGTGAAAATGGAGCGGGCAAAAGCACGTTAATCAACATCGTGTCGGGAGTTTTACAACCCGATTCGGGTTGGTGTCGCTTGGAGGGGCACGTCTGCAAGTGGCGTGATCCGGTCGCTGCTCGAAAAATGGGGATTGTGACGGTCCACCAGGAAGCCGATTTTTTCCCCACGCTTTCGGTGGCAGAAAATATTGCCCTGCAACACGGTCTGCCAACGAGGAAATTCGGTTTTGTGGACTGGTCCGCGATGCGGGATACAGCGCAAAAAGTGATCAGGTCCGTGGGTGAACCGATTGGAGCAGGCCTGCCCGCCGACCGTTTAAGTGTGGCCCATCGTCACATGCTCCAGATCGCAGCGGCCGTTTTGCAGCGCGCCAAATTAGTAATTTTCGACGAGCCCACTAGTGCCTTAACGTTCCGGGAGTCGGCTTGGCTGTTTCAACAGGTAGCCAGGCTAAAGGCAGGCGGGGTGGGCTTGATTTATATCTCACACCGGCAGGAGGAAATTTTTGCACTGTCGGACCGGATCACAGTGTTGCGAGACGGCCGGAAGATCTGGACCCGGGACCGCAAAGAAGTAGACAGCAAGTTGCTGATCCAGGCGATGGTCGGCCGAAATTTAAAGGACAGTTCTGGCGATCGTCAGCGTCGTCCGGTTTCTTCGACTGCCCATCAAGAACCGCTCGATACAGGTCCCCGCCTGGAAGTCCGCGATCTGCACGATTTTAAAGCCCGTGTTCAAGGCATTAATTTCCACGTGGGAGCTGGTGAAATTGTCGGAGTATACGGACTCATTGGTGCCGGGCGTACCGAAATGGCACGTGGTATTTTCGGTTTGGAAGCACTCGCCAGCGGTAGTGTGTTGGTCGATGGCAAACCGGTTGTCATTCAAAGGCCTCAAGATGCCGTACGAGCTGGTATCGCATATCTGCCCGAAGACCGGTTGCGGGAAGGTCTCTGCCAGGGGCTGAGCATTCGTGCCAATACAGTTCTGCCCACACTCGACCGCTGGACTCAACTCTTTCGGTCTTCATCAGAAACGGAACTTCCCCTTGCAACCCGCTTGCCCCACCAGGAGCCATGGATCAAACGCTGGTCGTTGGGATTGCTGGCCAGTCGGCGCGTTGAAAAGCAGGTGACCCGTCGGGTCGTTCAACAACTGGAAGTACGGCAGCGGAGTATAGAGCAACCCATCAGCCAGCTTTCCGGCGGAAATCAACAAAAAGTTGTTTTGGGGCGTTGGCTGCTGGCCACGCCGAAGGTCATGATCCTCGATGAACCAACCCGTGGTGTTGACATCGGTGCGAAGTCAGAAATCCACCGTTTGTTGCGACAAATTGCAGGCCGCGGTTGTGCCATTCTGATGATCAGCAGTGACATGCCTGAGATCCTGCGACATTCCGATCGCATTATGGTTCTGCGGTCCGGGAAGATTTCGAATCAATGGCACGCCGGCGATGTCACCGCAACCCAGGTCGCTGAAGCAGCGCTTCCTGATAAAAGTGTGTGTGAACGGTCGGCACCCCCCAAGAAGAAAGCAGCCAGTCAGACACCGCGGGTTGCTGGTGAATGGGGGCTTGCGGCGATCATTGTGCTGTTGAGCCTTTGGTTGAGTCTGACGAGTGCGAACTTTTTCAGTTGGGCGAATTTCGGCAATTTGCTGGCCGAAACGGCGCTGTGGTCGATTCTCGGTTTGGCAGCCACAACAGTGATCATCGCCGGAGGCATCGATATTTCAATCGGTTCACTTCTGGCTCTGTCGGCTGCTTGTGCAGGTCTCTTACTCAAATTGCCCCTTGCGCCCGAGATTTCAATTCCCCTGGCAATCCTGGGAGCGCTGGCGGTTGGTCTCACGGGGGGATTACTCAACGGATTGATATCACTCGTTGGCAGAGTTCACCCGATTGTGGTGACGCTGGGAATGATGATCGTTTATCGAGGAATTGTGATCGCGCTCGTCAGTGGACGACAAATCAGCAGTGTACCCGAGGCCTTCGGATGGATCTGGATTCACCCTGCATCGGGGTTTCGCGCAGCAATCGTCCTGGGGTTTGTCGTTTCAGCGGCGCTTTATGTCATTCATGTCCATCGGCGGGCAGGCCGGCACCTTTATGCGTTAGGATCCAGCTCGACCGCCGCACGGCTGGTAGGAGTCTCCCACGTAAGAACGTGGATTTTTGCCTTCGGGCTGGGTGGATTGTTGACGGGCATCGCGGCCGTAATGGTGTTGTCCGCCAGCATGCAGATGCAATCTCAGCTGGGAAAAGGCTGGGAGTTACAAGCCATTGCAGTCGCCGTGATTGGTGGTGTGAGTATCACAGGGGGACGTGGTACGGTGGGCGGAGTCATTTTAGGCGCTGTTCTATTACGACTGGTGAACCTGGCATTGGTGCGTTGGGAAGTCCGTGGGGAGCAAGTGGATGTGTTCGTGGGAGGATTGATTCTTGCGGCTGTACTGCTGGACCTCTTTTTGCGAAAGCGTAGAACATGAAGCGAAAACGATTCACCTGGCGTACGGTTTCTGTTCTGCTGCCTTGGTTGCTGCTGCTGCTGTCCCTGTGGCTTGTATTTTCTCAGGTCGAGCGTCCCGCAGCCCTGGTGAACGTTGGTGTTCAATGGGCACGGGTTGGTGCCCTGGCAATCGTCATGACGGCCATCATTCTGACTGGAGGAATCGACCTTTCGGTCGGATCGATGATGGCGCTCAGCTCGATTGTCATGGGTCTTTTGTGGCAAGCTGGATGGTCTGCAGAAGTGGCTGGTGGTTTGGCCGTTCTGGTGGGAGGTGCGGTTGGGGCAGTCAACGGTTTCTTGGTCGTGGTGGGACTGTCACCTTTGGTGGCTACCCTGGCGACGATGGCGTTTTATTCGGGGTTGGCGCTGATGCTTTGTGGTGGCGAAAAAATCACGAAGCTGCCGAGGCCAGCCGTTGATATGAGCCAGCTCGCCGGTTGGCCCAGTGAGTACTGGATTCTGGGATTTGTGTTTGCAGTGGCGATGCTCGTGGTTCATGGCACGCGGTTTGGTCGTTGGTGTTACGCGATTGGTGATAACCCAATTGCAGCGCGGTTCTCGGCGATTCCCGTGCTACGTACTCAATGGTGGCTTTACACGGCTTCGGGCCTGGTGGCAGGGTTATTGGCGATGACTTATACTGTGCGAAAAGGTGCAATTCCGAACGCACATCAGGGCGTTGAATTAGAAGCGATTGCCTGTGTTGTTGTGGGCGGTACCCTGATTACTGGTGGCCGAGGCGGTATTCTTCAAACCCTGCTGGGAATTCTGGTCATCGCCAACATCGACATCGGTTTGTTTTTCCTGAGCGGGCAATTCAAATTCATCGGAGCGGATGCCAGGCTTATGGTCTTAGGCGTCTTGCTGATTGTCGTTGCAGTTTGGAACGAATGGTTGGCGCGGGCCGATGCCAAGTTGGAAACACTGAATAAGGCGACTGAACGAACATGATGATTCAACGATCAAGTGCTGCTCTGCTTGTTGGTTTGCTTTCCTCTTGCCTGTTGGGGTGCCAGCAGGATCGAAGTGATGAGTCACCTGTTCGGATTGGCATGATGCCCAAACTGATGGGGATTTCCTTTTTCGATGCTGCGGGTCGTGGGGCACACGAGGCAGCCGAGGAACTGGGAGTCGACTTAACCTACGACGGGCCAACAGAGGATAATACCGAACAACAGGCCGAGATGATTAATGCATGGGTGGCACAAGGTATCGATGTAATCGCGGTTGCTCCTAATGACCCGGACGCGATCGCGCCGACTTTGTCGAGCGCGCGGTCCCAAGGAGTTAAGGTCATTACCTGGGATACCGATGCCGATGTTGAATTCTCGCAGCGATCCATCTTTGTGAACCAGGCGCCCGTGGAAGGGATTGCAAACGCCCTGGTCGATGTGATGGTCCGAGGCGCTGGTGAAGAAAACAAGTTGAAGGGGAAATTCGTGATCATCAGTGGCACAAAAACGGCCGCGAACCAAAATGCGTGGATGGATGCCATGATCCCCCGCCTGCGGGAAGAGCATCCCGACTGTGAGCTTCTGCAAACTCGATACCCGACCGAAGATCAGCTGAAGGCACGCGAGGAGACGGCGAATCTACTGGCCGCCTATCCTGACTTGAAAGGCATCTGGGCAATCACGTCGGTGGCCTTGCCCGCAGCCGCCAAGGCAGTGCGTGATGCAGGTCGACAGGATCAAGTTTTTGTGACGGGCCTGAGTCTTCCCAGCCTGATGCGAGATTATGTGCAGGATGGTACGGTCAAAGAATTTGTGCTGTTTGATGTGGAAAATCTGGGTTATCTGACCGTGCAGGTAGCCGCCGCCCTGCATCAGAACCCTTTGCAGCCGCAGGAGAGCCGGACGATGGGTAAGCTCGATTCGATTCGTATCACCGAGCACGAGGCGGTGCTGGGAGAGCCCCTGATTTTCGACAAAAACAATATCGATCAGTACAACTTTTGAACGCAATACCGCCACCGGTCAGGTTGCGCGAGGCCACGGTAGCTCTTGGTCGGTTGTCCCTGGAAAGCCCAACGTGATGCAAGGATGCAGGTTCGTGTCGAAACGCTAGCACACCGTGGTTATTCCCACCAAGTCGAGGGCTGTGCAGAAAAAACCACTTCGTTTGCGGTTGCCAAAAGTTTTCTTCGCCGATGCCAGCAAACCGAATCGAAACCACATACGTAGAAGGACCGCCGTGTCTGACAAACAAGGTTTTAAACCGGTCGCCTGCATTGCTGGCAAAAGGGCCATCGGTCTCATTCCCAGGCCAGTGTGAGACAACAGATCAGATGAATGGAGTCCCCTTTGTCGTAAACGCCGCACCCAATGGTCACGGCTTCTCGACCCGCAACCAATGCCCGGTAACATTCAGTTTGGTGTTGGTCGCGCTGAGTTGTCCGGCTGCTTTCCTGCCTGCCACGGAGTTTGATTTTCCGAGAGTGTTGGAGTGTCGTGATGTAACGCTGACCGAAGAGTCAGGATCGGAACAGCGGGCGATTGAAATCGTGATTCCTGTTTCGGTCCGCTTCGATAGTGGAGAGACCCACTACGTGGAAGAAATCGACGTCGATTTCGGTGCGGCCTCAGAAGACCTGCACGTGTGCAGGTTTTACCCCGCTACTGAACTGACGAGCGATCTGGCCGATCCCATTGAGCGTACGACTACGACCGAGAAATCGCTCGGGGTTAACGGGACGTTCGGAGGCGAGTTGCCGCTCGTGGGAGGAGACCTCGTTGCCCATTTAACGCCGTCGATCAGTGGCACAATCGGAAACCGGGAAACCAACACCGAGAAAACCAGTCGCCTGGCACCCAAGCGACCCATCATTGTGAGCGGTACCAAAGATCGCCGGAGAGGTGTGTTTTTCAAGATCAAACGGTCGTCACAAACCACGCTGGAGGGAGTCCACGAATTGACGATCGTGTTTGAGGTACCAGCCGACTGGGAGTCAGGATCACTCCAGGTCGCCTGCCGCGCGCTCGGTCGCAAAAAACTGTTCGGGTTCGTTCAGCAGTCGCGCGTATTCGGACAGACGATGGCCCCGGTCTATCTCTATCTGGAAGGAAACGGTCGGGCGCGGCAAACAGCGCACCGAAAGGCAAAGCAAGTTCGTCGCGATCAACCCCGTCGGGATCGTGTTAGCATGCTGATTGACGGTTGCTGCCTGGCTTCTGTCTGTAACTTCGGCTTGTCACATCCAAGCCAATAGTGCAGGAAGTACCACGAGGTTGCCAATCAACGCCAACCCAAGAGTAACGCAACGAGGTGGCCCGGTCCTGTTACTCGCCGCCCGTTACCTGCCGCCCCGTTACCTGCCGCCCTGTTACCTGCCGCCCTGTTACCTGCCGCCCTGTTACCTGCCGCCCTGTTACCTGCCGCCCTGTTACCTGCCGCCCTGTTACCTGCCGCCCTGTTACCTGCCGTACGTACAGCCCTGCGGCGCGACGGATTCTGCCGCCGGGTCGAGCCCCAATTCTTTTCGCATGATGGCACCCGATTCGCGGTACCAATTGAACAGGGTCCGGGCTTCGATTCCGAGGTTGAAATGCCGCACGCCCATTTCGAGGTAAGGCTCGAAACCGGCCGGTTCGTTGAGTTCCACGCGCGGGGCAATTCCCATCTTCAAAGCAGTGCGAATCGTGTGGAGTTCGGCCTCCTTGATCTGAGGCGCAGCCGGTTGGCCCTCCAGTCCCAGGCTCATCGCATAATCGGCCGGACCGAACTGAACCATGTCGATTCCTGGCACCGAGAGGATCGATTCCAGATTTGCGACGGCCGATTCCTTCTCGATCATAATTGCCACCACCGTTTCGTCGAGTGCATCGGCGGACTCTGGACTGGCGACATCCAGAAAAACACCGACTGAACGATGCAGAGCAACGCCCTGAATCCCACCCGACTTGGGACGTTCGAAGCGGGTCACCCGCACACACTCTTGGGCTTCTTCGGCATTACGCGGGTCGGTGAAAAGTACATTTTGGATTCCTGCCCCAATGGCCCTGGTTGCCAAATGTAGCCGCGATTCCTGTTGAATCTTGATCATGGCCGACATGTGATCGAACAAGTCGACCGCACGTCCAAGGTTCTCGAGCGCGTACAAGTCGTATGGGGCGTACTCGGCGACGAACTCGACATAGTCAAACATTCGCGAGTGTCCCACGAGTTCGAGCATAGTTGGCCAGGAACTCAAGAGCCTGGTGCCGAGCGTGGGTTGTCCATCGTCAAGAAGTTGACGTAATCGATTGGGTCGCATCAGGGAACCTCAGGATAGGGAGTGCTTGTGGATTACCATGGTGATGATGAAGGGATTTACGGTTAAGACAAACGTGAATGTTGTTTGGAGTTAGTCAACAATTGTGGTTCGTCCGGTTAACGGCGTGCCGCTGGATGGCGGATGTCAAGCCAGGCACCATCTTGCTGGCTGCTGGCAACGCATTGCTGGAGGAAAAACATTCCTTCCGCGCCATCGAACACGTTCGTGTAGATCGTATCTTTCTGCTCGATTGGGTTGCCTGTGGCCCGCAGTGCCATGTCGTCGTACGCAGACCGGTAGATATTCGCAAAGGCTTCAAAAAACCCCTCGGGATGGCCACTTGGAAGCCGGCAGGCGGCGTTGCCTGTTTCGTTCATGTACCCAGCGCCCGGGTTACGTGTGTAGAGCCTGGTGGGTTGCCCGTTTTGGCGGAACAGCATCACATTCGGATCTTCCTGGTGCCATTCGAGTGATGCCTTGGTGCCATCGATTTCGATAAAAGCGTCGTTCTCGCGACCGTGGGACAATTGCGAGGCAGTCACGGTACCGAGCGCACCGTTTTCAAACCGCACAACGGCATGTCCATAATCGTCAAGCTGACGGCCCGCGGTAAAGATCTTCAAGTTGGCACAGATTTTTTCGGGCATCAAGCCGGTGATGTACCGCCCCAGATTGTAGGCATGGGTTCCGATATCGCCGAAGCACCCTGCCGCGCCCGATTTGGTCGGGTCGGTTCTCCAGGAAGCCTGCTTTTGCCCTTCTTGTTCGATCCTGGTTCGTAGCCAACCCTGCAGGTAGGTCGAGCGAATTGCCTCGATTTCACCCAGTTCACCGCCGAGCACCATTTCCCGGGCCTGGCGAACCAGGGGATAGCCGGTGTAGGTGTGGGTCAGGCCAAACACGACCCCCTTCTCTTGGACCAGTTGGACGAGAGCTTCGGCTTGGGGCAGGTCAAATGTCATCGGCTTGTCGCACATGACGTTCAGTCCCGCTTCAATGGCCCGCCGGGCAATGTCGTAATGGGTGTGGTTGGGCGTTGCAATCGTGACAAAGTCAATCCGCTCACCCTCGGGCAGGCTGGCCTCGGTTTCGATCATTTCCTGATACGAGGCGTAAGCCCGCTCGGGTGCGATTCCATATTCCGGTGCCGATTCCTTACAGATCTGCGGATCGGACGAAAGGGCCCCAGCTACGAGTTCGCAGCGGTTGTCGAGCACCGCACCAGTGACATGAACGCGTCCGATAAAGGCACCCCGGCCACCACCAACCAGGCCCATGCGAAGTTTGCGATCAAGATTTCCGTTTAACGTCATCATTGTCATCTCCAACTGCGAAGGAATCAGGGCAACTGGGCGATATCTGCACGGAGGGGGCGCAACTCAACCTAGCCTGAACATACCGGCACAGGTGGCCTGGGTTCAAGGGTTTACGCCGCCACGGGGGGAAGTTATTGAGCCTGCCGAACCGAGATCGGGATGATCGGTGAAAAAGCCGTCGATGCCCGTTTGAAGGAATCGCTGGATTTCGCCGACCAAATTGCCCAGCTGCAACTCGTTTTGGGGCCGTTTCCCTTGAAAGTTCGTGGGCAGAGATCGATTTTCGCCGCGAAATGTATAGGGATGCACCAGCAATCTCGCGGCGTGGGCATCACGTACAAAAGAGGTTGCCTCGCCGAGGTTCAGTCGACCCGCCTCGTCCTTTGGCAAAATGAAATGATATTTTTCGGGACCAACTCCATCGGCATAACCGGCGATGCTGGCGAGTCCAGCCGGTGTGGACATGTCGGCGTAAGTGGTGCTGCCGCCGATCTGCGCAATATCGAAAGGTTGGCCATGATCGGCCAGCAATTGAACCAGCCGTAACTCCATGCCGCGTTTCTGCATTTCCCGGCGGAGTCGTTGTAGATTCTGAACCTCGAACGATTGAATGTAGACCGGGAGATCGTTGAAATTCCGGATGCCATGCAGCTGTAAGGTGTCGAGCAGCACTTGATTAATGTCGTGCCCGGTTTCCTGCAAAATGTGGGTCGGATGTTTCGTTTCCGGGTAAATGCCCACACCGCCTGCCCTGGCAAGTTTGATCACGTCAACCAAGGTCGGAACTGACCAGCGATCATCGAACTGGCAATTGGCCGGGCGAAACGGCGTTGGTATGCTACCGCTGCGACGTTCCCGGGCGCGAAGCTGCTTGATTTCGGCATGTGTAAAGTCTTCGGCAAACCAACCGGTGTGGTTCGATCCATCGATTTTTTTGGTAGTTTTTTTACCAGCGAGCTGGGGCAAGTCGCCCACATTTGTGGTGAAATCGAGAATGTTATCGTGCCGGGCGATGAGCACGCCATCGGCAGTCATCACGAGATCGGGTTCGATGAAATCGGCCCCCTGCGCGATAGCCAGCTCGTAGGCTGCCAGGGTGTGTTCGGGTCGATAGCCCGAGGCACCCCGATGTGCGATCACCACGGGCCGCTGGCCGGTCAAGGTTTCTACGTACGACATGGAACCGAGTATACCACCATTGATCTCGAGTTTGGCCAGGGAAAGGTGCATACACGATTGCAGGCGAGGCAATCAGGATGGCGTAAACTGCTCAACGTTCACGAATTGGTTGGCTGTGAACACCCACCGGTCTGACTCCCAGGATTCCCCGATATCTGTACAATCAATAGTGCGAGCTCCCACAAGACAGGCCAGCGACAGATCGAAAAGACACACCGTGAACCAGATTGGCATCCATCGACGACACGCCCTCCAAGGGTTGGCGGCAGGGGCAGCCACGGCGGTCGTTGGGCCAGCTCCAGCAAGGGCCCAAGACCCCAAAGAAAACTCTTTTCGTTACTGCCTGAATACCAGCACCATTAGCGGGCAGAAGCTCGATCTTGTTGAAGAAATCGAAATCGCTGCTGATGCAGGGTACGACGGCATCGAACCCTGGATTCGGGAAATCGAGACCTACGTCAACCAGGGTGGGCAACTTGTGGATTTGAGAAAACGGATAGAAGACCGTGGTCTCAAGGTCGAAAGTGCGATCGGTTTTTCCCAGTGGATTGTTGATGACGCGGATCTAAGATCACAGGCCTTGGCGCAAGCTCGACGTGAAATGGACCTGGTACGCCAGATTGGCGGCACGCGAATTGCCGCCCCGCCGGCTGGCGCCACAGCAGAGCCAGCGCTTGATCTTGACCAGGTGGCCGCACGGTATCGCCAGCTGCTCGAAATTGGAGAGCAGATAGGTGTACGCCCGCAGCTTGAGGTTTGGGGTTTTTCCAAGAATCTGCACCGCTTGGGTGAGGTGGTGTATGTAGCGGTTGAGAGTGGCCACCCGGCAGCTTGTATCCTGCCGGATGTCTATCACATTTATCGGGGCGGGTCTGATTTCTCGGGACTTGGTTTGCTGCATGGATCTTCCATGCACGTTTTCCATGTCAATGACTATCCAGCCAGCCCATCAAGAGCCAACATCCGCGATGCCGACCGGGTTTATCCAGGTGACGGTGTTGCCCCCCTGGACGAAATTCTACAGATACTTACGCAGATTGGTTTTCAGGGAGCGCTCTCGCTGGAATTGTTCAATCCCAATTACTGGAAACAAGACGCAGCAGTCGTGGCCCGCACAGGCCTGCTCAAGATGAAAGCGGCGGTGGCCCGCGCTACCGAGACCGGGCAGCGGGCAAAATTCCCAAAGCTGTGAGCACGCTCTTGCGTTATGTCGGCTTCATGGACACGTGCTATTGCACTTGAAGATATGTGGTTCCTCGAAATACCCGTCTTGTGAGGGCACGGGAACCAAGACGATGTGTCGTGATAGAACACGGTTCAAGGAATCCAGACGCGACCCCCGTACATCGCAACCTCCCCTACTGGTAATCATCGCAAATTGAAGACCATGGCTTACCAGGCAGCTCTTGGTCACAAGAGGCGGGCCAGCGCAGGCGGGAACCCCGGAAAACGCGGTTTCAGACTCGCCTGCAGGGATTCTAGCTAAAGAACGTCGATTTTTGGATGTTTCAAATCTACTGTTTACCCACCCCTTTGATTTATAATGCGGCGTGGTCTTGTTCGTACTGAATGCCAGCAGAGGGGAGCGAGAAAGCAAAACGATTACGGCGATCGGGGTATTGGCAATTTGCTGGACGATGCTTCCGTTGCCAGTCATCGGCAACGATGCCAGCATCATCCAACTGAGCGAACATCGGCAGCTTTTCCTGGACGATTCGCTCATTGCCATCCGGCACCACGTGGTACGCACCGTTCATCAGGCGAAAAAGAGTCCGAGCCGGTCCTTGTGGGGGACAAGCCCTGGGAAGGTCCGATCGTCGCCCAGCCGGTGGTCTGGTATTCGCCCGAACGCAAAGTCTTTCAGATGTGGTACATATAAGATTGGTATGCGCCGCCAGGACCGAGGTATATTTGCTATGCCGAAAGTACGGATGGAATTCAGTGGGAGAAGCCAATCCTGGGCAACTGACGTCCTCCCCTAAACTTGCTCCAGGTTAAGTGAGAGAATCCAGTCCGGCCGGAGGCCGGGAAAGGATTCTTTGCGATGTCACAGACGCGACACACGGTGGATCAGATTATAGCGAAATTACGCCGAGCGGATGTCGAGCCTGGTAAAGGGAAGACAGTTCCTGATGCTAGCAAGGTGCTTGGGATTTCCGAACAGACGTATTACCGCCCGCGTCAGAAATATGGAGGTATGCAGCCGGAGATGGCGCAGGAACTGAAAGCCCTTCAAAAAGAGAATGCTCGGCTGAAGAAGATGGTGGCGGAGCAGGCTCTTGATATGGAGATCCCCAAGGAAGCCACGCAGGGAAACTGGTAAGCCCCGAACGTCGACGACGAACGACCACCGAGGTGCGTCGTCGTTTGGGGCCACAAAAGGTTTCGGAGCGTCGAGCGTGTCGCGTGCTCGATCAACCTCGCAGTACTCAGCGATATCAGTTGCGCAGGGTAGATGATGAACCACGTTTACTTCGTGAAATGCGATCCTTAGCCAGGCAGCGTCCCCGCTTTGGAGCAGACCGTATTGATCGTTGGTTGGTGAAGCGACATTGGCACGTCAATCACAAACGCGTTCACCGTCTTTGGCAGCAAGAGAACATGCAAGTCCCGCGAAAACAGCATCGCCGCCGTCGTTTTTCTGGTGGCAGCGAGAATAGCTGTGTACGTCATCGGGCAGAGCATAAGGACCATGTCTGGTCGTACGACTTCGTGTCGGATCGGACCGAAGATGGTCGTCAGCTACGGCTGTTGTTGGTGGTCGATGAGTACACTCGCGAATGCTTGGCGCTGGAAGTGGCACGTTCGTTTACTTCCCAGGACGTGCTTGGCGTGTTGCAATACCTGTTTGCCGTTCGGGGCAGGCCCGAACACATCCGCAGCCGACCAACGCTGCGCGTCGGTGCCCGCGG
>CAUZEA010000026.1:0-58374 GCA_963578605.1 Planctomycetota bacterium
GTAAGGTTGGAGACTTGTAAGGTTGGAGACTTGTAAGGTTGGAGACTTGTAAGGTTGGAGACTTGTAAGGTTGGAGACTTGTAAGGTTGGAGACTTGTAAGGTTGGAGACTTGGGCGAGCTATAAACCCCATAGGAGAGTGAATCATCGACCGTAAACATCAACGGATCAACGATAAAATTCGTGTCACCCCGATTCGATTAATTGGCCAAGACGGCGCACAACTGGGTGTCGTCGAGACCGAACAGGCAATGGAGCAGGCCAAGTCAATTGGTCTCGACCTGGTCGAGGTTGCCTCATCAGAAAAGCCCCCAGTTTGCCGGATCATGGACTACGGTAAGTTCAAGTACCAGCAGAAAAAAAGGCAACACAAGGGCCATGCACATCAAAGCAAGAACAAGGAATTGCGCCTCCGCCCCAAGATTGGCGAGCACGACTTCCTGACAAAGGTCAACAAGGCCAAGGACTTTCTGAGTCAGAAAGACAAGGTCATCTTCTCGATCATCTTTCGTGGTCGCGAGAATGCCCACATTGAAGAGGGGTTTAAACTGGTCCAGCGGGTCGTGGAAGAGTTGCAAGATTTTGCCAAACTTGAGCAAGCGCCGGGTATGCAAGGCCGGCGAATCGTCGTGATCTTTGCGCCGAAATAGTTGCGATCTCTGGACCTGCGTGCAAGCGATGCGCCTGCTTGCAAGGAATCTTTGCAACGGGGCAGACATGGAGATTTGGCGGGGGCACGTGGAAAGGTTTCGCCGCTGAGGACGGCAAGGGACCAGCGTGATGGTCGACCAGGCCGAATTCTGCGGTGGTCTGAGCCCGAATTTTCAGGCAAACTGGCTGTTGTGAGGGTTCGTCGGGCAAAAGGCCCCTTCCACCACCGCGTCATTTTCTTATAATGCGGAGTCCAGCGATCGGCTGAATCCATACACGTTCATCTCCTGCATTCAGGGCCAAATCATGCCCAAGCAAAAGACACACAAAGGTACCAAGAAGCGATTCCGCCTTACCGCGTCCGGTAAGGTCAAGCACCGATCTGCAGGGACCAGCCACCTGGCGGCCCGCATGAGCCAAAAGCGAAAACGAAAGCTGCGTGGGACTACCACAACGGCCGCCTGCAGTACCAAAGCGATCGTCAAGGCCCTGGCTGGCAACAGCTATTGAGCGTTGGCCCTTGGAATCGGTTCAGATAAACGAACTGTTCAAGCGAATGAAGTCGAACTTGCCGGGCAGAAGATAAACGCTCTCCTGTTGTTCGAGAGGGCCTGGGCAAGCAACACCCGCGGGAAGGGTAGAAAAAGATGCGCACTACTATAGGACCTGCACGAAACAAAAAAAAGAATCGTCTTTTTAAAAAAGCAAAGGGCTATCGGGGCGGGCGCAGCAAACTGCTGCGAACCGTCAAAGAAACGCTGATCCGCAGTGAGGTGTATGCGTTTCGTGATCGTCGCGTTCGCAAGCGGGAGTTTCGCAAACTCTGGATCCTTCGTATCAACGCCGCCACGCGGGCGCGAGGTCTCAGATACAGCGAATTCATCAATGGTCTGAAAAAGGCAGGGATTGAAATTGATCGGAAGATGCTTTCTGAAATGGCCATTCACGATTCAGCGGCTTTCGATGCCGTGGTGGAAAAAGCCCGAGAGAGCTTGGCGGCCTGAGGCTTGCTTCTGCCCGATAACCGTGAATCAAGCCGCCGCCTGGAGTCAGGTCTTCGGGCCCCCGGCCAATCTTGCTTGCCGAGGCAATGGTCATGACCGACGAAATTGTGCTTAGCGAAGGCGTGTATGCCGTTTGGCAGACACTCGCCCAAGAGGGACCCCTGGAGACCGCCGCGCTGGTCGAACGTACGGGTGTCAACCAGGCTCAAATTGCCGCCACCGCTGCAGAGGGCGCTGAAAAAGGCTTCCTCATGATTGCCGAAAGGCCACGTCAGGAATTGGTTCCGACCGCAGCTGCTGCCAAGCTTGTGGAGGCTGGTTTGCCTGAGCTGCGGGCCGCCCAACATCTGGCCCAGGTTGGTGGCGAATTGCCTCTGGCCGATTTTATTCAATGGGCCAAAGAGAAAGAGATCGCACCTAACGAAGTCTTGAAGTGGGGCCCGATGCGGGGCTGGCTCAACCGTGTTAAAGGGGACCATGGTGCAACGCTTGTTTTGACGGAGCAAGGACGTGCTGGCCTTGAAGAGCCCGATGATGACCTGCGGGCACTTGCCCTGGCACTTCGCCACAATTCGATTTTCCTGGATTCCCTACCCGACAGTGTCGACCCCGAGCGTGTTATCCAATTGCTTGGTAAACGAGGCGAACTTGCCAAGCTCAAGAAACGAACAGAACGGATCCTCGAATTGACCAAGGCGGGGCACGACGCCTTGGCCCGGGCGCGAGTTGTTAAAGAGCGTAATTCGCTCACGCCCGAAGACCTGGAAAGTGGTGCCTGGCGGGAGATCCAGCTGCGACCCTACGACATCACCCTGGCAGCCAAAGATGTCTATCCGGCCAAAGTTCACCCACTCCGCAAAGTGATGGAGGAAACACGGCGGGCCTTCCTGGAGATGGGGTTCACCGAGGTCGCTTCCCCGCTGGTTGAGTCGGCCTTCTGGAATTTCGACGCCCTGTTTCAGCCCCAGGATCACCCGGCCCGTGATATGCAGGATACGTTTTACATGTCGCATCCGCAGGTCGCCGACTTGCCAGACCAGGGGATTGTCGATCAGGTCAAGCGCGCCCATGAAGATGGGGGGGATACGGGATCCGAGGGATGGGGATACGACTGGAAGCCTGAACGGTCGCAGCAAGTTGTACTCCGCACCCATACCACCGCCGCCACGATTCGTGCGTTGAGTCGAAATCCGGATCCCCCCGGCAAGTACTTTTGCGTCGGTTGGACATTTCGCAACGAAACGATTAGTTTCAAACACCTGCCTGTGTTTCATCAAGTCGACGGCATCGTGATCGATGAAGAGGCAAACCTGGCATCGTTGTTGGGTACGCTTCAGGAATTTTATTCGAAGATGGGGTTTGGCCGGGTGAAGTTTAAACCCGCTTTTTATCCCTATACGGAACCGAGTGTTGACGTTGTCGTTTATATGGAATCCCGTGGGAAATGGATCGAAATGGGCGGCGCTGGAATCTTTCGGCCCGAGGTAACTCAACCTCTAGGATGCCAATATCCAGTCCTCGCCTGGGGTTTGGGAGTCGAACGGTTGGCAATGCTGCGGTGTGGTTTCGACGACATTCGCGAACTGTATCGGTCAAACCTCGATTCGCTGGAGGCGGTAGCCCTATGCCGATAGTGAATATCGACCTTGAGTGGCTCAACCAACTCTTGGGGAAGGACTATCCTCCCGCAACCATCCATGAAGCGCTTGATCAAATTGGCTGCGACGTGGAAGAGGTGGCCGAGATCCAGCGAAGTCGCTGTCCCCACTGCCAGTCGCTGGTAGAACACCCGCTTGGCCAGGAAGAGGTTAAGGTTTGCAATTTTTGCGGTCATGAATCGGCAACACCGTTCCCTTGCGTCGGGGCCCAACAGGTATTGCGGCTTGATTTGCTGGCTGATCGGCCTGACCTTTTTGACGTTGGTGGTTTGGCCCGCGCTCTGCGGGGCACCTTGGGCATTGATCGTGGTTTGCCCCGCTACCAGGTCAAGTCTTCAGGGCAGGTGGTCCATGTCGATGCTTCGACCCGGGCTGCTGACAGCTATCGACCATTCATCGCCTGCAGCATCATAAGCCTTCCCCCCGTCGACGAAACGAGTCTCATTGCAATCATGAAGTTGCAGGAGAATTTACATTGGGGGGTAGGACGCGACCGGAAGTTAGCTTCAATTGGTGTCTACGATTTAGACACCCTCCAGGGAGATATCCATTACTGCACCATCGATCCGGATAACGAACCATTCATACCACTGGGAATGCCGGGGAAGAAAATGACCGGTCGGCAAATCCTCAGTGATCATCCCAAGGGGGCTGCTTATGCCCACCTGTTGAAGGACCACATCCGATACCCGGTTCTGCTTGACAATGCCGGCCAGGTACTGTCGATGCCGCCGATCATTAACAGCGATGAGACCCGGCTCAAAATGGGTACAAACCGGGTCTTCATCGATGTGACCGGCGTCAGCCAGGCTGCCGTGAAAAAAGCACTCGACACGATGGTCTGTTCACTTTTGGAGATTGGTGGCCAGGTGGAGACGGTCAAAATCGTTGCTGCGGACGGCACCACCCGCGAGACCCCCAACCTTACTCCCGGTGAGGCCGAAGTCGATCTGCAAGGTGCCCGACGCTGGTTGGGGTTGCCCTTGGACGAGGCAACGCTGACCGAATCACTCGAAAGAATGCGATTTGATGCGGTGCCAATCGCCAATTCGAACGGAAGATTCAAAGTTTCTTACCCTCCCTACCGCACTGATATTCGCCACATGGTCGACTTGCTCGAGGATGTAGCAATCGGTTTCGGGTATGGCAACATCGAGCCCAGGCTGGTCCGTTCGATGACCGTTGGCCAACCCCGCCCTGAAGAGCTACTCAGCGAACAGGCAAGGCAAATCCTGTTAGGCCTGGGATTCACCGAGATTATGAACCTGCCACTCTCGACCGAAGAACAGCAGTTTGAGCGTTTGCGAATCTCGACCCCAGAACGATATCCGCAAATCTCCAACCCCAAGCTCAAGGATTACCGGGTGCTGCGAACCCACTTGATGGGAGGGTTGCTGGAGGCTTTGCGCGAGAATCGCCGACGCCCGATGCCGCTCTGCTTGTTCGAAATGGATAATGTGACACGATTGGAGGAAACTGCCGAGACCGGTACGATCGATCAGCGCCACCTGGCATTTATCGAAATCGGCCGCGACGCCGGTTACGCGGCAGCCCGGAGCGTGCTCGATGCTCTCTTGCGAGAACTGGGCTTTACGGCCTGCTACACGGAGATCGATCATCCTACATTCGTGCCGGGCCGCGTTGCCTCATTCAAGACAGACGACGAAATTGTCGGTGTTCTTGGCGAAGTGCATCCGGAAGTGCTCACGAATTTCAATCTCAACTACCCCGCTGCTCTCGTCGAACTGACCTTGCATCGCATATCGTGATCGAATTTCAGATAGCAGGGGCGAACATTCTGTCGAGCGGCCAGAGTGGCCATCGCATTGAGTCTTTCTCGCGATCAGCGCGAGACTAGAGCCCGACTGAATCATCAGCCAGGCTCTAGTACTTCCCCCTCGAATTAGTTCTTTAACAGATCGCCTGCAAACAAATTGCAGCGTTTTGTTTACTCCCCATAGCTGGCCGGTTGAATTGCGGTGGCCGGGCTGGTTCGAAACGGCTGGAAACTCCTGTACAGCTTCAAGCGAAACTCGTAGATTGCCCGCTCCTGCTCCGTTGAAATTCCAATGGCTTGTTCCAGGCTGGCAATGGCTGATGGAAAGTCACCCGCGTTGGCTTGAGCGGCCGCCAACGTATCTAAACTGATCGCACTCTGCGAATTGTCCAAACGGATCGCCTGCTGGGCCTGCTTCAATGCCAGGTTTGAATCTCGAATAGAATCATCGGGACAGGTGGCCAGCAGCCATGCCGAACTCCGATACGCATGTGCCAATTGATCATCAAGATCGATCGCCCGCTTGTACTCGTTGGCCGCTTCAGTATAGCGTCCGATATCTGTCAGCAAGTCTGCCCGACTGGTGATCACATGGCTATCATCGCTGGCCGAGAGTTGCGCCGCCGCGTCAAAGTGGTAGAGCGCCTTCTGTAGCCTTCCAAGCATGTGGCACACACGGCCTCGACCTTGATGAGCTACAGCCAGATCGGGATCGAGTTCGATCGCGTGGCGATAGTCTTGCAGTGCGGACCGCAGGTCGCCTGCCTGCACAAACAAAGCGGCACGGTTTGAATACGCCTTCGCAAACTGCGGATTCAGTTCCGTGCACCGATTGAAATCGTTGAAAGCCTGCTCGAATTCACCCGCCTGTGCCCGCAAGACTCCCCGGTTGTGGAACGCTCGCCACAAGTTGGGATCGAGCCGCAATGCGTCTTCAAAGTCGAGTAAGGCTTGCTGGGTGGTACCGGCGTCTGCCTTCACTTGCCCTCGGCGGTTAAGCGCCCACGCGCCCAGTTTCTTGGCGTATTCGGCCCTTTCGCCCTTTGATTCAATTGCCAAAGCATGGCGACACGATTCGACGACATCCGTGTAAGCCGTTTCGGTTGTTGCCGTTTGTGCCTTGCCGTGGATTTCCACAATCAAGGCAGCGACGCGTTCTTGGGCTGGTGTAATCGCCTCGGTGATTGGCTTCGCTGGCGACACCGACGAAGATTCACCGCGATTGGTGGGAAGCGAAGTAATCTTGGGAAGCTTCCTGGGGACAGGTCGGCTGGCAGTTTTTGTCGGCCTCGGCCATGACCCTTTTTGGGGGAAAACTGGGAGCAGCTTGGGGGACTGCTGAAGTTGCGGTGCGGGACGCTGCGAGCCTCTTTTGCGGACTTTCTGGGGTTGTGCAGTGGTCGCACTCGGTGGCTGATTGCTGGTCGACCTGGCAACTCGTTGGGGACTTCGCGACGAGGTGGACTGCTCTGCTGTCGTCGGACGTTGACGCCGTTTGAATAATCCACCCAGGACGTCGGGATTTGATGAGTTGGCAGCCGGTTGGCTTGTCTTTGGTGCCGGTCTTGTTTGCGGAGGATCTCTCGGTATCCGCAAATCTGTAAATTGTCTGGAGTCCGGCCTCGCTGACGAGGTGGGCTGCTCTGCTGTCGCCAGAGGTTGACGGCGTTTAAATAGTCCACCCACGGCGCCGAGATTTGATGAGTTGGCAGCCGGTTTGCTTGTCTTTGGTGCAAGTCTTGCTTGCGAAGGATCTCTCGGTATCTGCAAATCTGTAAATTGTTTGGAATCGGACTTCGTTGAGAAATCTGGCGTGCGCCGTTTGGGCTCGACTGTCTGCCAGCTGGCCCCAGGTTTAAGTTCAGATTGGCCACTCGGTGGATTGAGAATCGCAGAAAAGTTTGTCGAAGATTCGGGTAACGCCGGTTGGGGTTGCTGCCTTGAGCGGTTGTCGTAGTCAGCCGGCACAACCTTCGGATCTCGCACTGACGACGCTTCAGATCGTAGGCTGGTTCGCCCCATTCGGTCAGCCATTGCGGCCAGAATACCTGTGGTTTTTTCGTCGCTCCGGGGAGGATTGGTTTTTTTGTCGTTTCGGGGACCAGTCTTGGCACGCTTGCCGCTTAGCGAAGGGAAACTGAACTTTGATTTCAGTTCTGCCATGGCACCCAACAAAGACCCTTGCCTGCGATCGGCCAGATTGAGGATCTGGTCAGTCGGCCTGTTGAAGCGATTCTTGTTTTCGTTCAAGGCACCCCGTACTCTGCTCTTGGCCGCCGGTTGTCGCTTGACTAACGGTTGCCGCTTGACTGTCGGTTCATCGCTTATGATCACGAACCCAGTGTCACTTGTCCAAGCCTGGTTTGCAGGTTTTTCCAGTTCCGGTCGGGCAAGTTTCTTGCTGGCAAGTTGTGGGACAGCGGTCACACGGTTGCCGCCAAACTCGATCGCTGGAGATTGCCCGCTGGTAGTACCCTGCGGAATTGCAAACAACACGTTTGCGAGAAGAATTCCGGAGAGCAAAATCGTGTGGGGACGTAATTCGAGGGCCATAGTTCTACCTGAATGATTCGTGGCGTTTGAGGGATCGAGGGAACCAAGTTTGAACTTCGACTTGGGTTCGCCTGCACTCAAGCCCGGGGGGGCTAGCAACCGAAGGCGGTATCTACATCTGTCGTTGGGATACCGCAATCTGGTTGCATTTTCGACTATCGACCAATCGCTACTGACGCCCTAACTAAAAATACGCATAGAATCAACAAAACCGAGAAAGTCGACCCAGTTTGACAGCAGGTCAGCTGGCACAGGGGGCGGTCTCTGGGGCAGAGAAGTTGTGATTAACCGCTGACGATGGGATCGTCACCGCTGGTACGAGGCTGCTTGCACTCCCTCGGGCCGGCTACTCACAAAAGGCTTGCCTTGCTCGTAGAGCGCGAGGCGGTGTTGGAGGACCGGCAGAAGTTCGGACGGTGCAACCATCAGGGCTCGTTGTTCGAACTCAACAGCCGCGCGATACTGCCGCCCGCTGGCTGCGGCCGCGGCCAGTGCGTCCAACACAAACGGGTCGTTTGGTTGACCACATTCGGACGCCTTGCGGGCCGCGACCATGGCCTGCTGGGGATTGCGGAATCGCTCAGCGGGGCAGGTTGCTAGCAGCCATGCAAGGCTGCGATAGGCATCTCCCCAACCAGAATCGGCTTGAACTGCAAGCTGGAAATCCTGGATTGCTTCGACGTACCACCCGATTTCGGCATGTAGATTTCCGCGTCCAGTTAACGCATTGGGGTTATGCGGAGAGATGCGAAGCGATTCGTCAAAGTCGTTTACAGCCTGTTGATAGTTACGGAGTCGATGTTGGGCATGAGCCCGAAGCGCATAAAGCTCCGCATCTGGGGGGAGTCCCGAAAGGGCAGCCGTGTAATCGTTGATTGCCTCTGCTGAACGGTCAAGCGTAGCCAGAAGTTCTCCTCGATTTCGATAGGCAATCTTCAATGCCGGATTCAATTCGATGGTACGTGTAAAGTCTCTCAAGGCCGGCCCGTACCTCTGTTGATCGGCCAGACTAACAGCCCGGTTGTGAACAGCCCGCCAGTTTTTCTCGTCCAACTCCAGTGCTGTTTGAAAATCGTCAAGTGCTTTCTGGTGAGCACCCGCTTTGGAAAATTCCTCTCCCCGCGCGTTATAAGACCAACTTGCGAGTTGACATAAGGCAACTGCGGATTCGGTCTTCGATTGTGCGACCAGTTCCTGATGGCATCGGCGAATCACTTCCGACAGATCATCGACCGATCGAGCCACCTCGGCAAATTGCCACAGTTCATCGAGGGGATGGACAGTTCGGTTTTCGCTCTGAGCAGGGATTTTCTCTTCTGGGACGATGACGGCTAGCCGAGGAGGGTACTCGATTTCAGCTGTCAATTCTCCGGTATGGAAAGGCTGGTCGATCGTCGGCTCCTCAAACGGATCAAAAGGTTCTTCATCGGCTGCATGCCATCGCCCACGGCTTCTTGGTTGGGTAGCCGGCTGATTTAGAGATGTTTGTAGCCGCTCTTTTGCACCGGGAAATTTTTTCAGCTGTCGTGGTGGCAAAAATGTGAAGGACGTATCAATCGGTTCAAGCCATTCTGGTTGACGCAACCTCACCCCGTCCCAATTTGTCGGACCGGGTGGGGTAGGTGTGTCGGCAGCAATAGAAGCGATGCTTTCAGGTTCGACCGCTCCCCGCCCCACGGTGGTGGCCGGATCGATGTTCGGCGAAGTTGATGGGCGTGCGAGAGGCTGATTGAGTGATTCGAGAGGCGGTATGTTTGCCCTAAACAAGTCGGGTTGAATTGCCAGATCGAGTTCTGGTGCCGGTTTTTTCCAGCGACTGAGCGGGCCTCGCCGCGGTCGCTTGAGCGGTGTCGTTGCAGTGGTCTCCAGGGAGAACGGATTGACAACGCGCTGTCGACTCGGTGCTACGGGAGCCGGTCTGGCTGCAAAAGAATTGGTAATGGTCACAGGCTTCACTGAGGGGTATCCTTCGGCCCGCAACAAAGTCGCAAACTGCGCTGACAAAATGGCTGCCAGGATGATCACCCGATACCGATCAAATTGTTGTGACTTCCTTGCCACGAAATTCTTCCTTGATTTGGTAACAAACGAAGTTCCACTTCCCATGCCAGGCGCAAACCAGCAGGCGATGGTCATTCGCCAGGCTAGTTCAGCCGTGCGGTTCCGTCATCTGTCGGGGATCCAGGGCGAGCTCAAGTTCTGCTTCTGGTAGCACCTGTTCCTCGCGACACAATTCTCGAATTGTTTTCCCCGACTTGAAGGCCTCCTTGGCCAGCGCGGTTGCCCGATCGTAACCAATGGCCGGAGCGAGGGATGTAACCATCATCAGTGATTGATCAATCAACTCGCGGCAACGGGCTTCATTGACTTCGAGACCGGCAAGTAACTTGTCGCTGAAGACGTTAGCAACGTTTGCCAACAACCTCACCGAGTCGAGGAAGGCATCAATCATTACCGGCATCGCAACATTCAGCTCGAATATCGATCCAACACCGCCCAGTCCAGCAGTCGTCACTACGGCATCGTTGCCAATGACACGACAAGCGACCTGGATTACCGATTCGCAGATTACAGGATTCACTTTACCTGGCATGATTGAAGAACCGGGCTGAATTGCCGGCAGGTTGAGTTCGGCGATACCGCAGCGGGGTCCCGAACCAAGATGCCGGATGTCGTTGGCAATCTTTGACAACGCCACGGCAATCGTTTTCAACTCCCCGTGAGCTTCCACGAATGTGTCTTTGGCGGATTGCGCTTCGGGATGATTGGCGGCTTCACAAAAATCGTTGTCCAGTTGGTCATTCAGGATTTTGCAAACGCGACTCGCAAACTCCGGATGCGTGTTGATCCCGGTACCGACTGCGGTCCCGCCAATGGGCATGTTCTCCCGCACCCGCTTCAATGCCCGCTCAGCTCGAACCTTGGACAGCTTGGCTTGCGCAGCGTAACCCGAAAACACCTGGCCGACCCGGATCGGCGTCGCATCCATTAAATGCGTGCGGCCAATCTTGACCAGTTCGTCCCACTCGCGAGCTTTGCTGTCAAGTTCCTCCGCCAACCGGTCAAGTGCGGGAATCAACCCGTTATCAATCGTCAAAGCCGCAGCGATGTGCATTGCCGTGGGAAACGTATCGTTGGAAGATTGACCCATGTTGACGTGGTCATTCGGGTGGACCGCCCCCTGTTCTCCCTTCGCTCCACGACCAAAACCAAGCTCGATGTTCGCAAGATTTGCAATCACTTCATTGGCATTCATGTTGGTCGACGTTCCGGAGCCAGTTTGAAACACGTCAACCGGAAAATGTGAATCGTGCTTTCCTTTGGCTACCTCGTTTGCAGCCACGAGAATCGCTTCGACAATCGTCGCGTCGAGTTTTCCCAATTCTTGGTTTGCGCGCGCACAGGCCCCTTTCAGGTGTCCAAATCCATGAATCACCTCGGGGGGTACAGGTCGCTTGGCGATGGGGAAATTTTCGACTGCCCGCGCCGTCGATGCCCCATACAGCGCATCGACTGGTACCTGCATGTCACCCATTGTGTCGTGTTCAGTCCGGAATTCGCTCATCAGTGCAAACCTCACCTCCCCCCGCTAGCAGAACATGGCAGCAGGCAGATAATAGTGGCGACTGGCTGGTGCCGAAATGCCGATTCATTTCACACAATTAACGATAGCGTTTCTTGCCGCGCTCGTTAAGATAGCTCACAGGCGAATTCTCCTTGCTTCGGGTGATATCACTGCCAGAAATTGCGATTGCTGGAATGAGCCATCTGGAGGCTAATTTGAGAGAAATCAGGGAATTCATGGTTCCGGGCAAGCGAAATGACGAGTCGTTTGGCGGTTTGCGGAAGGGAGACCAGTCCCGGTACTGAAGGGGCAACCAAGTCCAGCCGGCCCTACCCAGGCCTTCAAGATTGTTTGAAACCAAACTGCAATCGAGCGAACACCATTTGTGGTATTCCGTGGAGAGAGGCAATGCCCACCATTCTGGACAAAATTGTCGCTACGAAGTTGCAGGAAATTTCATCAGCCAAGGCTGCCCGTCCCGAGGAGGAACTTCGCGCGGCGCTGGCCAACGCCCCCAAAATACGCGGATTCTTTGCAGCGCTGGCGGCTGACGGACCAATCAAGCTGATCGCAGAAGTCAAAAAGGCAAGCCCGTCGGCCGGTCTGATCCGGGCCGACTTCGATCCGGTTGAGATCGCTACAACTTACCAGCGGTATGGTGCATCGTGCATAAGTGTCTTGACCGACGAAACTTATTTTCAGGGTTGTCTCGATTATTTGCGAAACATTCGTGCTGCGGTTGACTTACCGGTGTTGCGAAAAGATTTCATTCTGGACACATACCAACTTCTCGAGGCCCGCGTCGCCGGTGCCGATGCTGTCCTGTTGATTGCCGAATGTCTCGATGACTGCAATCTGAGAAAACTGTTCAATGAGACCCTCGCACTGGGCATGACGCCCCTGGTCGAGCTCTATGAACCTGATAATCTGTCCCGGGTACTTGAGGCAGGGGCCACACTTATTGGAGTCAATAATCGCAACTTGCACACGTTCGAAGTTGATTTACACCACGCGATACGCCTCCGCAGTCAAATCCCGGACGACTGCTTGCTCGTGGGAGAAAGCGGTATCACGACATCCGCCGATGTCACCTTATTGGCCAGTGCCGGCGTCGACGCAATCCTCGTTGGCGAATCGTTAATGCGGCAACCCGATATTGGGGCTGCGGTCACGCTGTTGTTAGGTCAACAAGGCGGTTGAATTGTTTTTTGATTTCTGAAGGAAACAAGACGAGTACATAGGAGGTACCTTATGCAAAAAGCACCGTTACACATTGCCCTTACCCATCCGGAACAGCAAGAAGCGCTAGCCAAGCTCAAAAGTCTTGATTTTGCGGACATCCAAACCAACGAGGCAGTTTTCCTGGCAGGGTATTACGGCGGGCGGGTCCTCATCCTGTTGCTTTTCTTGTTTCTTGCCTGGATTATATCTGCCTGGATCGCACGCCTCATGCGGACCAGTCTGAACCGCATGAATTTTGATGCAACTCTGACAAAATTCGTGGCTAAACTCGTTCGCTGGGGTCTGATGTTGTTAGTCGGCCTTGGTGTTTTGGGTAAATTCGGGATTCAGACGACGAGCTTTGCCGCAGTAATTGCTGCGGCTGGTTTGGCGATTGGTTTGGCGCTCCAAGGTACCCTCTCGAACTTTGCCGCCGGAGCCATGCTGTTGGCGTTTCGTCCCTACAAGGTAGGCGACGCAATCAAGACGCAAACCCACACAGGCAAGGTCGACGAAATCGATCTCTTCACCACGCAGATTGACACGTTTGACAACCGCCGCATTATCGTACCGAACAAAGAGATCTTCGGATCGGTTATCGAGAACTTAACATTTCATACGCAGCGACGTGTGGATGTCGACGTTGGCGTTAGTTACGATGCCGATATTGACCAGGCGCGCGAAGTACTCCTGCAAGCCGTGGGAGAAGTACCTGATGTTCTGAGCGATCCGAAACCAGCCGTCATTTTGTTGGAGTTGGGGGATTCCAGCGTGAACTGGTCGGTCCGTGTCTGGGTTAACGCAAGCGATTTCCTTACCGTGAAACAAGCGTTAATCCGTGCTGTAAAGTTGGAATTGGATCGTGCGAATATTGATATCCCTTATCCCTATATGAACATCAATCTGCGGCAATCGGTCGACCAAAACAGCGGCTAGAAAACAGGCGCCGTGTACCTGGTTGGTGTGTCACCGCAGCGGCCTGCCGCTGCACCTCTTGTTGGCTATCCTCGGACCATCGCCAGTAAGAAAAGCGTAGCGGTTTATCGTCGCGACTGATCGCTTCGACCTACCCGAGTGTCCAATATTGTGCACTTTTCATCTGGTTTGATGTTTTTGCAGAGTGAGCCCCCAATAACCTGGCGCGGGTTGCTTTCGGGTTGCGCTGTTATTGGGCATCCCTTTTGTGAATGGTCATGGATCGAGCGATCTTGCGGCCGGTCGTGCTCAGGGCGTACTGCCCTAACTCGTCCAAGGGTGCCCAGCGGACAGGTTGTGCAGCAGTCGGGCGAATTCGACCAAGAGCATACTGAGCTGCGTAGCAGTCCAGGGTGATGCGATACCGCGTCACGCCATGGTTGATCGTTTGCAGAAAAGCACCAGGCAAGCAGGTGATACCGGTAAGTGCGTGCACTTTCTCGACAATTTCGTCGTGAACTGCATGGTCGATAACGTTGTCGGTCGATGGCGGACAGGTGGAGCGGCAATTGGAAGGCCCCTGCGCGGCCGCTTCAATGGAAAAACGCGGAAAATCCCAGAGTCCTGCCCAACGTTCTCCCTCGACACATTGGCGCAACAACACGCTTTGATGCTTCGTCACCACGATGGCTGCTTCGTGCAAGTCGGTCAACGGTATCTTTCGCTTGGGCCCTGGGATCTTTGACTGCAGGCCTGCCTGGCAAGCAGCGCACTGGGTTTTGATGGGACACTCATCGCAGGCGGGTCCACTCGGCCGGCAAACAAGCGATCCAAGTTCCATCAACGCCTGATTGAACTCTGCGACGTTTTTCCTGGGCAGAATCTCACCGGCGATCCCCCACAATAGTTTTTGCCCCGCAGTTTTGGCAGGATCTTTGCGATAACCGAGCACTCGACTCAGTAGTCGGATGGTATTTGCTTCGAGGATCGGCGCCTGCTGGTCGAAGGCAATCGAGGCGATTGCCCCGGCCGTGTAACGCCCGACCCCTGGAAGTTGCTGCAGGGTAGCGACGCTTTGCGGGAACACCCCCTCCAATTCCGATTCGATTTTCTGAGCGGCAGCGTGCAACTGCGTTGCCCGGCGATAATAACCAAGACCTTCCCACAGCCGCAGCACTTTCTCTGGCCGGGCCTGGGCAAGAACCGCCACATTTGGCAGAGCTGCAATGAACCGTTCGAAGTACGGCCGCACGGTTTCGACCTGCGTTTGTTGAAGCATGATCTCGCTGACCCACACCGCATAAGGATCGCGTGTTTTTCGCCATGGTAGTTCGCGTTTGTGTTTGGCGTACCAACGATGAAGGCGCCGCCGGAACAACTGCTTCCATTTCGAATCGAGCGGCAATTCGAGAATCGAGTCGGCTGGCAACGGTTTACCCTTCCTTGAGGGCGGTAATCAGATCGAGCAGCACTTGCTTCCCGTCACCGAACAACATCAGGCAATTGTCGGCTGCAAAGAGCGGATTGGGAATTCCGGCAAATCCAGGAGACAAACTCCTTTTCACGACGATGACGGTTTGTGCTTCATGCACGTTCAGAATCGGCATCCCGGCGATGGGGCTGTCGGGATCGGTGTTGGCGACTGGATTGACCACGTCATTGGCTCCGATGACGATCACCACATCCACCTGACTGAGTGTCGGATTGATCGCATCCATTTCTTTGAGCTGTTCGTACGGCACATCTGCTTCCGCAAGGAGAACATTCATGTGACCAGGCATCCGGCCTGCGACCGGATGGATCGCGTACTCGACCGTCACTCCCTTGGCTTCCAGAAAATTGGCCAATTCGCGTGCCATATGCTGTGCCTGGGCGACGGCCAAACCGTAACCCGGAACGATGACAACCCGGTTTACGCCGTCCAGTAGCATGGCGACTTCTTCAGCCGAAGTCGCCTTGATTTTGCCTTCGTAAACATCGTCTGCCGAAGGCCCATCAGCCGTGGGCCCAAGTTTCGCAAACAACACGTTGGCCAGCGAGCGATTCATCGCCTTGCACATGATGCGGGTGAGAATCAGGCCCGAAGCACCGACCAGCGAACCCGCAATAATGAGCACAATGTTGTTGATGGCGAAACCGGCCGCAGCAGCAGCGAGTCCCGAGTAGGAATTCAAAAGGGCAATCACCACTGGCATGTCCGCACCACCAATCGGACAGACAAGAAATACTCCCAACACGCCGGCCAGGATGATCAAAGGCCAAAAGACCCAATTCGCACTACCGAAAAGCAACATCAGCACTGCCAGCCCTAAACAACCAACAAGCAGGGCTGCGTTCACGGCCTGTTGCCCGGTAAAACTCCACGGTTTCCAGAATATCTTCAGTTCCTGGAGTTTTCCCGCTGCCACGAGCGATCCCGTGAAAGTAACCGCGCCAATTAATCCAGCCACTGCAGCGGCAAAGCTACCAACGTGTTCGTCGGTGCCACCCAACTTCAGCGACTCAACGCCTGCCACCAGGACCGAAGCAATCCCACCAAAACCGTTGAATAAAGCCACCAGTTGTGGCATTTGTGTCATTTGCACCTGCGTGGCGAAAAAAAGCCCCACGCCACCGCCGACCAGCAAACCGGTCACAATGACCCAGGGTGGCGTTTCGGTGATCAGCAAAGTCACGATCACCGCCAGCAGCATCCCCAGGGCCCCCAGCATATTGCCACGAACGGCCGTGCGAGGATGGGTCATTCCTTTAATGCCTAAAATGAACAGGACAGCAGCGACCAGGTAGCCCAGCCGGGAGGTGTCATGCCTGGAAGTTGTAACCGTCTCGATCGGTTCAGTTTCGGACGGCTTAGATTCAGGGGGTGGTACCGAGGCCAACTTCGGGGCTGGCTGCACCGTATCCTGGGAGGTCGCAGCGTTTGCCGGAACATCGCCGACCGAGGCCGCAGATTCAGTTGCAGGGGTGTGGGAACCCTCAACAGGGCCCGCGGATGGGCTCTGCAGAGCAAATAGCAGAAAGCAGGTAAGAAAATGCAGCACGTCCGTTCAACCCTTTTTCTTGAACATCGCTAACATGTGGTGTGTGACAAGAAAGCCACCGACCACGTTGATCATGGCAAATACGATGGCCAAAAACCCGAAGAATTGGCCCAGTGAAGTTGTTCCCGCTAACAGCGCTCCGACCAGTGTGATGCCACTAATCGCGTTCGATCCGCTCATCAGCGGTGTGTGGAGCGTAGGCGGCACTTTGGTGATGATTTCGAAACCGATGAAAATCGCCAGTACAAAAATCGTGATTGCCGAAAGGAGATCCATGGTAAAAAGTCAGCTTGGGTACGTGGGTAGGATGTTCCGTCGGAAACGAGGTTTACTTCTCAGCCAAGTGGTCAATTGGTGGACTGCCTTCGGGTAGAGTTTCCAGAGGCTCCATTCCCAAGAGTTCGCGGATCGTGGGGCTGGTGACATGACCGCGATACGCAACCAAGGTTTCGCGGACCACTTCGTCGTCGAGATTCAATTGCAAACTGCCTTCGCGCGTCAAGACTGCTACAAAATTAGTGAGATTCCTGCTGTACATCTGGCTGGCATGTGTGGGGACCTCGCTGGCCAAGTTAGTCGGGCCAAGAATCGTGACACCGTTTTCGTTGACGATTTTGTCTGGTTGGGAAAGTTCGCAGTTGCCGCCCCGTTCAGCCGCCAGGTCGACGATTACCGAACCAGCGGACATCCCACGCACCGCTTCGGCCGTAATCAAGCGGGGTGACGGTTTGCCCGGGATGGCAGCGGTGGTGATAACCACATCGCTCTTGGCAACGACGCGGGCCATCAAGTCCCGCTGTTTTTGGTAGAAGTCTTCTCCCAGTTGTTTGGCATATCCTCCCTCGCCTTCGGCGTTCTCTGCCGGAAGTTCCATTTCCACAAACCGGGCCCCCAGGCTTTCAATCTGTTCCTTGACTGCCACGCGCACATCGTAGGCTTGCACAACCGCACCGAGCCGCCGTGCCGAGGCGATCGCCTGCAAGCCAGCTACACCTGCACCAATGACAAACACCTTGGCTGCGGTCAGCGTACCAGCGGCCGTCATCAGCATGGGAAATATCTTTGGCAGGTGTTGGGCTCCCAGCAGGACTGCCTTATAACCGGCAATTGTGGCCATGGAGGAGAGGATATCCATGCTTTGTGCCCGCGTAATGCGGGGCAACATTTCCAGGGCAAAAAGTGTAGTACCGCGTTCGGCAAGTTGTTGCATCGCGTGGGGATTGCCAAGCGGATCGGCAGTGCCGACCAGAGTCTGCCGCTCGGAGAGTCGGTCGAGGTCTGCCTGTCCCGAAGCAGGGTTTGCTCCAGGGGTGCGAACCATCAGCAAAAGATCAGCTGTTTCAAACAGCGTCCCCCGATCATCAACGATCTCGGCACCCTTTTCGCGATACGCGTCGTCACTAAATCCTGCGGCAATTCCCGCGGCTGATTCGATCTTCACCTGGCAATCGAGTTTGGCAAGTTCCGTCACTCCGGCAGGCACCAACGCCACGCGACGTTCACCCGGACAGGTTTCTTTGGGAACTGAGACAATCATTGTCCGCGGTCAGGTAGGGGCAGGATACGACTAAGCTTGAGGATGCAACTTAGCCAGTTCTGCAAAGCAAGACAAGTCTGCAAAGCAAGACAAGCGGGGAAGAGAATCGATCGTGTACAGGTCCCTTGAAACACGCAATGCGGCCCTGCCTTGAAATGTTGCCCTGGCCCAAAACAGCTGCATTGGCCCAAAACAACGGGCCGTGGAGAACTCAGGCAGCTCCCTCAAGGGCATAGAGTGGCCCGAATTTTCCTCGCAGATGGCTGATGAGTGCCGCGTGTGAAAGCGGCTTTCCGGTGATTTTCTTGACCAGCTCCGTGGGTGTGTATCTTCGCCCGTACTGGTGAATGTTGCTCCGCAACCACTCTCGAAGTGGCTCGAATTGACCCTTGCGGAACAGATCGTCCAGGTCCCCCAATTCCTGGCGAGCTTGCCCAAACAACTGTGCTGCATAGAGATTACCGAGGGCATACGTGGGGAAATACCCAAATAAACCGGCACTCCAGTGGACATCCTGCAGGACTCCGTCCCGATGGTCGGGTGGCTCGATGTCCAGGTAGGTTTGATACTTTTCGTTCCAGGCGTCAGGCAAGTCGGCCACGGCGAGAGTCCCTTCGAGCAGGGCAATCTCGAGCTCGAAGCGGATCAAAATATGCAGGTTGTAGGTGACTTCATCCGCCTCAGTGCGAATGAGCGATGGCCGCACATCATTGATCGCAAAGTAAAAGTCATCCAATGACACATCGCGAAAGCCCGCGGGAAAGGCTGCCTGGCCAACCGGGTGGAAATGCTCCCAGAAAGCCCTGCTGCGGCCAACCAGGTTTTCCCACATCCGCGACTGCGACTCATGGATACCGAGCGAGACCGCCTCACCGGTTGGCAAGCCAAAATTTTCGGCAGGCAGCCCTTGTTCGTAGATACCGTGTCCTGCTTCATGCATGGTGCTGAACAGCCCACCCACCAACGATTGTTCGTGATACCGGGTTGCAAGACAGATATCGTGAGGCCCCAGGGTGGTACAAAAGGGATGGTCGGTTACGTCGAGGCGTCCCGCTCGGAATCGAAAGCCCATTGCCTCCGCCACTTGCTTGCCAAAGGCTTCCTGGAGCGCAATCGGGTAATCGCCCGTGAGGAGTTTCACGTTCGGTGCCCGGTCACTGGCTTCGATTTGTTCGACCAGTGGTACCAACGCGTTGCGTAGTTCACTCAACACTTGTGCCACGTCGGCAGTTTTTGCTCCCGGTTCGTAATCGTCCAGGAGAGGATCATAGACAGAATCGGTAAAGCCAACCGCAGCGGCCTCTTGCCGTTTCAAATCAAGCGTTTTTTCCAACAGCGGTTGAAATCGGGAAAAGTCATCTTCTTTGCGGGCCTCGGCCCAAAGACGTTGGCCCGTAACCGCTGTGTGTGCCAATTCCTCGACAAGCGACTGGGGCAGCTTTGCCTTCTTCTCGTAGTCGCGTTTTAATTGTCCGATGACCGCACCTGTTTCGCTGTGCGGATCGGCTGCGAGCGGGCTGGTCGCTAGCACTTCCAGCCATTCGCCAACCTGGGGTGAAGTTTGCTTTTTATGAATGAGTCCGGCTAATTGAGTTACCTGCTCCGCTCGATATTCGCCCCCGGCCGCCGGGAGCCTGGTCCGCTCATCCCATTCCAGGACTGCTTGCGCGCTGCTCAGAAGTGCGGTTTCGCGGGTATGACTGCAAAGTTCTTCGTAGGTGGAATGCATAGTACTTTTTTCAACTCGTTGCTACGGACGTAGAGCGACGATGCTCGGCAGCAGAATCGCGGGAGGGCGGGGGGGGGTTGCCAAGGACGCAGGCCGGAGGTCAGTCAACCGGGGGAAATTGGAAGGAGTTTTCCGCGGTTGGCAGCGCTTTCGACAAACGTGTGTCAAGATCCACCGCACGCTCGTCCCGCAGCCGGCTGAGATCAAACCGCTCGGTATTCCAGGTCTTGCACCCGGAAACCGGTAGCATAACCAACAACGTTACTGCCCAACACCCGCTTGTTCGACTAGAATGTGAAAAAGACTTCATGCCACGTAACCTCCGCTCGTTCGGGCCGCAAACCTTCCCAAATTTTGCCCAAGGCGCCCAGGGCAACATATCATGCTTGATATCCTCGTTATTGCTCCCCATCCGGATGATGCCGAACTCGGCATGGGTGGGGCGATCTTGAAATTCCAGGAAGAAGGCCTCCAGATTGGCGTGTTGGACCTCACAAGTGGTGAGCCAACACCGCATGGATCGCTGGAGATTCGGCAGCGGGAAACGGCCGCCGCGACAGAAATCCTGGGGCTCGCCTGGCGGGAGAACCTGGGGCTCGTAAACCGCAGCCTCGAGGCCACGATCGAGAATCGTGCAAAATTAGCGGGTGTGATCCGTCAGCAACGACCCACATGGTTGTTCGCTCCCTACTGGCAAGATGCCCATCCCGATCATACAGCGGCTACCAAACTTGTGGAGGACAGTCGTTTTTGGGCCAAGCTCACCAAAACGGATCTCCCTGGCGAGCCTGTTTATCCGGCACGAATTTACAACTATTTCAGCGTACATCTGCGTTTGACGCCCCAGCCTGCTTTTATTCTCGATATCTCCCCGCAATGGGAACAAAAACTTGCCGCAATCAGCTGCTTTGAAAGCCAATTCGTGACGGGAAGACCAACCAGCCCGCATTCGTTCCTGGATGGCCTGCGTGAAGAAGCCGCGTATTGGGGCGGAAAAATCGGCGCGAAATACGGCGAACCTTTCGCCTGCAGGGAACCGCTCGGGCTGACCACCATGGCGGGGCTCATGTGATCACCGTTCACCGATACCCGCGATTTCCCTGAAGCGACAAGGTGCACTTTGTCGATAACGAAGCCGCAACCCAGCTCAACTGGGTGATCGCATTGCTAGCAGGGGGACTGCCCGCGATTTCGTTTTGCGACTGTGCTTCAACCTCCTCTAAAAGGCGTGTCTCGTTTCGTGTCGCGCCAACCGCGAGATTCGGGCTGGTTCATTGTAGCCCTTGCTTCGGCGCTATTGTTCTGCGCTCCCGGATGCCACCTCATCCTGCCTGAAGTCAGTCCCCAACCCCAGGTTCACAATCTTTTTCCACAATTGAGTCGCGTTGCCGTTGCACCACTTTTTAACCAAAACGACGAACCAACGTTGGACGGTCGTCGCTTTTCGCTGGGTTGTTTCGCCGAACTCCGGGCAATCCCCGACTTTGAAGTCGTACCGCTGGGAGTCGTTGAGCGAGCCGTCATCAGCCGTGCTGTCGAGCGATCGCGTGCTGGTGAAGCCCGCGGGCCAGCCGGTATTTTGGGAGTTGATGCCGTGGTGGTCGGGTCGGTTACCGACGATTCGCCGTACAAACCGCCCCGCTGTGGACTTCGTGTGGAGTGGTACACAGCCAACGCGGGTTTTTATGAAATACTGGCAGGTTGCGGCTGGCCATGGGGAACGCCAGCAGCAGAGTTCATTCCTCCACCGCTGGTTTACGAGGCAGAAACGGCTTTAGCCCGGACTCCGATGGCCACGTAAACTCCAGCTGGCAATATTCCCGAGGAATTGGTCCCTCCCCGGTCGAGAATCACGCCAGGGCCTGTGTTGAACCCCTCCAAGTCAACCGAACGCAAGCAACCACAAACACCTGGAACGGTCGAAGAGACTCCGCTTCAACACGATGTCGCGCCGCTTCCGGCACCAATTCGCGCTGGCTCCGATTCAGAGGCACAACATCTGGCCGTCGCCGACGACAGAAGGCCATGCGGGACCGAGGGCCCTTCATGTCGGGAAAATTCGTTGCGAACGACATGCCCTGCACAATTGGGAGAGCCGGCAATTTACCACCCGGTTAGCCCGATGCACGAGGGTTCCTGCCACCTGCGCCCTCGCCGGTACGGCCCCCCCCTGCATCAAAATTTCGGTCCGGTCCTGACACTTGCGCAGATTTACCGTAGCGATGATCCGAGTTTTACCGAGTCTTTGGCCGATTACACCCGCTGTCGCGGTGACGAACGGTTCGGCGGATGGCAGACCTATTCTTTGCAACGGAGCTACGGTTTCATTCGCTGCTGCTGTCATTTGCACGTTGCTAAAATGTATTCGACTCGTGACGGCGCAGGAGAAACGCGGGTGGTGTTTGAGTGGCCGGCGCGCCGATAAGCGACGATAGGAGCGACGCACAACCCCCGCCATGCTATCGCAGCACTCGTCGGCTTCAGTTGCAGTCCCCCCCCGCTCTGCCGCATGGAGGCCCAAAACGTGAACGACGATATCAATGTGCTGGCTTTGGTCAAAGGGAAAGAACGTTACATCCTTCTTTACGACGACGCCCAGCGAGCCGAGGCGCTTCGCGCCCTCGGTCGACATGCCTCGAATTCGGAACTGAGCTTCACCTGGTACGACGCAGCCGTCTTGAGTCAGAAGATTCGCCAGGAATCGCGCAGTCAATCGTCCCGCCGTCTAGGCATACCTCAAATCAGTGACAGCGAAGACTGGGTGTAGAGCACGAAGCCGGGAGCGTGTCTTTATTACTTTGGCCTAGTGGACGATCCTTCAAGTCGCTGATGAACAAGCAGATCGGACAGTTTCTGCAATACATGCGCGTGGAACGTGGGGCTTCGGATCACACGCTCAAAAGTTACCGCGAAGACCTCCAATCGCTCGCTGAATACCTTGCCGACGAGCAGGGGGCTACCCCCGCACCAGGGAACATTTCGACAGCCGAGCTGCGGGGGTTTGTTTCTGCGCTCCACGAGGCAGGCTACGCCAAGAGTTCCATTGCCCGCCGCCTCGCCTCCGTGCGGAGCTTTTTTCGATTCGGCCAGCGGGAAAGCTGGGTGGAAATCAATCCGGCGAAGGCCCTGCGAAATCCGCGCAAGTCGCACAAGTTGCCCCATTTCCTGTCGACCTCGGAAGTTGCAAAGCTTCTTAACGCGCCCCCCGCTCGAGACCCCCTGGGAATTCGCGACCGGGCTGTTCTGGAAACGCTCTACTCAGCAGGTTTGCGCGTCAGCGAACTCACCGGGTTAAACGACGGGGATCTTGACTTTTCTGCCGGCATTGTTCGTGTCCGTGGAAAAGGACGTCGCGAAAGGCTGGCACCGTTGGGCTCCTACGCCACGACAGCTCTTAAAAGCTGGCTTAGCGTTCGTGAACTTTCCCCCAGGGAACCCCAGCACCGCCTCGCCCCTGTATTTGTCAACAAATTCGGTACCCGCATTACCACCCGCAGTATTGCCCGCATGCTTGAGAAATACATCCGCCAAACGGAACTCGATCAACGAACTTCTCCGCACACGTTGCGGCACAGCTTTGCCACCCATCTACTCGATCGAGGGGCCGACATCCGTAGCGTCCAGGAGTTACTGGGGCACAAGAGCCTGGTGACAACCCAAATCTACACACATGTCAGCACGAGCAATCTGCGGATGGCTTACGAAAAGGCGCATCCCCGGGCCGGGTAATTCTCAGGTTTGCTGGTCTGACCGCTGAGACCTTGCGAAAACAGCCGGCCGGTGATTGGGGAGATATCTGTTCTAACGGTTATACCGGCACCCGCCCGCAACATCTTCGTTGACCAGCGGCAACCTGTGACGTAGATAATTTCCGACGGGTGAAAGCCGAACCCTCCTGTTGATGTCGTTTGGCACTACACGCCAGTATCGACAACAGGCCCGGCCAGAACTGTTGTCAACAAACACCGCTGTCGAGTAACGGTCCGCCTCGCTTCGACCGCTACGATTCATACCACTGTTAATCGTACCAATACCCGTGCGCCACGCTTGGCGCGAGGCAAGCCCAACAACCACACATGGCGGAGTTGGCTGCCAGGAACTGCGAAAAGAAACTCTCCATGAATAAACCTTCGCTCTTGCTAGTTGACGATGACCTCCAGGTGCTTGAATCAATGTCCGATTGGCTGCGCAGTCAGGGCCTGGACCTAGACGTAGCTTTGGGTTGCACGGACGCACTTCAGTTACTCTCTGAAAAACCGTTCGACCTGCTGTTGGTCGATGTTCGACTTGGCGATGAAGATGGTTTCGACCTGCTGGAAAAATGTCGCCGGAATTGGCCATCGTCTCAGGTGTTAATGATGACCGGCTATGGAACACCTGATTCTGCCATCGAAGCAATTCGTGCAGGCGCATTCGACTATCTCACCAAGCCGCTGATCGATGACGAATTGATGATGGCCATTGAGCGGGCTCTTTCCCAGCGCAAAGTGCTCACGGAAAACTCGAACCTGAAAGCCCAACTCGATCGGGCCTATGGGATGGACAACATTGTCGGCCAGGATGTACGGATGATGCAGGTGTTCGATATGATCCATAGCATTGCCGACACACGCGCCACCGTGTTGGTCACCGGCGAAAGTGGGACGGGAAAAAGCATGATTGCGCGGGCCATCCATCGCCACAGCGGGCGGGTTGACGGACCCTTTGTCGAGGTCTCCTGTGGGGCACTTCCCGAAAGCCTGCTTGAAAGCGAGTTATTTGGCCATGTTGCTGGCGCTTTTACCGGGGCCGCCACCGATAAAGTCGGGAAATTCTTGCAAGCCGACGGCGGTACCGTGTTTCTTGATGAAATTTCTACGGCTAGCGCTGCGATGCAAGTCAAGTTGCTCAGGGTGCTTCAGGACCTCGCATTTGAGGCAGTTGGCGGTATGAAAACTTACAAAGTCGACGTTCGCGTGATTCTTGCCACTAATGAAGACCTGGTCGAGGCAGTTTCGCGGGGTGACTTCCGTCAGGATCTCTATTACCGGATTAATGTCATCAACATCGAATTGCCATCACTCCGCCAACGGACAAGTGATATTCCCGTTTTGGCACAGAGTTTTCTCGAACAAGTTCGCGACGAATCCCATCGTGATGTCAAGCTGTTCTCCGACGAAGCGATTTTTGCCCTGCAGCGGTACTCCTGGCCAGGCAATGTGAGAGAATTGCAGAATGTGGTTGAACGAGCGGTGTTATTAGGAAAAGGCGAGGTGATTACGCCTGCCGATCTACCTGTGGAAGTGCGCGGTACGAGTTCCAGCAATGCCCCCTTGACCATGGTGGCACCGGTCGGCCAACAAACACTCAAAGAGGCATTAGAAGGCCCCGAGCGACAAATTATTCTCGACGTGCTTGAGTCCAACAGTTGGAACCGAAACGTGACTGCCGACCAACTTGGTATCAATCGGACAACGCTTTACAAAAAGATGAAAAAACTTAGCCTTGAAGATGGCCAGTTTGCGATTCAGTAAGCCAGGAGCCAAGTGTCAAGGACGCCGACTTCACGGAAGAACGTTTATTTGTCGTCTGGTTTTTCTTGTCAGACGGGATGGTTCCGCTGCGAATTACCTGGCTCTCGCTTGGTTGGCTGATACGTACAACCACACTTGGTTTCGACGAGGAATCGGCTTCGAATTTAATACGCTTGCTGGAACCCACAACAGCTGGGCGGCTGATATCCGGCTGTTCTCAAGGAAGTTCCGAATCGAGAAGGGTGGCAATATTTACGACTGAACACTCATTTTGATTTGCGCCCCGGGGTCCCACTACCTATAATTGTCAGTCCGTACTGTTTGCGGACTTTGCCTTGACACTTCTATCGATTGCATCTCGCACCAGCAACCCCATCCGCATGAGAATACAACAACTACTCGAACACCACGGCATTGTCATGAATCCGTTCGCGGAGGAAGACGCGCAAACCGATCCCGTATTTAAGGAGCGCTGTCGTGACGGCACCCATCACCCGGTTTGGGATAAGGTCTATGGGAATCCGACTGACCCGGCTACTTCGATCGTCTTTGGAGAAAAAGGAGCGGGTAAAACGGCGATGCGAATGCAGATTTCCGGTCGTATCGCCGATCACAACTCACAGCACAAGGATGGCCGGATTTACATCATCGGGTACGACGACTTTAATCCCTTCCTCGATCGATTCGCCGATCGTTTCAGTGCTCGTAAACAACGTGACCCGGCCAGGATACTTGCCGAATGGAAACTGTGGGATCACATGGATGCGATTCTCTCGCTTGGTGTAACCGGCCTGGTCGATCGGTTGCTGGATATTCCGAAGCCAAGTGGTTCTCAGGCAAACCGCCTTCCAGCCAAACGTGGCCATAGCCTCGACCGACAGCAAAAACGTGACGTGCTTTTACTTGCCGCCTGTTATGACAACTCTACAAACGAGGCTTCATCAATTCGTTGGAATCGCCTGAAGCGCAAACTGCATTTTCGCACATGGTTTAGTCGTTGGGACCGACTGCTCGGTTACGTGATGACCATCGCCGTGGTGGCCGCCGTTGCGTACTCGATCGCGAACTCAAAGGATTGGTTGCGACTGACGCAGGTATGGCCCTACTTGATCGTTGCCCTTGGTTGGGCTCCCTGGCTGGCACGAGTCTGGAAGTGGTATTTTGAGGCGCGTCGGATTTCACGCAATATCCGCGTCCTTAATCACGACCGGGGTGCCATGCGACGTGCATTGATGCGTTTCTATGCGAACGATATCAATGGTCAGCCACTCCCGGCCAGGCAACGAACGGATGATCGCTATGAGCTTTTGGCGAAGTTTCACGGAGTACTGCAATCGCTCGGCTATAGTGGCGTCGTCGTGTTGGTCGATTGTGTTGATGAACCGCATTTGATCACTGGTTCGGTGCAGCGAATGAAGGCTCTCATTTGGCCAATGCTGGACAACAAATTCCTCAAGCAGCCAGGGATTGGCCTCAAGCTGCTCTTGCCCAGCGAACTCAACGAGTTCCTCGAAAAAGAAAGTCGCGACTTCTACCAGAGAGCTCGTCTCGACAAGCAGAATATGATTCCTTCGCTCGACTGGACGGGACAGGCACTGTACGATCTGGCTAATACCCGGGTAAAATGTTGTGCCGCTGGTGGGCAACAACCAGCGGTCCGGTCATTAATCGATAAATCGATCGACGATCAGCGAATCATCGATGCGTTCGCCGCCTTGCGAACTCCCCGCCACTTGTTCAAGTTCATGTATCGACTTCTGGTCGCCCATTGCAACGCGCATACCGATGATCAACCTGTCTGGGAGGTACCCCAGGAATTGTTCGAAGCCACACTTTCGGTCTACCGTCGCGACCAGGATGCGATTGATCGTGGCCTCCGCGCCGGATGATCACCCAGCTGGGCCAACCAAAGTAGAACCAAACGGACCAGAATCAAAGCGGCAGACCGGGTGATGTTGGAGCCGCTGTGACGCTCCTCTATATCGCGTTGGGAATTGGAGTCGTGTTGTTCATACGTGGTGCCCTCCGGTCGAGCCCGTATTGGCCCCGTTCTTTACCCTTTTGATCCAGTGGTTTCTCATCCACACGATCGGAAAAGGCCGTAATTGGGCACGCATCCTCTTATTGGTGGTCGGCATCCTCGGAAATCTGGACTCCATTAAACCAACGTTGCACCTTTTGGCTACAAATGAGGCCGCCCGATTGCTTGTCGTCGTGCAATCCGTGATCCAGGTCATCGCGATTGTCCTTCTCTTCCAGAAACCATCCTCGGTCTGGTTCAGGGAGGTGAAGGCAAAGAGACAGCAACCCCGGTCTGTGATGACTTACCAACAAGCCGCTGCACCGGTCGGCGGTTCCGCTACGCTCCATGGTCGCCGGTGGGCCTGGTCGCTAGCACGAGGTTGTTTGGCTTGACCTTCGCTGATCAATTTGCCACACTCCTCCGCGGAAACTGTGTGACCTGGGTATTGTGTCGATGCGCTACGGTCACGCTTGCCCCCCGCCGGAGTTTTGTGATGGAACGCAATCTGATCGTTTCTGCCATGGTTGTTGGAATCATCCTACCTGCCGTTGGCTGCACCGAGTCGGCTCCCCCGACGACGACAGAAGCAACTCTGGCTCAACAGGATGCGACGCTCTCGCCTCCGAAATCAACTGCCCGCAGCTTCTTGCAAGCTGTGATCGACGGCGATACACAACAGGCGACTGGATTGTTGACGCCTCAGGCGATCCAACAGCTCCAGCAAAGTGGTAAGGCCTTTGCCCCTCCCGGCTTAGAAACAGCTTCGTTTCAAATCGGCGCGGTGCGAAAACTCTCAGACACCCAGGCATTTGTGCAATGCTATCTGACGGATTCCAGTGCCCAGCAGACAACACGCGAAGAAATGTGTTGCATCGTCAAACTGGTTCACGGTCAGTGGCGCATTTCTGGAATTGCCTTCAAGATCACACCGAATCAGCGGCCATTCATTCTCGATTTTGAAAAGCCCGCTCACAGTGGACCTGCCCAAGGTCAAATGGTCTTGCAGCAATTCAATTCACCTTCCGCACTGACTGAGCCTGCTACCAGTCCGGTCCGTAACGCCCAGAACCCGTCCATCCCGGCCGTTCGATAAGGTCACGGCATAGGGGTTGCGATCCCCAGTCAGGCGATTGGCGGACCTCCCTACCCAGCTTAATGGCACAAATCCGTACGTTAAGTTGTCAATGACAAAAAAAATTTGTGCCGTACGTTCCTTGCGTCGTCCGTCTCGTCGTTTTCGCGCTGCCCAGTCTTGTCCGTGATTTGAGCCATTGGATGAGAGTTACCCTCACGGGACTCATGACCCTCATCCGTTCATAAATGAACCGGAAAACCCCAGGCCAAGCTTTCCTCTCGCTTGGTCGGGTCGAGTGCTTTGGCAAGCCCCCCGGTTGATTGACCACCCAGAACCGGTCCTCCGGTCCGAGTGCGTTATGTTCAGCCCTCTTGTGCTGATACTTTCTACCCTTTCAACCGATATGGTAAATTCAACCCATTCAACCCAAAAATACTGCTCTTCCCATATTGACAGTTTATTGTGGGCGTACTAACTTTTCCTAAAGGCTTCAGACAACCCAACGTAAAAGTTGTTTCAAAAGGACTTTGTGGAAAGTTCACCAAACTACAACCCGGTTTGCCTTCCATCAGAACGTTGGCATTGCCGGTTCGAATATATCGGGACATCTAATTGAAAGGAGATGGCGGACCTGGGTTTTTATGAAGTGGGGCAGTTACAACCTGCCGTTTGGAATTCACTCAAACCTAACTTTGGAGGAATTGATTGATGGCCGTTGGTAAAATGCGTAGTTTAGTTTTAGGAATGGCTGCCGTTGCCATTTGCATGGTTGCTTTCGAGAGTGAGGCGAACGCCTTCTTTGGGCGGGAATGTTGTTTCAGAGACTGCAACTGTTGTGGCATTGGCTTGTTTCGGGGCAACAGATGCGGATGTGAAGACTGCGGAGACTGCGGAGAATGCAGAGAATGCAGAGAATGTTGCGAGGAAACTTCCGATCGTTGTTGCAGGCGTGGTCTTTTCCGTCGCCATCGTTGCTGCTGCTCGAATGGTGCTGTGGAAGTAGACATCCTGGAAGTGGAGGGCAACTCAGGAGCTGCCCCCGAAAAAGCCGCTGCCGGGGCCTGACTTCGACTGCTAGCAAGTCGTGAAACCGATCAAGCCAGGTCTCACAGGGCCTGGCTTGTTTTCTGCGCAAGCGGTAGCCTCGCATTCCCGTAGCATCATGGCATTGCTATAGTTCGCCACTACCGATGTCCAGCAATCTACCAACGGGCTATTTCATGCGCTTTTGCGTTGAGTTATCGATATTCAGTGGACCGCTCGACTTGTTGATTTATCTGGTTCGCAAACACGAATTGGATGTGACCGACATACCGATCGCGCTGGTAACCGAGCAATACCTCGAACACTTGGCGATTCTGGAGCAGATCGATGTGAATGCCGCGGGTGAGTTCCTGGAAATGGCAAGCAGGTTGATTGAGATTAAGTCGCGGATGGTGCTGCCTCAAACCGAGGAGTCCGCCGACGAGGTGGAGGACCCTCGCCAGGACCTGGTGCAGCATTTGCTTGAATACAAGCAATATCGGGACGCCGCGAGCTTACTGGCGGAACGGAGTCGGCAATGGCAAAACCGTTTTTCGCGGGTTGTCGACGAGTTGCCACCTCGAGTACGTAATGTGGCAGACCAACCGATCCAGCAAGTGGAACTATGGGACCTGGTCAGTGCCTTTGGCAGGATCATGCGAGGAAGGGCAGAAAGCTCGGGACCCGACAGTATTCGATATGACGAAACGCCGATCCGCGTATTTATGCACCGCATTCATGACCAGCTGACACACCATCAGAAGCTGGCTTTTTCCCAACTATTCTCAAGTTCGGTACACCGCTCAACAACGGTTGGCATGTTTCTGGCTGTACTTGAACTGATCCGACATCGGTGGGTGAGTGCGACTCAGGAATCGCTGTTTGGCGAGATCTGGATTGAGCCAGGCGAACGGCCGTTACCCAGAGAACTCGACAACCTGAGCGACGTTGAGGAATATACTTCAAACCGGGCAGCGTAGATCCAACTGTTATCGCTGATCGCTATCTGCCCTCCTGACCGGCGTGTCCTACTCACCGGCCTTTGACACTGATCGGCGCGAACCAGCGTACCTAGTGGGCGTCACATTCGCCAAAAGCCAAAAGGCAACGTCGCCCCTTTCCGACATGCCGCGGCGGGCGCTAAACTAGGGATATACCATTCGCCCTGCCGCACATCTGGGGCTGGGCTGCACCCAGGCACTCCTCTCGATGATCAATAATCTCCCCGTCAAAACGCTTGAGCACGGCAAGCTAACGATTGAAGGCTACAGTCGGGCCGCGGTACAGACGTATTGGCGGATTCCCGAACTCAAGCTCGGCTTTGATTTGGGTGGACAGCCATGGTCGTTCATGGGTACCGATACCTGGTTTGTGACCCATGGTCATCTTGATCACATTGCGGCCCTGCCCGTGTATGTAGCCCGCAGACGAATGATGAAGATGACTCCGCCTACGATTTACTTGCCAGTTAGTACCATCCCTGCTCTCCGGGAAATCTTGCAACAATTTACACGTCTTGACCGGGGGCGTCTTCCGTGCGAACTGGTTGGCACATCTCCAGGTGAAGAAATCGAACTTTCTCGCGACTTGATCGTGTCGGTCAGCGAGACAGCACATACCGTACCTTCTTTGGGGTACGTTGTGTGGGAACGCCGCCGGAAGCTTATGGCCCAGTATCGCGATTTGAGTGGCGATCAGATTCGCGATCTCCGTCTGGCTGGCAAGGATGTTACGGATGAGGTGCGTACGCCGATCGTCGCTTACCTGGGTGACAGCGCGCCACCAGGCCTCGACAATTGTCCCGCCATGTACCAAGCCAAAATATTGATTTGCGAGATGACGTTTGTTGCACCAAATCATCGACGCGAGAAAATCCACAAAACTGGGCACCTGCATCTGGATGACATTGTTGAGCGGCGGGATCGTTTTCAAAACGAGTTGGTCATCGCTAGTCATCTCAGCACGAGATACCATTCCAAAACGGTCCACAACATGGTCACCCAGAAACTGCCAGACATGCTCGATGGGCGACTGCACCTGTGGTTGTGATTGTACGAACCATTGCTGATGGACAGGTCAAAGCACCGTTTTGAATCTTGCCAGCAGACCTCGAAGATCAAACTGCTGTCTGCTCTGCTTGCAGCCGGTCGATGACCTCCTGGCGATCGAAGAAGGTGTTGTCCGGTCGCGATTCAAGCTCGTGCACCATGCGTGCAATTTCCTGGTTAATAGGGGCCGCAGTGCCGGCCGTCCTGGCTAGACGCACAACCTCTGCATTAATGTGTTCGACCTCGGTCATTTTGCCATGCAAGAGATCCTGGTAAAGCGAAAACACAATCGGTCGACGTTTGTAGATCTGACGAGCCCAAAAGGAAATGACACCGCGCAACACCGGGCGTTCGAGCATCCGCATCAACCGCTGCAGCCTGGCAAGGTTGGATCGCCCCGGGACCGGCTCGAGCTCGATTTGAGCAGCCTCGTAGACCCGCAGACATTCTTCGACAATAGGACGGCCTACTACCCGTCTCCAGGTGGTGTGGCAAAGACATTCGGTGATGAAGTTCGAAGCCGACAGGCAGGACGCATAACCGAGGGCATTGATCGTGAGCTTGTTGTAGCGCATGCCAACCGCGTTGGGATGTGCCAGGAACTTCAAACCGACGACGCGAATGCGTTTCAGCAAATTCGTCGCCTGGGTGACATGTTGCCCCATCGAGCAACCTGCTGCAGGCCCAAATATCGTGAATCCATCCAATTGGAGGCTGACCTCGCCCGGTGTGAGCAGGGCGACGTTCGTGGCCGTCATACCCATCACAAGGTGATCGGGGGCAACGTACTTCAGGAGGAGATGGTCGTTGATTCCGTTCTGAATCGAAACGACCGTTGCATTGCCGAGGTAAGGTTGAGCGGCACGAATGGCATCCTCGGTTCCCTGCGACTTGACGGTCATCAACACGTAGTCGGAACCGGCAATCGCGGCTACATCCTGGGTATTTTTGATCGGGACGGACTGCTTGCCCCACGGTCCAGCCAATTCAATCACCCCGCGCTGGCTGAGCGTTTTACCATGCTCACCGCGCGTCACCAGGAGTACCTCAAGGTCCCTGGCTTGCTGTTGGAGCAATCCTCCAAACATGGAACCAATGGCACCCGCGCCAAGTACGCTAACTTTCATAAACAAGTTGGATGTTGAGAGTTCTGGGCTGGCGGCCCGTTATGATTCACCCGGCAAGAAACCAGCTGTATCGAGCTTGCGATCTCCGGAATCGTGCGGATCATCACTGCGGATTTCCTCAAGTTTGTTGTCCGCCAAGTTACCTTGCTGAAGATAAGTGCGTGACGGGTGTGCCAAGACATCAAGGACGATCGGATATTCTGGCGAAAGTGGGCCCTTGAGAAAGAATCCATCGCAAATCACGACGTTGTCACGATAAGGACCAAATCGCATCATGGTTTGATGGGCCCGCCGGAGGCGGTGCCACGGTATGGTTGGAAACATGTGGTGCAGTACATGATTCCATTCGCCGTAGGGGAAAAAGATCTCTCGCTCAAACCGATAGCCTTCGTAGACACGGCTGTTCGTGTAATCGCCATTGTCGGGGTAGTTGCCGTGATGGGCAATCTCGCGAATGAAAAGCGCAGCCGGGTAAACGGTGACGATCGGTGCGATCCAGAACAGAAAATAGTAGTGCCACCATCCAAACCAGGTTAAAACGACGGCTAGGGTTACGTAGTAGCCCGCCCGGAGCAGGAACATCCAGGGTTGTTTGAGTGGTTGATTCTTTTCGGGTTTTGCCGTCGGCTCCCTTATGAAAGCAACGTATTCTGCCCGCCCCTTCAAGTAGCTGTAAGCCTTGTGCGGCAGCATTTGTAGAAACAGGTATTCCCCTAAGAAACGCAACTTGCTCACGGGAAATTCGCGAGTCTGGTGCGCGCCAAGCCGTTTCAGGTCAGGATCGTTCTCAGGGTCATTCACGTGGCGATGATGTCCCCAATGCCCCGCACGATAATTGTTGATCTTGGCAAAAAACGGGAAGCAAACCAATAAATTGGCGGCAATGTCGTTGAGTAGACGGTTCTTGAAAAGCAAAAAGTGGCTTGATTCGTGAACCAGGCAACTGAGACGATTTTGAGTCCACAGCCCAATTGCCAGTACGGTCAGCATGTAGACCGGCAAGATCCACCACCGTGACCAACCATGGGCCACGATCCAATGATAAGTCGCCATACAAATCGCGACGAAAACAGCGTAGGTGACATATTCCTGGAGGAGGATTCGCCAGTTGGTGAAATTATTGGGCGCGCAGAGCTTGTGGATTTCAGCGTACATTTCGCGCCGGGAAAGATCTGCAGACGCTGTGTTCATGGTAAGGTACTTCACTGCCCCGACTTACGTCGGTCATACAATGGGCCTACAATGTCCGGTGTGGCCTGCTCCTGAGGACCGCTTGGTGGGTGAACCTGGCCAGATAATCCTAGTTTATCCGAATCTCTGAAATATCAAATACCGCAAGTTGGGTTAAATAGGCAAAAATGGGTCTTGCGTCAGCCGGGCGTCGTCTCAAAATCTTGTTCACCGAAGGGGCCAGCCTTTCGGCGCGACAGTCGCTTTATGCGCTTGGCCGCCAGCACACCATCGACATTCTCGACCCCGATCCGCTCTGCCAGTGTCGATTCTCCACCTATGTCAGGCGCTGGATCCGGTCACCGCACTTCGCCAGGCAACCGGAGGAGTTCCTCCGCTTTCTCGCCACACAACTCCGGAGACAAAAGTACGACATCCTTTTTCCGACGCATGAGCAGGTTTACTTGCTGAGTCGCTTTCGTGATGTCGTGGGGCGTTCGGTGGGATTGGCGGTGCCAACCTTCGAGGCCATGGACCAGATGCAGAACAAGGCCTATTTCACGCGTGTTTTGGCCGAACTTGACCTTCCTTATCCGGAAACGAAATTTGTCCGCTCACGCGATGAACTCCAGGGTGAATGGCGGTATCCCTTTTTTCTGAAGTTGGCACATAGCACAGCCGGCGCGGGTGTATTCCACATTCTCTGTGAGGAACAGTTACAACAGCAGGCCAACGCCTTGCAGGAAAGCGGCTTCTTTAACGGCACTCGTGAAGCCTTAGTGCAACAGCCGGCCCGTGGAATTCAGGCCACGATTCAGGCTGTATTTCAACGTGGCCAGCTGGTTGGTTGTCACTCGTTTGACGCACGGCAGTTGGGTGTAGGTGGCATGTCGGCCGCCCGTGTCAGTATCGATCACCCGATCGTCCGTGAGCAAATCGAGGAGCTGGGGTCTCACATCCATTGGCATGGCTCGATGTTTGTCGACTATTTCTATGATTATGACACGGGCCAACCGGAGTATATTGAGTGCAATCCTCGCGTTGGCGAAACGGTCAATGCCTGGCTCAGCGGCGTCAATATCTGTGAGCTCTTGGTACGTGTTTCGGCCAACGAGCAAGTCGCACCGACCGAGTTGGGTCAAATCGGCCTGCAGACGCAAAGCTTTTTCATGATTCTCATGACACTTGCACATGAGGGTGCCAGTCGCCGGCGACTGGCGAAAGAGTGGTTGGATCGGCTTGCGAAGCGCGGTATTTACCGCGACAGCCAGGACGAACTTACCCGACCAGGCGATGACCTGCTCAGCGTTGTGCCGTTGTGGTGGGTCAGCTTGCAACTCTTTGCCTGGCCAAGCCTTGCGCAACGCATTGTCGCAAAAACCGTAGCGAACTATTCGCTTCCCGAGCCGGCCACCGAAGTCATCAAGGCGATTCCGCTTGATCGATTCGATGATCTTTACGGCTGACCGAAGAATGTCTGGCCCAAGGTCGTTGCGGTCACAACGCCCATTCAACTTGCCGCGGCAAAAAGATTATGCCAACGGACGTAGTTTGGTAATTCTTCCTGTCGCCACCCATTCGGCAACAAAGATATTGCCTTTGGGATCAAAACACGCATCGTGGGGATGGAGAAATTTTCCTGCCTGCCAGCGGCTGGGCTCTTTGCGCATTTTGAATCCATCCAGTACGTCGCCCCGCCAGGCGACGTCATCGCCAAGCTGGGCAACTACCTGGTCCTGACCATCGAGCAGGGTAAGACGGGCGTGCAAGTCAGGCACCAGCATGAGCTCACCGAGCGTGTCAATATTAGCGGGAAAGAGATACCCATCCATAGTCCGCAAATGTTTGCCTTCGAGTGTGAACCATTGCAACCGTGCGTTGGCGCGATCGGCAATCACGACGCTCGGTATGCGGTTGGGGCGACGGTCAATCCAGATGCCGTGCGGCGTGTCGAACAGACCGTCTTCCTTGGTATCGGTTGGACCCCCAAACGACGACACATAATTCGCATCTTTGTCATAGCGGTGAATATGAAAAGATCCGTAGCCGTCTGACAGGAAAAATCCCCCATCATCGAGGAAGGCGAAATTGGTCGGCATAAAGCGGTCCCGTCCCCAGATTTTTTCGGGTTTGGAATCTTCGTTGGCTGCATAAACACCGCTTTCCATGGGTGCCCACTTCTGCCATACGACTTCACCGGTCAAAGTGAGCTTGGCGAAGGTTTTCAGTTGCTGGTAACAGCATATATAGAGGAATTCTTCGCCCTCCTCGTGGCGTACTTCCAGGCCATGTCCGCCTCCTTGAAATTGATTGCCAAAAGCGCGGACAAATCTTCCCTCGTTGTCGAAGACAAAAATTGTCGGGTGATCGGGCTTGTCGGCATGTCCCTCATGAATCACGTAGAGGTTGCCCAATTTGTCGACGGCAACGTTGTGTGTCGTTTGCCAGGAGTATTTTTCAGGCAACTGGGGCCAATCGTGAATGACTTCGTATTCATGTTCGCCACTCCCAACCGTGAGGGAGCTGGAGGTTTTTTTTGCCGTCAAAACCGACGGCGCGGCAATGACCGCAGCACTACCAGCAGCTGCGGTTTCAACGAACTTTCGGCGTGAAATGCGCGAGTCAGGCATCAGAGGACCTTGTCAGTAACTGAGTTAGTTGAAACGGTGGGCGGATGAAGAGCGTCATCGCGTTACGGGTGTCGCCTGATTGTAGCGAGATTGCAACGGCCAAACAAATGCTTCGCCGGCCAGAATCGCGGTCGATTCCCCTATCGGGCAGCAAGGGTCCCGCCAAGTGCCCGCCGTCATATCCCAAGCGATTGGCCCCCCAAGCGAAGCGTACCGCTGCCAGCCAACGTTGGCTGAGTGAATCATCCCTTGGCTGACTCAGTGGTCGAGTCTTCGTGCGACGGTTCTGAGTCCTCCTGGACCGGTTTCGATCCGCGTTTTTTATCAATATCCGTACCAGGGACGATCTGAACACTCGGGGAATTTTCTTCGATCAACTTGGAAAGAGTTTCGGAGTTGATCACTTCCCGCTTGATCAGTTCCTTTGCCGTAGCCACCAACGCGGCCTTGCGGGTTTCCAAAATACTCCGCGCTCGTTGCAGGCCCTCATCGACAATCCGCTTCACTTCCTGGTCGATCTCGTGGGCTGTTTCCTCACTGTGTGTTTGCATGGTGGGAATTTCACCTCCGGCAAGGTAGGCGCTGCGACCACTCTCACGATAATTGACGCGACCGAGACGACTCATCCCGAAATCCATGACCATGCTACGGGCAATTTCCGTAGCTCTTTCCAGATCGTTTTGTGCACCACTGGAAACGTCGTCGAACACCATTTCCTCGGCAATGGTGCCGGCGAGGAACACCTGAATTCGGCTTTCCAACTCACTTTGCGTCATTAAAAAGCGGTCTTGTTCAGGACGATGCAGCGTGTATCCAAGGGCCGCGAGTCCCCGCGGAATGATCGAGACTTTGTGGACCGGATCGGTATTGGGAAGCGAGTAGCCGACCAGGGCATGTCCCGCTTCGTGATAGGCAATGCGAAGCTTTTCGTCCTCATGTATGATGCGGCTCTTCTTCTCAAGCCCCACGCTGACGCGTTCAACCGCCTCGTCGAAGTCCTCCATGGTGACGACTTTCTTCCCTTCGCGGGCTGCCAACAAAGCGGATTCATTGACCATGTTCGCGAGGTCTGCTCCGACGAAGCCACTCGTGATCCCAGCCAGCGCCTTCACATCGACCTCAGCGTCGACCTTAATCTTCTGCAAATGGACATTGAGGATCTCTTCACGACCAACGACATCGGGACGATCGACCAATACGTGACGATCAAATCGGCCGGGTCGCAGCAGTGCCGCGTCGAGTGTTTCTGGCCGATTCGTGGCTCCCATCACAATGACGCCACTGTTGGTGCCAAAGCCATCCATTTCGACCAACAGGGCATTGAGCGTCTGTTCCCGCTCATCGTGCCCGCCAATGTTGCCACTACCGCGTGTTTTTCCGAGTGCATCGAGTTCGTCGATAAAAATGATGCAGGGGGATTTTTGTTCAGCCTGCCGGAACATGTCCCGCACGCGAGCCGCACCCACACCGACAAACATTTCTACGAAGTCGGATCCACTCAGGCTGAAGAAAGGAACACGAGCTTCTCCAGCCACTGCCTTGGCTAACAATGTTTTTCCCGTTCCGGGTGGCCCTACCAGCAGCACGCCCTTGGGAATGCGGCCACCGAGTACCTGGTATTTTTCGGGCGTCTCTAGAAACTCCACGACTTCGCGTAGTTCATCGACCGCCTCGTCGATGCCAGCTACATCTTCAAAAGTAATATCAATGTCCTCCTGGGCATAAAGTTTTCCGCGACTACGCCCAAAGGCCATGGGTGAACCAGCCCCCCCGATCCTGCGGATCATGATGATCAGCATGAAAAGCATCAACCCGGTTAGCAGGAGCATCGGCATCCACTGAAAGATGCGGCTGGGCAGGCCTTCGTACTTGAAAGTGAGATGGTTCTTGCTCAACAGTTCCTTGAGGTTGTCATCCACCGGTTTCTGGTCACGATGGACCTTGATTTTGATTTTCTCATTCTGCCCCAAGGGCCCACCAATACGTTGGCGATCAAGGCCCGCATTGTCTGGGTTCGGCCCGTTTTGCTCCTGCCGAGTCACCATGGCGGTGACCTTGTTGGGACCAACCACAATGCCATGCAAATTCGAGAGCCGGAACTGTTTTGGGTGAGCACCGGTCGTATCCGTAATATCGATGTACCCGGTCCGATCCTCGTTTTCGGGATCACTCGCTTTGATGAACTTTTCAAATTCACTCCAGCCAATTTCCTGCTCGCTGCCATTGTTCAAAATCGTCACCAGCAGCAATAGCAGTACTCCCAAACCCAAAAAGGCCCAGACGAGGTTGGTACCTTGACGGGCAGGTTTTTTTTCTGGCGACTTGGGATTCGGCGGGGTATTTTCCATCGTGGTACCAGCGTGGGTTAGTTGGATCTTTAGTTGAACAGGCCGAGGAGTCCTGGATGGCAAACGGAACCGTCAACGGCTGCCTTGGTCGGTATTATGGTTTGCCTAATGATATGTATCGTAGGGGTGAGCCTGCAAAAACGCAATGAAACCGGGATTCGCATGGCGGTCTCGGCAGACGGTTTGAGGAGCCTGCCTTGCTTGGTGTTTCGTCGCCCCGTAGAATACGCTCCAGCGGCTGCAACTTATAAGTACAGCTTAAGATTACCACACAATCGGGCTGGCGCTGCACCACGATTTGGGTTGCCCGTACAAGCGATACACGCGGTTCAAACCCGTTTGCTGGTCGTGTCGCCAGACATCCCCTCGAAGACGACAACATGATCTCCCTGCCGGTGACGGTCTTGGCCGTTACAGACTCGATTTCCCCTTCGGTAGCTAACCGTTGAGCACTTTTGCGACAAAAAACGTTGCCGTTCTCGGTTCCACCGGAAGCATTGGCACCAGTGCCCTGGAAGTCATCAACAGCAGCAACGGGCAGTTGCGAACGATCGCCCTTTCAGCCCATGCGAAGCTCGATCGGTTGGTAGCCCAGGCCCGGCGGGTGAATCCACGCTGGGTGATTGCCACCGACCGTGCGGCAGCCCGAAATTACGACTGGACCGAATTGCCACCAGAGACCAAGCTGTTGGTTGGTGATGTTGGGCTACGGCAGGTCGTGCAATGTCCCGATGTCGATATCGTACTGGCGGGAATTGTTGGAAGTGCTGGCTTGCGCAGCACCTGGAATGCACTGGAAGCCAGGAAAACGGTTGCTCTGGCCAACAAAGAAACGTTGGTCATGGGTGGACAGCTGATTGTCCAACTCGCCAAAGAGTGCAACGCCCGCATCCTGCCGGTCGACAGTGAACATAGTGCAATCTTTCAAGCACTGCGAGCTGGTCGGGTTCAGGAAGTCGAGCGGATCGTACTGACAGCCAGCGGCGGGCCATTTCGGGGGGCTTCTCAAGACGAGTTGCTCCAAGTGACCGTAAGCGATGCGCTGGCACATCCCACCTGGAACATGGGGCCAAAGATCACGATCGACTCAGCCACCATGATGAACAAGGCTCTTGAAATCATTGAAGCACGGTGGTTGTTCGACGTGCCAGCCGAGCGAATCAAAGTGGTAATTCACCCTCAATCCGTTATTCATTCTTTGGTGGAATTCATCGATGGTTCGGTCATGGCCCAGATGAGCTCACCCGATATGAAGTTGCCTATTCAGTACGCGCTCTGTCATCCTGATCGGCAGCCGTGCATAGTCGATCGGATCGACTGGTCCAGTCCGATGCATTTCGATTTTGAGCCACCTGATCCAGAACGTTTTCCGGCATTAGAGTTGGGATATCAGTGTGCCCAATCCGGCGGCACAAGCGGGGCTGTCCTCAACGCGGCGAATGAAGCGGCGGTGGAAGCGTTTCTCGACGGAAAAATCCACTTCACTGAGATTGTGGCGGCCTGCAGGAGTGTCCTGGAAGAACACCAGTTTGTAGCGAACCCCTCACTTGAGGAGTTGATTTCCTGCGATGATTGGGCCCGCAACGAGATCTCGCGATGGGTATGTGCATGAAACGGAAATTCGATTGGCACGAAACTGACCGAGCGGATGAACGTAACGCGGCGTGAATCAACTTGAGCCAAGCCGCAGAGGTGTAAAAAAAAACAGGAACGACGCATGATTGGCATGGATTGCCCTTGCCCAACTGGCAGCACGACGGCAGGAACCCGTGTCACGTACGGCTATGTTAAGAACGGATCGATTTTCATCCCCCCTTTACACGAGATCTGTTTGTAGTTTCATTAGTTGGGTCACCTACGATGAAAGATTGAGCGGTCAACATGAGTGTCGAATTTATTTGGGCCATCGTTCAGGTCGCAATCGGCCTTGGCTTCGTGATTTTCGTTCACGAGTTGGGACACTTTGCTGTCGCCAAAATGTGCGGCGTTCAATGCGACAAATTCATGATCGGGTTTGATGTCGGTGGTTTCAAGATCAGTAAGAAATGGGGCGAAACTGTTTACGGGATTGGCATCATACCTCTGGGTGGATACGTCAAAATGCTGGGGCAAGATGACGATCCCAGTAAGATTGTCGAACAGGTAGAGCAATCCCGACTCGACCCGCAGAGAGAAGGCGTCGAAGTCACCGGCCCTGGTGGCGACAAATACAAGGTCGACCCACGCAGCTATCTGGCCAAAAGTGTTCCGCAGCGGATGGCAATCATTTCGGCCGGCGTCATTATGAACGTCATCTTTGCCTTTATCTTTGCGGTCATCGCCTTCGGCCTGGGCGTTCCTTACGTCCCCTCCATCGTTTCCCAAACCGTCCCAGGCTCACCGGCATGGCAAGCCAATTTGCGCACCGGTGACGATATCGTGGAAATCGGCGATGTCCGGGATCCGAGTTTCTCCCAACTCACGGGAAAAGTGACGCTTGCCGACCTGGAGCAGGGATTGCCATTGGTCATCCGGCACGGAGTGTCGGGAACCGAATCAACCGTCACACTCCATCCCCGACAACAAGATGGTAAAGGGTTAGCCAAGATTGGCGTCGTCAGCCCGTATTCGCTACAGCTCGTGAAAGAACAGCCGGTTCGTACCGGTAGCGCAGCTGCCAGGGCAGATGGCTTCCAAGGTGGTGACGAAATCATCCAGGTCCATGGTAACCCCGTCGAGAACTATCAACAGCTTGTAACCGAATTGGGGGCCCAGGTTGATCAACCCCTCCAAATCACCGTGCGGCGCGATGGCCAGGAAAAACGAATCGGGAATGAAAACACGATTCAGGGTGGGGAAAAAGTGACGGTTGAGGTTGCCCCTAATCCCATGCGCCGTTTGGGACTCGTCATGAAAATGGGACCGGTGGTCGCAACCCAGCAAGATTCCCCGGCTCAAGCAGCAAAACTCCCCACCGGTCACTCCATCGTGGCCATCACAACTCCCGACGGGCGGTTTTCCAATGCCGCAGGGGATCAACCTCTCGATCCGCTCGCCCTGCCACACCTGTTGCGCAAGCTGACGAATGAAAACGACGGAGCTACCGTCCAACTCTTCTTCTCGGACAACACCGAAGTATCCGTCAAGCAACGCAAAGTCGATTGGCTCGATTCCGATTCGACGCCAGGGACACCCGTCTCGCTCTCGTCGCTGGGAATTGCATACGAGGTCCGCAATGTCGTGGTCGCGGTGACGGCCAATAGTCCCGCCGAGCAGGCAGGCCTTCAGGCGGGGGATGAACTCGTGGCGGCCGAAATCTCTTTTCCCCAAGCGGATGGCGGAGCAACCGAAAACTTGTCAATCCAACTTGGCGACCATCCGAATTTCGCCATGCTCATTGGGACACTGCAACGATTACCAACCGAAACGAAAGTTGGGCTAACCTATCGACGCGGTGAAAAAGAGAATCGGGTTGTCCTGCAAGCGAAACCCGATTCTGAGCACCCTGTTTACCTCGTCGACCGTGGTTTCATACTCGACACTTTACAACGCGTTCGCGAGGCAAAGACCGTAGCCGAGCAGTTCCAGCTCGGCTGGAACCGCACGGTTGAGTCCTTGACGCTGGTCTATCGGTTCTTGCAAAAACTGGGTACTCAGGTCCCGGTAACTGCGCTGGGAGGTCCAGAGACAATCGCCAAGGCAGCCTTTTATTCCGCTTCCGAGGGAACTGCCGCTTTGCTGATATTCCTCACGATGCTCAGTGCCAATCTGGCCGTAGTCAACTTCCTGCCCATCCCGATACTCGACGGTGGGCATATGGTCTTTCTGGCCTACGAGGGGATCTTTCGGCGCCCCGCAAACGAAAAATTCGTGGTCGCAATGCATATGGCCGGTTTTGCCTTCATCATCGGCCTCATGTTGTTCTTGATTGCGCTGGATCGTGGCCTGATTCCACGCAATCTGTGACCCAACCGCCTTGATGTCGAGACAACGAGAGTTGTTTTGTTAGTTTTCTGAAGTGGTGAGATCGAGGCACACGAGTTGGTCGTCCCCTCTCAAGTAGAGGTGTCCATTTGCCAGAACCGGAGCCGTCCAGGCCGGTGGCTGCAAGAGTCGGCGACCTGTCTCGTCGCGCAACACGACCGATCGAAGAAGCTCGTACTTCTCAGGGTTGGCCTTCATAAGTAACAAGGTTCCGTTCTCAACCAGGCCAATCAGATGCTCGTCGACATAAAGCAGTGAAGCACGGCCTGAGCAAGGCTCGCTCCATTGGATTTTTCCGGTCGACCATTCGATGCAACGTAGTTCAGCCGTATTGGCATGCCTGCCGCTGCAGCCGTACAGATAGCCGTCGTGATAAATCGGCGTGTTCCAATGTAACATCATTGCCTTCTGGCGAGTACGGGGTTTATCTTTCCAGACAACGTCGTACCCTCCACGACGCACCCGCAGCAGCGAACTCCCCGGCCCATAGGTTTCGGATATGAATACCTCGTTGCCCACGACAATCGGAGTCGATGCATTCACGCTTTCCAGGATCTTTGCTCGCCAAGGATACTCAAAATCAACTTTACCATTGCGCGGATCGAACCCAACCAGTCCGCCGCGGGCAAAGACAAAGCACCATGTTTGATCATCGATTTTTGCCACAACCGGACTGGCATAGGACGCCAGTTCGTCCGTTGCCTGCCAGCGGACAGTCCCTTTTTTTTTGTCAAAGGCAACGATGCCACTTCCGTTGCCCAGGACATTGCCATTGGCCGAGTACACATCGGGAGGACTTCCTTCGGGGCTACCACCAATGTTTGCAATCAGCAAATCGCCGACCACCAACGGTGTACTGCCAACTCCAAAAAAGTTTTTGACAACGCCAAACTCCTTCGTCGTGTCAACCAGCCAAAGCCGTTCACCATCGGCGGCACGAACACATTGCAATACCCCCCCGGCACTGAACGTAAACACGCGCGGGCCATCGACCACCGCGGAGCAACGTGGTCCATTGTCATAGCCAAGCATGTCTTCAAAGTCGGTGGGGTGACCAATCGCCCATAACCGCCGACCACTGGTTGCCTCGAAACAAACAAGTCGGTCTTCGTCACCATGGCGATCGAATTGAAATAGCCGACCGTCGCTAATCGTAGGAGCCGTGTAGCCGGTGCCCAGCGGCAGCTTCCACACGAGAGGAGGTCCAACCACCGGCCAAGCGAAGTTCAAACCGCCTTCGGACGACTTGCTGTCCCGGTTGGGGCCCAAGAAATCGGGCCAATCATGGCCAGATACCAGGTTACCCGTTGCCGGTTTGTGGAGCGGTGGCTTGAGCCCATCTTGAGCATGAACCACCAAAGAAAGTGACGCTGCCAGGCAAACGGTTGCCAACATCCTCGTCGGTCTTCTGCCTGGCCAACGACAACTTGCGTCCCGTTGGCGGGACTCGATGGCACTCGTTTTTGAAGCCGGTTTAGGAAACAGAATCCAGGTTTGCATGTTAGCAGGATAGCCCATGTTCTACAACAAGACCAGCAATTGGGTGCCAGTCGCGTGGTCAATGCATGCGAAATCTTCCGACTACGTCAGCACCGCATCGAGACGTGCCAGCGATAAACAACGTGGCAGAAGCCGTTTGCGATGCTGCTACCTTAGTGACCGCTCCAACTGGACTGCACGGCCGGGGTGGGCAGGTCCCAGTGCAAGGCCCAGCCAGCCATCTTCGAGCACCGCTTGCGTAACCATCACACCCTCCGGATCGAGAAGCCCCCAACGGTCGAAGTCTAAAACCGGAATCTCTCGTTCCGCCGGTAGGATCTTGTTAAACACGGCGTGCAGCCTGGCCCGGTCTACAGCCCGCAGGCGGCCCTCGATGCCAAACGCGCCATCACGCACCAGAAAGATATCCGTACCTTTGATTTGCGGCTGATAGAAAGCATGCACCTTGAAGCGGCGGACTGGCCGATCATTGTGAATAAGTTCCATCAAAGCGATCGTCAATTCCAACTGTCCGTCGGCGATGCGAAAACCAAGCGCATCTTCATACTCGAAATGAAATACGGTATCTTGGGGAATGTCGTTGGTAGATCTCACATTCGTTTTGGGAAAGTTTTCTGCAAAAAGATTGCTAAGTTCGACTGCGGTTAGCCTCTGGCCATCAAGATCCAGGGATCGTGTCGCATTGACAAGTACCGACTGGTGGAGTTGTAAACTCGCCAGGCTGTCAGACGGAGCACGATTGCGAGGTGTATGGGCAGCAAGTTGCTCATCTCCCGCGATTCGCAAGCGGGTGACGATCCGCTTGTCGGACGTTTTCAGGGAGATCGGCTCGACATGAACTCCTTTGGCGTTAAGGCTGTCGATCCGCTCGCGAATCCGCAGTTCAAGGTCATCCAGATACGATTTTGTACTTTGGTCAAGACGCAATTTGGCCTTTTTAGCTACCTTTGACTCGACTTCCCGTCGGGCACGGGCACGTTTTTGGCGATATTGAGTCATTGCCTCTGACTTTACCCAAGACCCGGCGATAGGAACGCCGTCGTAATTGGTGCGAATGCGAACCAGTCGACTGTAGTTCTCTGCCGTAGCTTCGGCAGGCCACTGTTTCAGACCGTCGGTAGTAACAGCCACAAGTTTGCGGGCGTGGAAGTTGGTGTTTCCCACACTCCAGAGACGCGCTCCCTCCCCGAAAGCAACCGTGTTCGAAACCGCGCTCCCTTTGGCTTCAACGAAAAACCGAACGTGATGTTCAGCGGGTACAAGGCGCACCTTAACCGCTGTGTCAGTCCACGATCGGCCCCGTACAGGCGTGCCGACGATATAATCGTGGATCCTGGCCAGGTCCGTTTCTTCCGGCTGAGGAAACATCTGATTCAAAAACTCCTCGGTCAGGGCAAGTCGCACGTTCGCATTGCGGTAGTGACCATCGATCGACTTGGCCACTGCACGCTGAGCCAGACGAGGTGACCATGCCAGTTTGCGTCGCTGGCGAGCAATTTCCTGGGCCATTCTTGGGCTACAGGTGGCCTCATATGTTTCCAGGTTCGTCGCCAGGCGATCGATGTCCACGCGTTCTTCTGCCCAGTACCGCAACTCGTCAGTCAGCGCAGCCATGGGAGCACTTGAGACAAACTTTCGCTGCGACCCGGTCAAGGAACCAGTCGTCATTCGTGCTAGAATACGTTGAGCCAATCGGTGGCGCTGTGTGGGTGAAAGCCGAGTCCGGCCGTCAACCCATGTGCCCAGTGGATTCACGAACAGATAGTCACGCCAGAGGGCACCTCGCTCCGAATCAGCGGTTGTTACAATGATTTGGCCCAACGCCATTCGCAGTTGCTCAGTGCCGGGTAGCCGCGCGTTAGGCTCATCAGCAACCATTCCTTCAAGCGAGTGGACATACAACCACAAATCAAGTCGACGTGCCAATGCATAGTGGGCTCGTAAACACTCCGTTGCGAGCGACTCTTCACAAGTATTTTGGGCCAATATCTTTGCCCGAGAGCTCAGCTGATCAAGGGAATCGAACCGCCTGCTGATTTCACCGCAGGCAGGGTTTGACAAATCTTGTAAAACACCCAGTTCACTGAGCACCTGACCCGCCCAATCACGCGACAATGGATGTCGCTGTAGCCGTTTCACCTGAACTACTAGAGCCGTTGGTGAGGACCACGGGCGGTCCTTCACAATACCGATTGCTGCTTTCCCAGCAACTTTGCCCGGCAAGCCCTCGGCAGGTGGTCCCACACGAACTCGAAGTTGTGGGACCTGTTGGCGGCGCGTGGGGATCATCGCCAAACGAACGCTGGGACGAGCAGTTAACATCGGAACTGCCACCGCGTCTGACGAACGAATCAGTACCACCAGTGGTAACGAACGAATCCGTGCCACCGGTTGCACCGTCGATTCAGGTGACCGAGGCAGGTACTGTGAGGTCAACTTCAAGACCGGCCTGGCAACTTCTCCCGGTTGGAGAACGGCAAACCAACGCCCCAGGTTGCGAAGAGCACCCGCCGTGTCGAAGCCCGGAATCACGTCGTCCAAACTGGCTGGTTTCGACTCCCTGGCAACGTTCGATTCCTTGACCACGACGTCGACCCCTGTTTTCAAAAGAGCAACGGGTTTCAAAAGAGCAACGGGTTTCAAAAGAGCAACGGGTTTCAAAAGAGCAACGGGTTTCAAAAGAGCAACGGGTTTCAAAAGAGCAACGGGTTTCGAAACAGCAACGGGTCGCAACTCTGGCAGTTCAAACGGAAGAAAACACTGCACACCACCGACCACCGAATGTCTCGGAAAACTCAGCGGATTTCGGCGAACATGCAGAATTTCCACACTCTTTTTGTGCGGAGCAACAACACTCAGCGAGCGTTCGGGGCCCTTGTGGCCGGTCTGCCATAAGCGTGGCGACGCGATGCAAAATACCAGCAACACGAAGAGTGGCGCAAGGCAGGGCCAAAGTGGCGGTTTTCGTTGAACATGCATCGTGGACCTCCTGTGCCACGCACCGCGCGCACTTAGACTAAAGGCTTCATAATGCGTTATTTAGATAAGATCGGTAAAGAACGATGTTTAGCTAAAATATAAATGCTGTAACTGGCAAGAAAAGTTGACCCGCAGGAACATCGACGGCCTTTCGGATCTGGTAGCGGCTGGGTGGTACGGTTGGCCCATCCAGCTCAAAACCAGCCCGATCAGGCCAGTGGAGGTACTCACGCGGCCAACAAAGTCGCACAGCTTGTCATCAAGCCGGCAGATCGGCCAGCGGTCCCTGTGGGTCGGTGGCTGCCGCGTAGACGCCTGCGAAAATACGGGGAGCGACTTTTGCGAAGTCTCCCGTCGGCTCGAATCTGGTTTCCAGGAGCTGGCTCACTCCAATTGGGCAACCGATTTCAATGTTTTTGTTACCACTTGGGACGCCTGCACTGGCCCGGAATCAAGAAGAGGTCGACCAACTGCCCAATCAACAGCAAACCGCCTGTGAACACCCAAATCAGTCCAGTCACCCAACGACCGCTGTAAAAACGATGGATACCAGCAAAACCAACAAACACCAGACACCACAGCAGGTAGGCAAGGCCCGGATTGGGATGTTCCGATTCAATCATATATTTTTTTCCTGCGAAGTTTAGTTTCTAGAGGCTGCAAATTCCTGACAAAGTCTTCCTTGGTAGCAGCGATACGCTTCCTTCGTGCGACGACGCGGCGTATTTTCGATCTCGCCGCGGGGGCTGTCAAGCAATGGCCAATGACCGTACCGTCACAATAGCGTAGTAGGTTTCAGGTTGGTCGCGTGCAAATTGCTTGCTTGGATCGGTCCCGGCGGGGAAAAATGTTTTCCCCAGAATGGTTCATACTGGATTAAAAAGGAAAGTCGGTTTTACGTTGGAATTCCGTTTTACGTTACTTGCAACCAGGTGGCCGGCAGTCTCACTTCTGCGTGAGTATATCGAAAGATGGAAAAACGTCTGCTGAATGGTGGGTGCGGTGGTCTGGTTTGGCGCGCAAAAAAAGCGGAATCGCGCTGTTGCGCGATCCCGCCGGAGAGAGAGAGCTTTTTTTCAAACGAAAGAGCTACTTCTGCCAATCGCATCCCGCAAAAGCGTCACGCGACCTTAGGCAGTTTTGATCGAAATCCGTTTCGGCTGTGCGTCAGCACGCTTTGCAATGGTCACGTGCAGCACACCGTCATTGAGCTCGGCACCAATCGAATCGGGATCAGCCGATTCGGGTAACATCAAGTTGCGGGTCACTTTGCCGAATGCTCGTTCGTTGTGCCACTGCTTGTGATCACCCTCGGGCGCCTTCCGCTCGACGTCGATCTTCAACACTCCCTTGTCATAGGTCAGGTCAACATTTTCCTGGCTCGTACCGGGCACGTCCAGTTCGACGTGGATCTTGTCATCGGCTTCCCAAAGCGACGCGGGGACCTGCCAACCAAATGGGGATTCTGCGCGGTCGGAACCTAACAGCTGGTCGAACAGGTAATCAAAGTCGCCGAACTTGCCCGGAAAAATGTCTCTCACGCGGTTCTTGGTCAATGTGGTGGTCATTTTAAATGCTCCTTTTGTAGTCTTCTCTGCCTGCATCAAAAGTGGCCAGGCACGCACTTTACATTAGAAGGGGGCGCTAGCGCCGTTCTAAAATCCTTACTAACGCAAGTTGAATGCCAATTAAAACCGAAACATAATATTTGTCCTAAGACATTGTGCAATAAGTAGTTGTGTATATTTTAACGAACCGATAATGCCATATTGACAGTCGTGATCTTGACGATGTGAGCCTGACGGGGGCATGCCGGACGCCAAAATGGCAGGTCGTCCCGGCTTGAAGCGACCGAGATTGAGGAGGCGAACTGGTCGAACGTCGAACCATCACCCCGGGAGGATCTCCACAGGACCGCCCGAACATGCTTCGGGGCTGCCAGGGCTGCCACGTTCAGCCGCTGGCAACGACAACGTAAGACCCTTCAAAAGCAACCGCTGGGCGACAAGCGCCGGGGACTCCGACCTTCAGATCCAGCTTTGCCTGGCCCTTTTCGTCAAGCATCTCCAGGAAAAACGCCTTGGCTTCTGCGGCGATCGGTTCGCAGCGGGCAAGAACCTCTGCTGTATCAACGGGAGTGTGATAGCGAATTGCGCTCCGCTGAATCACAATATTGCCGTCACGACCTAGTTCTTTCAGCAGCAAATAGGTCGTTCCCCAGCCGGTCATCGTGCAGAGTGCGTTCAAGCTACCCGCGAACGCCGTCTGGTGGTGATTTCGATTGGGTTCCAGAGGCAGTTGCATTGTCAGCCCGTCCGGACCATATTGATTAATCCGAATCCCCATTTGCAGATACATGGGGATTTCCTTTTCGAGGAAACCCTGCAACTCGTCGAGCGATGGTTTTTCGGACATCGTTTTGAATGGGTTGAGGTCAACCATCGGGGGAGTTCCTTTTTAGCGGGTCCCGACGATTGTTTTGTACATTCTACGCGATTAGCCCCCAAACGCTTAGCCCGTCTGCCGTTTTCTTTGAGTCATGTCATCATTAACTCGACGGTTTGCAACCATGCCTGGGGGGCAAATTTTGCGAAGTTGGCTTGCCGCATCAAATTTTCCACAGTAGCAGAACGGAGTAATTCATTAGTCGTGGGTCGGTGTCGACCAGCGTGCTATCGTAGCGATCCGTTAGGGACATTTTGAGACTCAGATTGGCAGGTTGTGCGAGTTCAATCTCCCATCCCAAGTCCGTTACCAGTCGAAACTCGCCAAAGCGTTCCAATTCGGGAAAGTAATCCAGCGTGGTGTAGATTCTTTGACGCGTCGAGATTTTGTGCTCATAAACAAGGCTAAATATCGCTTCTGCGACCCATTCGTCGTTGGGGCCGCCAACTTCCCGCGAGCCACCGGCACCCATTCTCGTGGTTAATGCGAGGTGTTCGTCGTTGATTAACCGGTACCCGATACCGCCATCCATATTCGTTTGGATGTCGAAGGCTTGAAACTCATCGTAGAACAGCGTGCTGGTCGTAAATAAGGTCCAGGGTGACTCCTTGTAGAACAGCCAATCGTTACTAATGGTCAGTTGGCCATTACTTTGAGTTTCGACGCCACCAGCAGAAGTCTTGTTGTAGTAGGTGTTAATATTGATCCTTGCAAACTCGGATTCGCGCCGGATGTAACCACCGGTACGAACGCTCACTGCTTCGTTGCTTCCAGTCGACCCATTGACACCGAGTTCAATTCCTGTGTCCCATGGTATCGTATCGATCCAACGTGTCGGATAGCTATACCAGGCAGGTACATGCTCCTCGGGCTGCTTGAGCAACATGCCCTTGTCAGTTGGGTTTGCCGACGGAGTGGGGACGACTTCAGTCGGCTCTGATATCGGGATAAATTCTGGTGCAGCGACAGTGGCTCTCGGTATTGGTGGGGGAAAGACCAGTGGCGGGTATGGTGTGCTTGGATACGTGGCGGTGACATGCGGCGGCGAGGCTTCCACTTTGGAACCATATGGCGGCAGAAGATCGGGCTGGTCGGCAAGGATTTTCGTCGACTTGGTGAGGAGTAGAACGACCACCATGGTCCAGCGAAAGTGCAGGTCGAACTTCATCTTTGTAGCGGTTTTCTACTGTTGAGCGGAACTGTGGCGCGGCTGTGCGGCAGGTATTCCAATGGGTTGTCACTGGCTGGTAGCTTGATTTCACCAGTTGCAGAGTTGTAAAGCGATCTGAACAGACTACGGGTCAAGACTTATACTGAGCCTGCATTCCGCGTACAAGGTGAGTCACTTTTGGTGCTGGCCAACCGAGATTCGTCACGCAATCCAGCATACCTATGGGCAGTAAAGTGGGCCGTTCGGACAGCCGCAATCGCGAAAACAGCCGTACTGACGGTGCCCACACGCGGAAAGATTGCTTGCTGCTGTCACTGCTAGTTGCCGCTCTGTGGAAGCCCTCTTACAATGAGGTGTTTCGGGAAGGGCCCGGGGAAAACTGCCTCCCGTTTGACTTTCCAGCCTACCAGAATTGACCTCGCTGAGACTGTCCACCTGACGCAACTCCGCAGTTGACACTACCGCCGTTGATCCTCTCCGCAACCCACACCGTAGCGTTGTGCAGCTGATCACGCCCTGAAAGGCATTGGCGAAGCTCGTACCTTGTAATGACTACTTGAAATAGGATCGAATATGAAATTCCTCACTGTGTTACCTGTCTACAATGAGGTTTGTCACGTCGCGACTGTTCTCGATGAAGTCGTTTCCTATACCCATGACGTTCTGGTCGTGGATGATGGATCCTCGGACGGCACTGCCCAACTACTCGATCAGCGCAGCGACATTGCACAGATTCGGCATCCAGAGAATTGTGGCTATGGGGCTGCATTACGTACGGCCTTCGACTATGCAATTTTGCATTGTTATGACGTGGTGGTGACGATCGACTGTGATGGTCAACATGAACCGCAGAGAATCCTCAAGCTTGTTGACGCTTGCCAGCAGGTCGACATAGTCTCTGGAAGTCGATACCTCCAACGCAACCAGAGCAATGGGCAGGCACCCGCTGAACGAATGCAGATAAACCGCGAAATCACCCAGGAATTAAATCGGCGGTTGGGGTTGTCACTCACAGACGCATTTTGTGGATTCAAAGCGTATCGGACTTGCTCGCTGGCCCGACTGGAGTTGACCGAAGCTGGTTATGGGATGCCAATAGAACTGTGGGTGCAAGCCGTTCATCACGGGCTTCACATTGTCGAGGTGCCAGTCCCGCTCATCTACTTAGAAGAAAAGAGAAGCTTTGGTGGTCAACTCGATAATGGTGAGGCCAGACGTCGCTATTACTACTCCGTGCTGGATCGGGCTGAGGCTGCAGTGGCACAGAATGCGTCGCAGCCTTTGCCCAGAGTTTGTTATGCGATTGGCCCCTGAGTGGACATATACCTATGATCTCCCCAAGCTACCTCCGCCGGCTGCCGTAGTGCATTGAACCTGTTTCACATACCGCTGGTGACGAATTGGAATTTGTTGCCGCTGGCAGAATGGCCTCCGATTGTCATTTGCATCGAGCCAGGTAACGTCGCAGGATGGCAATCTGATTTCCAAAAGAACAAGCAACTTCAGACGCCGAGGCTTCTACATGGAACAAACGCAGAAGTACCGTCGGATGCAGGTTCCAACCCAGGACGGTGGTACCCTTATTGAACCTGCCTGGTCGAGTTTACCTCAAGTGGTAGCCGATAATCGCGCTGCAATTCAACAGGCTGATCTTGAAATTCAAGGCACATCCCTTGCCGAGTTGGCAACTGGAGCCCGGCGCGATTTGCTGGCTTCCGCTGCTTCCTACACGGCTGGCTACCATCGCCTGCCCTCAAAACTTGCATCGGTTTCGATGCAGGAGCTACCAACATTGATATTCGCTGGCCACCAGCCACAATTGTTTCATCTCGGAGTGTGGTACAAGAACTTTGCGATTGCTGAATTGTCTCATCTCATCAACGGGATCGCGGTCAACTTGACCATCGATGGTGATCTGTGTCGGATGGTTTCGACACACGTACCGACTGGCAGCTATGATCAGCCACAAATTGCCTCCGTTGATTATGACCGACCAACCCTGCCCCTCCCTTATGAAGAGCGCGCGGTGTGCGACGAAGGAATTTTCTCAAGCTTCGCTACGCGAGTATTGGATCGGGTGGGAGACTTGATCCCCGACCCAATGGTTGAATCGTTTTGGCCAATCGTCTTAGCACGTTATCAACACGAATCGAACCTGGGACGGGCATTGGCTCAGGCACGGCACCAGATGGAAGGTCAATTTGGCGATGCGAACGGTGGCATAGAAAGTCTTGAGGTTCCCCAGAGTATGGTTTGCCAATTGACGATCTTCCATCAGTTTGTTGCCCAACTGCTCGTCAGTTTGCCTCGATTTGTAAAAGTTTACAACCACGCGCTCCAGGAGTACCGGCAGGCACATCGGCTGAGAAACATGGCTCACCCAGTACCGAATCTCTCGGAGAGAGGGGGATGGCTGGAGGCACCATTCTGGATCTGGTCGAAAGCCGATCCTCGTCGCCGTCCGTTATTTGCCCGGCCAGGGACCGGGAAAATACTCGTTGGAGATCAAGCCAAAGAGGAACACAAAATTTTGCTCGGCCCCGGCGGAGAACTCACGTCGGCTGTAGAGCAACTACAGCAACTGGCTGAACGTGGCATCAAGATTCGTACTCGGGCAATTACGACTACTCTCTTCGCCCGATTGTTCCTGGCCGACCTGTTTGTTCATGGCATTGGTGGTTCAAAGTACGATGAAGTGACCGATCAAATCATCCGCGGTTTTTACAACGTCAACCCGCCGCGATACGCAACCATCTCGGCCACCAAGCAACTGCCAATTGAACATCCGTCGGTTACTCCAGACCACACTCGTCAGTTGCAACAACAACTTCGCGAAATGACGTTCCATCCAGAACGGTTCACTGATCTGCAGCATTCGGAACCCGACAGAATGTCGACGTTGGCCAGCATCCTTGCTGAAAAAGCGAAATGGGTAAAAACGCCCAAGACACCGGAAAACGCAGCCCAGCGGCATCAGGCAATTGTCCAGGCGAATCGTGACTTGAAACCCTTCCTGGCGGGAAAACGCGCGGCACTCACCGACCAGTATGATCGCTTGGTCCAACAGCTTTGCGCCAGTTCTGTGCTAGACTCGCGAGAGTATGCGTTTTGTCTCTTTCCGATGCGGTCCTTAAAGGCCTTTTTACTAGACTTTCGGAAGACTGGCTTGTCATGAGCTTCTGGCGAACCTCTGCGGCCGAGTCGTAGCGGCCGGCGTAATGAAACCGATCGCTTCCACTGCTCAAATCTCCTTGCAGTCACAGGATTTCTTGCTTGTCTTTAAGGACCTTCGCCTCGGTGCTGGACCGTTCAACGATACCAGGGTCCTCGCTGCAAAGACTGTACGCCTGATCATTGCATTGCTCCTCACCACAGGAAAACGAAAGACGAACCGTCAGTCATCAACAGTGGCATCCAGAGGTGGAATTCCGTACAAAGAAGTGTGGTGCCGTAAAGGGAATCGAAGTGTGGTACCGTAAAGGGAATATATGGTCGGTCGTTGAAGTTCTTCAAGAAAAGTTCTGCTGGTTCCGTGGCACAAACCTGCAAAGGGTCTTCACGGGCCTCCAGTCGGCCAGCATATCGCCACAAATAACGCCGCGAACGTTTCTGCTGCGTAGTGGCGAAATGGGAGTAGTATACATTGCCAGAAGTTGATAATATTCCCGCCCGCATCCCGCGTCGCACTGGGGCGTCGTCCCGATGGTTGTTGGAGAATCGTTCGATGTTGATCCACTTTAGAATCGCTATCTTTAGCCTGGTGAGCATGTTGGTGCTCGGTTGTGCTGACTCGGGAACAAGACTGGATCCCGCTTTGGTGGAGCAGCATCGCAGTCGCCTGTTGCTTGCCGACGAGCCAACCGGTGCCCAGGCTGTACTTGATGTACGCGAAATATTCACCGGCCCGTCGGAGGAAGATATCCTCCATCACCTTTCTACCGATCCTCCAGAGGGGGATCCTGCTGACGAGGACATTGAATTCACGGCGGTTGATGTCACGGCTCCCGCGACTACCGAACCAGTTGGCCCACAGGAAGTTGTGGTGGTCGGTAAAATCGGCGGGATGCCAAATCCGTGGCCTGAAAAGGAACCCGATTTTCCCTGGAAAAAAGAGGTGGCTACGGTCTTCCTGGTCGACCCAGCTACGGCGGAGGAATTCGGGCATGGTGAACATGATGAGGCGTGTGATTGCCCATTCTGTGCCCGCAAGGTGAAGGACAACATCGACTCGTTAGCTATTGTGAATTTTGTCGATCCGAGCGGAGAGGTGCTCCAAATTGGCGCACAGCCACTGTTTGATCTGGAGGAAAAAGCGATAGTTGTTGTACACGGCCAAGCTCGCCTGGTCGGTGGAAAGATGCTCGTGATCGACGCTGATGGGATGTATGTCCGCCAGTAAGGACATGCGTGCTCGCAGTGTTTGCTTGAATGGATCACCTCACAACAAGGAATGGAAGCAATGGTGCATAGCAAATCCGCTCTGATCACCAGCCTGCTTGTGTTGGTTGGAACAAGCCATCTGGTCGCTGAAAATCGATCAACACCACCGGCCAATCAAGTCGCAAAAGCTTCTGGAGAGGAACAAAAGGAAGCACTGAATACAGTGATCTTCGTTGAAGATTTACACTGTAAACATTGTGCCAAACGATTGGCACGTAAGTTGTTCACCGTCGCGGGAGTGAAAAAGGTCAAGGCGAACGTCGAGCAAGATTTTGCAGTCGTGATTCCTGAAACGAAGAAAACCCTCTCGCCGCTCGCTTTGTGGGAAGCTGCCGAAGCGGCCAAGTTCAAGGTCGTCAGGATCGAGACGCCCACACAAACTTTCAATACGAAACCGGTCGAATCGGCTGAGCAGGACACCACCTTTCGGGGCAGGTCAACGACCACAGCGAAAAAACACGAACCGACTGGCGATTTACCAAAATAGTAGCTTTCTGGCGTTCATCTACGAACGCTGCGAGCAAGAATGCGCCCGCAGCCTGGGTTGACTTGGCATCTTGTGCGAACCGGGAAAACAACCCTGGCGGAGGCCACTTGGCCCGCATTTTGGGGCATTTGGTCAGTATCGTTGTTTTTTAAATCGGGTCGGTTTCCGTGCATCCACCTCCCAACCACCGCTGCTGCGGTTGTTTGGAGCCCCCATCGGCACACAAGTGGTGATCAAGCCAAACGGACGGATCAAGTACCCTGGGCATGTCCATCCTCAGTAATTTGGCCGCGGAACTGGATGCTGGAATTCGCGGACGGGTCGCCCAAAATACGAAACTTCAGCTTGAGTTCAAAGTCATTGAGCTGCTTCAGTTGCCAGACCAGAAACTGGTTTTCCCGGCAGGGGAGCACGTCGCAGACTCGGCGCGATTTGGTGTCCAGACGCGTAAACCCACTCACACAGCCTCTTTTATACGACTGCGGAACTGCGCTGGAAAGTTTGGAGCGTGGCGATTGATCAGGTGATGTCCAATCACGATCGCGTCCATGTCGGTTCGCAGAAAACAGCGAATCGCCTCGATGGGCGTGCGCACGATGGGTTCATTCTCGTTGAGTGATGTGTTGAGCAAGATCGGTACGCCCGTTTTCTCATGAAAATTGCTGATGAGTGCGTGGTAAAGCGGGTTTGTCCGCTGCGATACTGTCTGCAATCGCCCACTGCCGTCAACGTGGGTGACCGCCGGAATCACCGCATGCTTTTCCAGGCGGATCGGAAAGACCTTTTCCATATACGGTGCTGGCTCATCGATTTCGAACCACGCACCAACGTGCTCTTCCAGAATGCTGGGTGCAAATGGGCGAAACTTTTCCCGGAACTTGATGCGCAGATTAATAATATCTCGCATGTCGGTCCGCCTTGGATCCGCCAGCAATGTGCGGTTTCCCAATGCTCGGGCTCCAAACTCCATCGGCCCCTGGAACCAGCCAACAACCTTGCCATCCAGCAACAAATCGGTCGTTACATCAATGAGTTCTTCTTGATGCAGAAACTCGGAAGGCACGCCGATTTCCTCTGCGGCGGCCGCGGCTTCTTCGTCTGATGATTCACACCCCCAGTAGGCATGGTCCTGGACAAAGCTCCGGGGCTGCCCGAGTACATGGTTCCACACGTAGAAAGCCGCGCCGAACGATGTGCCGTTGTCCGCAGCGCCTGCAGGTATGTAGACATTGTCGAAATCCGTTTCCGATGTGATCTTGCCGTTGGCGACCGAGTTCATCGCCACACCACCGGTCATACCGATGTTCTTGAGGCCAGTGGACTGCTGCAGGCATCGCAAAAGGTGCAAAACAATCTCTTCAGTAACAACCTGTAGAGACTTGGCAATGTTGTCATGTCGCGAGGTCATCTCTGACTGCGGATCGCGCATTGGACCGAGTTCTCTTTCCAGCAGCGAGCTATGGAATGGCTCAACCTTTGGCGCGCCGTCATTCCATGCCATGCGAATACCTCGCTTGTGATGCGTGAAATAGTCCAGATTCAGTTCAAATGTGTCTCCCTTTGGAAATACCATCCTTCTGAACACTTCTGCGAACTCTGGCTCACCGTAGGGAGCGAGTCCCATGACTTTGTATTCATCGCCGTAGTGGGGAAACCCCAGATACATGGTGATTGCGGTGTACAGAAACCCGAGCGAATGCGGAAAGTAGACACGCCGCAACTCGTTCCACCCGGTTCCCTGGGCATGTGCAGTCAGAACACTTGTGAAGTCTCCCATCCCGTCAATGGAAAGAACCGCCGCTTCCTCAAAGGGAGAAATTAGAAACCCGGCCGCGACATGGGTCTGGTGGTGCTCCACACGATGGAACTTGACTTTCAATTCGGACAGATCAACACCAGCTGCCTGCGCAAACTGATCTTCAAGCCCCAGAGTCTTCGCTTGCCGCTTGAACCGATCAATGATGGCCGATGGCGAAGGCCAGTGTCGCGCAACAAACCCGAGACGTTTCAACATGTTGGCCTTCGGGTCGAATGAGATCCCCACGTGGTCAATGTCTGTCGCGGCAAGTCCCCCTTTCTCAAGGCACCAGCGAATTGACTCCGCCGGAAATCCGGCCCAGTGCTTGATGCGATTAAACCGCTCCTCTTCCACGGCTGCCACCAGTTTCCCGTCCATAACGAGCGCAGCAGCAGCGTCACCGTGGTAGGCATTGATCCCAATAATGTTCATGCTGAACTCGACTTCCCGTTCTCTTGAAGGCACTCGTCCGACACAGATCATTCATGGAGTGAGTTGCCATCAAAAATAGAAATAAAACCTTCGTCTGCGTCTGTCTCGAGTCCCCGCGCTGCCACACCGGCCGCAGCAGAGAGGCAGCGGCCGACGGTGGTGAGCCGGACGCATTGTGAGCTATTCGAGAGAAATGGCAAGGTGTTTCCCCCCGAAACGAATGGCACAGAATGATTCGGCTGCCCCACCGCTCGCCGTTGGTGTTCCCAGCATCTTGCGCGAGGCATGTTTATCGAAAAAACGCCCGCTAAGATGAACGTGGTTGACAAATATCTGTCGAGTTTTTTCTATTTTTGGTTGGATCACCGCGGTGCAGTAGCGCGGGTTCCTGTTTTGACAGGTAAAAATCCTGGTGCAATTCGTCTGTCGGATACAACGCGTCGAGGGGCGCAACCTCGGTCACAACAGGTCCCTCGAAAACTCCCGCCTCTTCAAGCTGCTCGACCTCTCCGGGCGCCAGCCGCTGCCTGCTCCTTTTCAGGCTGCTTCAAT
>CAUZEA010000027.1:0-56651 GCA_963578605.1 Planctomycetota bacterium
GGCGGCAGCGGCGGCAGCGGCGGCAGCGGCGGCAGCGGCGGCGGCGGCGGGGGGTACAACCGAGGTGGTGGTCGTGGAAAAGGTGGGCCGCGTCGTCGTCCTGGATCGGTTTCCGATAACGTCGACGATCGGGAATTTCCCGACAATGGGGAACCTCTCCCGTTGATTCCCGGATCGGGAGTCCTGGAGATGCACCCGAATGGTTATGGTTTCCTCCGCGATACGGCCACGAACTTCACACGCGAACGTTCCGACCCGTTTGTACCCGGAACGATGATCGAGAAATTTGGACTCCGCGAAGGCTTGCTTATCAGCGGGATGGTGCAACGCCATCGCCGCGGGCAAGGACCTCGCCTGAAGGAAATCCTCGACGTGGAAGGCGAGGCTCCGGAGAGCTATATGGAAGTCAGGCATTTCGAGGATTTGACCCCCATAACACCACAAGAGTGGCTCCCATTGGAGACAGGCCCGCAACCGGTCAGCACCCGTGTGATGGATATCCTTACCCCAGTTGGGAAGGGGCAGCGGGCGCTCATCGTGTCGCCTCCGCGAAGTGGCAAGACCGTGCTGCTGCAAGAGATCAGCCATTCGGTCGCCACGAATCACCCCGACATTGCCTTGGTCGTCTTGCTCGTCGACGAGCGGCCTGAAGAAGTGACCGACATGCGTCGCAGCGTCGACGGCGAGGTCTTTGCCAGTAGCCTTGACAACGATGTTGAAAGTCACGTGCGACTTTCCCAACTCGTCATCGAGCGGTGCAAACGGCTCGCTGAAATGGGGAAAGATGTATTTCTCCTGATGGATTCCATCACGCGACTTGCACGAGCCTTCAATAAATGGGTTGGCAACACGGGCCGGACCATGAGCGGTGGTATTGATATCAAGGCCATGGATGTACCGAAAAAGCTTTTCGCCACGGCACGAGCTTTTGACGAAGGTGGCTCGCTCACGATTATTGGTACCGCGTTGATCGATACCGGTAGCCGGATGGATGAACTCATCTTTCAGGAGTTCAAAGGTACTGGCAACATGGAACTGGTGCTCGATCGAAAACTGGCGGATCGGCGTGTCTGGCCAGCCATTGATTTGGAGCAGTCCGGTACACGACGCGAGGAAAAACTGCTTCCTCCCGAGATTCTCCATGCCGCCACGATGCTTCGCCGCACGTTGTCATCAATGCATCATGTCGATGCGATGGAGCAGCTCACTTCGAAGCTCGACAAATTCAAGTCCAACGAGGAGTTCATTACCCTGATTCAGGGCGCACATTCCATGGACTGACTTTACGGTTGGCCAGGTGGATTTGTGTTGGACCAGCCGGTTAGCTAGAGTCAGTGCAAGCTACTGACATAGCCATGCTTCTGAATTCCGGAGGGTAAGCGAATTGGTTAGCGGCCTCATTGGAAATGAGGTGTACCGTACGGTATTGCGGGTTCGAGTCCCGTGCCCTCCGCTGATAGACACCTCGCCGTCACAAAGCATATAAAACAAGCACTTTGCGGTGGCGTTTTCATTGGCACAGTCAACTGTGCCAATAGCTATGCCAATCGCCACAGGTTTTCTAGACCGTCTCTCATGAATGTGGCTCGGCTACCTCCACAAAAAGTTATTCCAGGCTGCGTCTTCGGAACGTCCCAGTCGATTGCCCCGAAAGTCAATGTCATTCATTCGGCGCTTTCCCGGTGTCCTTCAGATGACGGTAGTGGCGCACCATCTCACTGTCGGTATGACCCAACCAATTCATCACCATTAGTCATTGTCCGATGGTCTAACTCTTCTAAAATGCACATTTCCCGACTCTAAACTTGCCACGGAAACAGGGCCCAATGACCGATAAACTCGCACTCGATGGGGGAAGGGCGGTCGTTCCTGGAGAACTCATCGCGGAAGACTGGGAACGCTATCGCAAGGCAAATGATGAAGAGGTTTTGGCAGTCAGTAAAGTGCTCCGCAGCGGGCACTTGAGCATCGCCCTGCCGATCGGTATGCCCCAGGCAGATGCACTGGAAGAGGAGTTCGCTGAGTGGGTCGGTGCAGAACACTGTCTCGTGGTGAACAGCGGAACCGCCGCACTTCACTGTGCGGTGGCGGGCGTAGGCGTCCGCGCCGGTGATCAGGTCATTCTTCCTGCCGACACGTTCGTGCATCGGCCATGGTCATTTTGCACCACAACGCCATTCCGGTCTTTGTGGACGTGGATCCCTACACCCATCTTCTCGGGCCAGCTGAGATCGAGGCCAGCATCACCGAACACACTCGGGCGATCATGCCAGTTCACCTTTTCGGCCAGTCCTGCGACATGGACGCGATCAACGAGATTGCCACCCGTCACGGGCTGAAGGTGATCGAGGACTGTGCCCAGGCTTACGGTACGCTTCACAAAGGGCGTAAAGCAGGCACTCTGGGTGGCGCGGCCGGCTTCACCATGACCACCACCAAGCAGCTCATGGTCGGCGAAGGCGGACTGGTTACCACAAATCACCGGGACGTATATGAGCAGGCTTCCATGATCCGGTTGTTCGGTGAGTCCGGTGACATGAAGGCGCCCGACCGCGCCTACCTGTCCGAGCAGGTCGGCTGGAACTACAAGCTTCCGGAAGTGAACTCCGCATTGGCCCGGGTGCGGCTCCGTCATCTCGACAACTACATCACCGGCTGCGTGGCGAACGCCGACTATCTCAGCACAAAGCTGCAAGGGATCAAAAGTGTAATCCCGCCGTCCGTTCCCGACGGCCACTATCACACCTATTACATGTACTCGGTTACTCGGTGCAAGTCGACCCCTCAGCCCTGGGCCTGGACATCAAGGCTGGCAAGCTGCGCATCGCTGTGATGAAGGCCCTGGCCGCTGAAAACGTGGACGTCATGCGCTGGCAGAAGGTCCCGGTGCCGTCGCAGCCCATGTTTCAAAACAAGATCGCTTACGGCAACGGCAGCCCCTGGAACTGTCCGGCGGGTGGCGTGTCGTATGACGTGCGACAGCATCCCAACGCCTTTACCAGCCTGGACAACTCCTTTGTCGTCCGCCGGATGGTTCCGCCAAACGGTGTTCAGCTGATGGATAAAATTGCCGAAGCGTTCGAAAAGGTCTTTAGTCAGCTTGACCGAGTCACCGAACTGTACGACCAGATGGAAACCTACGTTCCATTGGTGGAGAGAAAATCAAAGCTGGCAACGGGGAAGATCTGAGCATGGATTCAAACCATCATCAGCAACCTCTCCGCTGGGGCATCCTTGGCTGTGGGCGCGTGGCCCGCAACGCGATCGCACCGGGCATCGGGCGGTCGGGCAACGGAGTCCTCTATGCGGTTGGCAGTCGGGACTGTCCAAGGCGCAGCAGTTCGCTGCCGCATTCGAGACCGAGCGGGCATACGGTAGCTACGAGGAATTGCTGTCTGATCCGGAGGTGCAGGCTGTCTACATTGCCCTGCCCAACGCTTTGCACATGCCATGGCCGACGCCTGCCGTCGGAGTGCTGTCCGGCTGATGGAAGGTTTCTTTCAGCGGTTTAACCCGCAGATTCAGCAGGTAAAAAAACTCATTGACACGGGCCGGATCGGCGCGGTAACGCGTCTCTCCGCCATGCATTCAACGACCATGCCCGCGGCGACAGACATTCGCCTCAATCCGGAGGCGGGCGGCGGCATTCTGGGCGATATGGGCTGCTGTTGCATCAACACCGCCCGCTATCTGTTCGACGCTGAACCGTTGCGTGTTGGCGCAACCCTTGAGTTCGCAGACAGCGGCGTCGAGGACCGCGTAGTCGCCACGCTGCTCTTCCCCGGCGGGCGCGTGCCGCAGTTCGAGAGCAGCTATCGCCTTGAGCCCGGCACCTATATCCAGAGCTGCGAGCTCTACGGCCAGCGGGGGCACATTTATGTGCCTATGGGATACGCCCAAGTCCAGACGTACCGCCAGGGAACGATCATGGGTTTGGCGTTCTACGTCGGAGACGACGCGGCGATCGGACAAAAGCTGGAGAAGATCGAGTGTCCACCCGCCCACCAGTGGCAGCTTGGACTCGAATACTTCGCGGACCGGATTCTCCAGGACGAGCCGATCGACTTACCGGCTGAGAACGGCCTGGCGAACATGCGCGTCATCGACGCCGTCTTCCAAAGCGCGCGGGAGGGGCGTTTCGTGCCGGTCGAGTCAGGCAACTGATCGTGGAATGTGATCATCCAAGCGACACTTTGCGCACCGAATACTTTCAGCTCGTGGCCTACTCAACGATACGCACACGTTTGAGTCCTTCCTCCCACCAATCTCGCAGCACGTCGGATCGCAGGCTGCGTGTGGCGTTGATGCGACCCGCATTCTCGACATCGATGGTCACCATGATGATGTCCTCGCCAAAGATCGACGCCTCTTCAACGATGTTGCCATCGGGATTGATAAAGCGACTTTGCCCATGCGATCCGCTTGTGTCTTCGTTTGCGGGCGAGTTTGCTTGCACCACCCACACGCCGTTTTCCACTGCCCGGGCTTGTATCTGCGCGGTAGGGACCAATCTTGTGCTCGTTCTTAATGCCGGACTCGTGGGAAATGTAAAACACGATTTGCGCTCCCGCGAGGACCGGCAGGCGGACGATCTCCGGATAGCGTTTGTCATGGAAAATCATTGTCGTACAGATCACGTCATCCATTTTGAATACCGACAGATGGTCCCCGGGGTGGGGCCAGTCCTCGGCCAACTGAATCTTGTGATACCTCTCGATCACCCTGCCCTCCGGTGAGATCATGATTGCCGAGTTAAACAGTTTTTCGTTCTCTCGCCATGGGGAACCGACGATGGCATACACATGGTGCCTCTTGCACGCCGCCGCGATGCGTTGCTCCGCGTCTGCCAGTCGGCTCGTGGAGATTTGGATGACCAGGTCAGGGAAATATCCGGTCACAGAACATTCGGGAAACACCACAATTCGAGCGCCTTGGTTTGCGCAACGCTCGATAAACTTGTTCGTTCGCTGGATGTTTTGCTCAAGATCTTTGGACGACCGCATCTGCACTGCGGCGATCACGAGCTGTGTCGCGGGCTCGGTGGCTATACAAGGCAGTGCACCGGTTGAGGTTGCTAAAAAAGCGATCCAAAACTTGATTTGGACTCGACTGGCGAACGGTTTGGTCTTGAGATTGCTTTGCATGTTTCTCGCGCTAGGTTATTGAGATGCTGTTGCCTTTTTGTCTTTAGTGGCGGCACCTGGAAGGCCGGGGGGGCGACACCCTGGTATACTGAACGCGCTTGTCGAAATGCGAGCACAAGACCCATTATTCATCGTGGGGCCCACTCGAAGCCAGGTACCTCCGTGTAGTACTCTACCGCCCTCTTCACGTCGCGCACGGCCAGGATGGGTTTGGTGCGTCACGAACTTTTTTCGCTCCTGGCGCCAGTCTGCAGCGCGTAGCAAGAGGATACGAGAAATAAGCGGGCTTTTGGGTCTTGGCGCAAGCCGTGCGGCGGATCATCCGACTGGCACCGCGAATATTGTTATGAAGCCCAACACCGCCGCGACTACCGCCATGCAACACTGCTGCACACGCGACTTGCTGACACTGATGCCGACCAAGCACTGCAACAGGTAATAGAACGCAAAGCTACGCGATGCAATTGCAAGTAGCTGGTACGTGTCGGCCGACCAGGTCAACGCGATCGCGGCGCCCCCGATCCAGAGATAGGCGTATTTCTCTTTGAAATGCTGGTGAGTCACTTCTTCCAAGTTTCCCGCCGCGGCCAGCGTATCGGCGACGGCCGCAGAAAACTGGCTGAGCGCAGCGGCGACGACCAGTGGAATCACCAATATTCCCGCTGCGAAAGCGGCAAGCTGGATCAGGCTGTTGTCATCGTACTGCCCGTGGAGATTATAGACGACTGGAAGGGCAAGCCCGACGAATACTATGTACACCACAGTTGCAAGGATCTGCGCCCAGCGTGATGCGCTGATCCGGGTTTGTGCATCATAAACTTTACCTAGATAACGTGTCGTCTCGAAACCCTGTACGACGATCAGCGTACCTGCCAGCACGGTAACGGTCTCCCACGCGGACGCCGTGCCCGCCTTCGGAAGAATCAATCCTGTTGCTGACCCTGCTGCCGCGAGCGTGTACTTGGCAAATCCGCCTAACAACAGCAGGATGATGAGCAGCGTGATATACAGCCCCCATTGCTCTAGTGCCTCTAGCTTCTTGAGTCCGCAGATGCCCCCGATCACAACGATTATCGCTATCGTTGCCGTTGCCACCAGATTTTCATTGAGTCTGGTGTCCAGGCCAATGCCACCCAGTACGAAGGCCGACATGATATGCAGGTATAGACTCACGGAAACGACGTAGGCCAGAACCAACGCCAGGTCGGAGCCGCGTTCGAATGCGAGGGTCGCTTCCGGTGGGTTTGCGGCAAGCAGGGGTTCAGCATGCCGGATGTTGTGACGTATCACCCAGCCAACGGCATAGGCAAGGCCGCATATGCCGGCCATTGCTATCACCGACCAGGAACCGACCGTAGCCGCAAGGATGGGAACGATGACGAGAAAACCGCTGCCGAAAATCGAGGCAAGCGGCGTCGTGGTTGCACCCAAAATTGATCTGAGGGACTGCTGCTTCACAGTTTGGCTCCGGGAGCTAGCAAGCGGTCAGGCGGAATCGACCCCTGCCCCGATCGCAGTGGTAGCCGGCCTTCTATCTTATACTGATCCTGGCCGAGGACTGAAGCCCGGTGGACTGGTCGTGGTTACCGAGCACCACTTTCGTCGCATTGTGAAGAACGACTCGGAGTGGCACGGTAGCGCGCGGACGCGAGACCTGCGATGAGTGGCGAGCGGAAGAACGTAGAGAGCAACCTCGTTCATTTCGTTGCGATCTTGGTTGCGTTCTTAAAGGATCAGAGGAAAAGAAGTCGAGGATTGACAGCGCCGGACCAAACGCTGACAACACAACGGTGAGAGAATAAAATGGACTACCAACCGCTTACCGAAGTACGAAAAAACCTCCGGGTCGACTGGTATCGCTGCCCTGTCGAACGTGCCAAACTGCGCGAGCTATCAAAACGAAGCGACTTGCAGGGCTGGTTTCAGGCCGGAGGGCACCTTGTCCTGTTCGTGGCTACAGGCAGCCTGGTGTACCTCTTTTGGGCCTGGCAGCTGTGGCTTGGATTTTCCATCGCCCTGTTCGCCCACGGGACGGTTGGTAGTTTCTTTGTAGGGGTGGCCCCCCACGAGCTCGGTCACGGGACCGTGTTCCGCACCAAGTGGCTGAACAAGTTTTTTATGTACCTGTTTAGTCTCTTGGGCTGGTGGGATCCCCTCGACTACGCAAGCAGCCACACCTATCACCACCGCTACACCTTACATCCCGAGGGGGATCGTGAGAATTTACTGCCGCTTAAGCCGACGGTGGGCAAGACCTTTTTGCTCCAGATATTTACGGTGAATCTGCTCACCCAGCGGGGACGCACCTTCGGTAAAGGGGGGCTGATCTCGACCATCATTGTGACCGTCAAAGGGGCCTTCGGCATCGTTAGTCCGATCGATATTCCGATCAACGAATGGATCGATGCCCTGCACACCGATCAGCCAGAACAGTATCGCAAGTCGATCCGGTGGTCACGAATCTTGCTTCTGTTCCACGGATCGGTGCTTGTAATTTCCATCGTGACGGGTTTATGGATCCTGCCCGTCATTTTGACCTTTTTTCCGTTCATCGCGAATTGGGGATCCTACTTTGTGGGGGTAACCCAGCACTGCGGTTTGCAAGAGAACGTCCCCGACTTTCGCAAAAGTACCCGTTCGATCACCCTCAATCCCCTGGCAGAGTTCCTCTACTGGCGGATGAATTGGCATATAGAGCACCACATGTACGCCGGTATTCCCTGTTATAACCTCAAAAAGCTGCACCACGAAATCGCCGATGACATGCCAGAGCCACGCACGCTTGTGGGGGCCTGGCGGGAAATGCGTAATACCTGGCGGCGGCAGCAAACCGATCCGGATTACTACTTCGACACCCCGCTACCCCCAACCGCAAGGCACCTACGGACCGATACCCCGGACGATCCACTGGAAAGCTCAATTGGTGAGTTGGCCCCAGAAGGATTGCGGTAATGTTACGGTGAGGGGTCAGCCCATCGCTGAAACGCTGCCCTGTAGAGCAGTCTTTGGTGGAAATGTCTTTCATGCGTTTTTTTGCGCAGAGTTCCGTTTTGCATCTCGGCATTCACGACAATAGTTTGCTTATCACATGTTTTCAAAACGGTCGTATGGGCCTCAGAGCGACGGATCAAAAACGTTACGAAGATCCGAGTCGACTGCCGGGTTACGAATGGTGGTATCCGTGTTTACGGGTTCGGTACTGGGGCGCCAACGCACCAGCCCGACGTCCCTCGGGCCCTGCTCTTCCCCAATGCGATAACCGGTGCCAAAGGCGGTGATGATGGACCCGTCGGGAAGCAGCTTCGACAGGTTCTGCTGGCTAGTTGGCCACCAGGCATTCTCGCCCTTTTTGGTTGCCTGTCCAGGCATGGAGAATGGTTTTATGGTCACGGTCCCAGCTGCGGCCGATGGCCAGCAGCATCGAGTCGCCAAGCAACAGCAGCGCAAAGGCCGCCGGCTCGGGAACTTGATGGACGCTGATCGAGTCATAGAGATTGACCGTGGCGCCATAAGATCGCCCGCCAAGCACCACCGAAAATGCCCCGTCACTGCTGTAATCATAGAAACCGGCGGCCGTCTCAAACGCCAGCACATCGTCGACCCGTACCTGGGCCGAGCCATCCGAACCGAAGTCAAAGACGTAAGTGTGCCACGCATCAAAAACCGATGCCGGAGCGAGCGCCGATTCGACCGAAGGATAAACCGTCTGAATCCCTCCCGCGTTTTGGAATTTTGTATAAAAGTTATACCCGTTACCCTAGGTGTCCGCATCGATGGTGACCGCCGCCAAGGTAAACAGATTCTGACTGGGATTCGTGCTGATCTCCGTCGTGTTGGCAAGCCCGAAAGGTAAGCTCGGACCAGTAGGAGGCAGACTCGATGTAGGCATCGATCGAAACGCGGACTCCACCAGAGAGGGCAAAGGTACCGTTGGAAGCAACGCCGCTATGATACGAACTGTCACCATTGGGATCGAGGGAATATCCGCCAGCCGCATTGGCTCCGTTATCAAGCAGAGGTGATGGATAACCCCAACTGTTTCAGCGGGTAGCATGGATGCTGCCCGACTCCCAGTCTTCGGTGAATGGGAACATGAATTCCGCCTGGCCGTCTGGCGAGCCGAGCGCAACCAAAGCGAGGATGCCGATCACGGTCAGACCATGAAAAAAGCATTGCCTGCTGACGATATGCCCCTGCTGACGATATGCCAGTGAACACACATCATACGAGATAACCCACAACGATCATTAGCTTGCTCGATTTGGGGACAAGTCCATTAAAAAGGGGACAACTTTATTAAAATCGCAAGCTTGAAATCGCAAGCATGGAACAATGCAAGGATTATTCATGAACAGAACCAGTATTTTTTTGGAATAAGGCCTTTTGCGAGGGCCAGAAACTATCGCTTTGATGAGATCACCCGCTCGCCGTGTGCGAACATGGTCTGGGACAGCTCGCAGTTGTTTGTCGATGGCTCGATCACGGCCGTTTCGGCGGTTGTGCCCAAACCGACGGCAGTCCGTTTACTGCTTGTGGGCCTGATGCTGTGGGCCACGGTGGGATACCGTTGCAAAGGTCTTTCTGCGTGAAAGGCAGCGAGCGCACTGGTCTATACCCCCAAATGGACTTTTCACGTGGGGTATTCGATAGGTGGCCTAGCGTTTGCCAGCAACGACAGCCGGGATTGTCAGGTTGTAGTACAACACTTCTTCCTTGCCGGTGCGGTTTGCCTTGGCTAACACTTCGCCGTTTGCGTCAAAGACAACACAGCCACCTTCACAATCGTAGTCCCAACTCTTACCGACCCGGTTAGTGACCAGCATCGGGGCACCGATTTTGGCAGCGTAGGCCCCGAACGCCGGAAGATCCGGCAGGACGTTCCGATTGTTGGGGAAGAAAACGACCTGGGGCTCTACCAGGCGGGCCCGCTCGATACAACGCGGAGCATCAGCGTCGGCACAGATAAAACAAGTTGCGGCAACCCCGTCGATCTGAAAACGCTCCGGGCCGGTGCCCGTGTCGTATCTCGCCCATTCGTTGCGGTAACCTTCGTCGTCGCCCTTCCAGAGCCAACTCTTACGGTATTGGTAGACCAGCCCTTGGGGACCGACGAAGACTTGAGAAATATAAACCTTCACTCCGTCGCGCTCAGACATTCCAAAGCTGATGTAGCAGTCCAGTTCCCTGGCGAGTTGGTTCATCCGCTGGCAGGACGTTCCGTCGGGGACTGGCTCGGCCAGTTCGTCCAGGTGTGGCGTATAGTCCGTCAGGCAACCTTCGTGAAACATCACCCATCGAGCCCCCTGCTCGACAGCCGCCCGGACGAGACGTTCCATTTCACCCAGATTGTGATCTGTCTTCTCTGGTATCGAATCGAATTGGACCAGGGCAACCTTGATTGAGCGCGGTTCGGCACCGCTGTCCGATTCCCCAGTCCCGACAGTTACGATGCACAACACCACCCCAATCCATCCCGAAATAATCAGGCACCACTTCCACTTGCTGCTGAGAATCACCGGCGCCTCCTGAAGAGTTACACCTCCGCTAACGGTTGCCTTCCCTGTGAATTGCCAATCGGTAGGGTAACGTGGTAAGTAGCGTCCATGGTATTCAGCAGAGATGCAAACGGCAAGTAAAGGATCAAAAGGATAAGTGATGTGGTCAATTCTGGTGAGGGTGATATCCGCGCCAATGTTACTGTTGGGCCTTTGCCGGGCTGGGACGCGATTGCCGCCGCTGTGTGCGAGAATTCGGCAATTCAGCAGCGGGTGGCGGGTGGGCTCACAAGTGAAATCCCAGGGGCTGGGACTGGGGTAAAGATGATCCTACAATCCCTGGTGAGAATCCGCACCCTATATTTCTCTTGAGGGCCCAGTTAGCGGTGGTCCTGTCGGGATGTCTGCAGTAAGGGAGAACACGTTGTATGGCTATTACTTCCCACGCGAAGGATGAGATCCTCACAATCTACCTGCTGGACGCGCGGGTCCTGGAAGAATCGCAGCTTGAGCAGCTCTTCCAGGAAATTATGGCAGAAATAGAGAAGACGACCGAGGATCGCGTTATCCTTGATTTTCAAAAAGTACAATTTATGTCGTCTTCAATGCTCGGCAAGCTTGTAGCTATTCACAAGAAGTGCAAAGAGTTTAAGGTCAAGCTCAAGTTTTCCGCGATCGACAAGGAGATCCTGCAAGTTTTCAAGATCACGAAGCTGGATAAGCTGTTTGACATCGAACCGGATGAGGCCGCCGCGCGAACAGCTTTCCTGCGTAAAGGATGGTTTTAGAAAAGGCTTGCCTGCGGGCGTTGCGAAACTTGCTGCTGCCACCCCCTGAACTTGTTCTGTCCGACTTCACGCGGCAGAGGAGCCAATATGTCCCGATGGCGTTGGAGGCGAGGCTCGTTGTTTGGCAGAATATTTACCGGTGTGATATTTACCTGAGGTTCACTGGTGAAACAGGCCCCACGCAAAAAACGTAAGGAAAGATCCGAAAATGGCACAGCACATTCTTGCACTCGACCAGGGTACGACTTCCAGCCGTGCGATCGTGTTCGACCATGACGGGCGGATTGTTTCGGTCGCGCAGCAGGAGTTTCCCCAGATTCTGCCTGTTCCGGGAGAGGTCGAGCATGATCCCGAAGCGATTTGGTCGACGCAGATTCAGGTTGCCAAAGATGCGTTGGCAAAGGCCGACCTGACCGCTCGTGAGATTGCGGGTATCGGCATTACCAATCAACGTGAAACGACGATTCTGTGGGAACGGGATAGCGGACGTCCGGTTGACAACGCCATTGTGTGGCAGAGCCGGGTGAGTGCCCCGATTTGTGACCAGTTGCGGGCCGATGGTCATGCGGAAATGATCCGCCAGAAAACGGGTTTAATTCTCGATGCCTACTTTTCGGGAACGAAGATCAAGCATTTGTTCGAGTCTCACGAGGGGCTCCGTCAGCGGGCAGCTCAGGGTGAGATTCTCTTTGGAACGGTCGATACGTTCCTGGCTTGGCGGTTGTCCGAGGGCAAGTATCACGTGACCGATGCCAGCAATGCGAGTCGGACGTTGTTATACAATATTCATTCGCTTGAGTGGGACGACGAACTTCTGGAAATACTTGACATTCCCCGGGCCATGCTCCCGGAGGTGGTTCCTTGCTCTGGTGTCTTTGGTGAAACAGCTGCCGATTTGTTTGGGCAGCCCATCCCGATCGCCGGCATGGCTGGAGATCAACAAGCAGCAACGTTTGGCCAGGCTTGCTTTGAGCCAGGTAGTGCCAAAAACACGTATGGAACGGGTTGTTTTTTGCTGCTCAATACGGGGGACCAGCCAGTTTTGTCCAAAAATCAAATGCTCACCACGATTGGTTGGCAGATTGGCGATCAGGTGACGTACTGTTTGGAGGGTTCGGTGTTTATTGGCGGAGCGGTCGTACAATGGCTCCGTGATGGCCTGGGGATCATTGAGAATTCTGCCGATGTTGAAACCCTGGCTGCTTCGGTCGAAGATTCGGCAGGAGTGGTTCTGGTACCCGCTTTTGTGGGATTGGGTGCGCCGCATTGGGATCCGCATGCCCGGGGTTCTATTTTTGGAATCACCCGGGGAACGACGGCGGGCCATTTGGCGCGGGCAGCAGTCGAGTCGATGGCGTTTCAGTCGTGCGATGTTCTCGATGCCATGCAGAAAGATGCCGGTTTGCAACTCGAGTCGCTGAGGGTTGACGGCGGTGCCGCAGGGAATGATGCGCTCATGCAGTTCCAGGCCAATCTTTTGGGCACGGAGGTGCAGCGACCGGTTGTGGCTGAGACCACGGCACTGGGTGCAGCGTACCTCGCTGGGTTGGCTGTGGAGTATTGGGATGACCTGGACGATGTGCGAAAAAACTGGGCCCTCGATCGTTGCTTCGAATCCGAGATGGAGCCGGCTACGAGAAACGACTTGCGAACTCAGTGGAGTGAAGCGGTGCACCGATCGTTGCGGTGGGAGAAGACAGGCCAGTAGCCGCCGGCTGCCAGCGGAGCAGCGTCCAACCTAGTGCCACCATCAACTGGCGCCACAATTTGTTGTAAGGGAGACTTCCCGGTGAACATGGTTTGGCGTGTTGCATCGGTGTTGCTTCTTGTTTGCGGTTCGCGTGGGGGTTGGGCGGCGCCTTACGACGACATCATTGCCTTCGGCGATAGCCTTACCGAGGTGGGGAATGTAGCCGGGGTGACCAGAGCTGGGCATCCTCCGCGAATTTCTGGCTATTACCCGCAGACGGGTAACGATCCCGAGACCCACTTCTGTGACAATATCATCTGGATCGAACACCTGGCTGCGTATTGGAGTTTGCCGGCGAGGACTCCGGGCCGCGGTGACCTGACCTCGCAGCCTCCTAAATACGGTAGCAACACCTGGGCCTGGGGAGGTTCCGAAGCGGGGGCCGGTATGGTTCAGCCGCCTGGGGTGACCGAGCCAGTTCCCAACCTGGCGCTACAAATTTCGACCTATTTGAGCCACAATAAACCTGACCAGAATACGCTTTACATTCTTTGGTCGGGTGCCAACAACTTGTTGGTGGGAGGGAAATTCGGTCCGGCTGCGGCCGCCACCGCGGCTGATGCCGTCAAACGTGCCATGCAAATCCTCGAAGCTGCCGGGGCCAGGCAGTTGCTGGTTCTCGCGATGCCCAAGCTCGGTGACACGCCCCGAGCTCAAGCGGGAGGATTCATCAAGGAGGCAGCCGCCACCGAGTTTGCCGTTGTTTACAACACAACGCTTAAGGCGGGCATCGACGAGTTGCGGCTGGACCCATTCTTTGACGCCAAAATTTTCGAGGTCGACATTTATAGCGAGTTGAAACGTGTGTTTGATACGGTTAAAGCTGGGAGTCCCTACCAGCCCGATTTTTTTGTGCCCGGTCCGCCGGTGACCATCACCAACGTCACCAATCAAGGGCTTGAATTCTTTCAAGCCAGCGGGAAGATGCCCACCGGTTACCTGTTCTGGGATGACCTTCATCCTACATGCGAAGGACACCGGTTGATTGCGGGTCTGGTGATCCGGACGGTTGGTGAGAGTCAATCTGGTGATTCCCAATCCCCTTAGCATCGCATGATTGGAACTGGCCGGCGACGGGACCCACACCGCTGTGGCCGTTGAACGTGATCCAATGTGCGATGCGTTGATCCTTGGGTACAATAAGCGTTCATATTTGATTCGTCATAATCAGAGGTGTACCCTGGTTTGACGATGACTCGGTGCGTGCTGGCTGAAATTCCGTTAACAGAAATTTAAAAAGGACGACCCCATGTCCATGCAATCGATTCGAGTTGCGGCTGTCAGCATGAACGGATGGCTAGGTGAGCCGGAGAAATCGCTGAGCTCCATTGGCGATTGGTGCAGGCGGGCCAAGGCGGAGGGTGCCGAGTTGGTGGTCTTTCCCGAGCTGGTAGTCCACGGGCACTGCACGCCCAACACCTGGGACCTGGCGGAATCCGTCCCTGGCGGCCCGAGCGTGAGACACCTCGAGCAGCTGGCACGCGAGCACGGCCTGGTACTGTCGGTAGGTTTGAGCGAGAAAGAGAAGGACATTGTCTACAACACCCAGGTATTGGTCGGGCCTGCTGGAACGATTGGCAAGCAGCGCAAGATCCACCTCTCCCGCGACGAAGTCCTGCACTACAAGGGTGGGTTGGAGATGCCGGTGCTGGATATCGGCAAGTGCCGTGTGGGAAGCGTCATCTGCTACGACAACTCGCATCCGGAGACAGCACGCATCCTTGCACTTCGCGGTGCCGACATTGTGATCGCACCGCACGCGGCCCGATTGAAGATGTGGGATGACGGCCCGGACTTCCAGGCCGCCGCCCGGCGCTATTCATATGACATTTATCACGGTTTGCGGACACGGGCACGTGAGAACGCCTGTTTTTACGTCATTGCCGACCAGGCCGGGCGCGCGGGATACGTGGACCTGTACCCCCGGCACAGCCCGAATCAGCCCCATCATGCTGGCGGGGCTTTCATCTTTGGTCCTGACGGTGAGATCCTGGCCGAGTCGCAAACCGAGGAGATTCGCGACGAGATGGTGGTTGCCACGCTCGAGGCCGACTTGCTCGACGCGGCCCGCCGCTCGCCCAATTACACGCTCCGTACGCGGCGACCCGAATTGTTCGGTGAGCTGGTGAAGGAACAGGTGGAAAGCTGAAGTCGGGCGGCGGTGCGTGGGATTGCCATGGACGGGCCCCGGGGCGGGCAGGTTCTGACGTCACCTTGCGACCCTTGGATACCACCGCTCAGCGCTGCAGGGTGCCCGGCGCTGGAGGGCCCCGCGAAACCGGGCTGATGTCATCCTTTGTTGCTGCCGGGTTTGACACTGGGCATCGCCGGCACCACATGCTCGGCCAGGTCCTGTATGCTGCGCTGCCATTTGGGGGTGTCGTCGAAGTCGTGCTTGATGACCAATAGCGTACCGAAGCCGCCAGTCTGGTCCCAGAATTCTTCAAGCTGGCGGATGCATTCACGCTTGTCGCCGATGATGCAGCAGTGCTTGAGGTAGTATTCGACGGTGACGTCGCTGTCGGGTACGTCGGGGTCGTGTTTGGCCAGACTGATCATGTTTGCGTTGTTCAGCAGTGCGATGATGTACTCAAAGCTGCCAGCGAAGGCGCTATTCATGCAGAAGTCCCAGGCCTCCTGGGTCGACTCGCCCACGAAGATGGAGCGGGAGACGCGCCAGATATCGCGGTCGGGCTCGGGCAGGCCGGCGTCCGCTGCGCCCCGGCAGTAGGTATCCCAGTGCTCGATCACCGTACACGGGGGTACGAGGTTGGTCGACAAGGGCATGTATCCCTTGGCCCCACCGATTTGGCCGCCCTTGGATTGACCGCTGATCAGGGTCATGCCGATGGGCGGGTGCGGCTGCTGGTACGGTTTGAGCGGGTAGCCTATGCCCAGAGGTTCGTTGACCCCGGTCAGGTGGATCTGCCAGTAGTTCCCATCGATGTGATATGGTGGATCCTCAGTCCAGAGCTTCAGAACGATTTCGTAGGCTTCCCGGGTCATCGCACCCTGGATCTTAGGGTCATCCGGCAGGCCGAACAGTTCCCAGTCGGTCGGTACGCCGCCCTGACCGAAGCCCCAGTAGACGCGACCGTGGGACAGGTGGTCGAGCATGGCCACGCGGGCAGCCACGTTGGCTGGGTGATGCTGTGGCATGATCGACACACCGAGGCCGAGCTTGATCTTGCTGGTACGCGCGATGAGATTAGCCAGGAACACGTCGTTGGCGACGATCGGTTCCCACCGCAGTGTTACGTGGTGACCGCACCACGCTTCGGTGAAGCCAAGCTTTTCACAGTCGATTACGAACTGGGTGTCTTCATCGAACGCCTCGGTGGACGACTTGTCCGGAGGATGCAACGGCATCATGAATGTGCCAAGTTTCACAACAATTCTCCTGGGGCATCGAAACGGGGCCCATGGTACAGCCATAGATCATATAGGGGGTTGTCTGGTGCAGCTATCCCCGGCAGACAGGGATGCCTGCGGCTGCGATAACGACGCCGCAGGTCTTTTTGTGGGAAGGGCGACAAGCGGCGGTTTTGACGCTCATTTTGGTGGCCCGGGGGGTCATCCTCTCTGTGTGGGTGTCGGTCGTAGTCGACAAGTCGGCGGTAGCGTTTTCTCGAAAATAACACTATCAACGCGAATTTTTCTGTCAGTGGGACGTATGTGGATCGTTCTTGTACCTGTAGATCTTGTACTTGAGATTTTGTAAAGCGGCAGGTACCTTAAGCGACTTCTAAAGTGTCTCAGCCTTGACCGTTTGTACGCAGCATCAGGTTAAGGTGTCCCCGGCGGAGGTCTTGTGGATGCCCGAGAATCTTGACGAGCAGGAACAAGACGCAGCGACCGACGAGATATGTTGGCAGGTTTCGCGTCTACAGACCTGGATCCAGCATGGCCTCTTTATCGCTGCTGCCGTGGCAACCGGCTACGTGGCCTGGTTCTTCTGGTTTGCCGAGGAAATGGGTGACCAGTGGTTTAACCATTTGCGGAAGATGCCCTATCCGACCGACGATGTCTGGTTTCTTCCTGCGTCGGTGGTCCACACGATCGTTCCGATGGTGACGATTACCCTTGGGATGTTGGTCATTCTCCAACTCCGAATTCGCTATTTTCCCGGTACCGAAGGGACTGGAATTCCCCAGGCGATCGCGGCTCTGAAAACCGAGGACGGCCCCATCCGAAAGCAAATGCTTTCCTGGCGCATTGTCATGGGCAAAACCTTGTTATTGGTATTAGGTCTGTTTACCGGGATGACGATTGGCCGGGAAGGACCGAGTGTTCATGTCGGCGCGTGCTTGATGTATCTGATCACCAAGATCACACGTTTCCCGCAGAATCTGGTTCAGCGTGGGTTGATCCTGGGAGGTGGCGCCGCAGGCATTGCCGCTGCCTTTAATGCTCCGGTGGCAGGCGCTATTTTTGCCCTTGAAGAGATCGGCCGTTCCTTTGAGAAACACAATATTGGTACGATCATCCGAACGGTTCTTTTGGCCTGCCTGGTCGTCGTTCTTGGCAGGGGCACCGACTATTTGTTTTATGGAGAGGTCAAACTCAATGTTGAGAACTGGCCCGTGGGCCAGTGGATATCAATAACCTTCATTGGTGTTATTGGTGGATTGTTGGGTGGGCTCTTTGCGCGGGCTGTGGTGGCCACCACGCGACTGATCAATCCTTTGTTACAGCGCCATTGTGTTCTCGTCCCGTTGGGCCTGGGGGGAACCTTGGCACTGATCGGACTGATTTCCGGTGGCGAATCGTACGGCAGCGGTTTTCCGCAAGCCCAGTCGATTCTCATGGACGGGGGTGAGTATCCGTGGCATTACGCGCCCATGAAGGCGTTGGCCAACTTTGTCTGCCTGATCAGCGGCATTCCTGGCGGACTTTTTGATCCGAGCCTTTCGGTGGGGGCGGGGCTGGGGCAGACTTTGAAGCCCGTGTTGCTGTTTTTCTTTCCTCACTTGGAGCCCACCTCGATCGTCATGCTCTTTATGGTGGCTTATTTCACCGGGGTCGTGCAGAGCCCGATCACCTGTGCCGTGATTATGGTTGAGATGACCGCCGCCCGTTTCATGACGATTCCGCTCCTCGCGACGGCCATCATTGCCTATGAATGTTCGCACCGCGTTTGCCCGAGTGCCATTTATGAGGCTTTAGCAGAGATATTTCTCGGTGGGGTTCGCAAACGCCAGGCAGAAGCAGGTGGGGATTCATGCTAGTGCCCAATAGCTGATCTGTGCGCCTGTCGCACGATTTAACTCGAAATTGTTTGCCCTGGAATTCGTGGTGTGGTCCCCGCTGTTTGCTGGGAACTGTAAGCCGGGTAGCTGGTTAACAGACTGCCCGAGTTCTAACGTGTCTTGCCAGTGGTGAGGGTGCACGAGCGTTGGAGGACATCGGTGTGGGTGTCTCTCGCAAACGAGCCAAGACGGTGGTACAAGTCAGAGGAGTTCGTTTATAGTTTGGGCTACGGTAAGTTTGAAGCCTTAATGACGCAATGCAGGCGGCTCGTCATGACCACAAATGCTGAAGCCAACACATACACCTGTCCCATGCACCCGGAGGTTCGCCAGTGTCACGCGGGTGCGTGCCCGAAATGCGGGATGGCGCTGGAGCCAGTGGCGTCAGCGGGATCAGCACCGGCAGTTTCCGCATCGAGCGAGTACACCTGCCCCATGCACCCGGAGGTTCGCCAGGATCACGCGGGTGCGTGCCCGAAATGCGGGATGGCACTGGAGCCGATGGTAGCGCCATCTGGGGCGTCGCCGGCCGGTTCTGCCCCGGCGGAGTGGACCTGTCCCATGCACCCGGAGATTCGCCAGGATCACGCGGGCGCCTGCCCGAAATGTGGGATGGCGCTAGAGCCCCGTGCTGTGGCGATCGAGCCGGTCGAGGATAAATCGGAGCTCAGAGACATGAGCCAGCGCTTCTGGGTTGCCATCGGTTTGGCGGTTCCCTTGTTGCTGGTTTCGATGGGGGACATGCTTCCGGGCCATCCGATGACGGCCATTTTTTCGGCCCGTGGACGGGTTTTGATCGAACTGGTGCTTGCCAGCCCCATCTGTTTGTGGGGGGCGTGGCCATTTTACACACGTGCGGTTCAATCTGTGCGGAACCAAAGCCTCAACATGTTTACGTTAATTGGTCTGGCTGTAGCGGTGGCCTACAGTTACAGCGTGGTAGCTGTCCTCTTTCCGGGAATATTTCCCGCTTCTTTTCGAGATGAATCGGGTCAGGTCGGAGTTTATTTTGAGGCCGCTGGGACCATTGTAGCCCTAATTTTGCTGGGACAGATATTGGAACTCAGGGCGCGTCGTCAGACGAATGAGGCCGTCTCTCTGCTTTTGGGAATGCAAGCCAAAACGGCGCGCCTGCTTGCATCTGATGGTTCCGAGCGGGATGTCCTACTGGAGCAGGTTCAGGTTGGTGACCGGTTGCGAGTCAGACCAGGTGAAAAGGCGCCGGTCGATGGTATCGTGCTGGAAGGTTCCAGTACGATGGAGGAGTCGATGGTGACGGGCGAACCGCTACCCGTTGAAAAACATCCCGGGGATGCGGTTATTGGGTCGACGATCAACGGTGCTGGTAGTTTTGTGATGCGGGCGAAGAAAGTCGGGTCGGAAACGTTGCTTGCGCGGATTGTGACTCTCGTGGCTGAATCGCAGCGGAGTCGGGCACCGATTCAAAGACTGGCTGACGTTGTGTCCGGGTTCTTCGTCCCGGCAGTCATTCTGATTGCCGCCGTGACGTTTGTGGTGTGGACCTGGATCGGTCCGCCGCCTGCGATGACCTACGGGCTAATCAACGCCGTGGCGGTGCTTATTATCGCCTGCCCCTGTGCGCTGGGGCTGGCGACTCCGATGTCGATCATGGTGGCGGCCGGTAAAGGCGCGCGGCTGGGTATCCTGTTCAAGAATGCCGAGGCGATCGAAGTGCTCCGCAAGGTAAATACGCTGGTTGTCGATAAGACCGGCACGTTAACCGAGGGGAAGCCCACCCTGGTTTCGGTAATGGCTGCCGAGGGATTTGCCGATGGCGAGTTGCTGCGTGTCGCTGCCAGCCTGGAGTTGGGAAGCGAACATCCGCTGGCTTCAGCCATTGTTGAGGGGGCGCGTCAACGAGGGGTTGCCGTAGCGGATACCGACGGATTTCAAGCCGTGACAGGCAAGGGTGTCACAGCGCAACTGGAAAGTAAACAGGTTGCGATTGGAAATCAGGCACTGATGGAAAGTTTGGGTGTTGATTGGAGTGGGCTTACCACGCAGGTCGATGCGTTGCGGGCTAAAGCGCAAACAGTCATGTACGTTGCCGTCGACACCAGGCTTGCTGGGATGGTCGGTGTGGCCGACGCCGTCAAGAAAAGCACCCCGCGGGCCATTGAGTTGTTGCACAGTGAGGGGGTTCGTATCGTGATGCTCACTGGCGATAACGAGGCTACCGCCAATGCGGTTGCCAGCGAATTACAGATCGACGAGGTGATCGCAGGCGTGCTCCCGAGTGAAAAAGTGGATGTTGTGAAACGGCTGCAAAACGAGGGGCATATTGTCGCGATGGCGGGTGACGGTACCAACGATGCCCCAGCCCTGGCCCAGGCACATGTGGGCATCGCCATGGGGACCGGTACAGACGTCGCCCTGGAAAGTGCGGGTGTGGCCCTTGTCAAAGGCGATTTGCAGGGAATTGTCAAGGCACGGCATTTGAGTCGATTGACCATGCGCAACATCAAACAAAACCTGTTTTTCGCCTTTGCTTACAACAGTGCCGGCATTCCGATCGCCGCTGGAGTGCTCTACCCGCTGTCAGGATGGTTGCTCAGCCCGATGATTGCCGCGGCAGCCATGAGCTTGAGCAGCCTTTCGGTGATTGCGAATGCGTTGCGGCTACGTGCCGCCAAAGTGTAAAGTTTGCCATTTGTGCGAGCACGGCGTGCAACCGTTGAGGCTGGGTTTGAGTGAGTCCCGTGTTTGTCGGAAGCCAAAAATGAGTGTGGACCACTTCCCACCTTTTCGACCTCATCCGCTGGTTCCCGGAGGTCATGCGCAAACGCTGATGGGCTTTTATGGTCGTTTGACGCGATTTCCATACCGGGCCCAGGAGCACCAGGTTTTTCTGGAAGACGGTGACGGCTTTGTCCTGCACGAAGACTCTGCGAAAGAGTGGCAGCGAAGAGACCGCAGTGTGTTACTCGTCCCGGGGCTTGGCGGATCTTCCCAGTCTCCCGTCATGCCGCAGATTGCTGCCAAGCTCAATGCCTGTGGCTTCCGAACTTTTCGCATGGATTTGCGTGGGTGTGGATCCGGGTATCGCCTGGCCAGATTGCCCGGGCATGCGGGGCGCAGCGAAGACACCGCGGCAGCAGTTCGTAAGATTGCCGAATTGGTTCCCGACTCCCCGGTCACCGTGGTTGGTTTCTCGTTGGGAGGTAACATTATGCTCAAGATGCTAGGGGAAACAGGCCGTGTTCCGTTGGGCAACCTCGACAGCGGTGTCGCCGTGGCTCCGCCGGTCGATCTTCTTTCCTGTTCCCTGCAGATGTCGCGACTACCGTACCGTTTATACAGCCACGCGTTCGTCCGGTCATTGCTGCAAGAGGTCAGGCGGCGGCGTGAATTCGTCGAGGAAATGCAGCAGATTCCGCTCCTGCCTCGCCCTCAAACGCTGATGGAGTTCGACGACCGTTTTACGGCGCCACTGAGCGGATTTGTTGATGTCCACGACTACTACGAGCAATGCAGTTCTGGCCCGCTGTTACCCAAGATCTGCTTACCGACGCTGGTCCTGGCTGCTGCCGATGACCCTCTGATACCGGTGCCGATTTTTGACAGGGCCGGTTTTTCATCATCGACCAACGTATTGATTACTAACCATGGTGGGCACGTTGGCTACTTCGGTGTGTCAGGCGTAGATCCCGATCGCCGCTGGATGGATTGGCGAATCGTGGATTGGATTCAACGGCATGACCGCCAGGCAAAACAGGCATGAGCTGTGGCCCGTACAGTTCATGCTCCGGTGCGACTGGAGGCTTGCGTGGTCCACGGTGTGCAGATTGTGCCGACGATTGTTTGCGGGCTACTGTGTGTCGTCTTGGTCCGCGGCCAGATTTGCGCACACTAACTTTTCATCGTTGCGGGCAAATACATGTCGATAGGCAAAGGCGGGATGCGACCAGCAAACTCCCCCGCGTTGGCGCAACTGAAATTCCGTGGGGTCGATCAGGTGTGCACGACTGATCTCTTCGTAGCCGGAGGGCGATAGCCTGGCGATGATCAAGTCTCCCCGTTCATTGAACATCCATACTCGATCGCCGTTGGTGACGAAGTGAATGTTGCCCCAGCGGGCTTTGGGGACGGCGGTGAGGTCTTCCCATACGCGGTCTCCCGTTGCTGCGTCGAGACATCTTAATTCACCGTAACTGTCAACGCCGTAAATGTAGTTTGAGTCAAACAGCGGCGTTGACATCGTCGAATGCAACCCGTCGGTGTTCTTTTCATTTTGCCCGACTCGTGTCCAAAGTTGACTGGCTTGAAGGCGGTCGGGTGGCAAATTCAGCATGTAGCAGCCATCGAAGAATGACGTCAAGAACAGCCGATTGTTGTGAAGGACAGGCATCGCAATATTCATACTCGTATCTCGATCCACAAAGCGTACTTGCCAGTGTATTTTTCCTGACGTTGGATCAAGACCGGCAAGACTTCCAGCGGTCCAGCAGAGGAGGACTGGTTGCCCGGCTTGATGGATGATCTGCGGGGCCGAGTACGAAGCGTTGTCATCGAGTGCTTTCCAGCGTTCCCCCCCCGACTTTTTATCGAAAGCAACCAGACAGGCACCGTCGGTTCCGCCAATCATGACAATCACAAGATCGTCAACGACGAGAGGGGCAGCTGCAATGCCCCAAACCGGCATGCGGATTTCGTACTCGGTATTCAGATCCCGTTTCCAGAGCAGCTTGCCGGTGGCCGCGTCGTAACAGTGCAGGTGACCCATCGCACCGAGGCTGTAGGCGCGCCCGTCATCGATCGTTACCGCAGCACGTGGACCAGCCGTGTAGTGGATTTCGTAATTGCAATCATAGGCATGTGTCCAGAGTGGTTCACCCGTACTCGCGTCAAAACAATGGGTCCGCTCAATCTGTTTAGGGTCGTCAAGACGGTCGGTAACAAAGACCCGACCGTCGGCAACGGTCGGGCCGCTGTACCCGGCTGCGATGTCAGCCTGCCATACCAGATCGATTTGCGGTGCGGGGAAACGTTCGGTCAAGCCCGTTTCACGCCATATGCCATCGCGACTGGGTCCACGCCACTGAGGCCATTCGTCGGCTGTCGCCGGTAAGCTAAAAGCCAATAGGACCGGGGCCGTGAGTAGAATGCGTTTGGTCAACATGGTAACTGCCCAGGGGTTGCGGGTGTTCCTGAATTCTAACAGGTCCAATGAAAAGGGTCATTGGGTTGGCGGCGCACGCCAGTTCGCAAAATTGGCGGGCTGACGCACAATCGCGTTATGGGGGTATCCGCGACTTGAGTGCCCATAGTCCGAGGGCCGGCTTACGCACGAAGTAAATTTGCTCACCCTCAGCAAGTGTGTTCCAGCCGTCATCGAGTTTTGCGGGTGCATAACGGTCCAGGTGTTCGTCGAGGTCGCCATATCCCAGCCCTGCATTTTCAACTTCTTCTCTGGTTAGCCCCCCCGGGCAGAGGGTGATGCGAAATCGACCTTCGGGAGAACATAACATGACTTGAGCAGCTGCTCCAAGTGTTTGTTGGTAATCTTCATTTTCGGCGACTTGCTGCTGTGTCACGCCGTTCGTGCGATAGCCGTATTTACGAATCAGCCGATCGATTTCAGGATCTTCGCCGAACGTGCTGATACCGGGCGCCAGGATGATCAATTCTCCACCGTCGGCAATGGCCATTCGCGTGCGGTAAACCGCTTTGCCTCCCAGCCAGAAGCTGGAGAATTCTTCCGGATCGAGATACGTGACCAAACGTTCGACCGGTTTGTCGACAGGCGTGATGTTGACCTGGCGGGACAACTCGCTCGCTTTCTGGAAGCATTCCTGGTCGTCGCCGAGGAAGAGTCCGCGGACGACCGTTTCCCCCACCTGGTCGAAACCGATCACAGTCAGCGCAAAAACAAGTGGCATATTCTTGCAGAACAGCCGTTGTGCTTCGTTGAGAATGCGGCGTGGCGGCGTATCTTCGCGGCCCAGAATTCGCTCGACTCCACACAGTCCGGCAAGGTAATGATTCGGGTTGATGCTCGCCGCACCGCCGATGCCGATAAAGATATTTTTGTTGTAATTGGCCATCCCTACGATCTCATGAGGGACGACCTGCCCCAGGGAAATGATCAGGTCATGTCCGCCATGAACAACGAGCTTGTTCATTTGAGCAGTCCACGGCTTGTCGTAGAGTCCAGCGGAGGCTTCTCGGACGAAGGCGGCCGGGATTTGGCCAAGCGTGACGACTTCATCCCGCCACCGGTGTTCGCGAATTAGTGATTTCGGCAGCCCCGGATACATCATTTCGACCTGCTCATCGGTCATCGGGAAGTGAGTACCCAAGGCTGGTATCACATCGACCAGGGCCTCGCCGTAGTAGTCGTGAAGCATACAGGTCAGCCGGCCGGCCCGACTTTCCAGGCGGGTAATATCGGGTGGGATTGCAATGACTTTGTGACGGGGGCCAAGCTGCTTAAGGGCTGAATAGAAGCTGCTCTCTAACTCGGCATCCGACAAAACAGTGGTTGGTGAACCTTCAGCAAGAAAAAGGGACATGAGCTATTCTTACAATTGAGTCATGGTGAACAGACGTTATTTACCTTAACAAAATATCGACTCAGTTGGTACGCTGAGGGCTGGCGTTGAGTTACGATTCCCTGGCAGTCAGGGACTGGTGTGGCTGTCACCCCCCCCCCCCCGCGGTATATTACGGGCCAACAATCCAAATCGACGATGACCAGTCAGCAGAATCCGTTACCGCCCGATCCTCCGCTGGCCCAGTTCAGCCTGGGCAGGCTTTTGCTTTTTATCGGCGGAGTGAGTGCACTCCTGGCCGTCTTGACCGCTGTGAATGGTTACTGGCGGGTTGCCATCCTGGTCGCGGTCATGATCGTCGTCAGCCACATGGTTGCAACCGTACTCGGGAGTCGATTGCGACAGCATGCAGAACAACGCCGGCGGTGGCATGCGAAACGGGGCGGGTTTGACCCGGACGAAGCGTCTTCGCGGGTGGCGACAAAGCCGTTTGCCGAGCTCGACCTTCCACCTGCCAGTCCGCTTGGGAGCCGTACGACACGGTTACCGTGGCTTTGGCTGTTGATGACTGTCGGCGCCGTTTTGGCAGCGGTTGTAGGGGCGACTGCCCTTGTCAAGCTGGTGGGGGATCGCGCCACGATTGGCGGCCTTACCTTGGGAACATTTTCGGCTGCGATGCTGGGAGCGTGGATGATGTTTGTGGCCTCTGGTTTCGTGGGGATTTTGCGGCATGCGTGGAGTGATGCGGTGAGCCAACAGCGCCAAGATGGCGGCAAGACAAAGCGGGGGTAATTCAGCGTTCTTGCCCGCGGAGTGCGAAAGAGTGCATGGGTTGCGGAACAGGGTGTCCCACAGATCTGTCGAGTGACCGGCCAACGCGATGCGGGTTGCTGGCCAGGCTCAGGAGACCGGGTGCCGCAGGCGTTCAACACCCAGGGCCGTGATATCGACGGGAGGCTCTTGATCGAGCATGAGTGCTGCCATGGCGATTGCCGTGATGGCAGATAATTGCAGGCCAGCACGAAAATGGCCGGTTGCGATCCACCCATTGTTGATCCCTGGCAACCGCCCCAGATAAGGTAGGCCATCGAACGACGCTGGGCGCAATCCAGCCCAGGCCTGTTTCAAGTCACACATTCCCAGGCCAAATCCACGAGCCAGTGCCCGCAAGTCGGCGATGGCGGATGCGGTCGTTCGCTTGTCAAAACCAACATCTTCCACGGTGGAACCGACCAGTGTGTAGCCGTCGCAGCGGGGAACGATGTATTTGCCATCGTGGTGATGGATTCGCGCGCATGCTGGTGTGGGTCGCGGATGTTTCAGCAGGATCATCTGCCCGGCAATAGGCCTGGTTGGGAGATCGAGTTCCAGTTGCGCGGCCAGTTGTCCCGTCCAGCAACCGGCTGTCAGACAGAATTGTCCTGCTTGCAACCGACCGTGGGTTGTCTCGACCCCGGTGATCTGCGGGCCATTTCTCACGAAACCGAACAGCGTGGTGTTCGGTTGGAACACCACGCCCAACCGGGTGCAGGCTGTAATCAGCGCTTTGAGATGCCGTGGATTACGAAGTTGGGCTTCCTCCGGCACAAAGTAGGCAAAGAGTTTGTCTTGTTTGGTGAGCCAGGGGCCGTCGGCAACGACAGGATCGAGTTCCCGAAGTTCAGCGGCACTGATGGGCTGAGAGAGAATTCCCTGTTGCTGCCACCGGGCAAGTGTCGTGACGGTCTTATTCTCTGGATCACAATCAAAGTTTGGGGTGAAGTAGATGCCACCCGTTTGACGCCACCCATTGTCAATTCCCGTGAATGCATGGAGCTGCTTACTCCAGTTGGGCAGCAGCCGGCAACTCTCCCTGGCCAGCGATTCCAGGGCCGGATGATCATGGTACCAGGATCCGGGGGGGATGATTCCGGCACCGGCCCAGGATGCTTCGCGGCCCAGTTCCTGTCGATCCACAACGCACACACGTCGTCCCACGTTTGCCAATCGAAATGCCAGCGAGAGGCCAATCACCCCGCCACCAAGAATCAGTTCGTCAAAATTCTCTGTTTGCGCCATGGTCGGGAAATTAAGGTCGGGAAATTAAGAGGCAGGCTTCAATTTCAGTGCTGTTTCTACGTAGCACCGCAAGTCGGTTAGCGGTTCATTTCCGATCGCTTCTGCCAGTAATTCGCGGGACAGACGCTTCAAGTCGCTGATGGTATCGATATCGTACCACGGCGGGAGTAATTCATAATCAACGTCACGCTGCCACCCTTTGGCTTCCAGTTGCCGAAGCGTGGCGGGCCACAGTCTGGGCGTGCTCCACGGCATGGCCTCGAAAATCGGCGGAATTTTCGAGCGTGCGCCGACCAGGTAGTAACCGCCGTCCTCGGTTGGGCCGAGGACCAGGCGGCGCGCTTCAAGCAGTTGAAGGGCCCGTTCGATGTGTGGCAGGGGTACGCTCGGGCTGTCGGTTCCCAAAAGCAGTACCCGTTGAAACCCGGCCTTAAAGCAATCTTCGAAATAAGCGGCCATGCGGGTTCCCAGGTCACCCGGCGTTTGAGGTCGAAACTGCCAGTGGCCATTTCCAAGCTGGGTGAACTCCTCCCGCCGCTCGGGCGGCCAGTAGCAAACAACCCGTGTATCGGCAATGAACTTGAGCCGCTCGAGCAGTACATCGACGCAGTGACGATGAAATCGGACAGCAGCAGTCGCTCCGATTCCGGCTGCCAAACGGGTTTTCACTTGGCCGAGTGTCCAGTGTTTGGCAAAAAGCCCGAGTATCGATTTTGTGGCGGGAGGGGCCGTTATATCCAAGACCAATTCCTTGTTTACTTTAATAAACGCCGCAACAAGCGGGGGTCAACCCGACCGCGAAACCGAACGACGCCATCAATTTCAATCACCGGTACGCATGTGTTAAATCGCTCGACAAGCTCCGGATGGTCGTCAATGTCGACTTCTTGGTAGCCAACGCGATGCGCACGTAAAACTTCGGCGGCATCATCGCAGAGATGACAGCCTTGTCTAGTGTAAAACACAATGTCGAGTGATTGTTCCGGTTTCATGGTTTTCAAAGAGGACGCGCGACAAAGCACTTTTTATCGGCGCACCTGGACGGTTTTGCGCCCGTGAAAGTGGCTTGCCGGATTCAGCCGGGGTGGGCCGACATTCCCAAAATGGCGTTTTGTCGCCTTTCGTGACTCATTCGTAAGTTGTTGTAATATAACGGTTTAAATATTTGTTTGTGGAATATGGCCGCGGCAGCGTACGATAGAGATAAGAGGTTCAGACGTCTGGAATCCTCCTCTGGCGTTGCTGGAAGCGACGCTGTGCAGCCCTGCCGAATCGCCGATTTGGAAGCTCTTCAGGATGGCTCGCGCGGACGCGACAGGGCACAAAAAATGATTTTCATAGAATTTTGACATGCGCTATGGCTGTACGACGCAATTATCTCGCCAAGCACAAGGTCCGCCAGGCCAAGGGGCGGATGGCGTCACTTAGTGCGCACTCGCGCCGTCGAGCTGCCAGCCGCGCCCGAGGTGCCAATGTGGGAGATCGCAAACTTCGCGAACCTTTTGCCCCACCAGAGGACTGGTACGAACCGGTTGGAACGGCTGATTATCGCGTTATCGTTCAAAGTCCTGGTAAGGGTTATCGACATATTGTCACACCGGAGGAAGTACGGGAACGTCTTCTCCGGGTACCATCGCAATACCTGCAAGATTTGGAAGTCATCCAACTTAGCTGCGTAACCCGTAAAAAGCAGAGTTTCCCCTGTTATGGTATGCAGTGGGGCGCAACCCTTTATCTTTATCCGCTTGAGCAGTCACTGGTGGAACATTTTTATTTTCCACCTCGGCCGAATCTCGTCAATGAAGTCAAAATGTTTGGCGGACGTTGGCACCAGCCAAAATCGAATGTTTGGACCCTTTCCTGGACGGAACAGTCTTCCCGCGACTTCTACCTCAACAACATCTTGATCCACGAATTGGGGCACCTGGTCGACAACCGCAATTCGAGCTGCACGGACCGAGAGCGGTTTGCCGAATGGTTTGCGATTGAGTACGGGTATCGCCGTACCGGTGGGCAGAAGTCGCGCAAAACAGGTCTTAAAGCGCGACGTCGGCACCATTCTTGCTGAGATTTCGTGGAATTCATCGTTTCCTGGTGGTGTTGAGCAGCGTTGGTGCGGATCTCTATGCCGTTTGCCAGAACCGGGTATGATAGGGGCATGATCGCTCGATTCGTGCCGATTCTGTTGTTTGCCTTGGTACTGGCGGGTGATGTCAACGCCGATGCCGTCTCACGACAGGGGCAGCGGCGCGAGATCTCTCGGTCTTCCACCCTGGCCCGTTCGGCAGCCAGGTCCGCCAAGCAAGGCAAGTTGGACGTCGCCGCCGATGAATTTGAGAAGGCCCAACTTCGTATGGAGGCACTGGCCGTCGGCAAGGTCGACTCGAGACTCAACAAGTTGTTCGCCCGAGCGGTTGGTTTGCTCCGCCAGGTGCATCAGCAATTGGGCGAAGCGGGAGTCACCTTGCGGCCCCTGGAACTTCCCGAGGGTGACCCCGAGGAGGGGACCCAAGGCCCAACACGTAAGGGCCGGGGGCGTCGGGAGAAGGGCTCTGAGCGGAAGCAAGTTAGTTTTTCCGAGGAGGTGGCTCCACTGTTGGTGGCGAAGTGCAGGCGATGTCACATCGAGGCCCGCAAGGGAGGCTTCAGCCTGGCGACGTATGTCGACCTGCTGAGTGGTTCGGACGAAGCTGGCATGGTCGTGGTTCGAGGAAAAGCCGCGTCGAGTGTGATGATCGACCTGGTTGCCTCGGGGGAAATGCCCCGCGGACCAGACCGCGTCACGCCGCAAGAACTCGAACTGTTGGTGCGTTGGGTCAATCAGGGTGCTCAGAACGATGCGACGACAACGACGGTACCTTTGGTCGAGTTGGCCGGGATGTCCAGCGAAGAAGACCCACCCGAGCGACGCCAAGTCGAACCGGCGCAGGCTGCTACTGGTGACGAGACGGTTCGCTTCGCTCTGGAAATCGCCCCGGTTCTTGCCGAGGCCTGTACTGGTTGTCACGGTAGCCGTCGCGCGCGAGCTGAGTTCAACCTGACAACATTTCAGGGTTTGTGGGAGGGAGGGGAATCGGGCCCTCCTGTCGCGGCGGGGAATCCGGAGCAAAGTTTACTGCTGATGCGGCTTAAAGGTGAAGGCGGGGACCGCATGCCGTTGGATCGTGATCCTCTGCCGGCCGAGGTCATTGCACGAATCGAAACGTGGATTCGTGAGGGCGCACATTTTGACGGTGCAAGGCGTTCGGATTCCCTCACCCGAATGAACACCCTGGCCAGGGCCGACGCCGCCAGTCCCGAAGAGCTGAGTGGCATGCGGAAAGACCTGGCCCTGCAAAAATGGCGCCTGGCCATTCCTGATGAACAAGCCCGGACCATCGAAACAGAGTGGTTTCTGATCACCGGCAATTTGCCCCTGGCCCAACTGACGGAACTGGGTCAATTTGCCGAAAACCAAGTGCAGCAGGTTACAAAACTGTTCCGCCATCCGGAAGACCAGCCCTGGCTCAAGTCGCGGATGACCATTCTGGCCTGTGCACACCGGTACGATTACAGCGAGTTCGGGATCATGGTTGAACAGCGAGAGGTGCCCGCCAGTTGGCGGGGCCATTGGGGTTACGATGGTGTCGACGCGTATGCGGTGATCCACCCTGCCCGCCATGGTGAATTCGACAACAGCGTGCTCGTTGGCCAACAAGTTGCCGGCGTTTACGTGGCAGCTCAAGGATACGGGCGGTTACCACGCTGGTTTGTGGAGGGAGCTGCGCGGGCTGCTGCTGCCAAACTGGATTCGGGCGATGCCCGCGTCAAGACCTGGGAAAAACAAATTCCTGCGGCGATCACCCGCCTGCAAAAGCCGGACGATTTTATACAGGGAAAATTATCGTTGGAACTGGAGGGGCTGCTCGCCTATGGGTTCGTCCGCAATCTCCTTAAAAAACCTACCAAGGTCCAGAAGTTGCTGAGTGAAGTGGGCCATGGTACAGAGTTCGACACAGCTTTCACGCGTATCTATCGGGCTGCTCCGGCAGAACTGGCCGCGGTTTGGCTCGAAAGGATACGGCGTTAAAAAGGGTGGTGCGTTAAGGTGTGGCTAGGCTGCCCGCGGTTGGGAAACGTCTGACGAGCCGTTTGCCGAGTCGTGGTCATCGATGGTCCGTGTCGCCGGGTCGGACATCTGCTGGAGCCGGGCTGCTTTCTGGCGGACTTTTCGATCACGGCCCAGGTGAAATGCAAAATCGAGCAGTCCGGGCACAAGGCGTTTGGTTGCGACCAGCCCGCGGGCAAAGGGTTCCATCACAACCACCCTGCGATTGCGGCGAATTGCCTTGACGGTGGCTATAGCGACTTTCTCGGCTGTAGTGCGTAGTATTTTTGGCGGAATCTTGTGTTCGGCAACATCCTCTTGAAGCGGGCCATTCGTGAAAAGGTGCGTATCGACAAAGCCGGGGCAGATTGCACTAACACCAAGTCCCTGACGCCCGTATTCATTGCGAAGCGACTCGCTAAAGCCCACCAGGCCAAACTTACTCACACAGTAGGCTGCCAGTTTGGGCATTCCTACCAGGCCAAACATGCTGCAAATATTAACGATGTGAGCTTCGGGTCGCTCGAGCATCGTGGGGAGAAGTTTGCGGGTGAACTCAATATGCGCGTGCAGATTGATTTGGATCAACCGATCCCAATGCTCGTCAGCCATGCGATGCGTGTGCCCGTAATAAGTGATTCCCGCATTGTTGACCAACAAGTCGACCCCACCCCAGTGATCAAGCAGCGCGTGGACGGTTGCCGAAATGTCGCCTCGTTGACTGACGTCGCAGTGTTGGCCGGTTACCTCTGCCCCGAGTTGTCGGCAAGCGGCAACGGTTTCAGCCATAGCCTCTGTATCGATGTCGACCACGAGTAGGTTCACCCCTTCGCGGGCCAACTCCATCGCAATTGCCCGCCCGATGCCCGAGGCAGCACCTGTGACCAAAGCCCGTTTCTCGCGAATGTTACGCATTGGCGTCAAGTACCATCCTTGGAAGTCAGTGCGGTTCGCAGCATCAGACGTGGGCAGGCTTTGGGCCCCAGCAGAACCTCCCCGGCTCAGGCGGCGGGGCGGAGCACGCCCTTGAATTCTCCGGCTTGCAGTGCTTCCGGTGGGATTGTTCGACTGAGTTGGTAGCGGTCTTCACCACGCAAGACCGCCACGCCCCATTGGTCCAGAAAATACTTGCCACCGTTGTATACCGATCGGTAATATTTTTTGTTTGGATAGACTGGTATATTGCTCGGAATGACACGCATGTTGAAAGCCAGTCGATACTGATCGGTGGTGTTTGGGCCGGAACCATGGACGAATCGCTCGGCAAATAACAGAAACTGGCCTGATTTCACCGGCACGTAGCGAATCGGCTGGTCTTCTTCCCTGAAGTCGAGCGTGTAGGAAGCTTCGTAAAAACCTTCTTCCGAATCGCCTCCAAAGTCGATCGCACGGGTATCGTTTGCTCCACAGGCAAACCTCAGGCAACCCTTTTCCAGCGGCGCGTCGTCCACCGCAACCCACACCGTGATTTGAAACATCTCACCGCGATCGGATGGAAAGATCGCAGGGTCCTGGTAGTCCTCAACAATGAACGTGGTCGCCTGGTGCCACTGAATTGCCGGAGCGTGTGGCCCCTTGTAGAAAATCTGTGATCGCCAGCAAAGCAGGTCGGGACCTAGAATCTGCGCACAACGGTCCGTAATGCGAGAATCTTTCAGGAAATTCCAGAGCCGGGGTGCTTCAAAGTGGCGATCGCGGGGAGTTACAAAGCCGTAGGTCTTGCTTTTCGTCTTTTCCATCGCCAGCAATTCCTTCTTGAAATCGGCCATCTCCGTGGGGCTGAAACAATCGAATGGACCAATGAACCCGTTTTCATAGAAATCCTTAAGTTCTTGCCGACTGAGTTGATGAGGCTTCGGGACATCGGCTTTCGGCTTGAATTCCGTTGGCATTCGTAGCGTACACGGCTGGTCAATGTACGCCCTGGTAAAGCCGCTACCCAGCAGCATGGTGAACATTTTGTAGTCCCAATTCGTAACAATGGACTTGAAGTCCCGGGGTAAAATAAACCTCGGTAGATGGAGTAGTTTGTAGACCAGCAGCATGGAAAGACCGCCCATTAACAATAGGCGTTGCCAAAGCGGTCGAATCTTGGGTTTCATGTTCATAATGCGGTGCTCCCTCGCAAAGAAAACGGTTGACTCGTCTCGAAAATCTTGGCTCGCCTGGAAAATCGTTGAGGATTGGCCTGATGATGGGGGGCTGAATTCCAGAACCACCTCAACCTCTATAATAAGGTTCGGGAGAATACAGGCCGCTCGCTGATTAGGCAAGGTAGATCGGTTGTAGCGAGGCTAGTTGTGCTGGTCGCGATGGTTGTGCAAGCCCATTTGCGCCGCGGGTCTCAACGGACCGGTGGTTTTCCATTTTGGTTGCGTAACCAACACTTTTGGGCAAAACTACAGTAAAATATAAGGCACAGGTGCCCTGGATTTTCGTCCCTGCGCCAAAATCCACAATGGTCTTTCCAGTTACGATGATCGCCCGAAAATCAGCTTCTTTTGACCCGCCCTTGAGCACCCTCATCTTGTGGGCCATTCGCACACTGGCGCTGATAGCAGTTGGTTTGACTGCATACCTCAGCTGGAAGTCGGCCGAACATGGTGCCATCTTGGGTTGCGGTGACGGAGCCACGCTCGACTGCGATGCTGTGCTTGCTAGCAGCTGGGCGCGGGTCCTGGGCGCGCCGGTTGCGATGCTGGGGGGCGTTTGCTATGCGGCCATTTTTCTAGTGAGTTGGCTGGTTGGTGTTCGTAACATGCCAGTTGCGCGTTGGGCAGTGGCGTTGCTCGCGTTGCTGGTCACGAGTGTTGTGGGCTCGATCCTCTGGTTCATTGGGCTTCAATCGGTTGAGCTGCAGGCTTTTTGTTTGTATTGCCTTGGCGTTCATCTATGCGGAGGGTTGATTGCCGTTCTGTTTGTCCTTGGCACGACCGCCCGCCTCCGGGAGACAAGTCGCGGTGTTCGGTCGATCAGTCCATTACAAGCTTCCTTGGCCGGGGTGGCTACTGTCGGTAAGCCTGCCGCCGTCGTTACCGGTTTGGGGCAATTTGGGATTCCCATTTTCGTGGGGTTGATCGGTGTCGCTGGTTTGATTGCGCTACAAGTCTGGCAACCTGAAAAGACTTATGAAATAGCCACCCTTTCCGAATCGGGTGGGCAGCTAGAAGCGGAGCCGGTTTTCTTGCAGCCGCTTGCCAGCGAGCCCGTTTCGGCTCAACCCGTTTCGGCTGCCACTTCAGATGCCCCGACGACCACTCCATCCAAGGACATCGATGCCCCGCCGAAGCGGCATACAGCCCACCGCATGGTGACCGTAGGGGTCGCGAATGGCCACGGGAAAGAAGATGAGGGAGCCGACTCGGAGCCTGCCGTGTTGGATGCTCTGCTGAACAGAGTAACGAAGACAGGTAAACTGGACGACCCAACTGACGCCATAAAGAACGAGGCTTGGACCGAGGGGAAATACGATATTGGCTTCAAGCCAGCAAAATTTGACCTTGGCGTCGTTCCTGATGAGCTTTCAAGCCAGAGTCGGATCACCGACATCTTGAAAGGTCGGTTGTTTTTCGACATTTACGAAGAAGCGTACTTGGGTTCACCAGAAGCCCCGAACGTGGTTATTGAGTTATTCGACTATACGTGCCAGCATTGCCGTCAAACGCACAAACGCGTGCACAGTGCCCTGCGACACTATGGCGATCAACTTGCATTTGTGGTTATGCCGGTACCCCTTGAGTTGCGTTGCAACAAATTCATGAAAAGTGCCCGCCCTCAAAACATAGGTGCCTGCAACCTCGCGAAAATCGCCTTGATTGTCAGCAAGTTGGAGCCGAATCAGTTTACGAGATTCCACGAGTGGATGATGGCTGACGAGGAAAAGCCGAGGCGATATGAGCAAGCGCTCGTGCAAGCCTATCAGGATGTGGGACGGGTGCGGATTCGCGGTGGTCTGGATGACGCAGAGGATATCGATGCGCGGATTTCTCGTCACGTTAATATGTTTGCGAACCTTGGCAATGAATGGACGAGTCCGGCACAGTTCGGCATGCCTGTTTTCATTGCAGGTGACAAAATCGCCAGCGGATCGTTTGCAGACGATCAGGAGTATTTCGATTTTATCGAGCTTGCCTTCGATATCGAACCGGTTCAGCAATAAAAAACGTGGGACCGCGGTTCGCAAGCAGGCGTGGTGCGACTCGCAGGCAGCCAAGGGGACAAACTGGTTTATTGGGCCCCGTTCAACAAACGGTTGACCGTGCCAAAAATGCCATCGAACATCGGTTCGGTTAATCTGCCTGTGAAAGTATTCTGTTGACTAGGGTGGTAGCTGCCTATCAGCCATCGGTCATCACTCAAGGCAACTTGTGCCGCGTGCGCGAATTCAGGCCGTCGCCCCTCGTACCACCGCCGCTTCAGAAACTCGTCCAGGACCCCTTTCCAGGCGATTTGTCCCAGTGCTAAAAATACACGCGCCTTGCCAATGTCGACGGTTTGCTCGAACCATGGCCGGCATTGCGAAATCTCGGTTCGCGAGGGCTTATTGCCAGGTGGCGCGCAATGGCAAATAGCGGTGACTGCACAATCGAGTAATTGCAAGCCGTCCTCGCGTGAAGTGGAACCCGCCTGATTGCTGAAACCTGCCCGAAAAAGTGCTCGATAGAGCCAGTCACCACTGCGGTCGCCAGTGAACATTCTTCCCGTTCGATTGGCCCCATGTGCTCCGGGAGCCAGTCCAATAATCAGCAGCCGGGCCTGCGGATCTCCAAAGTTGGGAACCGGCCGGCCCCAGTAGCTCCAGTGACGAAAGGCTTTTCGTTTGGTGGTGGCAATTTCGCGGCAGTGCGCGACCAGGCGGGGGCAAGCCTTGCAGGCTGTGATGTTGCGGTTCAACGAGTTCCAGTGGTCCAGGTCCATGCCAGTGGTCCAGGTCCAGTCGTGCTGGGACTGGTTTTTTGACGTACCGCAGCAGAAAATTGCCGCAAGCGAGCACTACTTCATGGTAGAGTCGAAACGCGTCAGCGCCTCGACAGGCACCAAATCGTTGAGGCTGCCCGAGCGAAAGCCTTCCAGGTCAAGTGTGACGAACTTGAACCCAAGCTGTTTCAGTTCGTCTGCAAGCTGATGCCGGACCTCCCCAGCGGCCAGTTGAGCAATTGCTTCGGCAGGTACTTCAATGCGGGCCAGATCGCCAGCGTGGTATCGCACGCGCACGTTCCGCAGGCCCAACTTGCGGACGAGTTGCTCGGCGCGATCAACCATTTGGAGTCGCTCGGGCGTGACCTGCTCTCCATAGGCAATCCGGCTGGAGAGACAAGGTGAGGCGGGCTTGTCTGCGACTGGCAATTTCCAATTCTGGGCAAGTTGGCGGACCTGCTGTTTCTTGATGCCACATTCGGCCAGTGGGCTTCTGGCGTGATGTTCGCCTGCCGCCCGCATTCCGGGACGGTAATCGTGCTGGTCGTCGGCGTTGGCGCCATTGACGATCACCCGTACGTCAAGCCGTTGAAGTTGTGCTGCAAGTTGTGCGTAGAGTTCCGATTTGCAATGGTAGCAGCGATCGGTTGCGTTGGCCGCATAAGACGGGTTCGACATTTCGGCAGTTTTCAGCTCGATATGCCGAATACCGATCAACGTGGCCAATTGGCGAGCTCCCTCTAATTCGCCGGTTGCCAGACTTGGGCTGACGCCGGTGACGGCTACGGCTCGCTTGCCCAGGGCCAGCTGGGCTGCCTTGGCGACGACCGCGCTGTCGACGCCTCCGGAAAACGCCACCGCACAGCTGTGGTAGCTGCGGATCGTGTCGAGTAATTGTTGACGCTGGGTGGCAAGATCGGGCATCAAATTGAACCACCAAATCGCGGACTGAGAATGCGAAACAGAACTCCCTTGATTGTAGAGACTTTTGCCCGTTTCGTCATGCCCAAGCCCTGCCTGCCGAAGCCCTGCTTGGGGTGGTGTGAGTGTTACCGCCGAATGGGAGCCTTGCTCGGATCGCGGTGCATCGGTTCCATGACCTTCGTGTTTCGCTCGATCGCGAGGATGATGGTTTGTTGCTCAGCTCCGTCAGGGGAGCTGGCTACCACCGGGATTACCTGCCGCCGGTCTGGAAGTGCTATCCGTACCACAAACGTGCCGTTGGATCGCACCTGCACCGGCTCTCCTTTCACCGTCAGATGCACGTGCGGGTGGCTGGCACCATAAACCACCAGTTCGGCGTCAATCGCACATTGCAGATCGTCAGCCTGGAACAGCAGCCGTGCTGCTCCGTCGCCGTAGCGGGTTTCGAGGGGTGTTCCCATTGGGCGGTGGAGCCGCTCTTCCAGCACTTCTTGAAGATCAGCACTGGTGCCGTGGGGTGAGTAACCTCCGCTCATGGCATAAATGCGATCGGCATTCTCGGCAACATCTGTCCAGTTTTCGTCGATCATTTGGCGACTGCCTGGCGTCGGTGTCAACACGGTATTGCTTTTGGCCAAGGTGTAGAAAGATTCAGACCCAATCGAATAACCAATTTCCATCCGGTAACCGGTGGGAGGATCTTGAACGTCGATGTACCAGTTGTTCACGCCACCGTGGATTGAGATCTGCCGTTCGAACGTGCCGGCCCCTTCCTCGCCCACTCGGTAGAGTTGCAGTGCCGGTTGTGCTTGGTGCCACTTTTGTCCCAAAGCAGATCGTGAACGTTGGATACTTCGTTCCGAAAGTTCCCACCAGGCGTGAAGCCAGTAGGGGTCCCGTACGAGGACGACCAGGCGATCACGCGACACTCGACTGGGCCGCTCTTGCGGTCTTCCAGAAAGGTCTTTGAATTCCTGCAATTTAGCTTGCAATTGTTGCATCCTCTGGCGACTTTTGATCCGGGCAGCGTTTACGCGTGGGGACTCAAAGTCGTTGCCCTTGGTGTCGGAAGTTTGTTTGCCAGATTTGTTGCGATGGTGACCCGTCCCGCGAAGCCGCTTCTGAGCCCGCACCTTTTTGGCAATGGCGTGAATCAATTCTTCTTTGCGCATTGCGTGCCAGCCAGAGACCCCTTTGTGTTTTGCGATCTGGGAAAGTTCTCGGTAGTTGTACCCGCGGAGTTCACTGATCGTCATGTTAGGTATATTTCCTGATTCATGCTTGGTTCAGTTGTCTGTTTGTTCAGGCGGTGGGGTGTGAGTCAAGGCTGCTTCATCCGTGGATTAGGTCTGGCCCAATCTCCAGACACGTAGCGGAGGTCGTGTATGGCGGTCGTCACGATGCCGCCCCCGGCACCCGTGCGAAACAGGTTCAAGCCCGTTCTGTTTTGCCGCAGACCCTCCCAGAAATTCAATCGAGTCGTGCAACCGAAACGTCATTGGCTGCAGGGAAAACTGGCCCAGCCGAATTATCTCTTCTTACGCGGGAGACTGGAGGGCTAACCCCCACAGTCGTAAATTCTAACAATTCCTAATTAATTCCTACTTTTACCCTAATTGAAAAAGTTGAAATATGCAATTCGTCCGGACGAGAAAAGTAGGCGCAATCAATGCAAGTCTATTGGAAATATATGGTTATGTTGTAATTTAGATTTCCAACAGCGGTTCGCGTAGCGACCAGGGGAGTTGCGGTTTCTGGTTCATTCTGTGGTTGTTCCAGGAGATGCCGATTGACCGGACGTGGCGCAAGTCGAGTGCCGGCCCAAGGTTGTTGGACTTTGTGAAAAAATGTACGAATTCTACGCTGAGGACGTTGACCGAGAATCTGGGCTGAGATACATTGCCGGTCCCGTCGTGAGTAGCTGGCATGGGCTTGCTTACCCAGGAGTGCATGGAAAGTACCCGATTCGCCGCCTTGGTCGGTTATCGGCACTGCGGGCATAGCTGGTTACCGACCGTCGCCGCTCGGGGTGTCCCTGTGGGAAATGTCCCAGACGAACGTTCGCCCGTTGCGAAGGCCGCCGCCTGGGCGGCGCGAATCTTGACGGTTGCGCTCGAAATGGTCTTGCCGGGATTGTTCGGTAGCTGGGTTGACCAGAAATTGGGGACGGTCGCCCTGTTCATGCTGATTGGTCTGGGTTTAGGGTTTTTCGTGGCGACGCTTCACCTCAGGCAGATGATAAAAAAGATAGATTAAGCGAAGTTGGGCCCAGGCGAACCTGGGAACTGGACAAGACGAAAATAGTCAGTTTAGAGCTGTTGGAAGTGTCTGAGAAGAATCGCCAATTTTGGAGAAGTCGCCGGTTTTTTCGGAGTGCTATGAAGTTGGCGTTGGCGATAGTTGCAGTTTCGGTTCTGGTGGGACCGTTGGCCTACATGGCCGAAGGTCGGCCTGGGGTGATGTGGGCGTTGGCAGCGGCCGCGCTTTGTCTGGGTTGCGGTTTCGCCGGAATTGCATTGAGGGAGTGGTTCAACGAGCAACACAACCCGCTGGCAGGTCTGTTGAGTAGCATGGCGGTCCGTTTTTTTCCGCCACTGGTTCTCTGTTTGCTGATCGCGATCAAACGGACCGGCGGCGACTATTTTGTTTTTATCTGTTCGTTATTGGTGTATTACTTGGTGGCGTTGGCTGTGGAGTCGTGGTTGGCAGTCCAGGACAGCCGAGATAAGCCAGTCGTCCCTGGAGATTGTTTAAGCGATGGCTAAGGATCATCTGGCCCCGTCTGAAATATTTGGGCATGTGGAAGATGCAACGTATTTCCACGTGCCGCGTGCTTTCGTGCCCAAGGATTGGCATGGGCACATTGCGATTCCACAGCCGTTTAAACTGAATACACCACTTATTTCGGTCGATACAGGAGACCCGTTGATCGACAATAACATCATGCCGCTAGACTTCAAAATCACAAAATTCATGATTCTGGAAGTTCTGACGGCCGTGATTATTGCGGTCTGTTTTATCGCGCTCGCCAGGCATTTGCGGGGTGGGAATCACCCCCGCGGGCGGCTGTGGAACACGCTTGAGGTGATGCTGCTTTTTCTTCGTGATCAAGTTGCCCGCCCCTGCATTGGCAAGCACGATGCCGACAGGTTCATGCCGTTCTTATGGACAACGTTCTTTTTTGTGCTGGGCTGCAATTTGTTTGGCATGATCCCTTGGATGGGCTCGCCAACTGCCGCGTTGGCCACAACCAGCATGTTGGCACTGATCACTTTTGGGGTGGTCGTCGGCGGGGGGATGGCGAAATTAGGGTTTGCCGGCTTTTGGAAAGCCCAGGTTCCCTCGATGGATCTCCCCCTGGGGCTTGCCATTGTGTTAGTTCCGATGATTTTTCTTATCGAGGTTATGGGACTTTTGATTAAGCACGCAGTACTGGCCATTCGTCTGTTGGCGAACATGATGGCCGGACACGTCGTGTTGGCAGTCGTGGTTGGGTTTATTGGGGCAAGTTATGGGTTTGCGGCTTGGTGGGGGGTGATGCCCCTGAGCGTGGTAGGAGCCACGGCATTGAGCCTCCTGGAATTGTTTGTAGCATTCTTGCAGGCATACATATTCACGTTTCTTTCGGCTTTGTTTATTGGTATGGCAGTGCACCCGCACTAACCTGTGATACGAGGTTCGCTGCTTGCGTTTATGCGTTTTTTGCTCAGGAAGGAGTAAAGTTCTGTGTTGAAGCTATTTCAAATTCTGATGGTAAGTTGGGTTGTTTTGGCGATTGCTTCACCGGCGTTGGCTCAAGGTGCCGCTGACTCGGATGCCACTTCATCAGACGGTTCAGGTTTGAAGGGCCTCGGTGCCGCCGTGGGGGCCGGACTGGCAATCGTGGGTGCCGGTTTTGGGATTGGCCGAATTGGTGGTCAGGCGGTTGAGGGGATATCCCGGCAGCCTGAGGCGACCGGTAATATCCAAACGGCAATGATCATTTCTGCGGCTCTGATCGAAGGTGCCACGTTTTTTGCCTTGGTCATTTGTTTTATGCTTTCCACCCAATAATCGCCCACCAGGAAATGTGAACGATGAAGGCGACTCGTCATTGCGTCTGTAGATCACTGGCGTCACCAATTTTTGTGCTGGTCGTATCTGGCTGGTTGGTTGCCGGCCCTGGCTGGTTGGCGGTCGGCAAAGCTGCCGACCAGCGCGAATCGGAACCTGCCGGGTCTGGTGATACGCACGCAGCGTCTGCAGACCCGCCCGAGCATGGCGAGGAGCAGGCCAGCAGCGGCCCAAATCCGCTGGCTTTCGACATTGATTTAGCCATCTGGACGGGAATCGTCTTTGTCGTCTTGTTGCTGGTGCTTCGCAAGTTTGCCTGGCCGGCAATCACGACCGCGTTGGACGAGCGCGAAAAGAAAATTTCCGACAATATTGCCGAGGCGAGTGCCAAGCATGAACAGGCCAAGCAATTGCTCTTGGCCCACGAGGCGCAACTCGCGGGTGCTGCCGATCAAGTACGGGAACTCTTGGAAGAGGCGCGTCGCGACGCTGAGCATACGAAAGGCCAGATCATTATCGAAGCGAAGAAGTCTGCCGAGCAAGAATCTCAGCGTGCCCTACGCGAACTTGAGTTGGCCAAGGAAGCTGCCCTCCATGAATTGGCGCAAAAGAGCGCCGATGCTGCGATTGAACTTGCCGGTAAGGTAGTCCGAGAGCAGGTAACTCCCGATCGTCAGGCCGAATTGGTCCGCGAGGCGCTGAGCAAACTGACTGCAGCCGAGCCCAGTCACAATTGAGGGCAACCGATAAGTCGTCTTGGAACCCGATGGTCGGGCGTAACGTTTGACACGAATGCCATGCCTGACACGAATGCCATGTCCCAAACAAACGATTCAACTGCCCCTCGAGATACGGTGATGGATGTCGTCGAGGAACAGATTGCGCAGGTTTATGCGCAAGCTTTCCTTGGCGTTGCTAACCAGAGCGGCGATGCCGCGGGGTTGGTCGAGCAGTTGGTTTCGCTGGTTCACGACGTGCTGGACCGGTTTCCTGAACTCGAGCAGGCACTCGCATCGCTGCTGGTGGGGCATGTGGAAAAGGAAAAATTGCTCGACCGCGTGTTCAGCAACAAGGCGGCGCCGCAGGTTTTGAATTTTCTCAAGGTCCTTTCGGCTCACGGGAGGCTTGAGATTCTTCGGACGGTGGTGCGGTCGGTGCAAAGTCAGTACAGCAAACAGGTTGGTAAAGTCGAGGTCGACTTGCAGATCGCCAATGATATAGGTGACGCACTTATCAGCGAATTTGTCCAGGTGCTCCGCGATTCGATCGGGGCTGAGCCAGAGTTGAGAATTCGGATTGATCCGTCATTGATCGCCGGATTTGTCGTCAAAGTGGGTGACACCGTATACGACGGATCAATTAAAACCCGCTTTGAATATGCCCGCAAAGCCATGGTGGCTCGAGCGGTTGAAGGTATCGAAACGCACCCGGAGTCGTTTTTTAATGGAGAATCGCGATGAAGTTCAATAGCGACGAAATCGCATCGGTTATTCAGCAAGAAATTGCACAATACGAATCCCAAATCGATGTCCGTGAAGTGGGACGCGTGCTGGAAGTTGGTGATGGAATTGCCCGCGTTTACGGGTTGTCAGGTGTGATGGCCAACGAAATGGTCGAGTTCCCCGACGGCACCATCGGGCTTGCTTTCAACCTCGAAGAGAATTCGGTGGGGATCATTATTCTGGGGGACTACGTCGAAATTACCGAAGGTGACGAAGTCCGCAGTACCGGTCGATTACTCAGTGTGCCGGTTGGGGACGAGTTGCTCGGACGTGTTGTCGATCCGCTGGGCAATCCGCTGGATGGCAAAGGTCCCATTGTGACCAGCCAGCGTCGTCCGATGGAAGTCATTGCGACCGGAGTGGCCGAACGACAGCCAGTTTGTGAACCGCTCCAGACTGGAATTAAAGCCGTCGATTCGATGACACCCATTGGTCGTGGGCAGCGGGAACTCATCATTGGTGACCGCAAAACGGGAAAAACGGCTATCGCCATTGATGCGATTATCAATCAGCGCGATTCCGACGTGAAATGTTTCTATGTCGCCGTCGGCCAAAAAGACTCCACAGTGGCTGGCGTTGTGGAAAAACTCCGTGAAGTCGGCGCGATGGATTACACCACGGTCATCGTTTCGGGTGCGAGTGATCCCGCTCCCCTGCAGTACGTGGCTGCCTACGCTGGTACTGCCATGGCAGAACACTACATGTTCAACAGCAATCACGCCCTGATCGTCTACGACGATCTCAGTAAACAGGCTGTCGCTTATCGTCAACTTTCGCTCTTGATGAGGCGCCCGCCGGGACGCGAGGCGTTTCCCGGTGATGTCTTCTATTGCCATAGCCGTTTGCTGGAGCGGTCGGCCAAACTCTCCGACGATCTGGGAGGCGGATCGCTCACCGCGCTGCCGATCATCGAGACGCTGGAAGGAGAGGTCTCGGCCTATATTCCAACCAATGTGATCTCGATTACCGACGGGCAGATCTACCTCCAGCCCGACTTGTTCTTCGCCGGCGTCAAGCCTGCGATGAATGCTGGGATTTCGGTCTCACGGGTCGGTGGTGCCGCTCAGATCAAGGCCATGAAGAAAGTTGCCGGCGGTTTGAGGCTCGACCTGGCAGCCTTCCGTGAATTAGAGGCCTTCGCCCAACTCGGAACCGACCTCGATGCAGCCACGCAGGCTCGCCTGGACCGTGGATATCGCATGGTCGAAGTCCTCAAGCAGGGGCAATACGTCCCCATGCAGGTCGTTGACCAGGTGTTGATTATCTATGCCGCTAGTGGCGGGCACCTGGACCAGGTTCCCATCCCCGAAGTGAAAGCCTGGGAGGAGAAATTTCTCACCTTCATGCGAGATCAGAAGCCGGAAGTGCGGGATGCCGTCCACAAAAAGCAAGACCTGGATGACGAACTCGCGGCGCAGATCGATGCATCCATCGCTGAATTTAAAACGCAATACGAAGGCGCCAGCCCGACGCAACCTGTAAAAACAGATGCGGCAGCAGAGCCCGCCCTCGTGTGAAACAGACTTGTCATGTTCTGCCAGCCGCCGCATGCAGGTTTTCGACCACTGAACACTCACCGCCAAACCTTTTCCCATGCCAAATCCCCGCGAACTCGATAACCGGCGCAAGTCGATCCGCAATATTCGCAAGATTACGCGAACCATGGAGTTGATCGCCACGGCCCGCTTTAAAAAAGCGATGGATCGTGCCTCGGCTGCGACTGAATATACCAACCGAATCACACGACTGGTTGCGGATTTGACCCACGGAGGGCTTGAGGTCAACCATCCGCTCCTGGAACCACGCGATTCAACCCAGTCGGCTGGGTTGCTCGTACTCACCGCCAACCGGGGACTCTGCGGCGGATTTAATGGCAACCTGATTCGGTCTGGCGTTCGCCAGTGGGAGCAACTGACCACGTCGGTCTCCAACTGCGAGCTGGAGGTCTCCGGGAAGCGGGGGATATCGGGGTTCAAGTTTCGTGGCTTCCCACCCGAGCGCACCTATACCAACTTTGAAGACAATCCCACCTTTGACGAAGTCGATGAAGTTGCAAGTCGCTATCTTGATGACTACGTCACCGGCAAACTGGATCGGCTCGATGTGGTCTATATGAAGTTCGAAAGCATTGCGCGGCAGAATGTGTCGGTCGAAACGTTGTTGCCGCTTGGTGCTCTGGCCACAGATGAGCAAGCCCAAGATGTTGAAGCCACAGGTAAGATACAGTCACTCTATGAATTTGTTCCCTCGGCCGAGAGTATTCTCGAAGAAATGGTACCAACAAGCTTTAAAGTCAAACTGTTCAAGTGTTTTCTCGACTCGGCAGTCAGCGAGCAGATTGCCCGGATGGTGGCGATGAAATCTGCCACCGAAAACGCCGATGATTTGATCAAACGACTCAGTATGCAATATAACCGTGCCCGACAAAGCCGAATTACATCCGAATTGATGGACGTCATCGGAGGTGTTGAAGCGCTGAGCTAGGTGTTGACCATCCACGGCGGGGCGCTGGTAATGAAACGGTCCAGGGTCAACAGCGAACAGCACCCCGCATTCGCCAAACAGCAACGATCGAACGTGATCGGACCAAAGATTTGAAAGCAAGGACAAACTTATGGCCACTGCAACCCCCACAGAAACTCAAAACGTCGGTCGAATTACCCAGGTAATCGGTTCGACTTTCGACGTCGAATATGGTGAAGATAAGCTGCCAGCTATCTACAATGCTGTAAAAGTCGTTTCTGAGCACAAAGGGGTGAAGCTCGATCTGACCGGAGAGGTCCAGCAGCACTTGGGTGGAGGCCGGGTCCGTTGTATCGCCTTGGGGAATACCGACGGCTTGATCCGTGGGCAGGATTGTGTAGATACCGGTAGCCCCGTCACTGTACCCGTTGGGGAGGCAACGCTGGGGCGCGTCTTCAACGTGCTCGGTGAGCCTGTCGATAAACGCGGGCCGGTTGATGCTGAACAGCGGTGGCCAATCCATCGCAAATCGCCGGACTTGAAGGACCTTTCTACCAAGACCGAACTGTTCGAAACCGGTATCAAAGTGGTGGACCTGCTCACTCCGTTCGTGCGGGGTGGTAAGGCAGGGCTGTTTGGTGGTGCGGGGCTTGGAAAGACGGTGATTCTTACCGAATTAATCGCCCGGATTGCGACACAACATGGTGGTTACTCCGTGTTTGCTGGCGTTGGTGAGCGGACCCGTGAGGGGACCGACCTCTGGCTGGAAATGCAAGAAGCAAAGATAGGGAACACGGGGCGCAGCGTGATTGACCAAACCTGCATGGTCTTTGGGCAGATGAATGAACCCCCCGGTGCCCGCCTGCGGGTGGCCCTCTCAGCGCTGACGATGGCAGAGTATTTCCGCGATCAAACCGGTGCAGATACGCTCCTGTTTATCGACAACATTTTCAGGTTCTCACAGGCAGGCAGTGAGGTTTCGGCCCTGCTTGGACGCATGCCTTCAGCGGTGGGATATCAACCGACCTTGGCTACCGAGATGGGCGAACTGCAAGAGCGAATTGCCTCGACCGCCAATGGGGCGATTACCTCCGTGCAAGCTGTTTATGTGCCGGCGGACGATCCGACCGACCCGGCCCCGGCTACTGCGTTCGGCCAGTTAGATGCCTTCGTCTATCTGGAGCGTTCGATTACCGAGAAAGGTATTTATCCGGCGGTCGATCCGCTCGCCTCCTCCAGTCGTATCCTCGATCCACAGTATGTTGGTGAGGAACATTTCAATTGTGCTCGCCGTGTCCAAATGACCCTGCAACGCTACCGTGAATTACAGGACATTATTGCAATTCTAGGTGTCGACGAACTCTCGGAAGAGGATAAGCTGATTGTTCATCGTGCCCGTCGTATCGAGCGATTTCTCTCGCAACCCTTCTTTGTTGCGGAAGTGTTTACTGGGAAGTCGGGAAATTTCACGTCGCTTGACGATACGATCCGCAGCTTCCGTGAAATTTGCGATGGTAAATGGGATCACCTTTCTGAAGACGCGTTTATGTATGTGGGGCCGATCGAACAGGCCGAAGAACAATGGAAGAAATCCCAGAAGTAGTGTTTGGCGATGAGGTGGGCCCTTGGTCCCTGCTCGTCGCTAATACCAACTGATTGTTGAGGTGAAGTATGTCGACCGCCGAATCATCATCAGCCTCCCGGGGCGCCCTGAATTGCGTCATCGTGACGCCCGAAATGACGGTGCTCGAAACAGACGCCGATTTCGTTGTGCTGCCTCTTTTTGATGGTGAGTTTGGAGTGGATCGGCACCATAGTCCCATGATCGGTCGGCTCGGCTATGGCGAGTTGCGAATTCGCACGGCGGACCAGTTGCAACGCTTTTATGTCGACGGAGGATTTGTCCAGGTTGTCAACGATGTCGTTTCAATCCTCACCAATCGTGCGTTACCCGCGGATGAGGTTGATCAGGCGGCGGCAGGTGAACAACTTCAGTTGGCATTGGCCCAGTCGGCAGCCGGTGACGAGCAGCTGGCAATCCGCGCGCGGAATATTGCCCGAGCCCGTGGGCAGATCCGCGTGGCTAAGCGGGCCAACTCGTGATCTTTTCTCCGCGGCGGCTACCCGCCAAGCGGATCTGCGGGGCTTAGATCGCCTCGGATCCCCGCTCGCCGGTTCGAATGCGAATGCAATCTTCCAATGGCAGGACAAAGATTTTGCCGTCACCAATTTCGCCACTTGTCCCGGTTCGTCCTCCCTGGATGATCGCTTCAATCGTTGGCTCGACGAAATCGTCGTTGACCGCAATCTGAAGTTGCACTTTGCGCAACAGATTTATCGAGATTTCCCGCCCACGGTACACCTCGGTTTGCCCTTTCTGACGGCCAAAGCCTTGAACATCCATGATCGTCAGGCGCACGACCTCGACTTCCGAGAGAGCTGTCTTGACGTCCTCAAGTTTGCTTGGCTGGATGATGGCAATGATCAGTTTCATGATCGATTCACTCCGCCTGATTCCTGCCGTGTCCTGGTTCCTGCCATGTCCGTGTATCGTAGCGGACTGTCGGAGAAGGGTCCAGCGGTCATGGTTGACCGTCTGGCAGCGCAGGGAGGGGACACCCCGGCTTGGGCGGATCAGGCGGATAACCCACCCAAGCCATATGGGGCATCCTTCTGGTTCAAGCCGAGCGCCGGGGAGCGATTCGCGTCGGTTTTCGTATTAAAAAAATGCCAGGCCAAACTTGCCCCCTGGTTCGCTATCAAAGGCTTTTTTGCGCACAACTCAGTAGGCCATCCGGTACCGTGTGCCAAGCACGTGAAGAGTGGTACTTGCCAAAGAAACGTTTTGTTTCGGTTTCTTGAAATCGTCCCGGAACCAAAACCGTGTCCCCGGCTTGAGCGGACAAGGCGGAACGTCCGCTCAAGCCATAGGGAGACTCGTTCTATCTTGGCAGCAACTTGTCATTTCCGCGATTTACGGTCATTTAAGCTACATCGAACTCCGTCACGTGACGCTAAGTGGCTTGGCCGTACGCCTGCATACCATGCTCACTGAGGTCCAGCCCAGCCTGTTCTTCTTCTGGCGATACACGTAAAAAGTTTATTGCTTTTAAGGCGTAAAACAGGATCGCCATCGTGACAAATGCCCATAAGCAAATGATCACCGTGCCCTTGCATTGCACCAGGATGTAGGCGCCACGAGTTAGGGTCTCACCGTTTACCTCGGGGAGATTTTGTCCCAAGATACCGGTCGCCAGGCCACCCCAAACGCCACACAGACCATGCACTGGCCAGGCACCGACGGGGTCGTCGATTTTCATCTTGTCCAGTAGCAGGATTCCAAGGACGACCAGCACGCCGGATACAAGTCCAACAATGATCGAGCCAGTTTCAGTGACTTGATCGCAGTTGGCGGTGATCCCAACCAGCCCTGCCAAGGTACCGTTAAGCGCCATGGTTACGTCTGGCTTGCCGAATAAAATCCAGCCGAACGTCATCGCGGCAATCGCACCACACGCGGCAGAGATCGTAGTCGTCAAAGCGATGTAGCTGGTAGCTTCGGCGTTCACGTAGCCGTCGTAGGTGAGTTGGCTGCCGGGATTAAAGCCGTACCAGCCGACCCAAAGAATGAAAACACCCAGGGCCGCAAACGCGATATTGTGACCGGGGATGGGGACCGATTTCCCCTGCACGTAACGTCCCAGCCGTGGTCCCAAGGCAATCGCCCCGGCCAGACCGGCAAAACCACCTACGCCGTGCACGACGACCGACCCCGCAAAATCCTGAAAGCCCTCTTGATTAAGAAAACCACCGCCCCATTTCCAAAATCCGCTAATGGGATAGATCAATCCCGTAAGCACACCACTGTAAATCAAGTAGGCGCCAAATTTCATGCGCCCGGCGACAGCCCCCGAAACAATCGTTGCCGCAGTTGCGGCAAAGGCAACCTGGAACAGAAAATCAGCCGCGTTCGAGTATCCGGTGCTGGACGGTTCGGTTACTGTGGTATTCGTATACCAACTGCCTGCTTCGGCCGACGCCTGAGCGTCACGAGTGACAAACGGTCCTGAATACCCGAAGTACGGATTGTCGCCCCCGTTGTACATAATTCCCATGCCGATAAACAAGAACAGCATGATGCCAACCGAGAGGTCCATCACGTTCTTGAACAAAATATTTACCGTGTTCTTTGAAGCATTCAGACCGACTTCAAGCATTGCAAAGCCAGCTTGCATGAAAAGGACCAGTACGGCCGTCAGGAACATGATCAACGTGTTGATCGTGTAAGCGGTCTCCGATTTCAAGTCCGTGACTGCGGTTGCCGGCGCGTCTTGCGCCATCGCCAGACCAGAACCTGCTAACACGATAAAGACGGCGGTTAGCAGGAGGCCAACGTGGGTGGTTTTTCGACAGGAAAATTTCATCAGAGTACGCCCTCAACATGAACAGAAGGAAGGATTGTGAGCCGAAACCAACCCCGCGGGTGGTCATCACCCGCGGAGTTGGTGGCGGTGCCGAAGCCGCTAGGTATCCCAGCCGTTCGGCAATGCATCAAGTCTTGAGCTAGGCCATGGATGCATCCTGCAGCCATGGCCTAGCACGGCTAGCCGGAAGCCTTGACCGCAAAATCCGTGCCGATTGGGTGAGTGGAACTGAAAAAGAGAACGACGCAGGTCAGAAGTTGTTAAATCAAAATGGGTTATGACATGATTTTTGAGAAATTAAGGTGTAGCAACCCCCGCGGGTTTCCCCCGTACGCACAACATGCAGGCAGTGATAGCACATATTTTGGGCAGTGTTTTGCCCGCCCAGGACTGAGGCCTTCGTGGCTGGAGGGGCGTTAGCGGTTTGGAGACTCGCCCGGCTTGGGATGACCAGCGTGCTTACGGTTGGTCTGAGAGCTAGAATCCGACGCCGAATTGGACGCCAGGGCCCATGAGGGTCACGTTGTCGTTGAGGACAAAGGCGTCGCTGTGCCAGTTTTGAGCCTCGAACAGAAAACGGGCGAAAAGGTCGCGCCGATACCGGCAATAGCGGTATTCAACGCCGGTATAGACTTCGCTCACAAAAACATTACCGTTTCCCTGGTGTGCGGTACCGTTCCAGTGCCCGTCCAGCAGCGACAACCTGCCTCCGTAAACCCACGACCAGCTCCAACACGTTTTACAGCAAAGTTGCGTTCGGGCATCGGCGGCAAGCGTCACACCAATCAAATTGGCGTCACTCTCGGTTTGCAAACCGGCCTCTTGAACTTTGGCGAGTCGAACGCCTACCGCCAGATCCAAATCGGTGTGACAACCGAGCAGTCGCTTTGCGACTTCCAGGTCCAAGGAATCGAGTTCAAATTGCACTCGAGAGGGTGAGGGGGTGGTTGTGCTGTTTGTGTGCCAGTCATAGTGCTGATACCGAACTCGTGCGCCGTATTGATTGCAATTCAGAGTGCCAGCCACGATCCTTGGCGAGAGTTCCAGTTGGTCAGACGACGTGGCCGTGTCGATCTTTGACGTCAGATTGGTGCTCAGGAAATTCAACTGGAGGTTGGCATACCAGCCGAAGTCACGGCAGCACGAATTGCGACCATTAGTCAATCGGTACCGCTTCCAGGGGACCCTGGAGTTTGGGCGTTGGCGGGCGGGCTTGCGATCGCCAGCCGTTGCGTCGTCGGCTTCAGTGAGTTGGTGTGGGGATACATCAAGGTCACTGGGTGAGGCTTCGACCTGGTCGGCATAGTAGGCGTTGAATTCATAGGTTGCCAGGTAGTTGGTTGAGGTTTGGGCCCAGGCGTGGTGGGCCCCAGAGGTGAGTATGGCACAAAGACACAGCCCCAGCGGCAGAGAAAGGAAACTGGTTGGACACTGCATGTGACGCCCTCCTGGCGTTCGGCAGTCGTGATTGGCCGTCCGTGCACTCCATGCGCCGTTAAAGATCCCGCAGTGCGCTTATCGATTTGGGGGCCGGTTTTACGTGAGAAGGCTTGCGGAAACGGGTGGGATTACGACCGAAGAGGGTGGAGAAATTCCGATTAGGTAAGCCGTATTGGTCAGTAGAGAATGACCGTCGAACTGAAGGTGGAACGGCGGCTGGCAGCGTTGGCGAATCGAGATCCAACGACGACACGTTAGCCGGGGCTGGGGGTAGCCACGACGTCGGCGAAGAGTGCTTCCACGAAGGGTTCGGGACGGAACGGTGCGATATCTTCCAGTTGCTCGCCAACGCCGATGAATTTCACAGGCAGGCCAACTTGTTGGCGGATGGCGACAACGACGCCTCCTTTTGCTGTGCCATCGAGTTTGGCAAGAACGATCCCTGTGCAATCGACAGCTTCGGTAAATTTGCTGGCCTGACTAATTCCGTTTTGCCCGGTTGTTGCATCGAGGACCAGGAGTATTTCGTGTGGAGCAGCAGGTATCTGCTTGCGAATCGAGTCTTGGATTTTTGTGAGTTCGGCCATCAGGTTTTTCTGTGTCTGCAGTCGGCCTGCGGTATCGACGATGCAGACGTCGATGTCGGATTGGATCGATTGCTCGACGGCACGGTAGGCAACGGTTGCGGGGTGGCTGCCAGCGTCTCCAGTAACAATCGCAACCCCCAGTCGCTCGCTCCAAATGGCAAGTTGCTCGACTGCCGCAGCGCGAAATGTATCGCCGGCTCCCAGCAGTACGCTCTTGCCATCAGAGCGGAATTGGTGGGCAAGTTTTGCGATCGTGGTGGTTTTACCCGTGCCGTTTACGCCGCAAACCATGATGATGGTCGGGCCATCGGACGCGAAAATGATCGGTGCGTCATCCTGCGCCATGAGCTCCCCAAGTTTTTGTTTCCAGGTGTCGACGATGTCGTCGAGCGTTACGACGCGACCACGGAATTTTGTGGTGACTTCTTCAATGATTTGTTCGGTCGCTTCGTAACCCATGTCAGTCTTGAAAAGGATTGCCCGCATTTCATCGAGGAATTGATCGTCGATGAGTCGTCCTTCTTGTTTAAAGAGGTCCCGGACATCCGTTTGGAGAAGTCGGCCGGTCTTGGAAAGCCCCTGCTTGAGTTTGTCGAAGAATCCCATAGTTAAAGCGAGACAGGTGTGAGTGAAGAAGTAGCTAGTGGGGGAACGTCGTTCTCGCGATGGAGTGGACACAATGGTCGGGAGGACGTTGCCTGGTCAACCGGGTATCGATGTTGTTGACAGGAGGTCATTTGCTTGCGGCGGATCGAGCTGGTGGTTCCGGATCAGGAGGATGGTTGGTTATCGTCTTCACGGTGAAGAAATCGATCTAAGATGCCATTGACGAAAGGTGCGGAATTCCCGCTGCCGAACCTCTTGGCAAGTTCCACGGCCTCGTTAATAGCAACGCGGTCAGGTGTTTCGGTGAAAAGGATCTCGAAGGCACCAAGGCGGAGGACATTTCGGTCCGTGGTTGCCATCCGTGGCAAGCTCCAGTTATCGGCAGTCTTTTCGAGCAGGCTGTCGAGCTCAGCCTGATTGCGACGGACTCCCTGAATGAGGGAGATCGCGAACTTTTCCAGTTCCGGTGATTTGAGGCGACTCGCCACGAATTGCTGAAGGTCCGCGACCGAGTTGCGGGGATTAACATCGTCCTCGAAGAGGATCTGCAGGGCGACTTCGCGGGCTCGGTTTCGTCGTGACATAAGGCGCGATTCGGGGGGCTGACAGGGGAACGACGATTACTTGTTCATGGCAAGGTTTTTGAGAAGGCCTGCCATTTGAATGGCTGCTTCGGCACATTCAGTTCCCTTATTTCCAACGTTACCACCGGAACGATGTATGGCTTGTTCCATTGTTTCACAGGTGAGCAATCCGAACAACACGGGGACGCCGGTGCGGACGGCAATATCGGCCAGGCTTTCGCTGACGGCGCGATTAATGTGTTGGTCGTGGGTGGTTTCGCCACGGATCACGGCACCCAAGGCGAGAACTGCCTGGTATCGCAGCGATTGGGCAAACTGTTCAGCAATAACCGGTAATTCCCAAGAGCCGGGTACCCAGGCGACATCGATCGCCGATTCTGCAACTCCTTTGGCAAGCAAGGTTTCGATTGCCCCGTCGAGAAGCTTTGAAGTAATCGACTCATTCCAGCGAGCAACAACGATCGCAAAGCGGTCTGTGGGGGAGAGATCAGCGATGGGAACGACGTTTGGCATTGGTGGGGGTTGAGGAAATGGGTAGCGATGTGCATTACCAGGTGTTGGGGGTCGGCGACTGCATCGACCGGTAGCGTGTGAGTTCCTGACCGCAACCACGCTAGCCGGGACAGGCAAGGCGTGCCAGACAGCACGTGACGCACTGGACCTGCGGAACCGTAGGGATCACTCTTCCTTTAAGCTCATCAAGAACTCGGCGTTCGTTTTGGTTTTGGCGAGTCGCTCGGTCAGCATTTGCATCGCGTCGGGTGAATTGAGTTCACCCAGTGCACGCCGCAACAGGCAGATCCGTCGGTGTTCCTCGGGATCCATCAGCATTTCTTCGCGCCGCGTTCCGCTGTGATCAATATCGATCGCCGGCCATATGCGGCGGTCAACGAGTCGGCAGTCGAGAACAATCTCCTGATTTCCGGTACCTTTGAATTCTTCAAATATGACTTCATCCATGCGGCTTCCGGTATCGGTGAGTGCCGTGGCGACAATGGTCAGTGAGCCGCCTTCTTCGACTTTGCGAGCCGACCCGAAGAACCGCTTGGGCCGTTGCATCGCGTTGGCATCAAGACCTCCGGAGAGAATCTTGCCTGAGTGGGGGCATTCGGCGTTCCAGGCTCTTGCCAGCCGTGTAATCGAATCCAGAAAAATCATTACGTCGCGGCCATACTCGACCATCCGCTTGGATTTTTCAAGCACCATTTCCGATACCTGGACGTGACGCTGCGAAGATTCGTCAAACGTAGAGCTGATCACCTCGCAATTTGAGGCCTTGACTTGACGTTCCATGTCGGTGACCTCTTCAGGTCGCTCATCAATTAGCAGCATGATGACGTACGCATCAGGGTAGTTTGCCAAAACACTCTGCGCCAGTTTTTGCAGCAGAATAGTTTTGCCAGCACGCGGCGGGCTTACAATCAAGCCTCGCTGGCCAAAGCCCAGAGGTACAATCATGTCCACCACCCGCATCGCGAGTTCCTCGGGGGTGGTTTCCATCACGATTCGTTTATCTGGATGCAGGGGAGTCAGGTTGTCGAAGGAGACTTTCTTGGAGAGCAGGTTGGGGTCTTGGGCGTTGATGGATTCGATCCGCAGGAGGGCGAAATATCGCTCGTTTTCCTTGGGAGGCCGAATCGTTCCGGAGACGGAATTACCATTCCGCAGGTTGAACCGCCGGATTTGACTTGGCGATACGTAGATGTCATCAGGACATGACAGGTAGTGGTAGTCGGGACTGCGAAGGAACCCGAATCCGTCAGGTAAAACTTCCAAGGTACCCTCGCCGATCATCATTCCTTGGAATTTTACGCGCTCCTTGAGAATCTTGAAAATGATTTCCTGCTTCTTCAGGCCACTCACATCGTGAACGTTTTCACGTTCGGCAACTTCGATCAATTCCGACATTGCCATCTGCTGCAGCGCGGCAATGTGTGCGTTGCTGTCACGCGCATCGGCTCGCGCAACGGCGGCGCCAACCCGGCGGACACGTTCGGCGGCCTTGTCAAGTTCTTCGGCGAGCGAAAGAGGTTCTTCGCGTTCAAGTTCTGCCAGTAACTTCCGGTCAATATCCTGAACGTTTTCTTCCGACTGGCGTTGACGACGGTGTAGCGGATGAGACCGGCTCCGCCGCGTCGTATCGCGGTTACCGGGATCTGCCATGATGTTTTATGCTCCTGGAAGAGAAGGCGGGGGCGGCCCGAAGTGCGGACGGCGTCGGCGGGAGGGTGAGGTCATGGTGTTTGGACAACGAGCCAGGGAGCCCAGTACCATTACCCCTGGGTATTATGCCAGAAACCAGTACCATTACCCCTGGGTATTATGCCAGAAAGAAGAGGATTTGTGAAAGTGAAAATTTGCTCGGCGAGGAAAGTAAAGAGGAATATTTTGAAACTCCCCACTTTCGCCGCGACTGGTGGCGTTTTTGCCTGGCTGGGTTCGCCCAGCGATTGTTCAGGAAACCAGTTTCGGAATCACAACATTTCCCCAAAACTGTTCGACCTCGTGTGCCAAGGACTCCGCGTCGCCCCGATTGGAAAGACAAGCTGTGGCCAGGTCTCGTTTAGCGGTCAGATCAAGTTGGGCCTTCTCACGACGGGTTATTTCTTCGCCTTCCCATCCCCGCTGAATTGCGAACTGGCGGCGTTTTTCAACAGGTGTATCTACGAACAGCAAAAGGTCGCAAAGTGAGTCCCAGCCGGCTTCGACCAACAGGGGGGCATCAAGGACGACCACCTGGCACGAAGATTTGGCCAGAGCAGACGCTTGTTGTTCAAGTCGTACACGGATGGCGGGGTGGAGGATCGCCTCGAGAGTTCCGCGGTTGGTTACGGCCACGGGGTCGTTACCAAACACGATCTCCCCCAGCACAACTCGGTCGATTCCGCCTGTGGAACTCAGGACGCGAGGTCCCCAATGTTCGGCAAGTTGGCGGGCAACCGCTCGGTCGTTCGCCAGGATGTCATGCCCGGTTCGATCTGCGTCGAGTACACCTGCACCGAGCCGGGCCAACATGGAAGCGACCAGAGATTTTCCGCTGGCGATCCCCCCTAACAAGCCAATCGTAACCATTGTTGTCATGTGTCCCACGGTTCGCAATCGGCCCAGTTGTCGCCTGCTTTGATATCGACTTTCAAGGGTACCTTGAGCGGCATGACCTGCGTCATTTCCCCCTCGATCAGTTCAGCCAGCGGGGCGAGGATGTGGGGGGCAGCTTCGAAGATCAATTCATCATGAATTTGGAGTAACATGCGAACTTCGTACGATTCTTCGCGAAGTCTTCGATGCAGGTTGACCATTGCCATTTTGATGAGATCGGCAGCCGAACCTTGGATCACGGTATTGATGGCGGTCCGTTCTGGCATGTTGAGCTGTCGGTGGGCCGCCGACTCCAGGAAATTCGCTTGTTCAGGCGGCTGGCGAACCCCCACAATCGAACGGCGGCGTCCTGAAATAGTGCTGACGTAACCCAATCTCTGGCAGTCGGCAAGCGTTTGGTTGATAAAATCCTCCACGCCTCGATACTTCTCAAAATAGCTGTCGATGAATTCGGTTGCGTCTGCCTGACTGATGCCCAGTGATTTGGCCAGTCCGAACGGGGTTTGCCCGTAAATGACACCAAAGTTGACGGCTTTGGCATTTCGCCGCATCGCCGAGGTGACTTCTTCAAGCGGAACCTCGAAAACCTGGCTGGCCACAAGGGTGTGGATGTCCTCGTCGTTGGCAAAAGCATTGCAAAGCTCTTCATCTTCAGAACAATGCGCGAGGACACGAAGTTCGATTTGCGAGTAATCGGCGGCCAGTAGCTTCCAGCCCGCTTCGCCAGCGGTGAACGCCGAACGGATCTCGCGGCCTTCTTCAGTGCGGACCGGAATATTTTGCAGATTTGGGTCGCTGGAGCTGAGCCGCCCGGTCGCCGTTACCACTTGATTGAACGAGGTGTGAACCCGCCCCGTGACCGGATGGATCAATTCAGGCAGGGCATCGACATAGGTGTTTTTCAGCTTCGAGTACTGGCGATGTTCAATGATCTTGGCTGGCAGTGGGTGGAGGTTGCTGAGTTCCTCC
>CAUZEA010000028.1:0-56330 GCA_963578605.1 Planctomycetota bacterium
GGCTTCCCTCCGCTGCAAAGGTTGCTTCGGCTACGCCTCAGCAACCTTCTCCGCTACGGCAAGCCAGCGGATCCCTAGACCTAGATTTTCTCATAGGCCCTGGATCATAGATCGGGGGAAGCCCAGTGGACAGTAGCAGCCAGCAGCTGACCGGTCAGATTCACGGCGCCAGGCCGGTCAAGTCAGCCGACGGTTACGCCCTGCAATTCGATGGCAAGGACGACTACATCGAACTGCCCAATCGACCCACGCTCAACAGTCAAATGTTTTCATTTGAGCTGTGGCTGAACGCCGCAGCCGGTGGCCCTGTGCTTTCGAAAAAATTCAACGATATTCGCTCGTCCTGGCAGCTGAACCTCCATGGCGACGGTAACAAGATCTATATGTGCGTGCTCGACCCCGATGGCAGCAAAGAGCATCACGTCACGACACGGAAACTCGAATTGCTCAATCGGTGGCTTCACCTGGCCTTTGTTTGTGACGGGCGCTGGATTCGCCTGTTTATCAACGGCGAGATGGAGACATTTGCACCGGTGGGGCAGCTTCCACAGCACGAGCAGCGACTGATCGCTTATGCCAAAGAGCCGGTTGCAATCGGGGCCAGTTATTACGCGGGCAAGTCGTCCCATTTCAACGGCCGGATCGCGCATGTCCGCGGTTACGATCATGCCCTGGCGACAGCCGACGTGTTGGCGCATTACCGGGAAGGTCACCCGGCCGTGCCGAAGCATGACGACAATCGGCAAAACATCACGACAACGCGGCGGATCAAACCGTTACCAAAGATCGATCGGTCCGGCCCGTCGTTGCAACTGGTTGCCGATGGGCAACCGAAAGCGACGATCGTCATTCCGCAAACCGCCAGGTACTGGACTAAAACTGCCGCCGGGTGGCTGCAGCAGTACGTCGAAAAGGCGACGGGTGCCAAGCTTGCAATCGTCACCGAAAACGCAGCGCCGGCAGGAACGCTCATCAGCATCGGCCACACTCAAATGGCTGCAAAAGCGGGTGTCACGACCGACGGGCTGAAGTGGGACGGCGGGCGGATGGTTGGCAAGGACGGCCATCTTTTTCTGATCGGTCGCAACGTCAATGACAAAATGTAGAACGCTCTGTTGCAGACGGCAACTGCCGCGCCGTGACCATGTTTCTTGAGGATGTTGTCGGTATCCGCTGGTTCCTGCCCGGACCAGAAGGGGAGTCGGTTCCCCGATCTCGCGATCTAAATGTCCCTCGGCAATTATCGCGCTCGTTCGTACCGGCGACTGCGTTTTCCTCGGGGCGTTTTTCTTTCGGCTCCAAGGGGTTCTGGCTGGAGGATGTTACGCCGGCGGCCATCGCCAACAACTACCGATACGGGATTGCCGCCACCAGCGGCGGACACTCGTACTACAAGATGGTGCCCAAGGAATTGTTCGAGGAGCATCCCGAGTACTTCGCGCTGATCGACGGAAAACGCACGGTCGAAGGGCATCATCTGTGCTCGAGTAATGCGGATGTAAAGCAGTTACTGATTGAAGGTGTACGGCAGGAACTTGACCGGGGCTTCGACCTCGTCAAGCTTGGGCAGGAAGACGGCTATTACCGCTGCCAGTGTAACCAGTGCGAGAAGCTCGACAGCTATCGTTTTTTCGCATGGCACAAGCGTACCAGTGGGTACCTGGCGGCAGTTCCAGGACACCGTCCTGCCGCATACGCCATGCGAGCGGCTGTTGCTGCTTCACAAGACGGTGATTGACGAGGTGCACAAGACGCACCTCGTCAAAAGCGTGCTGCTGATGGGCTATGCTCCGACGGCGTGGCCATCGAAAATCATTGACAACTGGGGAGACCACGTCTTGGTAGAACTGGCTAACCAGACGCCGGCATACGTCGAGGCGTGGTGGGGCAAAACGGCAGGGATCACGGGGTACGTCTACTGATTTAACATTCAACTTCCGATGGGCATGGATATCCACGCGACACCGCGCGAGGCGGCCGAGCACCTGCGTTATCTGCACGACAGCGGCTTTATCGGTTTCTATCACTTTCCCGAGACCAATTTTGGATTCGCAGGCCCCGTGATCTACGCCATCGGCAAGCTCATGGGCGATCCCTACCTGGATCACGAGGCACTGGTCGACGAGTATTGCCATGGCGTGTTCGGCAAGGCAGCCGACACGATGCTCGAGTTCTATGACGTGCCCTACGCCAATCGTGAGCAAAAGCTTCCGCTGGAGATGCACGGCCGCAGGTGGCCGAACTGGCTGACCACCTCCAATCTGTACCTGATGCTCTATCCACCGCCGGTACTCGATCGACTCGCCGCGCTGCTCGACCAGGCAGAGAGCGAGGCAGATACGCCGATGGCACGCGGCTGGATCAGCCATGTGCGCGACTGGTACGATTTTGCGAGTCGGCTGACCAAAGCGATAACGGCGTATCGCGAGTACCAGTCCGACAAGACGGCTGCTAACCGGCAGGCGACCCGCGATGCCGTGGCGGCGTTCAACGCATATCGCCTGAAGATCCTGAATTATGACGAAGAGCACGAAAGTCGCTGGTTCCCCGGCCACCGGCACTTTGCCAACTGGCTCACCGGTGACACGCAGCACGAGTCGAAGGTGTATTACACCCGGTGGAGGGATCGCAAGGACAAGGCGCTAGAGCGGGGCGTCGAAGGTGTGGCGATCGGCTACGGTGGGGGGCTGGTTGAGATCGTCAACGGTTACAGTTACATTCGCGAGCCGCTCACACTCGATTTTGACAATGAGCCGAAGTGATGAAGCGGGATATCTGTATCAGCGGTTCTTTTGCTGGGCGGGGTTCGGCGATCCCGGGCGGGAGTTGATTATCGGTGTGCGACCAAACTCGCTCGTCACCATGGCGAGGGTGTGGTCGAGCAGGCCACGTTCGTCGAGATCATTGACCAGCGCTGCGAATGGGTGGTCAGCCTCTCTAGAAATAGTGCTTTTTCGAGCCGGTTCAATAACGGCAAAAAAAGGTGGATCAACTATTTGGCTACTGTTGTAGCGGGTCGTAAAATTGCATAATAAGTCCAGTGTTTTTGTTCAGAAATTGAGCAAGATTCTTGCTGGGCTGCTGTTGGGGGAAGCCCTAACCAGCCGCTGCCGGGGTCTTGACCTATTCTTGAGCAACCGTTGAATTCCCGCCCCTGTTCGTGACCTTGTTCGGCTTGCACCACTCAAGAAGCCAGGCACGCCTCCCCAAAAACAGCTCGTGGTACCCCTTCAAAACCATGAAGTTTCCCCTGACGAAAACAACGCCTTTAACAGCCGCAGCGATTTTCTGCGTGATTCTCTGTTTCCTGAATGGTCCAGGCCGTGGGGCAAAAGCCACCGAGCCGAATCAGTCCGAAACAGCAACCATCGAGGGGAAGCTTTCGCCCGCCCAAACCCCCGGTCGGTTGTCGTGGAAAATTCCCGTGTCCGAATCCTCCAGCGACATGCTCTGGTGGCACCGGGTTTTGAGCGTGCAGCCACCGATCGAGGTTGTTCTCTCTGCCGACACCAGCCAGCTCGAGTTGCCTCTCTCTAAAAATCTGCCTCCCACAGTCGAAGTGAAAATCTCCAGCCAACGGGTTCCCAAGTCCGATGCCTTTCTCCGCATGAACCAGATCCAGCTGATTGGCACCCACAACAGCTACCACATTGCCCCTCATCCCGTGGTGCTGAGAGTCATCAGAAGGTTCAAGCCCTCAGAGGCCAGATACATTGCCTACACGCATCCTTCCCTGTCTGACCAGTTGACCCGGCTCAACCTGCGCCATTTTGAAATCGATATATTCAACGACAAGCAAGGAGGGGCCTTTGCATATCCCAGGGGTGCGAGACTGGTGAAGATTCGCAACTGGCGAGCAGCGCATCCAGAGTTTGATAGCGATGCGATGGCAACCCCTGGATTTAAGGTGCTCGAATATCCCGATTTCGATTTCCGGTCGAACACGCCAACCGTGAAGGCTGCCCTTCGAGAGTGGAGCAGTTGGTCCCGACAGCACAGTCTACATTTGCCGATCATGATCCTGATTGAAACCGAGAAGTCTGCCGCTGGAAAACCCAGCAACGAGATGAGTACGTTTGATACGAGTGATTTTGAAGAGCTTGAGAAAGAGATTTTGCAAGTTTTGGACCCGGATCAAATTATCACCCCCGACGAAGTTCGTGGCAGTTACGAAACTCTTAACCAGGCAATTCGGAAAAAAGGCTGGCCACTGATGGGGGACTGCCGGGGTCGTTTTTTGTTCGCGCTGGACAACCCCGGCGAGGAACGAGTGAACTACCTCAAGCTGCATCCGCAGTTACGCGGCGCCTTGTTGTTTGTGAGTTCCCCGGCGAACGAACCCGAGTCGGCCTTCCTCAAGATGAATGATCCCATAAACAACCACACCGAAATCCAACAACGTGTTGGGGAAGGCTATCTCATCAGATCGCGGGCCGATGCCGACCTGGTCGAGGGACGCGCCAATGATCATCAGCGCAGGAATCACGCTTTCTCGAGTGGTGCCCATTACATCAGTACCGATTTCCCCGAAGCCAGGCCGGAGTTTTCCGGCTACGTTGTGCGGTGGGAAAACGAGCAAGTCGGGAGGCTCAACCCTTTATTCAACCACGATCGGGACGGAATCGTTCTCGAGCCTGCCACACTGAACTCTGAGAGCGTCGTGAAAATCTATGTCCTGGAAGTTCCATCGGACCAGGTTCGCTAGGACTGTCGCTTTCGGCCAGTGGCAGGCGCCAGTCCGCAGGGCCACCAGCGGGGCCCGGGCCATCAGATGCCCAGTTGTGCCGAATCGGGGGTAAACTCGACCACCGGTGACCGGTAGAGCACCCAGCGGAGCACCCCGTCGCCCGCCCGTTCAAGCAGCCACTCTTCCTCGACCGCTGCCTTGATCCGCCCTGGGCGGCCGTCGGCGAATGAGGCCTCCCACGCCACGTGGGCCGAAGCGTAAGCCCGCTCGGGATGGTCCCCCACCTGGGTCACTTGCAGCGACTGCCAGCTGTGGCTTTCGTCGCAGAGCGCACGGTGCATTTGCTGGTGCTGCTCAAGATCCATTCGCTTGCCGCCGGGCACCATCACATGTCCCTGGCCGATGAAGAAGTGTTCCATCTCCGCTCCGGGGATACCGCTCTTGACCGAATCCCAGAAGGCTTCACCGCGGGCTTTGACTTCGTCTTCGGTGATCATCGGGGCAACCTCGCAGCTGTGACCAGAATTTACGCCGGCATTGTACTCATGGGGAAATGCAATTGCCAATGCCGTCCCCCTGCCGCGCGTTGACCGATTTGCCCATCGAGCGGCCCGGCATCGCGGCGGTTCGTGGTGGCTGTACGCACAGACACAAACGGGCCGACCGAAGCGATGTTTTCCAAAACCTTTCAAGAACCGTGAGTCGATTCGATCAGCGGGGCCCGGAAGCGTTGATCCGGGCTGCATCCCGGTCTTCCCCCGGAGTTGTTCCCCGGTAGGAATCGCCACCCAGCTTGAGGGACTTGCCGGTTTCTCGATGGAAGGAGTCGCGCGAGATGTGCTCTGGGACACTGTCGCCGGTTTCGTCCATCCACTACCCGAGCAACTTGCTGAGTTGCAACCGCTCTTGGGTATCACTTGGGGAATTGGCGAGATTCTGAAGCTGATGCGGGTCGGTAGCGGTGCAATAAAACTCCGTTTCGGGACGCGGGGCAAGAAACACATCACGCTGCGCTGCGGTCAGCTGTTTGGAATCCCGCAATGCCTGCAGACGCTGGTGAGACGGTGAACCGACCGAATCGGCAGGCCCCTGCCATGAGAACTGTGGCCGGAAGTTACGGACAAACAGGAAACCATCTCCACGCACACTGCGGCCGTGAGCTTCGTAGTCATGCCAATTATGCTCCGAAAACGCTACTCGCCGGATCACGGCTTTGGCGTTGTCGAACAACGGTTGCATGCTGACACCCTGCATCGTCTCCGCTGGTTCCATGCCGGCGACCCCCAGAATTGTTGGTGCAAGATCAACGGCGCTCACGAGACTCGACGACGTAACGCCACGGAGCTTGATCCCGTTTGGCCAGTGTGCGACCAGCGCTGTCTTCATGCCGGAATCGTGCAGGCGCGTCTTGGCGCGCGGGAACGGTCGTCCGTTATCGGCCATGACGAAGATCAGCGTGTTGTCGAGTTGTCCCTGCCCGGCGAGTTCGGTAATAACCTGCCCCACGTGATTATCGAACCGCGTGACTTCGTTGTAGTAGGAAGCTAAATCCTGTCGCGTTTCGGGATCGTCCGAAAGGAACGGTGGAACGATCACATCTTCCGGCCGATGCATCGGTCCATACCTTTTCACATTCCATTGTCGATCGCCATCCCAGTTGCGATGGGCGTCGTTGGACGCAAACCAGAAGAAGAACGGCTGGTCCGTGGGGCGATCGCGAGTCACCTGGACCCAGTTGGCATGTCCCCCGCTGTTGTCTTTTGTACGCCCTCTGTCAACGTGGTCGAACGCTTGCGGTTGGGATGGTTCGCCCACCGGCGACGCGGCAGACTTCATGTGATGCTTACCCGACAACGCAGTATAGTACCCGGCGACGCGGAGCATCGCGGGGCCCAGGGCAGATGCCAGGCAATCTCACGGTGCAGTTCGGCGGCCTTCCCGTTGTTGTGCGGGTACCGTCCGGTAATGATGCTTGAGCGACTCGGACTGCAGCTGCTCGCCGTCAGATAAGCTTCCGTAAATCGAATTCCACCGGCTGCCAGACGGTCCATATTGGGAGTTCGGGCAGCCCGATTGCCGTAGCAGCCAAAGTCGTTCCAGCTCACGTCGTCGGCGATGAACAGGACAATGTTTGACGGCGAATCTTCTGCGGCCGCGCAGGGACACAGCAGGAGGATTGCCGCCAACACGGACCCACCACAGGACCGTGACCCAAAGCCTGGCTTGGAAAAATGATGACTGGGCATGAAACAGTTTTCCCAATGGGTTCGACTCGAGCCATTCCATTCTGTGGGTTGGCCACCTCTGGAGCAGTCCTAGTTATGTTAAGCGGTTGGCCAGTCGATCCAAGGATTCGGTACGAGGGTTTTTCGGCTCGTTTCTTGTCTATTTCGCAATATGCCGTCCCAATTTTTTTCGCTATGGCATAGAAAAGTCTGCGCGCTTGGCGTCGAATATCCTGCGATGGTGTGTTGCAGTGCGTGTCATCGCAATAGGCTGGGCGGGCACCAAACGGGAACGCACCGAACGGGGCACACAGCTTTTCTTCAAGAGATACCGGGTCAGGTTGGATACTCCCTTCGTCCCGTGCTGGTGCTGAGGGTGGATTGAGTAAGATCCAAGGAGTCCTATAATGTTCTGAGGTGACAACCCATCAGAGAATTTTACACTGCACAGAAAGGAATGGACTGATGAAAGACGCGGTCATGGTCGGCCGGCCCGACGGGCTGACTCAAGTGCATCGAATGCATGGCGGTTTTGGCGTGATTGAATGGAAACGGATGGCGGTCGGCGAGATGCTCTTCGGCGACTGGCAGTCGGTCGATTACAACCGGTTCCAGCTGGGCGCGGGGTCGGCCGACCACATCCAGTCGCGGACAGAAGAGATCTGGTTCCTGGTTTCGGGTGAGGCGGAGATCCATTTTGACGGCGACCAGGTTCGCCAAATGCGCCCCGGCGATCTGCTGTTCACGCCCCAGTACGGTCAGCATCGCATCCGGAATACCGGCCAGGAAGAACTGGAGGTCTTGGTGGTTGAGGTGTTTCCAAAATCGGTCATCGATGTGCTGCCCAAACACAAACCAACCGAGGCGAAGGATTAACACCATGCCGCCACTTGCCAAATGCACGCTCGTCAGTCTAAAAGAACAGAGATCGGTGGATCCCAAGAAGTATTTCACCGGCAGCTGGCGTTCGATCCGCTTGGAGCAGGTCGAGCCTGGGCAGCAGCTGCAAAGCTCGATGGACGGTATCGAAGAATCCTATTTCGTCGTCTCCGGCAACGGTACCGCGCGTGTGGGAGATCAAACCATTGACCTCTACAAAGCGATCACACTGACGTTTCCCCGCGGTTCGTCCGTCACGTTCCAAGCGGGTGATGAGATGTTAGAGCTGTTCGTCACCACGCTCGACGCGTAGCGGTGGATTTTCTGACCCAACGATGTTGGTTTCGACTGGGGCACCGCCTGCCGTCCGCCTGAAGTTCTACCTTCACAACGCTGGTAGCTATGCGTTTGGGGTACGGCAAGAGTTTCGGTCGCAGCGGACCCACAATGCTATTGTTTCTTCGTCGTGCGACCAATGATTCTCCAAACCCCGCGTTCATCCTGTGCCGTTCCATCACACGCTTCGTAAAACAAACGATAACGGGGTCGTTGACCGTCTGTCGTTGGGAGAGGCAAGATCCCTATTTCAGAGCACTTCGCCTTATCAAACTGGCTGTGACCCGGTGAAATGACAGGTTCCATGTCTTTCGTCCAGTTAAAACCGTCATCGGAGGTTGCCGTGAGGATAAATGCACAGTTCGACGCACTGTAACCGGCGTAATACATGCGGTATCCGCCGCTCTTAATCTGAAGGATTTCTGGCGCAAATGCTACGATCTTGTCATAGACGTCACCCATGGGAACTCGTATTCCATCTTCGATTTCAAATGACACGCCGCCGTCTTTCGAGATGGCACTGACAATTCCACAATCCGCTTGGCCAACGTACATCCTGGACCGCCCATCTTCCAGAAAAACAATTCGGCAGGAACTGTAATGACAATCCAGGGTTTCCAGGCGAACGCCTGGCTCAACGGCCCAGCTTAACCCGTCATCAGATACGGCACTTCGGATAGAATTGTCGATCGACTGGGGGCCTGGACAGCATTCGTAGTACATCCTCAATCGACCGGGCTCGCCCGAAACGGGAACAATATCGGGTGAGACCACACGAAAGTCACCTGCACCACCTTGTTGGGGCGACAACCGCACTCCAGGTTCAGGAACCCAGGTCATTCCGTCAGAAGATACGGCACTGAGGATCCGCGTGGAACAATGGTCATAGTCAATGGCACCGGCCGGAAACCCTGGGCGTGGCAGCATCTGGGTGTAGTACATCCGGTATTGTCCATTGGGCAGGACAACAACGCGGGGCGTCACAGAACCGCAGATACCCGTGCGAACATCAACAGTTGCCCATGTCGCTTCAGGTGCCGGTTCCGTTTCACGATCGGGAGGTGCATCGATAATTACGGTCACGTCATCGGCCCATGATTTACCCGGATCTGTGGGCACGGTGTGAATGTCTGGGGATGCAGTGATGGTACGAGTAAGATCTATCATTAAAAAATACCGGTGTAATAGCCGTGTCCCATGTCTGCGGGGTGAGAATGTGAAAATCACGGGCTTCCGCCAACCTTGTCGCAGTCCGTGGTCCAGTCTCTTTATAGCGGCATGGGGAACACTGTGCACGACTAGCTGGTTCGAATTGATTCTGATAATCACAGGGTATAGGACCGCTGGTAACAGTAGTACTTCGGATCGGGACCTGGAACTATCGAACTGCGGTTGGGGATCGGATAGGGGGGACACAGCCTCGAGCCACTTTTTGTTTGAAACCACAAATGCCAGGCTTTATACTGACTTGTGATCACAACAACATCGTCGGAAGGTAAATTAATGCCAAGAATCTGGCTGAAGTTGAGGGGCATCGTCAAGGGGCCATCTCGTCTTTTGTCTGCCGCACGTCCAATCGCGGCACTGCTCATGGTTGGCATGGTCCTTGTAGCTGGCGGCCCGGGCACTCTGCTGCTGGCCGATCCGCTCTATCCGACTTTGTCGCTCTTGATGCAGTCGGATGCGGCATACGACGTAGGCTCGGCCGGCAAGATGGCCACGGCAAATCCCGATGACCTGTTGTTTCGTGTGATGGGACCCCAGACCCCAAGCTCCATGCGCAAAGCCGACATCGTCAATTTTGTCGCAAACCTCAACACGTGGTCGGGGAGGTTGTGGTTCAACGTCGATGCCACCAAGAATGCCTTCGAAAAACATTACTGGGGAAATACCTATTTGCCCGCAAATGCCTACAAGGCCTATATCGATTACTTCGCCGAAGTGAACCAGGCGCTCACAGCCGCCGGCCACCGCACCTTTGACGGCATCGGCCTGGAAACCGAGGATTCCTACCTCCAAAAGACCGGCGCCTTCCTCGGGCACTCCGGTACGATCGGAAGTTATCTCGGGTCGAAGGGGCTCACCTCGGCAAAGATTGCCACCACCGGGTCGTATAAGCAGGCAAGTGACTTTGCCGACCTCGATGTCGACCTGCTGACGATCCAGGCGTACAACTTTGACCATGGCGACCCGACCGGATTTGCCACCCCCTCTACCGCGAGCGCCCAAAGTCTTGCATCATCGATTGCCGGGACGCTCGCTGCCAATTACGTGGCCGACCCGGGTGCCCTTACAACACCTGGCGTCGTGGTCATGTTTTCCTATGAGGATATTGACGGCACAAAGTTTTTCGGCGTAGACGGTCCCGGCGGCACGGTTTGGAACACCCCGCTCTTTCAGCAGTTTCTCACCGACTTCAAGGCTCAACCTGGCATGGACGGCACGACACTCGGCGTGTACGACGTCGGCACTGCTTTCATAAAGTGGGAGACTACCCTCGACTCGGAGGTTCCCGAGCCTTCGACCACGCTGCTTGCACTGCTTGGGCTGGTGAGCCTGCTCTTGGGTCGTTGCCGTACGTAATCAACTCCCGCTGGTTGGCACACTTCCATAAATAGTTTTTCAAAAACTCGTGGGCACGGCCCCAGTCCAAGTGAACAGCACCGAGGGGTACACTCAACCTCGCGTAGTATCGTATCGGGTGAAGATGAATGTTCCCTTTCGCGTGTTTTGTGCGCTGGTAGTTTGGCATCATTTTCCTTGCCGGCGAACTTTGTTGATCATTCACGTGTCGTTTCGACCACACCCCAACGTTTAACCTGCTTGCGCTGGGTACTTTGCGACAGATTGTCGTCCAGAGAGCAGACCTGCCCATATCTATTAGAATCAAGTGCTGTACATTGTTGTTCGAGGTCGCACGATGTGGCGACCTGAATACCCTCTGTTACACACCAAGGTCGCATGAGCACACCCCTTGATAAGAAGTCAACAGTCGACGAAATACGCGACCACTTCGACAGCGACGTCGAACGTTTTTCCCAGCTGGAGACTGGTCAGACCGATATAATTGATGCACCATTAGCGATGGAGTTGATAACCAAGGCTGCAGTCGCATTAACCTCGCCCATTCGACGCGTGTTGGACATTGGTTGTGGAGCGGGGAACAACACCATCAAGCTGAGGCACGTTGTTGACCACGATTTTGATGTTGATCTTCTGGATCTCAGCCAGCCGATGTTGTCGCACGCCGTTAAGCGAGTCTCCGAGTGTAACGGTGGTGGTGTGACTCCGGTTGTTGCTGATTTTCGGAATGCCGAGCTTCAGCCAGTCACTTACGATGTAATTCTGGCGGCAGCAGTACTACATCATCTTCGCGACGACTCAGACTGGCTTGTGGCATTCACAAAACTGTTCAGAATTCTAACGCCCGGCGGAAGTGTATGGATTACCGATTTGGTATCGCATGAAACTGATGCGGTTCATGACATGATGTGGGATCGATACGACGGGTACCTGACGTCACTGGGCGGGGCGAGCTATCGCGACAAAGTGTTTGCTCACATCGACGAGGAAGATTCACCCCGTCCGGTAACCTACCAACTCAATTTGTTGCACCAGGTCGGTTTTTCGCACGTTGAGCTACTACATAAGAATTCATGCTTTGCTGCCTTCGGTGCGATTAAAGGCGTATAATTTGGTTTTGCCGCACGGCCCTCCATCCGTGAACCATGCGGCCCGGACCCCAAATTCAACAGGAAAGATTGTCCAAATGAGTATACGATTCGGCACCATTGCACTGTTAGCCTGCACGGTGACATTGGTTGCTCCAGCCCAAGGTGATCAACTGCTCTATGTAGCAGCTATGCGGGACAATGCGATCTTCGCTTACGCGATAAATCCGAAAACGGGAGAGCTTACACTTAAGTGTAAAACCGTGCTTTCGGGCCAGCCGGGCGTAATGACAACTTCACCAGATGAGTCGATAATTTATGCGGGAGTTGATGAACGTGGCCAATCGTACATGGTCACGTTGAAACGATCCCGCGATGGTTGTTTGTCGGTGCTTGGAAAAGCGAAGACCAACGGATCCTCTTGTTACCTTTCCACGGACAACGACGGGCAATTTTTGCTGTCAGCGGATTATGGGGCGGGTGATGTTACCGTAATGCGAATTGTCAATGGCCTCTGTACCGACGAGGTGGTCGACCACAAGAAAACCACGAGAACCGCACACTGTATTGCGCTGGATCCTTCGGGCAGGTTTGCTTTTGTCCCCCACGTAACACCCAATAGGGTGTACCAGTTTCATTTTGACAAAAAACAGGGAACCTTGACTCCCAACACCCCGCCTTTTGTGGAAGGGCCAGAAAAAGGCCATAAATATAACGATCCACGCCACTACGTCCATCACCCCAGGCTGGACATTGCTTACACTTCGAACGAATTTGGTGGGGGAATCACGGCGTGGAAATTCGACCCCCACACCGGTACGCTGCAGCGAGGAAAAACGTTGTCGAGCCTGCCCCCTGATTCGAGCGGCGAAATGTATGCAGCAGATATCCAGATGACCCCGAATGGCCGGTTTGCCTACGTCTCCAACCGTGACCAAACAGAAAGTCGTACGGGCGAACAGAAGCAAGATACGCTGGCGGGCTTTGCGCTGGACCCGAAAACCGGGGAACCGGCCCTTGTCGGATATTTTCCGACCCCGAATCAACCGCGGTCATTCTGCATTGATCGATCCGGCAGGTTCGTCTATTCGGCAGGCACCGATACCTCGACCCTTTTTGCTTATCGCATCGACCAGGACAGTGGCAACCTCGAAAAATTTTCCACGTACGAAACCGGTAAACTACCGGCGTGGGTCCTGTGCCTGGCTTCTCCAGACTAACCTCACATCTTGCCCAACCGGCTTGGAATCGCGAGTGGGAAGACCCACGAACTCCCGGGGTTACGACCTGGATTTCGGCTTCGAGAGAAATTGCCACAGTCGATGACCTGCTAAAGTCACCAGGTGTGCCTGCTGTCGATTCGTCAAGCAACGGGTTAGAATTGATACCAGTAAACGTTCAACCCACAAGCGGGAGTCGCCCAAGACGCGGAAAAATCAACCCTTGGGAGATGCGGGAAGGGAAACGATATGATCTAGGTGGATGACTTGTTGTCGGATTTAATCCCATTAAACAAACAAAGCGTTAGTGGCCCCGACGTGGATTTCTTTTTAGTATATTGCCTGCTGTCTTTCCTGTTCATTAGCATCGGCGGGTATTTCTCAATCCGAAACCTTCGACGCGTCTTGAAAGTTCGATCGATGGTCGACTGGCCCAAGACCGAAGCAACGATCACCGAGTGCGAAGTCAAGCACGAAGAGCACTTGAACGGTGCCTTGCCCAAAGTACTTGTTAAATACGAGTACAAGGTCTTCGACCACAAATACGAGAGTGACAAAATTCACCCCACAATGAATTCTTTGTGGTGGGTTGCCAAGCATCCCCAGATTTACGATTGTCTCAAGCGGTCGACGGTGGTCATGGCTCGGTACAATCCGTCAGACCCTTCCGAGTCTTATTTAGTGGCAGGATCTTTCTATGATCATCGTACAGATTTATTTGTTGGGCTGTACATGCTCGTCTTTAGCATCTGCTTTTTTTTGGGTACCTATTGTTTACACATCGGTAATTCAGACTATGCCACTGCACTGGAGGTGGTTAAGTGACACACCGCCCACCCCTCTCGAACGTGGTGCTGGAAAAAAACAGTCGTACCGTCGTTTCGCGTAATTCAGGAAAACACGTCATACTTTGGGTGATTTATCCGTTTTGCCTCCTGTTCATTCTTGGGGGCACGTATTTCTTAATTAGAACAATTGCCGGTTTTTCGACGGCAGGTGTGGCCGCTGATTGGCCCAAGGCCGAAGCAACCATCACTGAGTGCGAGTTCAAGATTCTACGTAATCCTGACAAAACTAACTACGAAGTACTCGTTGAATACGAGTACACCGTCTTCGGCAATAAATACAAAAATGACAAAATCCATCCCAACTATGCTTTTTCCAGTCTGCGTGCAAGTCACCGCCAGCTTTACGAACGTCTTAAACAATCGACCGTGGTCGTGACTCGATACAATCCCTCCGACCCATCAGACTCTTATTTGGCCACAGACTTTTTGAGCAGTCATCTTGGGGAATTCTTTTGTGGATTACTCATGGTCACCAGTGGTATCTTAGGGTTGGTCTTCTTCCATTTTTATATGGCGGGTCCCACGGACTCGACATCTGCCCTTGAGGTGGTGAAATAACGCGGTGTCGATCACGGTGGAACATGAAGAGCGTTTCCGGTAGCGTTGCCGACCCCCCATATTCTTGAATCCCCGAAATTCCCCCTGCCTGATTTATGCTTTCAGACGGGTGCTTTGTCCAAAACCGCCTCGTTTTACCCCTTGGTCAACGCAAAGTGAGCAACCAGATCGAGGGATAACTGTTGAATTGCACGACAAGTGTTCCCCAACGAGCACACGATGACAGGGTTAGCCGTCCACCCGCAGTGTTGACGGTTCATGGGGTTGACGGTTCATGGTGTTGACGGTTCATGATGCAATCGTCCAGGCAACGGTTCCCGCAGTCTTGGTGGCGAAAGGGCCACTTGTCGGGACGGTCACCCAGGCGAGGCCTCAGTCAACCAGTGACTTTATTGTAGAATATGCGCATGTCGGATGGACTATTTGCAAGCGACCCTTTGTGGAAAATAATCTTTCGCGAATCCAGGAGAACGACTAGATGATCGACAGACGAAGTTTTTTGGGAACGATGGGTGCTCTGGCTCTGGCCAGTCCCGACGCATTTGCCCAGGCGCAACCTCGAAGAAAGATGGCGATTGTGACGACCGAGTGGCGTTATCGATCGCACGCCTGGCATATGGGAGAACGGTTCCTGGCCGGTTATCCCATCAATGGAACCTGGCACCATCCTCCATTTGAAGTGGTGTCGGTTTATGTTGATCAGTTTCCCGACAACGACTTAAGCCGTGCCCGTTCCAAGGAGTTTGGGTTTACGATTTATCCGACGATTGCAGAGGCGATCTGCGGTGGCGGCAAGGAGCTCGCCGTCGATGCAGTGTTGATCATCGGCGAACATGGCAATTACCCGAAAAACGAATTCGGCCAGCGACTCTACCCTCGATACCAGTTCTTCAAACAGGTGACGGATGTCTTCCGAGACAGCAGCAGGAGCGTACCAGTGTTCAATGACAAACACTTGTCGTGGAAATGGTCCTGGGCTAAGGAAATGGTAAAGATTTCCCGGGACCTGAACTTTGCTTTTCTGGCGGGATCCTCGCTGCCGGTTACCTGGCGGATGCCGTCGATCGATTTGCCGCTGGGGTCAGAGCTTGATGAAGTGATGTGTGTCTCCCCGGGAGGAGTGGATAGCTCCGACTTCCACGCCTTGGAGACGATACAGTGTATGGCCGAGCGTCGCGCCGGTGGCGAGACCGGAGTGCAATGGGTGCATGCGATGCGCGGCGATCAAGCCTGGGAGGCAATGGCCAGGGGCTCTTGGGACAAGGGGGGCTGGAGCAGTGAGTTGTTTAATGAATGTCTCTGCCGAAGTCAGACCCTGGCCCAGGGTGAGTCGTACAGCCACCGCTTTCCAACCACCGCTCAACAGAAGCAGTGGGTCAAGGAACCGGTGGTGTACCGTTTCCAATACAACGACGGAGTGAAGGGGACGATGATACTGGTGAATGGCTTGGTTAATGACTTTACGTTTGCAGCCAAAATTCAGGGCGAATCCAAGCCGCTATCCACCTTGTTCTATCTGCCCCCCAATCCCAATGTGGTCTATTCGGCAGCGCTGATGTCCAAGGTCGAAGAGACGTTTCTGCGCAAACAGACCCCTTATCCGGTGGAACGTACACTGCTGACTACCGGTTTGCTGGAAGCGTGCGTGCAGTCGTTAACCTATGGGAAACGGCTTCCCACACCACACCTGGACATCGGTTACCAGCCCCCGGAAAAATCAACTTTCTGGCAGACATAAGGATGCGAAAAAGGGGGGGCAGGACCTCTTCAATTTTGAGGTTTCGTCAGCAAGGGACCATAAAGCAGACAGGCAACATTCTGGGGCTGGAAAATGCTGGGTGTCGGCAAATACCGGCAAATACCATCCTCGCTTCGGTCACGGCGGCGTCGACAAATCTTGCCGTTGTGCAGACCGAGATAACAGCTCGGCAATTTGACGTTGAATTCATGCCGCATACCGAGTTATATATTCCCTCGTCCCTGACCGAGTAACCGGTTGGAGACCGATCACCGGTGGTGTTACAACCAAGCCGCCCCATCGTTTGGCGATACGATTACCTGCCATTATCACTGCCCGCTCTTATCCAAATCGACGAGCGTGTACCCAGCGCACTGTGTCTGTACTACGATCGCATCCTGTAAACCGACTTTCGGAGGTGCTGCACGGTAACGACCCCAGGGCGTACGCATAAAAAAATCCGTGGTGCCATTGGTACGGGGCGTCGATACAACGGCCACTGATCAGATGATTTCGAACAGGAGAGGATGCCATGAAGGGTTTGCTAATATTGACTGAAGCTCGCTCTGGCTCGAACTGGCTGGGCAATGCGGCTCGCCGTACTGGTGTCCTTGGCAAATCGGGCGAATGGCTGTCCCCCGGCGTTCTGGGTGTGAACGCCAAGCAGGTCAATGGCGAGGACTATACCCGCACAGTCCTGGAACGTGCCAGTACCGACAACGGTGTTTTCTACGTGAAAATTTTTCCGCGGCACCTGCACTGGTTCCAGCTCCAGTTTGGCTTTGACTTTATCAACCAACTCGCTGTAGACCATGACTTGCTTCTGGTTACCCTCACACGGCAGGACCGGTTGCGGCAGGCCATTTCTTTCGCCAAGGGGCTTCAGTCCAAGGCCTGGTCCGACAGGATGGCCATACAGAACAACAACAAGGCGAAGGTCAAATATAATTTCGCCCAGGTCTGCCGGACCTATTTCATGATTGAAAGGTCCTACAATTACTGGGAAACCTATCTGTCGGTGCAAGGTCTGGAGCACAAGGCCTTTGTCTACGAAGAGCTGACTGCCGACCCGAACCCCTTTTTGCAGGTGCTAGCCACACATGCCGGCGTCAACGACATTCTCCCGTTCCAGTCGGAAACGAAAATCCAGCGCAATGCCGAAACGGAAGAATGGTATGCGCGGTTCAAGAAAGACATTCGAAGTCAGGACTTCCTCGACTACACCACCACGTCTACCCGTGCCTATTCCAGGACGCTGGGGAATCTGGGGAAATTCTTGAGCGGCCGGCAGATGAAAAGCATCCCGTTCGACTATTGATCCCGGCCCTCAGCCAGATAAGCGAATAAACCAGGCAGGCACCATTTGGGGGCTGGAAAATGTTCGATACCTGCAAATACCGGCAAATACCATCCTCACTTCGGTCACGGCGGCGTCGACAAATCTTGCCATCGTGCAGACCGAGATAGCAGCCCGGCAATTTGACGTTGAACTCATCCCGCATGCCGAGTTATATATTCCCTCGTCCCGGACCGAGTAACCGGTTGGAGACCGATCACCGGTGACGCTAATTCGTCCCATCGTTTCGCTGTACGATTGCCTGCCATTATCACTGTCCGCTATTATCCAAATCAACGAGCGTGCACCCAGCGCACTGTGTCTGTACTACGATCGCGCCTGTAAAACGACTTTCGGAGGTGCTGTACGGTAACGACCCCAGGGCGTACACATAAAAAAATCTGTTGTGCCATTGGTACGGGGCGTCGACACAACGGTCACTGATCAGACGATTTCCAACAGGAGACCTCGCCATGAAGGGTTTGCTACTATTGACTGAAGCTCGCTCTGGCTCGAGTTGGCTGAGCAAGGCGGCTCGCCGTACTGGTGTCCTTGGCAAATCGGGCGAATAGCTGTCCCCGGGCGTTCTGGGTGTGAACGCCAAGCAGATCAGTGGCGAGGACTATACCCGCACAGTCCTGGAACGTGCCAGTACCGACAACGGTGTGTTCTACGTGAAAATTTTTCCGCGGCACCTGCACTGGTTCCAGCTCCAGTTTGGCTTTGATTTTATCAACCACCTCGCTGTAGACCATGACTTGCTTCTGGTTACCCTCACGCGGCAAGACCGGTTGCGGCAGGCCATTTCTTTCGCCAAGGGGCTTCAGTCCAAGGCCTGGTCTGACAAGATGGCCATACAGAACAACAACAAGGCGAAGGTCAAATATGATTTCTCCCAGATCTGCCGGACCTATTTCATGATTGAAAGGTCCTACAATTACTGGGAAAGTTACCTGTCAGTGCAAGATCTGGAGCACAAGGCCTTTGTCTATGAGGAGCTGACCGCCGACCCGAACCCCTTTTTGCATGCGCTGGCTGCACATGCCGGCGTCAACGACATTCCCCCGTTCCAGTCCGAAACGAAAATCCAGCGCAATGCTGAAATAGAAGAATGGTATGCGCGGTTCAAGAAAGACATTCAAAGTCAGGACTTCGTCGACCACACCACGCCCGCCCGTCCCCATGCCAGGACACTGTTGAATCTGGGGCAGTTCCTGAGCGGCCGGCAGATGAAATCCTTCCCCTTCGACTATTGATCCCGGCCCTCAGCCAGATAAACCAATAAACCAGATCGGCAACATTCTGAGGAGAGCGGGCATTCCGGGACTTGAAATTATTGGGTCTCTGGAAATGTCCCCCAGCGGCCTTACGCATCCATCCGTCGTTCTCTTTAACGACATGGATTTTTACATGGTCTGTTCGAGCGTCGCGGGTCCGGTACCGCTTTTCGGATCTATTCGCCATGGCCATTCTGTCGAGTTGAAGGGAACCAGCGGCGGCAGAACCGGCGACATATTCCGTTGTTTGCACTGCTCTTCAATTGCCCGGCGCGCTCCTTCGCCAAGCAGTTCGTAATCCATGAGATAGTAGTTGCCAAAGTAGACCTTGCCGAGCACCCGGTCGGAGAGGATGCGTGTCAACAAATCAAGCATTGTTTCCTTCGTGGTAACAAAAGTGCAAGATTCGAGCAGCAGGAGTCTTTTGTGGATTGCGTCCTTACCCATGTACTGAACAAGGACGCTGAAGAGGATATCGTTTTGACGGGTCACGTAAATCGTGTTCGCCACGGCATAGAGTTTGTCCCAATCCTCGCCGAGCAACTTTTTCCACGCGTCGAGTACTGTCATCCAGTGCGACACCTGCGCTTCCGCGGCGATCCAGATGACCTTCGTGGCCAGTGGCTTGAAGCGATGCGCAAACCCCTCAAGATCCTCATAGGTAAACGTGTCGTATTTCAAACACGCTTCCATGAAGGACACGTTGTTGGTCAGGACGGCTTCGAGAGTAGCGAGTTTGTCCGCATCGATTTTCAAGTCATTGAGCGTGTTTAGGGCCGACTTGTTCCGGCTGAGAAACGCACGCATCGGTGCCTGCCAGGATTTATCCGACGGGGCACTCAAGTACGGCGCAGTCAGTTCATACATGGCCATTGCGCTATGACCGCATGACTTCGCGAGTTGATATTCGATGGGGGGTGGAGGAGCCGTGATCGGCTCTTGTCCTGGTCGGTAAAGAATCATCTGCCCGCCAGCACCGGTAAAACGCGCCAGGAGGACCGGCCGTTCACTGAGCAGGTTTGCCTTGAACTTCTGCAAAGCGTTGTCATAGATCGGCATCATTGCCTTGTCGAGAACGAGGACATTGCTTTCAGCCACCGCCTGTGGACTGGCCGCTTGCAGTGTCGGCGGCGACACCGTGTGCAGATAATTAGGTAGTTTGTCGTCTGAAAATGTGGACATTGCCCCGCCGCTCGTCCAGCCAAAGGCAAGCACGGTCAAGACGGCCATTTTTGTTTTTACTGTTGCCATGTTGTTTTCCCTGCAAATGCAATTGTTAGACCGATCAAGAATGCGGAAATTTTTAGTCTAGGTCACGCGGTGAATCAATATCTTGAATAACGGTTGGATCGGTCACGTCTAGATACTTTATCCGGTCAGAGTTTTTTCTAAACCATCGGTTGAGGCCACCTGATAAATCGGCCTCGGATAATTCTTTAAACAAACCATTGGGAATGGCGGTTGGATGACCTCCTTTGTGGTGATAACGGGGGATGATGATATGCTCTGGGTCGTTCCTGGAATTTTCAATTAATGATGACAGGGTATGGTGAGTTACAAAGGGATGGTCTCCTGGATAGAGGAGTATCCTGTCGGCATTATTTCGCTGAATAACAGTATCCAAGCCAAGTTGAAAGGAATGACTCATTTCTGCGTCCGGGTCGCTGATGACCGAAGTATATTGCCTGGTTCCAAGCGCCTGTTGAATAAGGTCCGCATCGTGACCCATCACAACGACCATTTCACGACATGCTTTTTCCAGTAAATCAAAAGAAGTTGCGAGTAAGGTGCTGTCCCCATCGGGATAAGGCCAGGGTAAGAGTTGCTTGGTTTGTCCCATCCTTCGAGAACGCCCAGCGGCTAACAATAAACCGGTAAACTTCATTGTTTTTTGCGCAGTCCTTTTAAAACGGTATGAGGCATCAAAGGCATTTGTCGATAACGAACCCCGGTCGCCCGGGCCACCGCATTGGCTATGGCCGGAGCAACGCCGTGGATCCCTAATTCACCGAGCGCTTTTGCACCGACGAGACTGAATTGATCCTCGGTATCAATAAAAATGGTTTTTATATTCGGAGAATCCGCCATGGCTGGTAAGCGATAATGTCTTAAAGCAGCATTTTCTACGGCACCATGTTCATTAATCAGCACACGCTCATTCAATATCCAGCCGATCCCTTGCATAATGGCACCCTCTTGTTGTCCTTGGCAAATCATTGGATTCACGCGGACACCTACATCCGAGGCTTCGATAAAATCCAGAACACGGATATGGCCATCGAACGTGTTCACCGCCACCCGGGCTCCGTGCGCTGCATAGGCAATACTACTGGGATCGGGTTGGTGAACCCTAACCACTTGCAATTCTCTGCCCTGAGAATGAGCGTAGTCATAAATCTCTTTCAGAGTATGTTGCTGGGAGCCACATATGACCTGGTCGCCTTTGAGTTGGCATTGCTCCGTTTCACAATTGCTGAGCTCGGAGGCTTCCCGCAACAGCCTTTCTTTTAATGCCTTGGCAGCCCGGACAGCAGCTCCTCCACCAATGAACATTGTGGTGCCGGCAAAAGTCCCCGTGTCCCATACCTCGTCAGCAGTATTGCCAGCATGTAAATTAATTTTGTCGGTGGTGGTATTCAGGTTTTCCGCAACAATTTGAGTCAGGGTGGTGTCGGAACTATTGCCGCAATCGGCGGCCCCGGTGTAGTAGTGATAATCACCCTCTGGCGATAATCTTATTTTTGCCGTGGAACGATGTTGGGTGGGCGGACTGCATTTTTGCGCGGCTATGGAAACACCAGTCCCAATTCGCCAACCATCCTCTTCAGAGTAAGGATGGTCATTTTCTTGAGTCTTTTGAATTTCCTTTTCGACGGCATCGATACATTCCATGAATCCATAACTGCCATATTCATATTTGCCGTGGTCTTCTTCAAAAGCGGTTAATGGATCCCCGGGTTTAATTGCGTTCCTGCGCCGCAACTCCAGGGGATCCATACTCAACAATTCAGAGACTTCATCCAGATGACATTCCAGGGCATGAAAAACCTGCGTAGCTCCATACCCTCGAAAAGCCCCGGAGGGAACATTATTGGTATAAACAGACTTGGCTACTACCTTTTTATTCCTGCAACGATATATGGAAAAAGGTTCACTGGAAGCGGAGAGTAAGGTTTCGCCGGAATGATTGGCGTAGGCTCCCGTATTATAAAGAAAATCCAAGCTCATCGCCGTTAAGGTTCCATCCCTTTTATGCCCGGTCTTCATTTTGATTTTTGCCGGGTGACGATAAACGGCTGCGATAAACTCTTCTTCTCGAGTGAAGTCAAACTTCACAGGTTGTTTTGTCTTCAAGGTGGCTAAAACTGCCAGATCTTCTGTGAGGACTTCTTGCTTGGCGCCAAAGCCTCCGCCAACATGCTCTTTAAATAAATTGACCTGTGGAATCGGTAGTCCAAAGATATAAGCGATTTTTTCGCGGGCTATATAAGGTGCTTGAGTACTGGTGCGGACGGAGATTTTCCCATCATCATTCACCCAGGCAATCGAGCAGTGAGGTTCAAGATGGGCGTGTTGAACTCGGGAAGTTTCCATCAAGGATTCGTGAATGAGATCGGCCTCTTCAAATCCCTTATCGATGTCTCCGACGCCACCTTCTAAGGACAAAATTAGATTTCCCTTGGGGCGAAGCAGGACGGATCCAATCGATTCATTGTGGACGAGGGGTGCACCTGGTTTGAGGGCCTCTTCCGGATCAAAAACCGCTGGTAATTTGTCGTATTCAACCTCAATTAAGCGACAAGCCACCTGAGCCTGGCTGTCGGTTGCTGCGACCACCGCAGCCACTCGCTGACCCACAAATCGAAGAGTTCTATCCAGGACTAAGGTGTCATCGGCATCGACTCTGGAGTCTTCGTGACAGGCCGTTGAAAATTTACGCGGAGGAGAATCTTCCCAAGTCAAGACCGTGTGTACCCCAGGAACTGCTTTGGCTTTTTCTGTTTTAATACTTTTAATGAACCCATGGGCAATGGGAGATCGCAGTACTCGTAGATGCAATAAATTTTTGGGGTGGTAATCCCCGGCATAACGGGTTTGCCCTGTGATAATACCTTGCGTATCCCGATGGGGTTGGGAGGCACCGACTCCAGTTTCTTTTTCCCCGTTTAAATTAATTCTGGATATCTTATGACAGGCATCGCTAATAGAACGGTACCCCGTGCAACGACAAAGGTTTCCTTTCAGTTTCTGAGGCAAATCATCAAAGTCTCCATCCTTTAAGGAACTCAAGGTCATCAGCATGCCAGAGGTACAAAAGCCACATTGAAACCCCTGGGCTTGGGCAAAAGCCTCCTGCATGGGTGATAACTTCCCGTCTTTTGCCAGCCCAGAGAGCGTCGTAATAGATTTTTTATGGCAACGAGGTGCAGGTACCAGGCAGCTGTGCACCGGTTCGCCGTCTAACCAGACAGTGCATGCACCACAATCTCCTTGGTCACAACCTCGACGGACGTCAAAATAACCCAGGTCATGGAGTAATGCCCGCAGGCACCCTCCTGGTTCCAATTCTGTATTAATATCCTCGCCGTTAATGTTAAGTTTAATTTTAGGCATTGCTCGTTAACTTCTTCCGTAATACTTCGCTGAGGTAGTACGTCATCTCTTGACGATAAAAAACATCTCCGTGCTGATCATCAAAATAGGTCTCTTGAGGAATCGTTGATTGAATGGCATCGGACAGTTGTTCCTTGGTGGGAACGTCATCAAAGGCGATTTGATAGGGTCGCACCACCGATGCAGTGATGGTGAATTCAACGGATTTTGACTCCGGGTCTTTTGTGGCAATGATGAGAGCCGCGGAGCGACCAATGGGAGTCAGGGCACGGTATTCAATCAACGCCTCCCTTTGTAACCAGCTTTTTTCGATTTGAATGTTTCTTAAGATTTCACCAGGCTTCAGCACGTTTTTTTGATTGCCGATATGAAATTTCATGGCCGGTATCTGATGATCGTTTTTATCCTGGGAAATGATGGAATAATTTGCATGTAGAGCCGTGGCAAAACTTATCATGGCCCCTGCCGGTAGCGACATGCAGATATTGCCACCCACGGTAGCGGCATTAAATATCTTAAAGGAGGCCGATAAGGCTTCGGCGCATCGTTTAATTAACGAAGATGCACGCCATTCTTTGGGACAATCAAGATCAATCAATTTTCGAATGGTGCAGGTGGAAGCAATTTCAAGACCATTGTCGGTGATTTGAACGGGATCCCAGTTAAGCGACATCAGGTCGACCATGGTATCGACGTCAGGCTGAGGCTCTGAATAGAGCCAGGTGCCACCTGCTACATAGGAATGCCCGGATTCCCAGGGAACGAGTTCCTCCTCAGAATCCGGTAGTAGATATCTTTTCACACCAGCTAAGTTCATGGGTAGCCTTCCAGGTTCATGGGTATCAATTATCCGTCATAAGACAAAATATTTTGATGGGGCCATTGAATTTCATTTTTGCCGTGGATAATTTCTGCGGTCACACTCACGGCAAGTTCTTTGAGAGTCTGGTTATTGATTGGGACACCAATAGGTCCACACAAGTTTTCTGATTGCTATCTTGGAACCCCCTGCTCAAGAAGCCAGCTTTTTATTTTTGTGATTTTGACCGAACTTTTAGTCGCGCCATAGTAGGCGGATTCTCTATGAATGATGCACAGTAGAGCTTCCACATTCTCGTTGACCAAAACAGTCGTGACAATAACCTGGTTAAAAAAACCGAGTGAGATCAGCCTGATGGAACGTGCTGACCCAAGTCAGAATAGCTGCAGACGATTTTATGATTCGCATGGACGTTTTGGCGTTTGGAAAGGACCCCCGGCTCGGAAATCTGGAACGGTCGTATAGGATGAAAATAATTTAGCATGTCGGCAATCGCCAGGTCCACATACCCGCTTCCAGTCATGTAAGCGGCTTCACACTTCCTGATATTTTCTTGATATCTCCATTCCACCTCACCATCCCACTCAACGGCCGGCTTGATGGGATCGATTTTCGAGGTATCTACAAAAATGCTCTTGCCATCCAAGGACAGAGGCACAGTTTTTTTCTTCGATGAACTTGAAACCGGGGTCGACCAGGCCCGGGTTATTAAGTCGTTCGATGGATCTATGGATAAAAGTTATTCTCCAGAACAGGCCATCGGTCGCGTCAAGAGGTTTGTTTTTATTGAATGTATCCTGATCTCCTCCTTGCCGTATATCGTGGTTGCCTCGCAGGTTTTTTACACCCAACCAACTTTGGGTCACCCTGGTCTGAAAATACTCGGTCTCTGGAAATATCCCCCAGCGGGATTGTCGAGAAACGAGGCGCAACCTCTACGCCACCTTTCCCGCTGGCTTCTTTACCGCAAGACCGCATGGCCTCTCGGCTGGTCACTCGGTGGTGGCTTCGATTGCTGCTTCAGTAGCGGGTGATTCGGTAGCGGGTGATTCGGTAGCGGGTAGTGGGCGGAAATTCAGGACAAACAATACCCCAGTGGCAACCAACAGGCCACCCACAGCCTGATAAATATGCAACGAAGAGTTGAGAAATAGCACGGACTCCACGGCTACCAGCGCCGGGATTATCAGTGTGAACAGCGACGCGGTCGTGGCACCAATCCTGCTGATTACATATCCCATGAGGAAGAGATACAGTCCGCCCATCCCAATCCCTACGAAGAGAACCGAACCCCAAAGCCCGCGCGAATATTCCAGTGGATGCAAATCCGTCATCGCGTGATGAATAAAGCCTGGCAAAAGAATGATAGTTGCCACCAAAAGGAGCCCGAACAACCCTTCACTCGGCGAGGGGTGTACATCCCAACGTTTCAGCAGAACCAGGTAAAGGCTTCCAAACGTGGAAGCAACAAGAATCCATAGAAACTCGATATGGGGGTCGAAGTTGCGCAAGTGTTCCAGGTCGCCATGGAATGCAAAGATGGCTGATCCGAAGAAGGCGAGGATGAGTCCCAGGATTTGTAGGTACGAAAGTCGCTCATTGAGAAGGAACACCGAGAAGATGATCGTCATGAGTGGAACCGCCAGGACACCGACGCTGATGTCGGTCAATTTAGGAGAATTTAAAGCCATGTAGACGAACCAGGGTCGAAGTACCAGTCCGCTAAGCACCAACGCAAATGTTTTCAGCTTGTTCTGCTTGATAAACTCGATGATGTGCCCCCGACTCAACAACGCGAGCGGCAACAGAAAAAGAGCCCCAATCGAAGTTCGCCAGAAGACCAAAGTAAAAGCTGGAATCTCCTGCACGGCGCGATTTCCGAATATGAAATTTCCGGACACGATCAGCATCGCAATCAGCAGGCAAGCATAGGCCAAAATATTTTGTGATTTAATGACGGATTTCCTGTTTTTTGAGGGGCGCACGGGACGCGTTTCTAGAGAATCTGGTTCTGCGATTTATCAGCACAGATACGGTTTTACCCGTTTTTAGGCTGCCGTGAGTTCGTCACGATTTTCACCGTTTAAGAACGTCAAATGAATCGATCGGTGTCTTGAAATATGGGTCAAGATTACAGCGAGGCAAGCTCCTCTAACCAGACCCGCAATATTCTGCAGAAAGGCGACATGCAGGGATGGCAAAAAGGTTGGAAGCCACCAATTTCCGCACGACAAATGCCCTGCTGCCGTGCCAAATCGAACCAAGTTTTCTGAAAAAACTCGGCCACGGCCAGATTCCACAAGTGCCGCACTCTATCACAAAGATGCCCTCTCGTAGAGGGGGATACCTCCCCCTGAACGCAGGGTTTGCGGTGAGTTCGTCGTGTGCCCCCGTGGCTTGGTGAAAAGGGTGGCCTCGCATTTTGGTCATTCTGTCGGAATAACCGCTTCGATGCTGAGTTACCCACCTGGTGAGACACCAACGGCAGCAACCGGTGCGTCGGCGAATGGCTGTACCTTCGTCGGCAGCGGCATTAAACCGAGTGGTAACACCGAGGCGTGGAGTGCCACGATCCTTGCAATGTCACACATCATTCTGGTGCTTGTCGGCTTCGCTTCCCTGGTTGGCGGCGGGTGACGACACAGCAGGCGATCAAGCCAATCGTGACCAACCCTTTCATCATCCAACAAATTTAGCACCCCATAAAACCTGGCAGGAGAAAATCACATGACTACACGACAAACTGACCACTTACTACCGCTCCACCGTAACGCAGCAACTGTTCGGCGACACTTTGCCTCGAAATTTGGCGGGCAACTTCTGTGGTTGGCCCTGTGCGGGGTATTTTTGTTGAACCTCGCACCCCAAGCGGACGGCAGCTCGTTTAGTTTTACGCCCCTGGGCGACCTGCCGGGGGGAACGTTTGGCAGTTGGGCACATGACGTCTCGGCCGACGGTTCGGTCGCCGTGGGTCGCAGCCGGTCGGCCTCGGGTAATGAAGGCTTTCGCTGGACCAGCGGCGGTGGGATGGTTGGCCTGGGTGACCTGCCGGGGGGAAACTTTGACAGCCCGGCATATGGCGTTTCGGCTAACGGTTTAGTGGTTGTCGGTCGGAGTTTCTCTACCTCGGGTGCTGAGGCTTTTCGTTGGACAAGTGGCACCGGGTTGGTCGACCTGGGTGACCTGCCAGGGGGAGGGTATTCGAGCTTTGCACGTGACGTTTCGGCCGACGGTTCGGTAGTCGTGGGTCGGAGCCAGTCGGCTTTGGGTTATGAGGTCTTTCGCTGGACCAGCGGTGGCGGGATGGTTGGCCTGGGTGAACTGCCGGGGGGAGATTATTACAGCTATGCACATGGCGTCTCGTCCGACGGTGCAGTGGTCGTAGGTTACGGTGCGTCGTCTTCGGGTTCGGAAGCCTTTCGCTGGACCAGTGGCGGCGGGATGGTCGGGCTGGGTGACCTGCCGGGGGGAGGTGATGCGAGCTTTGCTTGGGACGTCTCAGCCGACGGTTCGGTGGTCGTGGGTCTCGGCCGTTCGGCCTCGGGTAAAGAGGCTTTTCGCTGGACCAGCGGCGGCGGGATGGTCGGCCTGGGTGACCTGCCAGGGGGAATTTTTGAGAGTCAGGCACATGCCGTTTCGGCCGACGGTTCGGTGGTCGTGGGTGACAGCCAGTCGGCCTCGAGTTTGTTGGAAGCCTTTCTCTGGACCAGTGGCACCGGGATGCAGAATCTGCGTGACCTGTTAATCGCAGGCGGTGTGACATCGGTAACAAACTGGCGCTTGGCTAGCGCAACTGGGGTTTCGGCGGATGGCCACACGTTCGTCGGCTATGGAGTTAATCCGACGGGTGACAGTGAGGCGTGGATCGCCACGATTCCCGACATAGTCCCTGAACCGTCATGCATCGTCTTGGCTCTCTTTGGCTTCGCCTCCCTGGTTGGCTGTGGGTGCCGCCGCAGGTGACCAACTACGTGATCATCGGAAAAATCCATGTTACGAATCTTTCGATAAACAGGTAAGTACTCCACACGGACAGTGCGAAGAGTATGGCCATCAGGCAGTTCTCCCACCAGCGGTTGCGATACTGTGCCCCGATGCAAGACGTACGCGCGGTGATGTACCACAGTGCGGCAGATAACAGAGGTAGCACCACAACACTCACGGCATTTCCGACAATCGTTAGCGTCACAAAGTCCGGCATTCCCGGAAGTGACCAGACAAGTGGTGAGATCAGGCACCAGGCGACGACCCATCGATAGACCGTGGACTGTTGGATATTCACAGGGCCGGTCGGGGCACTCGACTCCCCGGAGGTTCGCCGCCAATACCGGGCCGCGTCGCTACACAGGAGTCCATAGCCGGTGGCGTTCCCGACAACCGTGCTGTACGTCGCTGCGAATATACCTAAGTAGAACAGGGGCCCGCACCACTTGCCAAGCACAACCGTGATCAAATTTGCCAGGCTTTGCAGGTCCGTGACTTCGATTCCTCCCGGTTTGAGTACCTCCGCCCCAACCGTCCACACGGCCAGGTTGAGTATGACCACGACCAGTGTGCCGAAGGCCAGGTCATACAATTGTACGCGCCGGAACCGAGGACCTTTCCACCCGTTCTGCTCGATAAAGTAAGGATAAAGCAGGTTGGCAATCGAGCCACCCACGGCCCCAATCAGCGACGTAAGAAGAAGAAACACGCCATAGGGTCCGTGCTGTTCGGGGATGGCGAACAGCATCATGCCACGAGCCATTTCAACTGGGTTGGGACCGCTCCAGATGGCCACTCCCAGCAACGAAATGCTCAACAATCCCAGAAAGACATAGAACAGCTTTTTAATGTGCTCAAAGCCTCCCCGAAACACGATCAGTGCCGCCACGGCTGCCCAGAATGTAGACCAGACAAAGGGATTGCCCCAACCGGTCAGTTGCGACATTGATTCACCCACGCCACGCAAACTGAACGCGTTATAGATGTGGGCAAACACCAGGCCAGCGATTCCCACCAACCAGGGAACGCAGCGGTGAATGCGGCGCATACCGGCCAGCACATTTTCTCCATGCTGATTGCAGAGTTGATATTTGGCGATGATGCTGACAAACGTAAAACGCACGAACAGCGCCAGGGCAAGAGCCCACATGAGTGTGTAGCCATAGTTTCCGCCCGCCACGGCCGAATCTACCAGGTCGCCCGCGCCAAGCCATACGAGGGCGATGACGATTCCCGGGCCCATCGATCGCAAGTATCCCAGGAACGTCGTCGGAACTTTGGCAGTTATCTGCTGACTTGGCACTTCGGGTTCCTTCTTCTCCTCCCGCGGTTGGTGGCTCCGGTCAGAGGCACGGCGCGGGAGAAACGGTATGCAGAACCTCGACAGTTACTTTACTACATGTGATCAACGCCAGAAACAAGGGGTACCCAGGGAGGAACTGCGTGGAGCGGGCAGTGAGTTCCAGGCGTTTTTCGGTTGAGCGTCCCGTTTCCCCTTGAAGCACCCCACGGCCGGTAGTTCCTCGAGGCGTTAGCTCGCGGAGAATCGTGCCATATTCCCCGCCCACCGTTGGCCACCTGTCATGCCGGCACATTGCGCTGGGGGAACTTCCGGGTACAATAGGAATGGACGTCTTGCATGTGACGTGTTTTGTCGCCAAGGATAATTGGGGACGGTTATTCAAACCTTGATATGAAAATGAGCCAATCTTTGCAGAACTCGGTTATTTGCGCGATTGCGATCCGGGTCCTTGTATTGGAGTCCGGGCTCGCAGCGGACTCGGTCGATTTCGAAAAGGAGATTGCTCCGCTTCTCGCATCGCAATGCTTGGAGTGTCACGCGGGAGCGGAACCGAAAGCGGGGCTCGACCTCTCCGGGCACCAGGCGGCACTTCGTGGCGGTGACAATGGCGTAGTGTTGGTCCCCGGCGATCTTGAGCAAAGTCGCTTGTGGGAGATGGTTTCCACCAACGAGATGCCCCCCAAGCATCCGCTCAAGGCAGCAGAAAAAGATGCATTGCGAAAGTGGATCGCAGCGGGCGCCCAGTGGGGCGCGGAGTCCATTGACCGTTTTCGCTACACCTCTGACAGTCGAGCTGGGTACGACTGGTGGTCACTGCGGCCTTTGCAGCAGCCATCGCCATTAGAGAATCCCGCAGCAAATTGGTCTCGAAACGGCATTGACGGTTTCATCCTGGCGAAATTGCAGAGTGCCGGGCTCTGGCCGTCATCACAGGCCGACTCGCGCTCGTTGATTCGGAGACTCTACTTCGATTTGATCGGACTGCCGCCAACTCCTGAAGAGATCGCCAAATTTGAAAATGACCCTTCCGACGAAGCCTACCTGCAAGTCGTCAACAAGCTGCTCGATTCACCTCGGTACGGCGAGCGATGGGGACGACATTGGCTGGACGTCGTGCGTTATGGTGAGAGCAACGGTTTTGAACGCAACGCTCCGCGGCGAAATTTCTGGTACTACCGCGATTGGGTCATTCAGGCATTGAACGAGGACTTGCCGTACGACGAATTCGTCCGGATGCAATTGGTGGGTGATTTGAAGAAATCGGGTCCCCAGGGCGTTGCTGCGGCCGGGTTCCTTGTTGCCGGCATTCACAATACCATCGTGGGTGAGAGTCCGCGAATGAAAAATCTTGCTCGCCAGGATGAGTTGGCAGAACTGGTCGGCACGATTTGTCAGACATTCCTGGCACTAACCGCTAACTGCGCACGATGTCACGATCACAAGTTCGATCCAATCCGACAGGTTGAATACTATCGCCTGGCGGCGGCCGTTGCTGGTGTGAATCATGGTGAACGAACGGAGCGAACTGCCGACGAGCAATTGCACATTGACAATCTCTATGCCGAAATTGATCTCCTGTCCAAGTCGTTGGGCAGAATCGATGCTTCTGCCCGCGCGGCGATTTTCGAGTTGCGGTCGGCAGGAGTGTTGGCGAAGCCGACGCCGCCCACGCCGATCGCCCAATGGGAATTCGATGACGATTTGCAAGATCACATCGGCAATCTCCATGGTAAGGAGGTCGGTTCTGCCACACTCGAATCTGGTGCGCTCGTGCTGGATGGCACGAGTTACGTCGAAACGCCGGCGATCGACAAGACGATTGAGGAAAAAACGCTTGAAGCGTGGGTGCAACTTGAAACGCTCGATCAATCGGGTGGAGGTGTGATCAGCATCGAATCGGAGAGGGGCGGGCAATTTGATTCGATCGTGTTTGCCGAGTTGGAAACGAATCGTTGGATGGCGGGCAGTGAAGGCTTTGTGCGAACCGAGTCGTTTCAGGGGCCCCAAGAGCTTGGAGCCGTCAAACGCCCGGTTCATCTCGCGATTGTTTATCAAGCGGACGGTACGATCATTGGCTATCGCGACGGCAAGCCTTACGGTCGCGGGATTCAGCAATCGAAGCTGGCTCGCTATAAAAAAAACTCGGCACACATCGTCTTTGGCTTGCGACACAAGCCCGCGGGCAGCAACAAACACCTGCAAGGAAAAATTCTCCGGGCGAGTTTATACGACCGCGTTTTATCGGCAGATGAAGTTGCCGCGTCGGCGGGGACCAGTCCGGACTACGTGGCAGAAACCGAGATTGTTGAGTGGTTGCCCAAGCGGCAACGGGCTGAACGTGAGCGGTTGAAGTCGGAAATAACAGAGCGAAGCACGCGACTTGCGACCATCAGCGAGAATTCGAAACGCGTGATGTATGCTGTCACTCCGACGGACACACCCGCGGCGACCAGGTTTCTGCATCGTGGCGATATCGATCGCGAAGGTGACCTTGTTATGCCCGGTGGTGTCGCGTCGGTTGCGGGTGTCGATGCGAAATTCCATCTCGAAGCGAACGCCCCCGATTCCGAGCGACGACGACGGCTGGCTGCGTGGATCACCGGGGAGAACAACGACCTGTTCGCCCGTGTTATTGTTAATCGCGTGTGGCATTACCATTTCGGTAACGGGTTGGTCGATACGCCCAGCGATTTCGGGTTCAACGGGGGGCGCCCCAGTCATCCGCAGTTGATCGATTGGCTGGTGCATCAGCTAAGGGCAAGTGACTTCCGGTTGAAGCCGCTGCATCGACTCATGGTGACGTCGAGTACTTATCGGCAAGCCTCGGCCTCAATCGGTGTCGCCCAGGCCACCGATGCCAACAACCGTTTGCTGTGGAGGATGAGTCCGCGGCGGCTTGAGGCGGAAGTCGTGCGGGATTCGATGCTGGCCGTGGCCGGCAAGTTGAATCTGACGATGGGCGGTGCGGGTTTTGAGGATGTGACCGTGACAGAAAACAATGGAACAAACTATTACGAGCCGCTCGACGTCGACGGCGACGCGTGGTTCCGCCGCACGATCTATCGGTTCAGCCCGCGCGGTGGTCGCAGCGCCTTGCTCGACACGTTTGACTGCCCCGATCCATCTGCCGCGGCACCACGCAGGGCAGTGACGACCACGCCACTGCAGGCGTTGAGTCTGCTGAACAACGCGTTCGTGTTGCGAATGAGCAATTACCTTGCCGAACGAGTCGCCGGCAGGGTCCAGGGTGACACGGCTTTACAGGTTGGTCACGCATGGCAGCTGGCTATTGGCCGCGAACCGAATGGACACGAACGACAACTCTCTGTCGAACTCGTGGATACGCACGGGTTGGCGGTGTTGTGCCGCGGGCTGTTCAATGCAAATGAGTTCGTCATCGTTGATTAATGTCAGGTCCAAACAAGATGATCCCATCACGGAATTTGAATCGTCGCGACTTGTTTCATTGGGGCTGCAATGGACTCGGCGCAACGGCGTTGTTCAATCTGCTGGGTCGCGACCATCGACTTGCGGCCGAGCCATTGCCGGCGACGGCAAACACGCATGAGCCCAAGGCAAAACGCGCGATTCACATCTGCCTCGTCGGGGGTATGAGTCATCTCGACTCGTTCGACTACAAGCCGGCCCTTGAAGAAAACCACGGTAAGACGCTAGAGTACGACAAGAAACCAGACATCTTCTTTGGCATGATCGGTCTTTTGCGCAAACCCGATTTCCAGTTCAAACCACGCGGGCAAAGTGGCTTGATGATTTCGGACTTGTTTCCGCACATCGCCCAATTGGCAGACGAGCTGACGATTCTGAAATCGATGGAATCGAATTCTGCGAATCACACGCCAGCGTTGTTTCTCGAGAATTCTGGTTTTGAAGCCAACGGCTTCCCCTCGCTGGGCAGTTGGTTGTCCTATGGCCTGGGCTCGGAGACAGAAACCTTGCCGGTCTACGTTGTCCTTTCGGACGAGCGCGGCGGGCCGAACGGTGGTGCTACGAATTGGTCGAACGCATTCCTGCCAGGGCATTCGCAGGGTGTAGAACTGCGGGGGGGTAATCAACCGGTGCGTGATTTATTTCCTGCCCTGGAACTTGCCGCCGGTGCCGACAAAGCGACCTGGGAGTTTGTCAACGCCATCAATCAAGACCACGCTGCACGCGTTGGTGAAGATCCAGTGCTTTCGGCCCGAATCCGAAGTTATCAACTGGCGGCCCAAATGCAACTGTCGGTTCCTGAGGTTAGCGATCTGTCGGCCGAAACTCAAACCACGCACGACACTTATGGAGTGAATGACGAGAACACCGCCGACATGGGGCGTCGTTGTTTGCTTGCTCGGCGACTGGTCGAGCGCGGAGTTCGCTTCGTTCAGCTCTATTCCGGCGGGCCGATCGGGGGTTCGCCACGTGCCAGTTGGGACGCGCACGAAAGCGTGAAACAGAATCACGCGCGTGAAGCCGGACGTATCGACAAACCCGTGGCCGCACTGCTGCACGACCTCAAGCAACGCGGTTTGTTGGAAGATACGCTCGTGTTGTTCACGACCGAATTCGGTCGCACACCTTTCACGCAATCCGCCGCCGGTGTGATCGGCGAAGGGCGTGATCACAATCGCTATGGATTCTCGATTTGGATGGCCGGCGCGGGTGTCAAACCCGGCATGGCGTTCGGATCAACCGACGAGTTGGGCTGGAAAACGGTCGAGCGTCCCATTCCGTGGCACGACTTCCACGCCACAGTGTTGCATTTGTTCGGCATCAATCATGAGAGGCTCACCTTCTATCACAACGGGATTCAGCGCCGCCTGACGAATGTCCATGGCGAAGTGGTGAAGGAAATTCTTGCGTAAACATCGATTCTGAGCTCGCGGCCAGAATTCCGGGCTGCCGCACCGGTGGGGAGGGTCGGCCCCATCGTTTTAACAAGATGCGCCCCGCAAAAAGGTTGCCTGAGCATCATCATTGCTGTGGTGGTAGTTCCAAAAAATCCGCATACTTGTACCCATGAGCACTATCGCATTTTTAAAAGCATTCATGGGCCTCTTTGCAATGATGAACCCTATCGGGAATACAGGGATCTTCATCAGCACCGTTGGAGACCTGCCTACTCGCTTCAAAGTCAAGGCGGCCCTCAAGACTTCTCTGGCCGTCCTGGTCATTCTGGAAATTTCCATATTTGGAGGTACCGCCATCCTCCAAGTCTTTGGTATATCTCTCTCTGCCTTCCAGGCTGCTGGCGGGCTGATTGTGTTGTTGATCGGGCTGCACATGATCATGGGGAAGGAAAACACGGCCCACCAGACCGAAGGGGCCAAAGCTGCTCTTGCTGATTTAAAGAACACCGAAGACGAGGTCAACCAGAAACTGATCGTTCCGCTCGCGATGCCCATTCTTGGCGGGCCTGGCTCTATTACGACCGTGGTCACCGTAGCCGCCGCCCATTCCTCGCTGGAGGGACATGTGGGAACGGCCGCTGGAACCGCGGCGATGGTCCTGACACTTTTTGTTTGTTTTGCACTCTCGGGATTTCTGGGCCGGTTTCTAAGCGCCCATGCCCAGCAAATCATCTTGCGATTTATGGGGCTCATTCTCGTCGCGATTGGTATGGATATGATACTCAGCGGTCTGGAAACTTCGGTGGCTCATTTTGTAGAAACCAAGATGCCATTAACCCACTGAAATATTTTCTTCAGTGTCGGGCTTTCTTTTTCGTGAGGAGCACGTGTGATGGCATCCCCTGCCAGCGATCCCCACTATCCGCGCTTTCACTTTGCGCCTGAATCTGGAACCCTCAACGATCCCTGCGGTGTCGTTTGGCAAGGCGGCGAATGCCACCTCTTCTATCAACGGCACGCGTGCTGGGGCCACGCCGCTTCGTCCGACCTGGTGCACTGGCGGCATCTCCCGCTCGCCCTGAAGCCGACGCCCGGCACCAGTGACGAGGGCGGTTGTTGGTCTGGATCGGCAGGCATCGCCGACGGTAAGCCGGTTATCCTCTATACCGGTGTCGACCTGCCGCCGGTCGATCAGGCCCGTGTCTGGCGCCAGGTTGTGTGCCTGGCGACAGGCAGCGATGACCTTGCGACCTGGACCAAGCACCCAGCCAACCCCCTGGTCGACCATCCCCCAGGCACGCCAGATTTTCGAGATCCCTGTTTCTGGAAGGAAGGTGGGGACTGGTACATGCTGGTTGGAGCCGGCATCGAGTACCAGGGAGGTACCGCCCTGTTGTATCGATCAGCTGACCTGGTGCAGTGGGAATACCTGCATCCACTCTGCACCGACCATCCGGATATCACCAACCGCTGTTGGGAGTGCCCGGACTTCTTTACTCTTGGCGACCGTCACGTGCTGGTCACGTCTCGTCTGTCACCCCTGCTGTCGTATGCCAGCATGGATGCCACCCGCGTCATGATGAGTACGTTCTATGACACCGGTTCCTACAAAGACCAACGTTTCACTCGCGAGGTAACAGGTAATCTCGACGCCGGAGGTCACTTCTACGCAGCCAAGTCCGGGCTCGATGACAAGGGCCGGCGACTGCTGTTCGGCTGGATCTGGGAGGGGCGTCCCAATGAGAGTTGGCAGAAAGCCGGCTGGGCCGGCATGATATCCCTGCCTCGCCTCCTGAGCCTGGCCGAGGACGGCACCATGCGGTACTCCCCACCCGACGAACTGCAGATGCTCCGCGGTAGCCATGAGGAGGTGGCCGGCGTCGCGCTGTCGGACGAGACGGTTGCACTCGATACGATCAACGGCGATTGTCTGGAACTGATCGCCGAATTCGTGCCCGGCACCGCCGAGAAATTCGGCCTGGCCCTGCGCCGTTCACCCGACGGCCAGGAACAGACCCTGCTGGCCTATCGTCCTCGCGAGGCCACGCTCACCGTGGAGCGACACCAATCCAGTCTTGATCCCGACCTGTGGACCTATCCTCGGGGAGGCAAACTACCGCTGGCAGATGGTGAGAATCTGCAGCTGCACGTATTTCTCGACCGTTCGGTCATCGAGGTTTTCGCTAACGGCAAGCTGTGCCTGACGTCGCGCATTTATCCCACCCGCGATGACAGTCTGGGCATCGCCGCGCTGGCTCATGGCGGTAGTGCCACCCTGCCACGAATCGAAGCCTGGGAGCTGACGCCGTGACAACGCCGGCAACGACTTTATCGATTTCGCAGCTGGCGACCAAACCGCCTTCGCGCTGCGGTCAGACGGCTTGAGCGTAGCGCAACCGGCAATGAACACAGCCGATTCCCTTAACCCTGATTCTCCCACTCACCCTGGTACAAAAGCTGGGTTTGGACATCCAGGGCGATGATCGCAATAGTAGACTCTTTTCGCTTGCGAATTCACGCGACGCACGCGACATGGTCGAGTCAGGTCGCCCACCAGCTTGTGGTTTACTTTAAGCCATGGGAAAATACGGTATGTGCCGTGCTCTTCCCGCTTTTCTGTTTGCCGTTGCCAGCGTCGCGCTCACCCCGTTGGGCTATGCCCTCGACGGCGGTACCCTGCGCGTGAACCCCCGCAACGGCTGGAGCGCCTTTGAAGTCATTTCCACCGGAGACAACCCTTCGGGGGATGGTTTCAGCTGGTCCATGCCGGGTGCCTTCGACGGCCTGGGGGCTTGGATGCCAAATTCCTCGACGATCCGCCTGCTGGTCAACCACGAAACCGGTGATGCCGCGATCAGTGAGGTCAATCTGAGCCTCACCAGTTTCCAGGCCGCGATCAGCAATACCATCAGCGGTGGCAACACCGGTGGTGTCGCGTTCGTCGACTCGGCCCGGCAAGCCTATGACCGCTGGAGCAGCAACGGCGGAGTGAACTGGACCAACACCACCAGCACTTCCAATACCACCTTCTATCGTTTCTGTTCCGGCCAGTCGTACACCCCTGATACCTTCGGGGCCGGGCGCGGGTTCGTCGATGACATTTACATCACTGGCGAGGAGGTGTTCGCCGAGAGTGGAAGATTGTTTGCTCTGGACCTCACCAATCGCGACTTCTACCAGCTTAGCGGTGCCACTGGCAGCAGCACCGGCGGTATCGGCGGTATGCCGTACGACTCGTGGGAGAACGCGGCCCTTTTGGATACCAGAGAAACCAATCACGTGGCTCTGCTCCTCTCGCCCGACGGCGGTTCCCAGAACATGAAACTCTACGTTGGCGAAAAAGGCAAAGGCACTAACGGCCATGCCTCGAACGACTTCCTGGCCCGCAACGGCTTGGCCTGGGGCAGCTACTACTACCTCAACGACACGCTACCCACGAGCGGCACCTCGACCAACGGCAGATTTGACACGACCACCGAGGGCGCGCTCAACTCCAGCAAAATGGAAGATGTCGACACCAGCCCCAGCGATCCCACCCGGGTCGTACTCGGGGACCAAACCTCGGGACTGTTCACCTTCGACTTTTTGCTTGATTTCGCTGGCGGCAGTTTCAGCGCCGTTGATTCCAACTTTTCGATCACCAAGGTCCTGAATCATGTTGACAACGTCGACGACACCTTTGGAGATGCCGACAATGTGGACTGGAGTGATGCCACCACCCTGGATGGCACCACCTATGCCGACGGCCTGATCTTCGTCAACGAAGACACCGGCACCGGTAATGGCGAGATCTGGATGTTGGAGCCCGATGGCAGTGGTTTGACCAAGATCGGCGACACCACCGGTATCAGCGGCTCGTCCGAGACGTCGGGCATCCTCGATATTTCCGTGATGGTGGGCTACAACCCCGGCAGCGTGCTGCTGACCAACAACCAGGGCAGTAACGCCTCGCTCAGCGTGCTGATCAACCCCGCCGCCGACCCTCTCGCCGACGTCATTACCGACGCGGCCGACTACACGGTCTGGCGCGATACCTTGGGGCAAAACGTAACTCCGGGAACAGGGGCCGACGGCAACGGGGATGGCTATATCGGTCTGGACGACTACCTGTTTTGGAAAACGCTTTTTGGGACCCCCGCAGCGACCACTGCGACATCAAGCACACAGGTTCCAGAACCGGCGACTGGGCTACTGGTCTTGATGGCCTTGTTATTATCAGGCATCCGCTGGTCCTGTTGATGCGCGCCGTTTAAACTGGGGTTTGGTCAATTTCTCCCGTATCGGCAGCCCCGACGAATGGCCTTTGACAAACCATGGTGCGACTCACTTTTTGCGCGTTGTTTTTGACAACCGGCACACTGGCGTCCGTTTTTTCAACAGAGCAAACCGGTTCGTCCAAAGATGCCCGGTACCTGTTTTATGTTGCGCCCACCGGCAACGACCAGTGGTCAGGCGAACTTGCGGCCGCTAACCCGGCGGGTGACGACGGCCCATTCGCAACCTTGACCCGGGCTCGCGACGCCATCCGCCAGCTGAAATATCACAACCAGGGACAGCTCGATCGCCCGGTGGAGGTCCTGGTGCGAGGTGGGAATTACCATTTGACAGAACCGCTGCGACTCAGCGCAGGAGATTCGGGGACGAAGCGGTATCCGGTTCGCTACCAGGCGTACCCGGTCACATCTCCCACTAAGGCCGCAGCTTGTTGCCGTAAGACGTGAGGCAGTTGGCGGGTACCGGTTGGTTCCCTTTTGATGCAACTGATAATCGGGCGTTGCTCGAAGGGCTACACTCCGGCCGGCGGGGAACCTGCCAGGTGACAAGTGTGGCCCCCAATCACGGCGAATTTTCTGATAGAATGCTCCCGCGACCGTCGAGCCCCCGGTCAGTACGAAAAGCTGTGGCACCGGGGCCATGCCTGTTTCGAACTCTTCGCTGGAAGTCCCGATCGTGGGTGTGCAAATCGCGCTTGACCGGGTTGATGTCGAGAACGGCTGCAAGGTCGTTCTTCCTGGCAGTCACCTCAAAGGTCCACATATTCGTTTTTTGCGTCACGATTACCAGATTGGCGACAGGGGCAAAGAAGAATATCATCCTCTGAGCGTTTGGGAGCGAGAGTAAATATGCGACAAGTTAGTCGCGAAACCTGTGCAACCATTTTTCATCGTTACTCCGTAGCGACCGCCCTGGGGCAACCTGGCAAAGAGGTAAAACCAGGTAGCGAGCGGTTTGCGACCTGGAAACGGTCTCTGCCTGGAAATACTCTCCTGTCATGAAACAAGTCGACTTCACGGTAAGCCTGCGGCATGACCCGAGTTCTGCTGTCGAGTCTCACGGCTGGTCTCGCTTACAACCATTTGACTATGCCGGCCGCACACTTCACTGGACGATGTGCCTGCCAAGAGGATTGGCGACAGATATACGCGTTCACTGGGGACAGCGGGCACGACGACTTGCAGTTCGAGTCGTCGCCCCAAAAGTTACCACTGCCGACGTGGCCTATGTACGTAGCCGAGTACGTTGGATGTTTCGGGCCAACGAACGTTTTGATGATTTCTGGTCAACTTGTGCACATAAAAAGCACATGAACAAATGTTGCCAATTGAAGTTGGGAGCAATGCTCCGGTCCCCCAACGTGTTTGAAGACATTATCAAAACGCTTTGCACCGTCAATTGCACGTGGCGTAACACGATAACAATGGTTCAATTACTGTGTGAAAGATTTGGCAGTGCCTCTCCCACTCGCCAGAACTGTTTTTCCTTCCCTACTCCACGTTCACTTGCCGAACAAACCACAACCGACCTTCGGAACGCACGGGTCGGTTTCAGGTCGCGCTACATTAAGAAGTGCTCAGAGATCATTGCCTCTGGAGAACTCAGCATAGATGATTTAATCAACAATCAGAATGCAGCAGATTTGCGGGACAATCTGCTCTCCCTTCCTGGAATTGGTTCCTATGGGGCGAATCACATTCTCATGCTTCTTGGACACTACCAAAAGATTCCCTGTGATAGCGAAGTGTGTGCGTACCTGGGACTACCAACCGGTACGCCACAACCGAAGGTCGAACGCTTGGTTTCACACCGGTACCGAACTTATGGAGAGTTTGCGTTTTTGGGATACCGGTTTGAACGGTACCTTGCCCGAAAGTATGGTAAAGAAAGATGAGACAAACCGGGCCGAAAGTAACCAGGGATCAGGCAGTTTGCGACTGGCCCCGGCCATCACGCCCCGGTCGATCCACCGAATAGTGTGAACACCCGAAAACCTTCGTCCATGAACTGCCGTACCTCGTCCGGCTTGCTCCGTTTTCGACGGCGGTAGAAGACCAGCTGGTTGTCGGCTCCTTCGACACTGATTTTCGGGTGGCTCTCGAAGAACGCGATCCGCTCTTCACCAAAGAGCTCGCGGATTCGCGGCTCATCGTTGCCTCGCAACAGGTACATCTGGGAGAATTGAGGATGTGCCTGGAAGTCGATGTCCTGGTAGCCCAAAGCACCACCGATCTTGTGGAACACTCCTTCTGGCCGTACGGCGAAGTGCGGCAGGTCAAGTGTCGGGGAGCGGAAGTAAATGACAGTTTGATTGGAGGTGGATGAATGTTCCCCACCGCCGGTTGTGTAGCGGTAGTCGAAGATGGCCAGTTCGGCGTTCTGGTTTTCGCCATGTAGCATGTTCCTGATTTTCTTGGAGTAGCCGTGCGAGAAGAGATGAAATTTGTCGAGCGCTTCGACAAGCGACGCGTCGCCTGCGGGGAAAAACCGAAGGTGAAGTTCTGTCGCAATGTGTTTGAGGGCTGCGGTCCTTTTTTTCTCGCGTTGCCAGCTGACGTAAATCCAAAATGCGATCATCAGCCCGACGGCCGGGTAGATCAGCAACCACCACGTTCCAAAGGCTCTGCCAACGACAGCGGCAAGAATCTCCGGGTATCGGGTCACGATGTTTTCCATAATCGTCTTCTAGAGGTTGATCATTGTTGGGGGAATCGTCGCTGACTTTCTCAGCGCCCGCCGGATAGCCAGCTTTCAGTACAGGTGGGGCCGCCAGCGGTCAAATACTTACCCGTTCTACAATGCCATCGTTGTTGGTACCTCGAAACAGGCTGTGACGTCCGGGGCCTGGTCGTTTTTCAGTTTTACCGGGGTGCCCTCAGGAGGGATGTTCCTTCATCCGGTAATGCTCGTCGGCCTCTTTGTTCCAGGGTTGTGCGAGGATGGTGTCGACCAGGTCGCGGGCTTGCTCAAAGGTGCGGGTTCGCGGGTCCTCCATGAGTGATAAGAGCAGGGGCCGGCGGTCGCCGCGCAGAAATGCGGCGTGGAGGTTTTCCATGCGGGCCAATCGAGGTAGCAACACGTTGTTGAGGATCAAAGGCGGGAGTCGACCGACCGGCACGTTCTGGATTCCGCGGCCGTTGACGACAGCCGGAATCTCCACCAAGACATCGTCGGGAATGCCTTCGATTGCACCCCGGTTGGGGACATTCAATTGCAAGTGCATTTCTTGATCGTTGGCTATGGCGTCGATGATCTGGATGTGCTGCTCGCTGTGCCGCTTTAGCGGAAACTCCTCCAGCAAGCTGGCGCCTGGCTCGCCCGCCAGTCGCGCCAGATTTTCCTGCACTTTCGGTTTGCGGTCGAGATACTCGGTCCACCTATATCTCGGAATCGAACCCTCCGTCGTTGCCGTACCAGCGTTTCTTTTCTTCAAAGCTGACGTGATGCCACCAGGGAGTCGCACAGCGGGTGGCGTCGCCGATGGGAAACAAGCCGTACAGGCGATAGGCGTCGACGGCACCGGGCGACATCTCCTCGACATAGTCGCCATCACGCCACAATGCTGCGGATTCGTTTTCGATCCACCGATCAATGAGTGGATAGGCGTCCTTGCCCTGGTAGCGGAATTGGGTCAGAAAAATGTAGTGGTTGAATCCGGCCATCTGGGTGTCGGTGTCCTCGAGGTCCAGTCCCAATGTGTCGGCAACATGACAAAACGCGAAGTGACCGTGACATACGCCAACCGTCTTGAGATTGGTTTGCCGGGTGATGAGATTCGTGCCGTCAACACCGGGTTGGCGGTTTGGATCAGCCAGGCCTCAGGGCATAGCTCCTCCATGTCGCGGGCAAGACCCATCAGAAAGCGGAACTGGTGGTAGGCGCCGATTCCGCCATAGTAACAGGAAACACGGTCGCCGATTCCGCGGTAGTAACCCGCTTGTTCGGCAATTTTGCGATCTTCTTCGAGCGGCCCGTAGCCGCCGACCTTGACGGCGGAGATTACAAAGTCCGCGCCCACAAGTGCTTGTCGGCGATTGGTTACGGCAACCAGTTCGAGTTGTCCTCCCGTCTCCTCGCACAAGCGAATTGCCAGCGTGTGGGCAACCTGAAGGCGCTGGGGGTCGATATCAACGAGCGCAAGTGTGCTGCCGGCGAGACCGTCGGTATTGACGATGTCGCGGATGAGCTCCACCGAGAAGGAAGCGCTGCCTGCGCCAATCAGGACGATATTGGGCATCGATGTCTTGGAACTCCCCGTTGTTTACCCGATATTTCCCACATAGATCAGCCTGGAACGGCTCCAAACCTGCCTCGCCGCGCATTGTAGTGGCTCCGCCCCCTCCCGTGTCTGGCGCGAACAAAACTTTTTCAAAAACTTCCGGCCGTGCCCCGACCGGGGACCTTTTGGCGTTGCCTCAAACAGCTGGCCACGCAAGTGAAAAATGGCAAGAGTTGATACCAACCGCTGGACAACTCTGGTAGAATGCGCCGTTTACGTCGATGTCATGCCTCACCCGCAGTCGAACCTGCCAAAACCATCATGATTCTCATTCCCAGGTCAACGTTCCTCACCGCGGCTCTCTCACTGGCAATTTCTATTGCGATCCTGCTCACAGGTGACCCGCAGAGCCCGACAGGCAATGGCGTAGCGCGGGCCAACCCGGTTGAGTCTGCTCCGAACACACCCCCAAATCGACGCATCCTCTACAATTTCGATGGCGACTCCTGCTTCTACACATGCGCTGGCTTCAAGCATCCGGTCGCGCTAACTGTCGAGGACGTCAAGCGTTTGATCGATGAGATCGCCTATGAAGATAGCCAGGTCGACACGATGCTTCTCTGCCTCAACGCGGCGACCATGTACTATCCGACCAAGGTCGGCACAATGCGCGGCTCACTCACACCGCGCGACCAACGCGCAGAAAAATGGCCGCGCCACGAGCAGCAGCGGGTTGAGAATGTTGAGCGGTTCTTTGCCCAGGGAATCGATCCTTTTGCACTCATGTTCAGCGAAGCCCGCCAGCACGGCCTGGAGACGCTCATCACCTTTCGCATGAACGACGCCCACGGGAATGAGTTCCTGCGGACGAAGTTCTGGGAGGAAAACCCGGCGTATCAACTGCCTGATGGCGCACTTGACTTCAGCCACAAAGCGGTGCGCGATCACGTCTTTGCGCTTATCGAAGAGGTGACGCGGCGTTACGACACCGATGGGCTGGAACTTGACTTCAATCGTTTTCCGACGTTTTTTCGTGAATCTGAGCCGCACGAGTTGCGCATCGAAAAGATCAACGCACTCGTAAAGCGCGTGCGCGAACTTCTCAACAAGCTTGGTCAAGAACGCGGCAAGCGCCTGGTGCTGGCCGCACGGATTCCGTCGAACTACGGCGTTACCCCCCCCACCTACGAGACCTCCCTCGCAATTGGGTGTGATCCGGCAGCGTGGGCCCGCAACGGTTGGGTCGATTTCCTGGTCGTTGCGGAATTTGTCCTACAGCGCTACGACCTGCCAATTGCGTCATGGAAAAAGCAGATCACCCAGGTTCCCATTTATGGCAGTATCGAATGTGCCGAACCCGGGGGACTCGAAAACCGGCTCACGCCCGCCAAGTATCGGCGGGCAGCCCGCCACCTCTGGGCAGAGGGCGCCGACGGGATTTATCTCTTCAACTTCTTCACCCCCCGCGAGCACGGTGAGAACTCGCACGAGCCACCCTTCGAAGTGCTCCGCGACCTGGGCGATCGTAAGACGCTGCAGCAGTGAGTGACCGTGCTGCGTACCGCCGGGCGTCAAACCATTCCGCAAGGCGTCGGGATGTGTTTTGCAACCGGCGCTGCGTTATTTGTCGCTCGTGAGCCAGGCCACGTTGAATCGGGCCAGCGTAATGTTGGCGTAACCGTCTTTCTCGAAAAGCAAGAGAATCTCCTGCTGCTGGTTGAGTGCCAGGTCAGAATACGCCGCACCGCCCTCGTGAAGCACCTTGGCAACTGGCCAGGACTTGCACTCATCGTAACTCATGAGAACCGTCATTTGAGTGCGCGCCTGGGGGTTCCCTGGCCAGGCAGCGATGATTCGATTCCGATCACTCTTTCCCTTCCGGGATATCCGTAAGATGCTGCCCTGGCACGGCGGGGCGGGCAAACGAGGATCAAATGTCGAATCGGTCCAGCTCAATCCGCCATCAGTACTGAGTTGATACGCCCGCTCCGCTTTGTCGTGACAGCCGCGTGCGGTCATGTACATCGTGTTGGGCGCCAGCTCCACGACCTCGCACTCGTCCGACACGTCGTGGCTGCCGGTTCCGCCGACTTGCCAGCTCTTGCCACCATCGTCACTGTAGAAAATATAAGAGATTTGTGGGCCGCCATACGGTATGTCTTTTTCCACGCCCGCCCAGCAAGGAACGACAAGTCGTCCATTCTGCAACTGAATGCCGTGGCCCGGTCCAGGTCCTACCCAGTGCCAGTCCTTCATCAGTGCACTCTTGGTGATGTCGACCGGGTCCGACCAGCTGCGGCCGTCGTCGCTGCTCTCCTTGATGTGCACAGCCTGGTTGTCGATCGAATACGGCACAAAAATCTTTCCCGTGTGGCTGTCCACAACCGGGCAGGGGTTGCCAACCGTGTGATCTCCCTGGTCGTCGACGATGCTCATCGGGCCCCATGTCTGGCCGCTGTCTTCGCTCCGGCGAAGAACCAAATCAATATCGCCCGCGTCGTGTCTGTTATTCTTGCGGGCTTCACAAAACGCCAGGATGGACCCCTTTTGGGTGACTAACAATGACGGAATTCGAAACGTGTGGTAACCGTGGTCACCCTTCTTAAAGAGCACCTGTTCCGTTAAAACTGGCCTGGCCGCTTGGGTTGACTCACAACCAAGTAACACGGTCGCGACGAGCAACACAAATTTGGTGTGGGACATCGGGTACTTTCGTTCTCTGGATGTTGGTTGCCTCAAAATATGCTCCTTAATGATAACGCCCTCGTGGTAGGAGAGGCTGGCCCGCCGACGAGCAAAGTTACCAGAACTTCTTCGTCAAAACGTCAAAATTGCGTTGAGTGCTCTAACGCTGGATAATTATAGCAGGCCGGCGTGGTTTAATTTTCTCCGCCCCTTGTAGTTCCCCGGGAATTCCCCTGGTAAGTTCTGCGCTGCTGTGAATTACGACAAGGACCAGCATGCCCGGCGGAGCAGCCGACCGGGCCCGTTGTCACTCCCGTGGTCAAAGTATCGACCGACCGCTATGCTGCGACACCATGTCACCACAGAACCGCCCGATTTCCCCGCATTCCCACTTTGCCAGCTTTGGCTGCTGGCTTGAAATGGAGAGTGAAGCCGAACGCGAGCGGCTGGAAGAACGTCGGGAGTTACAGTCCTCCGCAGCAGCTGAACGCACCGGTGAGACCTTGCTCGACATGGTAATTCGGAGTCACACCACCGGCCTTGGAGGGCGCTACCTGGTGACCTTCCACAAACGCGGCTTTCCCGACCGACTGCCGTGGCATCGTTTCAAGGTGGGCAGTCCGGTCAACGTCTCGGCCGAAGGTGAGGGCCGCACACTGCAAGGGGTTGTGAGTGCACGTCGGGGCGACTCTCTGGAAATTGCGTTGGGGGCGTGGCCCGAGGGCGAGCGCTTTCGAGTCGACATGATCTCCGACGAAATGACGCGAAAACGCCAGGAGACCGCCATGGCGGTTGCCGAAGCTGCCACCGGGCGCCTCGGTCAGTTGCGTGACTTGCTGCTCTACCATCGCACGCCTACGTTCCAGTCGGAGGTAGAGGTTGAGCGATCGGAACAACTCAACGACGCGCAGCACGAGGCCGTGAAATTTGCCATGTCGGCCAACGATCTTGCCGTCATTCACGGACCACCCGGAACCGGCAAGACAACCACCGTGGTGGAGATTATTCGTCAAACCGTCGCCAATGGCCAGCGCGTGCTTGCCTGCGCCCCGAGCAACACCGCCGTCGACAACCTGTTGGAGCGACTGGTGATGGCCGGAGTCCAGGCTGTGCGCCTGGGACATCCGGCCCGGGTGTTGGACGTTGTGCGAGGGCAGACACTCGACGCACTGGTCGAAAAACACGAGACGCAAATGCGGATTCGAAAAATGCTGCAGGAAGCCGAGCAGCTTGAGCGCAAAGCGAACCGCTTCACGCGCCGTCGACCTGCGCCAAGTCAGAAATACGAGCAGCGCCAGGAAGCACGCCAGTTGCGCAAACACGCAAGGTTGCTCGAACGGCATGCCATTAAGGACATCATTAACGAGGCAGAAGTTATTTGCGCAACCTGCAGCTTCGACTTCAGCATTCTGGAAGACCAGTCGTTCGACCTGCTTGTCATTGACGAAGCGTGTCAAAGTGTTGAACCTGCTTGCTGGGTGCCGCTACGGTTTGCAGACCGCATTGTGTTGGCGGGCGATCACTGCCAGCTCCCGCCAACGATTCTGTCCCTCCCCGCCGCCCGAGAGGGATTCGATGTCAGTCTCATGCAGAGGCTGGTTGAACAGTATGGAGATTCGGTGACACGACAGTTGATGGTGCAACACCGTATGCACGAACAAATCATGCAGTTCTCTTCGCAGTACTTCTACAGCGGTACCCTCGTGGCTGACTCGTCGGTTCGCAGCCATCGTTTGACCGACCTGCCGACCGTGGCTGCCGAAGAACTTGATGACACGCCCGTGGTCTATATCGATACGGCAGGCGCCGGCTGGGAAGAACAACAGGAACCTGACGGTCTGAGTCGACTGAATCCCCACGAAGGGCGTCTGGTGTTGGACCAGGTAACGGCCCTGTGCAACGCGGGTGTATCTCCACGGGACATCGCCGTGATCGCTCCCTATGCTGCCCAGGTACGGTGGCTCCGGCACCACGCAGAACATGAAATGCTGGAAGTCGATACGGTCGATGGATTTCAAGGCCGTGAAAAAGAGGCCGTGATCATTTGCACCGTGCGCTCGAACAATCGTGGCGAGGTGGGATTCCTGGCCGATGCCCGCCGGATGAACGTGGCCTTGACCCGCGCACGCCGAAAACTGATCGTCATTGGGGATAGCGACACACTTGCCACGGATCCGTTTTTTGCGCAACTACTGCAGTGGTTCGAAACGAGTGGCGCAACCCGTTCGGTGTGGGAGATAATGCCCGATCTCTAGGGCTCAAAACACTCCCTGTGCGGACAGGTTTCCCCGCCGCTTGTAGTTCTCTGGAAAAATCGTCTGGCAGGTTCATGAGCCATGCGGTTTTCGGCAGCGACCATCATGCCGGGCGTAGTACGACCGGGACCTCTTCGCGTTCCTCAAACAGCTGGCCGCGGAAGTGTTAAATGGCAAGAGTTGACCCCAATTCCTGCCATCGTTCACGAACCGGTCGATGGTCGTACGGGGCCGCAAATTCTCATGGTTGCGGTTCCGCTCCATTGCCCAGCCACATCATGACCAGGCCAAGGATCACGACTTGGATCACCCAGCCGATCCCGCAGACGAGAATTGCCCTTCCTGTACTGCGATAGTCAAGCGCCTGCCGGACGGCAATGATCATCGCGACCAGCATCCAGATGGCACATCCGAGAAACACGATTTGCGTGAATCCCGGTATGATGCCTAATATTCGCAACAATCCGGGCGAGCTCGCGAATCCAATTGTCCGGAGCAACTGCCCCACATCGGCTTCGGTCTCCGCTTCGGGTAGGAACCTGGTCCCGATGAAGTAAGTGAGAAACGCCCAGATGTACCAGGCGAGTAGCGCGGCTATCGTCCCCGTGAGTAGCACGATCAGCCCCCCATTGCCCGCGCTGCCGATACCGACTCCGGCTGCCAGGCTCGAAAGCACCACGACGAGCATCGCCTGCCCGGTGGCGCCAGTGTCGGCCTCCACTTCTTCATACAGGCTAACGTCCAGTTTTGCCGCGCGGATCATGCGATTGCGGAGGCTTGCCATGGTATCTCTCCTTTGGCTGGTCGAGAATGTTGGCTGGTCGAGAATTTCCCGCTCTCAGAATATCGGCTTCCCATGATTTTTCACAAGCCGAACTTCCCATGATTTTTCACAAGCCGAACTTCCCATGATTTTTCACAAGCCGAATATGCGATTTGCCGTCAGGGAGAATCCCGGTCAGGGCCCTTTCATTGGGCCCTCGAGTGCGTAAGCGGCTGGAGGAAAACATCATGACCGACAGGTTACTTGCTCTTGTTGCAATCACTTTCGGGTCAGGTGTGTTTACAAAGCAGCCCACGACCGCCATTAGGTTTGTGGAGCAATGCAAAACCGACGGAATCCGCGTTTTCCAGCCCGGAATTCTGTATTTTCTCGGCAATCATGGCCGCCCCAGCGGGCCCCCGCGCGTGGCCGTGCTGCGTTGTTCCTCTTGTGACATTCGAACTAGAATAGTTCACCCTCGTAGAGTCCACCGTATTCCACTCCTGTCGCTTGCCGAAAAATCACCGATCTCGACGACCGATCACGCAGGGCGGTGACCACCCCGGCAGTTGGAGCCTTTCCATGAAACTTGGATTCGTTAGCGCAATACTTCCTGATTTGTCCTTGGAGGAAGTTGTTCGATTCGCGGCCGAAACCGGATACACATGCGTCGAATTGATGTGCTGGCCGGTGAGCAAGGCAGAGCGGAGATATGCAGGAGTGACGCACGTAGACGTTACCGACTTTAAGACCGAGCACGTCTCGCCCATTCAGGAACTGGTTGCGCAGTACGATATTGAGATCAGTGGGCTGGGATATTATCCCAACCCGCTGTCGCCCGATCCGCAAGAGGCGCAACAGGCGACCGACCACATCTGCAAGGTGATCCGGGCCACAGCCATGCTCGGTTTAGAGCAGATCAATACGTTCATCGGTCGTGACTGGACCCGCTCGGTCGAGGACAACTGGCCGCGCTTTCTCGAGGTCTGGCAGCCGATTGTCGGTTTTGCTGAAGACCAGGGCGTGCGGATTGGTATCGAGAACTGCCCGATGCTGTTCACGGCCGACGAGTGGCCTGGTGGCAAGAACCTGGCCATATCCCCGGCCATCTGGGAGCGGATGTTCAACGACATTGGCAGCGACAAACTGGGGCTGAACTACGACCCGTCGCACATGATCTGGCAGCAGATGAACTACTTGCAGCCGATCCGCGATTTTGCCGATCGGATCTTTCACGTTCATGCCAAGGATGCCCTGCTGGATCGCCAGCGGTTGGACCAGGTTGGTATTCTGGCGCATCCGCTGGACTACCACACTCCCAAACTTCCAGGGCTTGGCGACGTGGATTGGGGTCAGTTCTTTTCGGTGCTCGGTGACGTTGGTTATGCCGGTCCGGTGTGTGTTGAGGTGGAAGACCGGGAGTTCGACGGATCGCTGGAATCCTGTCGGGAGGCCCTGCGCCGGAGTGCCCGTTACCTGCGTGAGTTCCTGCCAGGCTGAAAATCGGTGGTCCCATATTGGCTTTGTTGTACACGGTCTGCGAACCTTCCCGCGACGACTGGTCTGTCCGCGCCACCTCTTTACGTCAATGTAGCAGTTGTGCCCCGGAAATTCCTCTCGTTCGGTGGTATAACGTGACCGTGGAGTGCGTAAACGCCCGGCGAATTAACCACCCAGAGGGCACGCTGGGACCCGGAAATGTTGGGTGGCTGGAGGTACAATTCTGGAACAAATTTCCCGGCAATCCGTAGGAAATTGCAAAGGGCCGCTGCCCAGCGAGTCTCTTGCCCACGCGGGTTGAACCTGCCGCAGGGAACGGCCCTCGTTAACGGCACGCCCTGGTGGAGGGCGACGTATTGACGCGATTTTGGCCTACCGTAAATAATAGGGTCATTTCCCTTCCCTGCCGGCATTAGCTGCCACCCGGTCAAGGTGGGGGCCGAATTTTTATCCAACGTGAAATAACTGTTTTTGGAATCCGGAACATGACAACAACACGCGAAAAAATCGACAGTTTGACAACCCAGATCAACTCCCAGCGCGAACCCTTTCGACAGCTTACTTCGGAGGTTAACCGCGTGATGGTGGGTCAGGATGAATTGATGCACCGGATGCTCGTCGGTCTGTTGACCGGTGGGCACCTGCTGATCGAAGGGGTACCAGGACTGGCAAAAACAACCGCCGTGGCAAGCCTGGCCAAAGCGGTGAACACCGGGTTTCAGCGGATCCAGTTTACGCCAGACTTATTGCCTGCCGACTTGATCGGAACACAAATTTATCGGCCCCAGGACCAGTCGTTCGTGGTTCAGAAAGGCCCTATCTTTTCGAACCTGATACTGGCCGACGAAATTAACCGGGCACCGGCGAAGGTTCAAAGCGCGCTCCTCGAAGCGATGCAGGAACGACAAATCACGATCGGTAGTGAAACCTTCCAGCTTGATGATCCGTTTCTCGTGATGGCAACCCAGAATCCCGTGGAGCAGGAAGGGACCTATAATCTTCCAGAGGCTCAAACGGATCGTTTCATGTTGAAGGTGGTTATTGGTTATCCAAACCGGGACGAAGAGCTCCAGATTTTGCGCCGCATGGGCAAGACCAGCAATTCATTTGAAGTTCGCCCCGTGATGGGTCCAGCAGAGATCAAGGCGGCCCGCGCCTTGATCGATGAAATTCACATCGATGAAAAAGTCGAGGAGTACATTGTCGACCTGATCATGGCTACCCGGAACCCGGAGGCGTATGGACTGAGCCTGGGGCCGATGATCCGCTACGGGGGATCGCCCCGAGCGACGATCAACCTCACGCTGGCTGCCAAGGCTGCCGCGTTTCTGGCTGGTCGGGCTTATGTGACCCCGGCAGATGTCAAAGAAATGGCACTCGACGTGTTGCGGCACCGAGTCGTAATCACCTACGAAGCAGAAGCAGAAGACCGAACGTCAGAGTCGATTGTCACCGAAATTGTAAATCACGTTCCACTTCCCTGATCGGTTGTACCTGGCGGCCACGGTCACGACCGGCGGGCCGGCAGGAAAGATGGACTTCCGTAAGGTTGTTGTCCCTCACCGGGCAGCGAGACTTGAGGCAGGAAGGAGGGACTTTTAACTGCCGTGATCCCACCAGAATTTTTACGTAAAATACGTCGCATTCAAATTCGCAGCTCGCATAAAGTCGACGAGTTGTTGGCCGGTTCATGGCATTCGGCCTTCAAGGGCCAGGGGATCGAGTTCGAAGAGGTTCGGCCGTACCAGGTTGGCGATGATGTGCATTCGATCGACTGGAACGTAACGGCCCGTAGTGACCGGCCGTTCGTCAAGTTGTTTCGCGAAGAACGCGAAATGTCGGTCATGTTGCTGGTCGACTTGAGCCTCTCGCAAAATTTTGGCAGTTCAACCCAGACCAAGCGCGAGCTGGTGGGTGAGTTGGGAGCGACGCTTGCCATGTCTGCCATTAAAAACAATGATCGGGTTGGGCTGACATTGTTCACCAGCGACGTCGAGAAAAGTATTCCGCCGAGTAAAGGGCCAACGCACGTCCTGCGGCTGATTCGCGAGCTGTTGTACTGTGAGCCGATGGGAACCGGTACCAATTTGCGGCGGGCACTCGAACATCTCAACCGTACCAGCAAACGTCGTTCGGTGGTCTTTTTGATCAGTGACTTTCAGGACTCTGGTTTCGAGACCGTGCTGAAAGTCGCCCGCCGCCGGCACGATATCATCCCGGTGGTGGTCAGTGACCCGCGTGAAACAGAAATTCCCGATGTCGGCCTGGTGCGACTGCAGGATGCCGAAACGGGCGAAGTGGTCATGCTCGATACGGCCAGGAGAAAAAACCGCGATCTTTATCAACAGCTTGGTTCGCAGCAGGCAGAAAATCGCGATGCTGCGCTCCGCCGATTGGAAATGGAGCCGATCCACCTGGTCGCCGGTGAAGATCTCGTCAGACCACTGAGGCGCTATTTTGATGTGCGGGAGGGACGAAAGTGAACAAGGTAAGTTGTTTTTTTTTGGTGATGTTCGTAACTGCCATCGCAGGTGGGATGCAAAGCCTGGCCGGTGATGTCGCGGTATCGGTAGACATCAGCAAGAATTCGGTGCAGGTGGCAGAACCCTTTACCGTGGAAACCCGGGTCACCGCACCCGCCGGTACCCGCGTGAATTTTCCCGAAGTTCCAACCGCTTTCGGCGAACTGGAAGTTCTTGACTCGCAAGATACGTTTGATATTCCCGATCCACACGATCCGGCGCTCCGCAGCTGGACACGACAAGTGACCCTCGAAAGCCTGGTGGCCGGTGAACATGGGATTCCCAGCCAGGAAATTCAAACCGAGCGCGACTCGAAAAAAGAGGTTCTCCGGACCCCGCGGCAGCAGGTGCAAGTTGTGAGTGTGCTTGAAAACCAGGTCGACCCTTTAAGCTTTCGCGATATCAAAAGTGTTGTCGATGTCGAGGTGCCCGAGGATGTGTCGTATGCCTGGGTAGCCTGGCTGGCAGCTGGCGTGGTCACACTGGGAGCATGCACCGCTGCGGTGGCGATCGTTGCGACCCGTAGAAAATGGGCGACGCCACGACAGTGGGCCGTCGGCGAACTGGACCAACTACAGCAGGCTTGTGCCACCGAGACGCCAGGCACCAAGGCCCTGTTTGCCCAGCTTGAAATGATTGTCAAAACGTACCTGGAGGTTCAGTTTTCTATTCCGGCGACCAGGCAAACCACAAACCAGTTGCTCGAGGAAGTGGCGTTGGTCGACGGTACGAGTGACCTCGCGGGAAAGCTGGCCGACCTGCTTAAGGCAGCCGACCAGGCCAAGTATGCGGGCTGGGAATTGGACTCTAGAGAACTCAAAAAGGCGATCGAAGAAGCCCGTGATCTGATCGTTGCGATGGATCATTCCAGCAGCCTTGCCCTGGCCCATCCCCCTGGCACACCCGAAAAACGGGAGGAATCCTGATGTTTTACTCCCCGTGGTTTTTTGGACTGTTGCTCTTTTTGCCGGTGGTTGCCTGGTGGTTGTTTGGCCGTCGGCGAAAATCGGCGATCCGTTTCAGTTCGGTTGGCATTGCCAGGTCGATTGCACCTACCTTTCGGCAGCGAATACTGTGGTTGCCCAAGGCGCTTACGATCGCGGCCTTGCTGTTTTTGATCGTGGGCCTGGCCCGACCGCGCGAAGGGCGCGAGCAAACCGTCGTTGACAGCGAGGGGATCGCGATTGAAATGGTCGTTGATCGGAGCGGAAGTATGCGAGCGATGGATTTTAAAGTGGACGGTGAGCATGTTGACCGCTTGACGGCCATCAAGAACGTTGCCGGCAAGTTCGTCGCGGGAGGCGACCAACTCGAGGGCAGGTTCGCCGACCTCATCGGGTTGATCACGTTTGCCGGGTACGCCGATGGCATCACACCACCAACACTGGATTACGCCTTCGTGGTCGCCAACCTGAACAACACCCAAATTGTCACCCAGCGTGATGAGGATGGTACGGCAATTGGCGACGCGATTGCACTGGCAGTTGAGAATCTCAATGCGCTCGACGACCGCCAGCCGGAAAAAATAAAAAGCAAAGTCGTGATCCTGTTGACCGACGGCGAGAATAACGCGGGTGATCTCGATCCGGTTGCGGCAGCCGAAGTTGCCCAAACGATGGGAGTCAAGGTCTACACGATTGGAGTTGGAACCAAGGGAAAGGCACCCATTCCTGTTAAGGATCCATTTTCGGGACGGCAAGTGGTTCGCTGGATGTCCGTCAACATCGATGAAGAGACCCTCAAAGCAGTCGCCGAAACGACCGGCGGAAAATATTTTCGTGCCACCGATACCGATTCGCTCACGAAAATTTATGAAGAAATTGACCGGCTCGAAAAAACAAAGGTTCAGGCCGATCATTTTGTCGACTACCGCGAACTGGCCGTTCAGTCTTTTCACGTTGGATCCTTTACCGTACCACCGTTGTTGCTTGTCGCTTTTGTGTTGCTGGCGGCGCGCGTTGTGTTGCAGCACACCTGGCTGAGAGAATTTGCATAAGTCATGGACATTCAAACTGGTAATCCGAATTTCGCCTGGCTGTGCCTGTTTGGCATCGTTGTGGTGGCCCTTGCGCTTTGGAGCGCGGTCGCACGCAAGCGGGCAGCTGCCCGCTTTGCGCTGGCGCCCATGCGCAAACGGCTGGTTCCCGATCGCTCTGTAGCGGTTGGCCTGTTGTCGACCACGCTGGTGGTGATGAGCGTGGTGCTGCTGGGACTGGCACTGATGGATTTGCGGTGGGGCAAGACCAGTCGCAAGGTGCCTCAAAAAGGCATTGAAGTCATGTTTGCGCTCGATGTGTCGCGCAGCATGCTGGCCGAAGATGCAGCCCCCAACCGGCTGGAACGGGCCAAGCAGCAAATTAAGGACATGGTCGACGAAATGGCTGGCGACCGGATTGGGCTGGTCGTGTTTGCCGGGTCTGCCAAGCGGTCTGTGCCGCTGACAAGGCACTACCACGACTTCAAGAAAATTCTTGATGGTGTGGGGCCCCACACCGTCGCCCGCGGTGGGTCGCGGCTGGGGGTCGCAATCCAGGAAGCTGCCGATGGCTTCATTACCAAGACCAACAATCACAAGACGATCATTCTGTTTACCGATGGCGAAGACCAAAAGAGCCGGCCGTTGGAGTTGGCCCGCAAGCTGCATGCCGAGGAAGGTATGCGGATATTCACCGTGGGCCTGGGCGATACCGACCAGGGTGCCCGGATTCCACACTCGGGCCCGGGAGATGAGCAGTTTCTCAAGCACGATGGACAGCAGGTGTGGTCCAAGCTCAACGGCCAGGTGCTGCGGGCACTGGCGATAGAAACCGATGGGGCCTATATCCCGGCAGGAACCAAGCAGGTGAACATGGCCGACGTTTACCACCGCTACGTGGCATCGGTCGAGCAAACAGAATTTGAAACAGCCAAAATCAATGCCACCATTCCCCGCTTTCAGTGGTTCGCCGGGGCGGCACTGCTCTTGCTGCTGCTGGAAAGCTCCCTTGCCAGGGGCCCCTGGCGGGCAGGCCTGTTGGGCCTGGCCCAGCGTCACCCGGCCGGGGCAAACGCTGCGGCCGCATCCCCCGCGGTCACGCCGCTGGGCGGTTATCGCCAGGGGGCCGCCGGTACGGCAGCAATCCTACTGTGCTTCTTGTTCACCGCCGGGGCCGCCGCACAAGAAACGCTTTCGGTCGCTGAAAAAATCAACGCGGCCAATCAATACCTCCGCGACAAAAATGTGGCCCAGGCGGTCCAGTCGTTCCAGGACATCGATGACCAGTCTGGGCAGTATCAGGACCAGTTGAATTACAACCTGGCTGTCGCTCACTATCAAAATGAGGACATCCCCGCAGCACAGCCCCTCTTTGCAAGCTCGGCGCAGTCGGCCGATACCGCGATTGCTGCGGCCGGTCGCTACAACCTGGGGAATTGCCATTACTCGAAGGCTCTGGAGATGGCAGAACAGGATCGCCAGGCCGCGATCGGTCAACTCCACGAGGCGATTATCCACTATCGCAGTTCGCTTCGCTTGAATGCTGACAATGCCGATGCGCGGGCCAACATCGAACTGGCCAGGCAGTTGGTGGGCCAGTTGCAAAAAGAGCAACAGCAACAAAACCCAGGCCAAGAGAACCAGGACCAAGAGAACCAGGACCAAGAAAACCCAGACCAAGAAAACCCAGACCAAGAAAACCCAGGCCAAGAGAACCCAGGCCAAGAGAACCCAGGCCAAGAGAACCCAGGCCAAGAGAACCCAGGCCAAGAGAACCCAAGCCAAGAGAACCCAGG
>CAUZEA010000029.1:0-55604 GCA_963578605.1 Planctomycetota bacterium
ACTTGCGGCCCGTATTGCAGTCCGTTCGATGGTAACTCTGTCAATTCCAATGACGAGGGGATGATCCCAACGGAGGAGTTGATTTTGCCGGGTGGCGCTGGATTTGATGACAGCCGCGTGATCGTTGAACCAGACCTCGCACGGATAATAGCACCTACAGGGTCGTCGAAGCCCGGCCAAACAAGCGCGGGGTCCTCGAGCCGGAACGAGGTTTCGACCGCGCCCACCGACAGCCGCCCAATGAGAACGCGAATCGTCGCTGAGGTTCGCGCCAGATTCCCTTCAGCGGTTCCCCGAACTACAGCACCCCGCACCTACAGTTCTCATCGTCAGCCGGTTTACCGGCGTTATGCAGCCAGTCCTCAAAGATATCAGACGGGTGAAACCGCGTCGGCCCCTGCGGGTCGAGTCCCTAAATTGATCGGGCCGATTGGTTACGACGTACCAGAATAACCCAGGTGTTCTTGGCGCGGATGGTTCTGGATCGTACCGACGGGTGACAAAAACGGTGCTGGTTGCCGACAACTTATCTTCCTGTTCCTCGATCAAATTGGGGACCATAACTATGAGCAATGTACTCCGGTTAGTATTGGTTGATCCAAACAAGGTCACGCGAGATGCGGTGAAGTCGACGGTTATGGATCTGTCGACCGTTTGGTTGGAAGCGGAGTGTTCTCGCTATGAGTTCTTTGTCGACGTGATTAAGCAAACAGCTCCGGACGTAGGGGTTATCTGCCTGGATGAGAACCCGGAACGGGGCCTGGCCATCATCTCGGAACTCGGGGAGGTTGCCCCCAACGTTTCTATTCTGGTGGCAAGCAGTTCGACGGATGGGAACTTGATTTTGCAAGCGATGCGGGCAGGAGCAAAGGAGTTTCTCACTCAGCCGATCAAACCAGAAGACTTTACCGCTGCCCTGCAAAGAATATCGCGGCAGCGGTCGGGCGACGCTGCTTTGGCAGTTCGTGGGTGCACGACCATTGCCATAACGGGTGCAACTGGTGGTGTAGGTAGTACCAGTATTGCGGTCAATGTTGGGTGTGCACTCGCAGCCAACACGAGGAACTCGGTCGTATTAGTGGACCTCGACCTCGCCTTGGGTGATGCCGACGTGCTGCTCGATACCATTCCCGAATACACCCTGACCGACGTGGCGCAGAATATTTCGCGTCTGGACTTGACCCTCTTGAAGCAATTTTTCACCAAGCATTCGTCGGGAATTTACTTCTTGCCCCGCCCGGTCAATCTTGACGATGGTCAGCATGTCAAGCCAGACGACGTGCAACGCGTCACTGGCTTGTTGAAGTCGTCGTTTACACATTTAATTTTCGATACTTCCAAGAGCTTTTCGGCCGTCGACAGGGTGGCGATCCAGTCCGCCGATGAAGTATTGATGGTCACTCAGCTCGACTTGCCCTGCCTCCGCAACGTCGTGCGTTTGATGGGGTCGTTTAAGGAAGCCCGGCAGCTGGCCGACCCTATGAAAATCGTGGTCAATCGGGTGGGGCAGAATTCGGGACAGATTAGCCTCAAAAAGGCCCAAGACACGCTGGGTCAAGAAGTTTACTGGCAGATTCCCAATGACGATCGGGTGATGACCGAAGTACGTAACCAGGGTGTTCCTCTCATCGAACACGCACCTCGGGCGGCAATCACGCAGTCGATCAACCAACTGGCTATTGCTTCCGGGGAGGACGACAGTCTGATTTTGGACGACACGCGCAAGAGTCGCAGCTGGCTGAGCCTGTGGCCTGTCGGCAACTTGGGTGCGAAGGGTGCGAAGGTCTAATCGGAGCCCGCAGCGAGGTAGCGAGCGGGGTTCCTCGTCCAGGAATCGCGACCGTGTGACCATCACAGAGTGTCCCGACTGTCGGAGCAGCTCACAGGGGCGGTGTTGAGAGGATCGACGTTGAGCAACACGCTTGACCGCTACAACCGCGCCATTCCGGCCATGGCGAACCGCCTGTTCTCAAGTGCCACTGACGATCTCTTCTCTGCCTGCAGGCTGCCGGTGAGCTATGTTTTGGTGCAGGAATGTGTCAAAGCTCAGCCACGAATCGGTTCTCCGCGCGCCAACGTGGGACGGAACCAGGTGACGGTTGCCCCAATACCGATTCTTGAAGGTCGTACCTCCAATGACCAATCTCACGGGTGTCACAACGTCATTGCCTCACCAGGACAAAGAGGTCGAGTTTGAGAACATCAAACATCGCATCCACGGCAAGCTGGTCGACAAGCTCGATTTGACTCGCGTCGGTGAACTGGAAGGTGACGTGTTGCGCCACGAGATTCGCCTCGTTGTTCAGCACTTGTGTGATACTGAGGATACTTTCCTCAATCGGCAGGAACGCGACCAGCTCATCGAAGAGGTGCTTGACGAGACGTTTGGCCTGGGACCATTGGAATTGCTGCTGAAGGACCCGACGATCAGTGAAATCATGGTCAATGGTTCCAAGAACGTGTATGTGGAGCAGAGTGGCAAGTTAGTTAAATCGCAATGCACATTTCGCGACGACAAGCATTTGCTGCAAATTATTGACCGTATTGTATCGAAGGTTGGACGGCGTGTGGACGAGGTTTGCCCAATGGTGGATGCCCGACTTCCAGATGGTTCTCGGGTGAATGCGATTATCCCGCCCCTTGCGCTGGATGGCCCGAGCATTACGATACGTCGATTCGGGTCAGTCCCACTCAAGTTGGAGGACCTTTTGCGTTATAAGAGCGTGACACCGGAGATGGTCATGCTGCTGGAAGGTGCGACCAAAGCGAAATTGAATATTTTGATTTCGGGTGGAACGGGATCTGGCAAGACGACGCTGCTCAATACGCTTTCAAGCTTCATTTCGAACGAAGACCGGATTGTTACGATCGAGGACGCGGCGGAACTTCAGCTCCAGCAGAACCACGTTGTAAGGCTGGAAACGCGACCTCCCAATATCGAAGGCAAGGGTCAGATAACCGCTACCGACCTGGTGAAGAACGCTCTTCGCATGCGTCCCGACCGCATCATCATTGGTGAGTGCCGTGGGGCCGAAACGCTCGATATGTTGCAGGCAATGAATACAGGTCACGAAGGCTCGTTGACCACCTGTCATGCTAATACACCACGCGATGCCATTGCCCGCCTCGAGACGATGGTTATGATGGCCGGGTTCGAATTGCCGGTCAAAGCAATGCGTGCACAGATTTCCAGTGCCATCGATCTCATCGTGCAGACAAACCGTCTCCAGGGTGGGCTCCGCAAGGTAACCCACATCAGCGAAATCGTAGGCATGGAGCAAGACACCATCGTGATGCAAGACATTTTTCGTTATGACAAGAAAGGTGTGAACAAGAACGGTCGAGCCGTTGGTGATTTTATTTCCACTGGAATTCGCCCATCGTTCATGGGTCGCCTTGAGTCGGCTGGCCTGCGGCTACCCGCGACTGTGTTCCGTGAATGTATCATGCTGCAAGACTAGTGTTCGACAGACGGGAATTGTGAACAGCAGGCCGCTGTCGGTCACGAACCTGCAACTTGCCCCTTGGAAAGTCCATGAGCGTCACTCTGGTTGTTGCGATTGCCACTGGGTTTGGTGTTGCCGCGCTGGTTGCCTTGCTGGCAATCACGTTCCAGCGGGGCGGTACCGAGGTCGAAGCCCGCCTTACAGCCCTCACCAGTACGGGAAAATCGCATAATAAACCGACCACGACCTCGTCGATCACCCGAGACAGTGAAAATATCTCAAGCCCAATCGACAGGTATGTTTCTCAATACCTGAACCTCCGCTTACTGTTTGAACAGGCCGGTGTGACTTTGTCGGTCCCAAACTTCCTGGCGACCGTCGTCATCCTCGGGGCGATCGGGTTTTCGTTACCGATGTTGGCCGGTCTTAGCGTAGGTCTGGCACCGGTTCTGGCGGGCATGCTGGCCCTCTTGCCAGTCTGCTGGCTGCTTATGCGACGCAAACGCCGGCTCAACAAATTTGCCTCCCAGCTTCCCCAGTCTTTGGAACTGATCGCTCGGGCCCTTCGTGCCGGGCATAGTTTGGCTTCCGGATTCAATCTGGTTGCCCAAGAAATGTCCAAACCAATCGGGGTAGAATTTGCCCGCATCTACGAAGAGCAAAATTTGGGTAAACCACTCGACGAAGCGCTAGAGGCAATGACCCACCGAGTGCCCAATCTCGACTTGAGGTTTTTTGCCACCGCAGTGGCCCTCCAGCGGCAGACCGGGGGTGACTTGGCGGAGATCCTCGACAAAATCGGTCACCTGGTTCGCGAACGATTCCAGATCTGGGGCCAGATTCAAGCCCTGACCGGGGAAGGGCGACTTTCGGGTATCGTGTTGCTTGCCTTGCCGCCAGCTTTGTTCGTTGCCGTTTATCACCTTAATCCAGCGTACGTGAACTTGCTGTTTACCGACGAAATGGGGAGGAAAATGCTCGTCGGCGGTATTGTCCTGCAGGTCTTGGGGGCACTGGTCATTCGCAAAATCGTCAACATCCGAGTCTAGGGCCAACTGCCCAATAGCGTCATGGTCCTGTTCCTCACAGTCATTACTGTTTCTTTCCTCACCAAGGTAGCCATCTTCGGGTGTGTTGCCGTCGCAGCATGGTTGCTGCTTGATTTGCTGGCGGTGGGTGATTCACACGCCGAAAAGCGGCTGGAAAAGTTCAACAACTCGCGAACCGGACGCGAGGATCGCTCGAAAGGGTGGCGGTTAAAAATGGGTGTCGCGACGATCCGGCTGCTCGAAAAGGCTCTTCCACACCTTTCAAAGCCTTTGCAATCAAAGAACGACCGGGAGACCAACAGGCTGCGGGACCGGCTCAATCAGGCCGGTTTTCGAAGTGAAGCCGCTCCTACTGTTTTTCTTGGCCTTAAGACACTCAGCCTCGTCACAGGTCTTTTCGTGGGTGGCGGTTTTACAATCTTCAGTAACGGGATGACACAGTCCTCAATCATGATTATGGTTGCCACCGGTGGAGTTAGTTTCTATTTGCCAACCATTGTCGTCTGGCTCCGCAAGAGGTCCCGCCAGAATGCCATCTTCTTTGGATTGCCCGATACCCTTGACCTGATGGTTGTTTGTGTCGAGGCCGGTCTCGGCCTGGATCAGGCAATGCGGAAGGTCGTTGAAGAAATGAAGAACTCCTACGTGGTCATTGCCGAGGAGTTTACCTTGTGCAATTTACAGTTGCAGATGGGACGGGCTCGTAACGAAGTCCTGCACGAACTGGGGACACGAACTGGCGTCGATGATCTTAAGGCACTTGCGGCAATCTTGATTCAGGCTGACAAGTTCGGTTCCAGTATCGCACAAGCACTGCGCGTTCAAAGTGATTCGATGCGGGTTCGCCGGCGACAAATGGCCGAAGAGAAGGCCGCGAAGACGGCAGTCAAGTTGATCTTTCCACTCGTCCTTTTCATCTTTCCGGCCATTTTCGTCGTGCTTGTTGGTCCCGCCGCAATCACCATGGTCAACGAGATGTTTCCAGCTATGAGCGGTGGGAAATAATCCGCGGTGAGAAATAGCGGTCACTTGCTTGGCGCGCGCCCACACGAACTCAACGGTGGAAGCCCCCTCGGCGAGGGACTCCTCACAGCTGCGGCGATGAGACAACAGTTTTAAACTGGGTGGTATGCGCAAACAGAAGTGGTTCTAACAAAAGTAGCGCAGGCCCTGGCGGCCAGAGGTCGATAGATCCGATGGCGAGATGTTCCTGGGCGTTGGTTATCGGTTCCCCTGGCGGTCCCTCTCTTTCCCCTGAATGGAGTTGTCATCCGATGAAACCAGCCATTTGCAAGCTTGTTGGCCTGATTGCGGTTGCTGGGTTGATTCCCACGGCCCAAGCTGCTGGTCTGCACCCGTTGGAAGAGACTTGCGCCGGATATCGCAGGAACGTGTTGTGGCCGTGGCCCTACGTCTGCTCCGACCGGATGCATGTTCGAGCCCCGTTCAACGTGATGGTTCGAAACGGCTGGCGCCGCCAAAACTTGCTTGGGCACCATCACTTCTCGGAAGATACGGGTGAATTGACGCGGGCGGGGGAATTGAAGGTCTATTGGGTCATGAACCAGGCACCACCTGAGCACCGCCAGATCTTTGTTACCCGGTCGCACGACCGAAAGTTGACCGAGCAGCGCCTGGCCAAGGTGCGTTCCTACGCGACAGCCATTGCGTCTGATGATATGCCGCCGTTGGTGAGCGATACGCATTTGATTTCAGAGGGTCGGCCAGCCGCGACGGTTGATTCAATCAACACTGCTTTTAGGGATAGCATGCCAATCCCGACACTACCTGCAGCCAGTTTGGGAGGCGGACAGTAACGGGGAATTCTGGCGTCATTTCCGGTTCGTTGCTGATGGCTGGCACTTGTTAAGGATGGCGAAGGAGGGACACCCGATGCGTACCATTTCACGAATCTTTGTCCGAGGGACGATTGTGGTTTTGGCGGTCAATCTGGGACTTTGTGTGCACGCTCAAGTTTCGAACCTCAATGTGGGAGTTGGAGCGGACTTAGGTCGTGAGACACCAGTGACAACGTGGCAAAACGAGCAGCAGAAACCGTCGTTACCAGATCGCGCGCGAGCGTTGCTGGCCAAGAACCCGGTTACCTGGGGCTGGTCGAAGTGGCGTGACCGACAGCAGAAAGCCGATGCCGAAAAACAGGCGGCGACCAGGTACCATGATCGTATTGCGTTGGCAAACCCGACTGGACCTTCTTCCGTTGAATTGCTCGTGGCGGCTGCCGAAGTGAGTGAAAAAATTGGGCAAATTGAACAGGCTCGTCATCAGTATCAAGACGCGTTGGCCATGAGCCCCAACCATGCGGGTGCGTTACTAGCCGCGGCACACATGGAAGATCGCCAAGGTAATTTGCGTATCGCCGAACAGCTTTACCGACGATTGGTCGATGTGAACCCCAAGGCCCCAACCGCTTTCAACGACCTCGGGCTTTGTCTTGCCCGCCAAGGCCGCCTTGACGAGTCGGCCGAAGCCATTCACCTCGCGGTCGCCTTGCAACCAGGAAAACAACGCTATCGCAATAATCTGGCGACTGTGTTTGTCGAAATGTATCGTGACCAGGAAGCGTTGCAACAGTTGACGGCGGTGCACGGTCCTGCGATTGCCCATGTCAACCTCGGACACCTGCTCGCTCGGCGTGGCCGCACCCAAGACGCGACTGCTTACTTTGCGACTGTCAGACGCGCGGACCCCGGGCTTACACAGGCCCAATTCCCCGTGGCCACCCTGGCCGCTGTACAGCCTGGTAACGCGCCTGCGCCAACGGTTCCTCCTGGGTCTACCGTTGGGTACGGTGACAACCTGGTTGGTCCTCAGGCCACGCCCGCTGACGCGAGTGAACCCGTTGCACAATCAGTGTCGCCAACGAACTCCACAGCGTGGCAGCCAAAGCACGTTGCCGTTCTACGCTTGTTGCCGCCGGTTGACACCGGCCCACGCTATCGGAACCAGCAATATCGTTGAGCGGGTGTTTCGTGCGAGGGGCGAATCAACGGTCTTTTACCGGTTTCGGTCGCCGTGACTCCCCGAGGCGTTCCAGAGTCGTTGTCCCACCTTGGTAGACGTTTTCCCGGTGACGGCGTATTGTGGTAAAGGTCGTGAGAGATCGCTCGAACTGGTTTACCGACCGGAGTGTTAGATGTTCAAATTCACGGAAACGGAGCCGAAATTCGCACCAGGTGCGTTGGTTGTGCACCGCCGCTACGGCTATCGCGGGCTGATCGTTAGCTTCAATCCACGGTGCATGGCTGATGAGCGGTGGTACTTGGCGAACCGAACCCAACCAAATCAAAACCAGGCCTGGTACCACGTCCTGGTTCATGACTCGGTTATGACGACCTATGCGGCCGAGTCGAACCTGCTACCCGATCCAAGCGACGAGGAGGTGAACCACCCGCTCGTCGACAAGTTTTTTTTGCGTAGTCCAGACGGGCAATATCAGCGGAACGATCGTCCCTGGACTGGCTCGTGAAAGCCACCATGAATTGCCGTCTGCCCCAACAGCGCAGCCTCAGCTGCCAGGCAGCAGGGGGTTGCTGGACTTCTCTGTTGGCCCCTGCGGAAGCCGCTCGGCGACGCGTAGTTTTGCACTTCGTGCGCGTGGGTTCCGGGCAACTTCCTCGGCACTTGCCCGGATCGGTCGCCGCGTGAGCACTTCCAGCCGCGGATCGTTGCGGAACGCATGTTTGACGGGGCGGTCTTCCAGCGAATGAAAACTGATGATTGCCAATCGGCCACCTGGCCGCAGGCAATCAGGAAAGTGACGCAGGGCCACATCGAGCCAGTCGAGTTCCTCGTTAACTGCAATACGCAATGCTTGAAATGTACGCGTCGCCGGATCAATGCGGTTGGCCTTGCCGCGTGGTACACACTTTGAAACCAGCTCGGCCAGTTCGCCTGCGGTTCGAATCGGTTGCGATTGTCGCCGTTGGACGATGGCACGGGCAATTCTGCGGCTCATTCGTTCTTCACCAAACTGGTAAATAAGGTCGGCCAGGTGCTCAGCGCTTAGACGATCGATGAGCTTCCAGGCAGGTTCGCCAGTGGAACGATCGAATCGCAGGTCGAGCGGTCCGTCACACCGAAAGCTGAACCCGCGATCGTGGTCCGCAAGTTGGTCACTCGAGAGGCCCAAGTCAAGGAGTATCCCATCCACGAGCCCAGTTTCATTTTCGGCCAGCAGACTCGGCAGGTTGGCATAGTTGGCGTGTTCTACCTGGATCGGCAGATCGACCAGTTCCACACGGGCCCGTTCCACAACAGCCTGGTCACGGTCAACGGCAACGATCAAACCACCACGACCGACGGCGTCGGCCAGTTTGCGGGCATGGCTTCCCCCCCCCAACGTGCCGTCGACATAGGTTTTGCCAGCCGACGGGCGAAGCCACTGCAGAACCTCCTCAAGCAACACCGGAACATGTTGGGAAGACGATTGAGCCATAGCAAGGGATGTTTGTCGACGAATTGTGCGAGCCGCTTGTCTCTATCGTACCACTCACGCCTGCCATCGATAGTTGCCACCGGCTATTCCTGCCAGCCGCTGTGGCAAACGTCCCAGCCCGGGTGCATCCGTGCACCCGAGCTATGGTGACGTTGGCGGACCAGCCACCTACCACGCACTGTCGGACTTCCATGTCCTGGCTGCGACAAAAGACGACAAACGATCCAAAGAGAGTTTGTAACCAATCATTCTCGACGGAAACCTTTGCCGGGCGACCCTGTGGAATTGCACACCTTGTCTGAATTGGTGGCCCGAAAAACACGGCCGAAATCTTCTCTCCCTCACCCTCAGGGATATCTTATCCCCTGGCCATGCCGTGTAACGGAAGCACTCGTTCTGTCGGAGAAGCAACAACGATACGGAGTGAAGAAAATCGGTCAATCTGGCTTTCAAACTGCTGTCAGTTGCCGTCTGTTCAGCTCCGTTGACGTATCTCCTTCAGTAATGGGAACATTCGCTGTCTGGAAGAACAAAAATAAATTCCAATAAACTTTTCATTTGGATGGTGGGGCAGCTGCCAAAAGTTCGTCGTAGAGCGCTGCATAATGCGTGGTCATCGCCTCAAGGGAAAACTCCGCTTCGGCGCGGATCCGGTTCTGGTGACCAAGTTCGGCCGCTCGGCTGTGATCGCGGGCAAGTTGGGTGACTTTTTCAAGGAACGCCGGTACGTCGTGAGACACCACCGTTTGCGGCTCACACGCCCGCCCCAGTAATTCGGCGGTTCCGTGTACCTTGATTGCCACAACGGGTTTACTTGCGGCCATAGCTTCCAGCACAACCCCCGGCATGCCTTCCCAGGCGGAGCAGAGCAGCAACATCTCCGAGGCCGCGAGAAGACGGGGCACGTCGCTCCGCCAACCCAAAAAATGGACATGGTTGCCCAGCGAGAGTTGGTTTGCCAGACGCTCGAGCCTGCCTCGCAAGGTCCCATCACCCACGATGACCAGGTCATGGTTGGGAAGTCGCTGCTGTAGTTCCGGCAGGCGTGCCAGCAGCCACTCGGGTTGTTTTTGCCGGTCCAACCTTCCTACGAAAAGCAGCAGTTTTCGACCTGCGGGAATTCCCAGTTCAGCGTGGGTGACGGGGAGGGCTGTTTTAAACCGCCCGAGGTCGACCCCGTTGGGAATAACCACGACTTTGCTGGCTGGAAAATGCATTCGTTGGACTGCGAATGTGGCCACCGACTCGCTCACGCAAATGTGCCTGGAAACGAGGGAATCAGTCATTCGGCTGGCTAGCCCATGAAAGTTCCAGCGGAGATCGGCGACGCGAATTCCGGTCACGCATTGGGGTACCCCGGCCAGACGCGCGGCAATGGCACCTGTCACATTGGCATGTGCCAGGAAACACTGCAGGAGGGCAGGGTGAAAGCTGCGGAGGCATCCCGTTAACTGGCGGATTGCGGTGCCAGCAGACCATAGATTTCTGGCATGAAAGAAAGTCACGGGTACCTTTTCAGCCACGGTTTGCCGGATAAGTTCATCCTGCGGCGGTAAGGGAGGTGGGCCGAGCACGAACACAGCCGTTTGGTACCGGTCGTGGGACAGGCGACAGGCCAATTCAACGAGTTGTCGTTCAGCACCACCTGGGGCAAGTGTGGTGATGCAAAAGGCAATGCGGTGAGATATGGACCCATTTTCCAGCATATGGATTAACCGATGGACAGTCAGCCGGAGAATGGCGACGATAGTCGCTGGTTCCAGCTCCCCTGTCCAGACCCGATGAACAAAGACGACTTCACCTTCGATTATGACCTGCCGAAGCGGCTGATAGCACAGCAACCACTCGAAAACCGTGCCGACGCCCGCTTGATGTTGGTCAACCGCCAGGCCGACCGGATTGAGCACCATTATGTACGCGATATTCCGCAGTTGCTCGCTGCTGGGGACCGGCTGGTGCTGAACAACACGAAAGTCATCCCTGCCGCGTTACAAGGTTTACGGACGTCGACCGGCGGGAACTGGCGAGGGCTCTTTTTGGAGGTCACCCCACAAGGCCATTGGAAAGTCATTTGCAAGACACGCGGACGCCTCAAAGTCGGTGAGCAAATCTCACTTTTGGACCGGCGAATGCGTCCGGCCACCCAACTTTGGCTCATCGAACGGCTCGATGACGGACAATGGCTTGCCCAACCTGACACCCAATCAAACTATAGTGACGTGCTGACCCAAGTTGGCCGAATTCCGTTGCCACACTACATTCGTGGCGGGCGGATGCTCGATGCCGACGTGGGCAACTACCAGACAATTTACGCCCGTAACCCAGGGGCCGTTGCCGTTCCGACTGCAGGTCTTCATTTTACAAAACAGTTGCTTGAGGCAATTGAGTTCCGCGGTGTTGCGTTTACCGCCGTTACCCTGCACGTTGGTTTGGGAACCTTTCGACCGATTCAGTCAGAGTCACTCGAAGATCATCAAATGCACGAAGAGAGGGGAGAGCTTACGGATGCTGCCGCCATAGAGATCAACGCGACCCGCGAAGCCGGAGGCCGTATTGTTGCCGTGGGAACGACGGTTGTGCGTGTTTTAGAAACCGCGTTTGCACAGGCTGCTGACGTGCTTCCTGAGGGCGGCGCTACGTCACGCAAACTGGCGGCCTGGTCGGGCAAAACCGATCTGTTCATCCGGCCCCCCTATCAATTTGGTGCGATTGACGCGCTGATGACCAATTTCCACTTTCCCAGTACGACCCTGCTGGTTTTAGTGCAGACGTTTGGGGGACGCGACCTGATTCGCCGTGCGTACGAGGAGGCGGTCCGAGAGGAATATCGATTTTTCAGCTACGGCGATGCGATGCTGATTTTGTGAGCACTACCGTCGCGTCTGCAATTTGAAAAATGTCAACTGCCCGTCACAATAGACCATCGTTACGGGCCAAAAGCACTTGTGAGTTCTACGGCAGACTTGGTGAAGCTCAGGACCGCTTTGTTGCCGACAAGATGCAGGGAACCTATCACCGCTGCGATAATCAGTGCCATCATCACGGCATATTCTACGGCTGTTGGCCCGTCATCATTCCTCAGAAACTTTTTGATCTGCAGGAACATGTTCTGCTGATACCTCCGGACGCCGGGGCGACCTTGCTAAAATGGTAGTGTGAAGAGGTTGGCCCCACGGTCAAAACCGGCTGCTGGACCGCTTCATTCGATGGGCCAAATTTGGCTGTGGAAGGTTGCTCAACCCGCAGGTGCGAAAACATTAGGGGGGGATTGAGGTGGGAGTGTAGTTCTTTTGTCTACGGGAAGAATAGGTCATTCTTGGGGTTTGAGCCGAGGCAAAACCGAAGGTTCCAGCTGAATTGAGCCAAAACGGTGGGGACCCCATGCCGAAAATTCCAGCCGTAGAGCTTGTGAGAACGCAACACCAGAGCCGATCATGCAGTGGGTACCACCGCAGTCACTCGCAGCGGGGAGAGGGTTCTTGACGGTGGCTTAAGCCTGGAACGAAGAACCGCAGCCACAGGACTTAACGGCATTGGGGTTATCGAACGTGAAGCCCCGTTTTTCGATCCCGTCGTAGAAATCAACGGTGGTGCCATCCAGGTACAGGGCGCTTTTCTTGTCAACGACAACAGGTACGCCGTGGAATTCCAACCGGGAGTCGACTTTTTCGTCAAATGCCTTGTCGAAACCAAGTGCGTAAGAGAACCCGCTGCAACCGCCGCCAGTGACTCCCACGCGAAGGATGACATCGTCTTCGAGTTTCTGGTCTTCAATGATTCGCTTGACTTCGACAGCAGCTTTTTCGGTGAGCATGATTGACATAGCGTGGTTGGCTCCAACGTTCGGGGAAATTATGATCATCGGGCGGGTTGCAATCAACAAGAGTGCCAACCGTCCCCTTCACATTTATTATACCAATCGGTCGCCGCCTGAAAAGCTAATTAACCTGATTTTGAAAGGGAGGTCAATTTTCGCAGCCGCTGTACTGCTTTGACCACGCTGGAGGCGGCAAAATCGATATCTGCCTCGGTGTTAAACCGTCCCAGACCGAAACGGAGACTACTGCGGGCTGCATCTTCATCGAAGCCAATTGCCTGCAATACGTGGCTTGGTTCGGGATCCGTGGAAGTGCAAGCAGCGCCACTACTAACAGCCAGATTGCCCATTTCCAGCTGCAACGCCTGCCCGTCAACATCGCCAAAGGAGAGATTCAAGTTTCCGGGCAATCGCAGCAGACCGCCACTCCTGCTCGATTCGTCCACCGCCGGCCCGCAGATCGCCACGCCGGCGATTTGAGAGCAGATTGCGTCGGCCAGACGGTTTCGCCAGCCAGCCAGCCTTTTCGTTTCGTCAACCATTTGGTCCAAGCAGAGCTCGATTGCTGCACCAAAGCCAACAATTCCCGCTACGTTCAGCGTTCCGCCTCGACGGTTTTTTTGTTGGCCTCCCCCAGAAATTTGAGGTTCCAGTCTGACACTTGGAGAATGACTTCGCACGTATAAGGCGCCGATGCCTTTGGGACCGTAGAGTTTATGTGCGGTGCAGCTCAAAAGGTCGACATTCAATTTTGTGACATCCACCGGAATCTTTCCCACTGCCTGCGTTGCGTCACAATGCAACAGCACTTCCTGCTGTTTGCAAATCAATCCAATCTCGGCGAGAGGGTGAATCACGCCAATTTCGTTGTTGGCGAGCATGACCGTCACAAGACACGTATCGTCACGGATCGCGTCGGCTACTTTTTGCGGATCGAGCCAACCGGCCCGCCGGCTGCCTGTCTGTTCAACGCTCAGGAGCGTTACATCGTGCCCTTTTCGTGCGAGCCGCGCCAACGGATCAAGCACCGCCTTATGTTCGGTCGCAACGCTGACAATGTGGTTCCCGCGGCGGCGTGGTCGCTGGGCAACACCGCGTATCGCCAGATTGTTGCTTTCGGTGGCACCACTGGTGAATACGATTTCCTCGCTCGAGGCATTCAGGCTGCGGGAGATCGTCTCCGTGGCGTCATCGACCGCTTGTCGTGCACGGTCTCCCTGCGTATGGCCCACACTGCTGGCGTTGCCGTACGCCTCGCTGAAGAAGGGCAGCATCGCATGGACAACCCGGGGATCGACCCGCGTCGTGGCATGGTTGTCCATGTAGACAACCCGTTCGAAATCTGGAGATGGTGTCACGAGAATGGAGGACTCAGCTGTTATTTGTTCCCGGTGATTCAGAGCAGAGACGGCTCACTTCATTCTACACAAAAGATCGGCGTCGTGAAGAAACCTACCCGCGGCAAGCTACGTGATCAGGTTCTGCACCACGATCTGTGACCAGGATTCGAACTCCTCGAGTGCGTATCGAATCTCCGCAAGCGACTGGAATCCAGCTTCCAGAATATCGACCTCGCGTGGTGTGATTACCGGTTGCTGAACATCGTAAATGTGCACAATCCCCAAGTGTACTTTGCCCACTTCAGTTTCATCATCGTTGATCAGGCCTACACAACTTGGTGAATACCCGGTTTGGATCTCGACTTCCTCATTCAGCTCGCGGCGGAGACCTTCTTCGTAAACTCCAGTGCCGGTCGCACCGGTTGTGGTATCGAGCGTTGAAATGTGCCCACCAACTCCCACGCTCCGCTTTGCCCGCAGGCGGGTTTCACCCTGTCCCTTGCCTCGGCAGTACTGGAATAAACGGACCTGGTTGCCTGTTCTGTACCTGAATACCACGTAAGGAATTACCTGCTTGAAATTTGGGTCCTCTTCCATCTCTCCTCGAGGACGGTAACGGAGTTGATCGCTTTCCAAAAGTTCAGGCAAATAACGGTCAACTTCTGGCGAAAATCCCTGAAAATAACCGAGGCGGTGGAATTCTGCAGTCGGCACGACCAGGACCTGTTCGGTTTCGACGAGCGACACGACGACTCCTTTCGACAAACAGTGGTAAAAGTACTACGATTGCTCTTTGCCTGATTTTAGATATTTTGCCTGGTTTGGCTAGAACCGGGCCGTGAACGGCGCCCGGCAACGCCTGGTTACCCACCATGCCGGCCTCGCGGGTGGGCCCTCAGTTTTGTGGGGATGGTTCCCAGGGCCCCTCGATTTGTTTCGCCTCGTGGTCACCCGGCCAGGGGGGTATGGTGACCGCGACGACTGTCAGCGGTTCGCTGCCGCACGAGCGAAACTGGAAGTGGGTTCCCAGCGGGATCGTCAGACAAACACCCGATTTCAAAGCCACCACGCTTTCCTGATCGGCCTTCTTTCGCCACATTTCTCCTTCTCCCCCCAGGAAATACCAAATCTCTTCGACCGTACGATGGGTTACGGCCAGGGAACTTTTCCCCGGTGCCAGCGTAAAATGGGCCAGACTGCCTCCGGTAAGGGCGAGCAGAATGCGGACATCCGAGCCGTCGGGGGCCGTGACGTCAGCTTCAACTGGCAGGCACCTGGTGCTGAATTTGACCTGGTTTGTTGACATCAGATTTTTTCGCCAGGCTGTTTGGCAGGGAGGATCAACTGTCGTCGCGGTCTTCGATGCGGATCTTCATTTCATCCGAATTGCCGGTCAGATCTGGTGCGTACATGGCCGTAGCGCGAGTTGGCAGTGCGCTGAATCGGCCTGGTATTTCCGCCCGCAGGCGGTAACTCACACTGTGCGTGCCGCGGGCCAGTTGTCGCACAAACAGGTTGACCCGATTGTCGCGAATTTCAAGATAGGCGCCCATTTCGTTCCCGTTGTACCCACTGAGCTGCTGGACGGGTTCAAATCCTGCAGCCTTCATGTCTTCAAGGACGATGTATTCGTAGTCGTTTTTAGATTCGATCACCAACTCGACTTCGATCAGGTCGCCACTTTTGACGAGGCCCAGGTTTGTAAGCGGCTGGCGATCGTAGCTTGCGTCGCGTTGCCGGACGATTTCTCCACGGCTGCCGGCGACTTCGTTTGTCTGGTCCACGGATACCAGTTTGTAGAAGCGACGATTGACCTTTAGTTCCAGCCCCGACCGGCGTATATCGTCTTCCTGGGTAAAGTTCCTTAAATACGCATTAAAATAAAGCGGTCCGGTACCGCGTTTACGTAACTCGACCGTGTGCCGACCCGGCTGTACGGCTTCGCCAGTCAGCACAAACTTGTGATCGAATGAGAACAGGTTGTCGCGGTTAATTGCAACTTCTTTACGCTTTTGCCCATCCATCCAGATTTCGACAGTCAATTCGGGATGAGATTCCCCACTTGCCGTGAGGAAGTCCGCCAGCGCTTCGATGACCAGAGCGGTGTCGCGTGTGCTGTTCCAATACGTTGCGTGTTTGCGATTGTTGACCAAATACCTGGCGATTTGCGAGGCCAGGTCGCTTTGTGGTTGGGTGGCGGCCAGCAGTTTGAGATAGTATGCATGTGCTTCGAATTCGCTGCCGTACCAAAACCACCATGAACCGGCGGGTAAATTCAGGTACGCGGTTTGGTTTTCGTCGTCGGTGACAACATATTGCCGGATATTGCGCATAATCATCGCCAGTTTTTCGTTTTCTCCTTGTTGATGAAGCGCAATTCCGACCATGGCCAGACTGTAGACCGCCAGGTGGGTGCGGTCCCGAATCAGGAAATCACGCATCACCGGATTTGGTTGTGCTGCATCAACCAGTACCATGTAGACCAGGGCATCGATATTGTCCGCTTTTCGTTTGTGTGGTTTGGATTTATCGACAATTTTTTCCGCGTCATCACAATTTTGAAGTTGCCGAATTTGGCCCGCTTGATAGTTGGCTAACCAGTCGATACCGCGTTCACGGACACCTGGCACCAGGGCGACGTTATTCTGCTCAGCGATTTGCAGGCCACGTACGACGATAGCCGTCGTATGCGGGGTACTTTGTTCTCCCCATCCGCTGAACCAGCCCCAGCCCCCATCGGCGAGTTGCATTTCTGTCAGTCGTTTGACGCCTGCTTTGACGATCGTGTCGAGTTTTTCCTGATCGAAGACAGGATTCCGGCCAAACTGTTTTGGAGTTTCCCAGCCCGTAGGATCGTCTTCGAGATCGGGGGAGTTGAGATCGGCTTGTTTTTGGGCGAGTGCCTCTAAATCAAGTCCCATCCGCAGCAATGTTTGCTGCGTGATGACGGCTGGCAGAAAACGGTTGAGGGTTTGTTCGGTACATCCGTGCGGGTATTCAATCAGGTAGGGTAGGGCGTCGACCATGGTCCCAGCCAGCGTTGGCCGGTAACGGATTTCCAGGCGTGAATCTTCCACGCGGCGGTCGGCAGGCACGATGATTTCGAATGCACTTTGGGTCTGGTCGGGGCGAAGCACTCCGCTGTAGGAGTCCGTTTTGAGCAGCCCGTGGACGTAAACGGGAAAACGCATCTGGACGGTGTCGGCTGCGCCATCTGTCTGAGCGAGCATGCGGACGACAGCTTCACCCTCGTGCACAGCGGTGACGCGCCAGTCGATTCGGTGTTCACCACCAGCTTCGATTTCGACCGTTTCTTCCATCACGCCAGGTGCCTCGAGTGTCCCCCCCTCGAGCTGCAATTGGATGTTGACTTGCTTTGCTTCGGAGAGATAGTTATGAACATTTGCGCTCAGCAGAACTTCGTCGAACTCGACAAAGAATCTGGGAGCTTGCAGGCGGACCACAAGATTTTTGCGTGTCACAACCTCCGTGGTGCCTTCGCCCACGCGGGTGCCCTGGCCCATGCTCCAAACGCGTATTTTCCAGGTTGTGAGATTGTCGGGCATCTCGAACTTGGCGGTGGCGAGTCCATCGCTGTTGGTTTCCAGCGCGGCGATCCAGAGGGCCGTATCGGCAAATTCATGACGAATGAAGGTTTGCGGACCAGGTGTGATGGAGCCCGCTTCGTTGTCGGCGTTCTCGTACGATGAATCACGTTCGATTTTTGCAGCTGCTGCGGCTGGGGCGACACCCGTCGCTCGCAATGCTTGCCCGTCGGAAGCGGCAAAGAGTCTGATGGCATCCGACTGAAAATCGCTTGAGACCTCATTGCGGTCAAATCGTCCACGGCCGCTCTTTCCTCGATACCGGTCATTCCATTCGTCGGCCACTCCGGCACCGAATATACCGAGGTTTCGCATCCGAGGTTGGCGTGGGAGGGCCACGCTCTGCGCCGAGCGGTCCAGGTTGCTTTGCGACTGCGGCTGGTGTTGCCGCCGCCACTTCCAGAAAAACGCTTTGATATCGCCGACGTTGGATCCCCCGGAAATATATTCTACGCTTTTGTCGTAGATGGTGATGACGGTTGAGCCCACGTAAGGTCGCCCGGTGTGGTCGGTCACTTTGAGTTTGACTTCGGCCTTTTGTCCAGGTTCGTACCCTTCAGCCGAGGGGACAACTTCCACGTTCAGGATTCGTTTTTCAGGCGGGACATGGATTTCGCGAGTTCGCGTATGGACGCGTCCGTTAGCGACGGTGACCGCTTCCACAAAAAAGTTGGGCATATCCTTGGGAGTGACTTCGAGTTCGACCACAGTGCTCTTGCCGTCAAGGTGGATGATCCGAGGGGGCAGGTAGGTGCCATTGGCTGGGCGAACAAACAACATGACGGTACTGCCCGCTCGATTGGCATTCACTTGAAGTTGCACTTTGTCGCCAGGGGCGTAGTCGCGGCGGTCCGGAATGAGTTCCAGATCGTCGAAGCGAAAGTCACGGCCGTCGTACCCCTCGCCTACAATCGTGAATACGTATCCACCCTCGCACGCGTGCCCAGCTTCGTCGGTGAGAGAGTAGAGCAGACGATACTGACCTTGTATCGACGCACTGATTTGCAGCCTGGCTTGCCCCTGGTCATTCGTCGCCAGATCCCAACGGCGAACTTCGGTTTCGATCGGCTGTGGGTCCTCGGCATCGTCGTAGTCGATTTTGAGCAGTTTCAACACGCCGTCGCCTTGGACCGGTTTGCCGTCGATCCGCCGCGCTGCAAAATTGGCTTCTATCGTGTCGCCAACGCGGTAGTAGCCTCGATCCACCCAGGCAAAGACTTTTAGTGGATGTTGGCTGACCAGTACGTGACCATTTCCCACGATCGTGCGGCGCGACTGATCGACAACCTCAGCCTGGATTTGATAGCGGTGGTCTTGATGCGGATGAAAGGCCTTGGCAAGCGACGTATCGATTTGGACTTCCAGTGTGCCATCGGCACCAATTTCAGCTTCGCGCTCGACCACGACTTCGGGCGGCGTGGGAGACCGCCAGAACCACCGCGGCGCCGGACGTGGAGATCCCCAGCGACGCCACTGGGGGTACCAGGTGTAATCGTAGGCAAACCACCAATACCCCGGGCCATACAACCAATCCCAGGGGCTGGGCGGGTACCAGTCGGCCACGACGGTTGTGCGGAGCACTTTGTATTTGACGCGGGCATTGGTTACCGGCGCCCCAAAATAGTAATTTGCCCGAATCTTGGCGGTGATCGTTTTTCCAAGCTCAACCGGGTCGGTAGGGGCTTCGACCACTACTTCAAACTCCGGTTTCTTGTACTCTTCGACGCGGAAGTTGCCTCCCCCGTGGTTGACAACCGTCAAGTGGTACTCTCCCAGCGTAGCGTCGTCTGGTAGTTCATACACTCCTTCAATACCGCTGTACTGATCGGACGTGATTGCTTCGGAAAAGACTTTTTCACCTTTGGGATTCACGATTTCGACCTGGAATGCCTGGTGGGCGAATTGGGATTTTCCATCCTGGTCGTATTGGGTGTGGCGGACCCAGAACTTGAACTGGACCGTTTGGGCAGGGCGGTAAACGGGGCGATCGGTGATCGTAAAAACTTTGGTTGCGCTGTATTGCTGGTCGTAGTACTTCGAGTACCAGGCGTGGGCAAAGCCGAGATAAGCGAAGCGGCCATCTTTGGTCGTAGCGGTTGCCAGCCACTGCATCCGGCTGGCGGGTGCTTTGGCGACGTCGGGCATGAGGGCCAGGCCGGCCTCGTCGGTCAGCTCGGAAAATTGATCCGTGCGCATGCGGAACTGGGTGCCATCCAGGTGCTCATTCCAATAGCCGAAGAATTCAACATTGGCGTTTGCAATCGGAGCACCCGTGACCGCGTCTGCAACATAGTAGAGGGTATTCTCTGCCATCGGTTTACGAACGATGGCGGTATCGGCGACCCAGAGCACAATGGTGGAGGTATTGCCCTCTTTCATGGTGGCAGTCACCAAGTAAGCACCAGCCTGCGCTAGCGGCGTTGAAATAGTAATTCGTCGATCGAAGTGATTTGCGCGTGGTTCCAGGTCCAGGCTCCACCGGGCAACCTCGTCCCCAAGGTATTTCTTCTGTCGGCGACGCACGAGCCGGTAGCCGAGATTGTCAATTTGCACCTTATGGCGGTCGAGTTTGCGGGGTTGCGACTTGAGGTATGCTTTGATGTCAGCCAGCAGCAGTTTGACATCAATTTTGTGCGCGACGAGTTGGACATGGTCTCCATTGCGAAAGCGATATTGGACCGTGGCACCGCGTCTGGCGGGCTGGTTCGGCAGCGGTTCGAACCGCCCCCAGTTGTCCACGATTTGATCGAGCTGAGCTTGATACTGTTTCCTGCTGTCACCCGCGGAGTGCTCGATGGCCATGTTGAAGTATTCTGCGGCGCGGGAGAATTGCCGGCGGTTCTGAAAGATCTCTGCCAGGGCGGTTACGGCTGAGAGGTTAGAGACCTGCCCTCCGCGAGTTTCCGCCTGAGCGATTGCCTGTTGATAAAGTTTGATCGGGTTGTGCTCTGAGGGCAGTTCCAGTCGCCTGATACCGGTCGCCAGGCGGGCGATCGTTTCATGGTCACTCAAGGTGTGCAAGGCCCAGGTTCCTGTTTGTTCCTGAAGATCCGCGTCGGGATTGGCGAACCGACCGTGATAATCGGCAAGTGTTTGAACGCCAAATTGCTGGCGGAGGAACATGGCCCGCCGGAGGGTTGCCTCGTAACGTTGCGGTTCGCCTAAGGATGCGAGCTGCTGTAATGCCCAACGCCAGCGTTCTCCATCACTGGTCGCCTTTTCCCAACTGCTGGGTAAGTCATAGAAAACCGGCTGGCCGTCCTCATCGACCGGCGCGCCCGACACCTGTGGGTCGTAGTTGCCCCATCCTTCTTTGTATTCAGGCAACGAATCCAGGCGGGTAAGCGACTGCAAACGCCACGCGGCATTCCCACCTCGACCAAACTGCAAAGCACTTGCCAGTTGGTTCCGCAAATGCGCCATCGTTGCTGTGTCTCCCGATTTGTCCATAATCGCAGAGGCCTGCCGATAAAGCTGGAGCGCGCGAGTGCGGTCGCGAGCGTTGGAATTCACCAGCTTTCCGCCGCCTCGATGGTGACCTCGCTGATATTCGCCGGCAATCAGGTAACCATGATGCGGGCCTGCCAGATAGGAATCGGCAATCGCGGTAAGAAGTTGCTCGTTGCCGGCGTGGGCGCGAGCCACCCGCGCGCGAAATTCATCGATTTCCGACACCTGGTTGAGATGTTTCAAGCAGGCAATCGCAACGGGGAACGCTTGCACAAGATCTGCCGTGTCGGCATCTTCCGACAGCAAGAGGGAGCCGAAGGTGTCGAAAGCGTCCCGGTAGTTTCCGTCACGGTATGCCTGGTGAGCAGCGGCACTGTCGACGTGCTGGGGGAGTTCCGCAGCCAGGCCGTGTGAGCCGGGGGGGCTGGTCAACAAACAGACCAGACCGAGCGCGAGGATGGTGGTTCTTGACAGCATAGTAGCGATTCCTTGTTTTTTCTCATTCCAGCTGATCCATATCCTCCCCAGGCGTTAACCGACGGTTGCCCCCACCATTCCGCCGTGGTCTCTTGACGAGGTATGTTCTACGCGGTGACGGCATGTTCGGTCCACAGGAGTCGGAAAATGGGGGGCAATCCAGATCCGGTTACCTGGTTCGACGTCATCGGGGCTCAATTAGTTCCCCGGCAGCGTTTTTTCAAGTTCCAGTTTTCTCCGTCTGGCGAATGCCTAGAATGGCAGGTACCGGTGCCAATGGTCTTTTGCTTTCAAGCGTGATCATCGATGTCTGACGTTTTTGACCCCTATCGCCAGTGGCTCGACTTGGATTTGGGCCACCCGCCCCGCAATCACTATGAGCTCTTGGGATTGACGGCAAATCAGCCGGATGCCAATACCGTCGTGAACGCCCGCGATCGCATGTTGAAGAAACTCCGCGATGTGCAGCCACAGGAGCGGGGAAGCGAGTGGGAGCAGCTGGTCAAGCGGGTTCAAGAGGCAGGCAGGTGTTTGCTTGCGAGCGATGTGCTGGCCGATGAGGATCAACAGCCCAGACCGGTTCCCGTTGCAGTACCGTCAGCCACGATTGCCACACAGGGCTCGCATCAAGCGGTCCCGCTGGCTCAATTGGTTCCCACGACTTTGCCCACGGCACCGCCTGTCGAGATATCGCCAGCAGTCGCTGAGAACGAAATGCTGTCGCCACGACCTGTCGTGACAGGAAGAGCTTCCAGATATCGACGACGTCGTCACTGGTCAACTTGGATAGTTCCGCTGATCTTGGTGGTGATTTTGGGAGTGGTCAGTTATCAATTGTGGCACATGTTACGTTCCGAGCCAGGGGCAGGCCTTCCAGCGGTGTCGCAAACCGACGTGCCGCAAACCGAGCTGCCGCCGACCGTGTCGCAAAGTGAGCCAGACCAGAGGGGTGCGGGCAACACGGTTGAGCAATCCACACCCGGGGATGACCAACCGGGGGTTACCGGGGCTAAGATGGGCACGACATCAGACCAGGATCGGCAGGCAGAGAGTCGTCCTGGTAAGGTTCCCGTTGCAGCCAGGCCACCCCGGGGAGAAACTTTGGATCTCTCTGACGAAGAGCAGGAAACGGTTCGCAAAATCCTGGCGGCGTTGGCGCGGGAAGAATTTGACGGAGCAACAGATTCGATCAAAACGCTCACGGCTACCAACCAGCAGATGGGTGGCAGTCTGAACGTGCTCAAAATCCATGTGGGATTCTACTGGGCGGGTGTCGAGGAGGCCTGGCAAGCTCTCCAGCCAGGGCGAGAATTACGTTATCGTGGCCAGAAGGGGGCGGTTGTCGAGCGCACCGACAGGGAACTGGTCATGCGCGTTGCTGGCCGGAACGAAACGATCGATGTGAAACCGATTGAGCCGTGGCTCGAGAAACAACTGGCTGACGGCTGGTTTGATCGGGATGATGCTGCCAATTGGGTGAGCATTGGCGCCAGAGAATTTGTGCGACCGGGTGGTGACGTGCAACGGGCCCGCCGCTATTGGCAGCGGGCAGCGCGCGCGGGTGAGCCTGCCGACCGGCTCCTGCCGCTGTTGGAGTGGTCGCATCTCAGGCCATGACCTGGCGCGGATGCCGACCTGCGGCGCGATGGGATGAATGGTTGAGGGCAATTCGGCGTTTGATCGCTCAAGGCTTCAAACTTCCAAAGAAGTTTTAATGCGCCCAGGAGTTGCCAGGGTCCAACGGGTTGAAGCCCGGCTTATTGCTTGAAGATTTCCGGGTTTTCTTTGTCGAAGTCTTTGGACGTAAACCCTTGATTGATTTTCAGGTTTGTGTAGGTATACGATTCTTCAAGTGGCGGTGTCCCATCCGCTTCCGCAGGCCAAAGGAAGGCGTCGAAGTGCAGCGGCACCTGGAGTTCATTGTCGAGAAAGATGCGGGAGATATGGCTGCGGAATGCTTGCCGCGGTTTGGGATGCACAACTTGAATCAGGGTTGCCGAACGCCCGCCAATACGGGAGTTCGGATTGATCTGCACTTCGGACTCGTCATATTTGATATCTTCTTCTGACGTCTTCAAATACTCCTCGCAAAGATTGCGCATGCCAACGTGGGTGATGGGGTATTTTTGCCCGCTCATGGCGATCATTCCTTCGGGGTCAAGACTCACCGGCGCCATAATTTTGCGTTTCCATCCACCGTCCAGTGCGATGAGATCTCCGTCGTTCATTCCCGCAACATAGAGTACTTCGCGGTCTTTGTGCGGATGCAGGAACTGCATGTAGACACTGAAGGGTTGCTGCCGAACCTTCATAAAGATGTGTTGCCGTTCGCCCAGCTCATCGTCTAATCGTTCGCGTTTGACGAGCGTACAAGAGTAGTCTTGTACTTGCTGATCGATGTGATCCAGCACCCCGTGCATGACGCGAAGTACCGGCTGGAGGGGATGTTTTTCGTCACTACGAGGCGCAAAATCAAAGGGAGACTTCATGTGCTTGACCGGAGCTACCCCTGTAGTCTGTCCGGAAGCAGCTTGGGGGTTCATCAGCAGGCAAAGTGCGAGAATACAGAGCACCGTGGAGAATTGCTTGCGAAGTGGGTGTGTTGCTGGTTGAGTCCACATAACGGCTTCTCCATAGGTCGCCTGGGGAGTTCATGGGTCCGCCATGGGCGAATTGGTAACCGCAAGGATAGCGAAATTACCGAGGTGCTGAGATAGCAACTTTTATGCCCAGTCGTAAGTGAAGGGCGAAAACTAATGCTCTGCTGCTCAGTACGTCTTGGGGGTAGGTAAAGTTGTCGATATTGCTGATTGGTTGAGCCTCAAACAGTTGAAATCTGTGCACGCATCGCCTGCAGTGCTTGTAGGGTTTACAATCAAAACCCGCTGCGATCGGTGGGGTAGTCCCCCTAGGGATGACAATACCACGTCAACTGTTTTTTTTGATAGCCCCATCCTAGATAACCTTGTTTTACCGCGAAAGTGAGAACCCCGTGCCCGAGCCCCTCTCTCAAGTGGCCACGATCGTTTCCATACCGTTCGAAGAGAACACGTACATATTGCACCATGCTGACCGGGTTGATTGTCTCGTTATTGATCCAGGATTGGAACCCCCGAAGATCTTTAAGTACCTGGATGACCACGAAATGGTACCGGCGGCAATTCTCTGCACCCACGGACACAGCGACCACATCGCGGGAAATGCAGAACTGAAAGCGCGTTGGCCAGATTGTCCGCTTTTGATCGGCCACGGTGACGCGGTAAAACTAACCGACCCGGTGTTAAATCTATCTGCCGGTTTTGGGGTGCACCTGGTCAGTCCCCCTGCCGACAAAACCCTTCGAGACGGGGACGTATTCGAGGGAGCCGGGTTTCGTCTGGAGGTACTGGAAACACCGGGACACTGCGGCGGGCACATTGTGTTCGTCGACCGCAGTTCATCGCCAATCCGCGTTTTCGGTGGCGACGTATTGTTCCAGGGCAGTGTGGGACGAACCGACTTTGAAGATGGCGATTTTGAGCAACTGCGTGCATCGATTCATGAGAAGTTGTTCCCACTTCCAGAGACGACGGTCGTGTTGCCGGGGCACGGGCCACCCACGACGATTGAAACTGAGAAACGGTTGAATCCGTTTGTAGGATTACCCGCCGGTTACACGGGTTAGACTCAACGTGGCGATGCACCCGGCATTGGTGGAGAGTACAATTCCGATTGCTCGACGCTGTTTGCTGCGGCAGCCGAGTCATCTTCCGCGTCTTGCGGGGGCGGAGTTGTGGCGGGTAGTTCCAGCGTGAAGATGCTGCCTACTCCTGTTTTGCTCTCGACCCGAATCCGTCCGCCATGTTCTTGGAGGATTTTTTGACTGACGGGCAAGCCGAGGCCAGTTCCGCGGCCCCCTTTGTGGGACACAAATACGGTGAAGATTTTCTCAAGGTCATTCTTTTCAATTCCTGATCCGTTGTCAGCGACGCGAATGAAAGCCATGGCTTGGGTGGCGTCATAACGGGTCTCGATATCGACGCGACTTTCGCCCAGGTCCTGACACGCATCGACGGCATTCGAGACGACGTTCAAGATCGCTCGATGTATTCCCTCGGGATCAAATAGCAGGACGGGCATCTCCGGATCGGCTTTCCAGAAAAGGTAGACACGTTCTTTGCCAGCGTGTACCTGGACCAACTCAACAACGTCGCTGACGACATCGTTCAGGTTGGCGGGTTCTGGTTCTGGTTCTCGATCCTTGCTGAAGGTGAGCATGTCCATGACTAACGTTGAGATGCGTTCCTGATTTTTCTCAACAATTCCCCACCCTTTCCGCATGGTCTCGATCGATTGCTCGGCAGCTTCGAGGTCGACCTGACTTTCATTGAGGGCCGAGGCGTGGTCTTTCAGGCCAACTTCGATCAAGTAACTGCCGCCACGCACCCCCTGCAGGATATTCTTGATATGGTGCGAAAGTGTGGCAATCGTTTGTCCAACTGCCGCAAGCCGCTCTGCCTGAACCATCGCCTTGTAATAGGATGTATCTTCCACTGCCAGGGCTGCCTGGTGAGCGATCGCAATCATCAGCTTGAGGTGTTCTTGCGTGAACTGATTTGAATCCCCTTGTTGCAACAGCTTTTCGGGTTTCACCGAGGTGTCGATGTATATTGCACCGACGACGTGATAGCGACCTTGCATTGGGACACAAATAGCCTCTCGCACACCCAGCTTTACAATGCTCTGGGCGGGATCCCATCGATCGTCTTCCCGTGCGTCACTTGTCAGTACACCTTCGTTGCGATCAACGACGTAGTCGAGTATCGTTTTGCTAATCGTGATCCGGTCGTCACTCTTGAGACTGCGGCGATGACGACGTACTTTTGGGATAAGATCATTGCTCTCTTCATCTTTGAGCATGATGCAACCGCGGTCGGCATCCACCCACTCGAAGATCATGTCCATGATACGGGCCAACAACTCGTCGATGTCGAGCGTGTGACTCACGGCTAAAGCCGTTCGGTACATGATTTCAAGGTTGCTGCGGGCACGCGCCAGCCAGGGGCTAACGGACTCGTCGCTGATCGGACCCAGTAACTGGCTGCCTTCACTTTGTGTTACCGTGTGAACAATCCTGGACCCTTCGGATTCGGAGTGCGGCGCGACGATATTGATCTTGTCGGCAAGATCTTCGAAATGGCTCCCCGTTACACCCGTGTAGAGTAACACCGTGCTGCCGAGTTGGAGTTGATCGCCACTGGAAAGTTCGTGCTCAACCAAACGGCAACCGTTTACAAACGTGCCATTGGAACTGTCGAGATCCCGGAGGAAGTATCCCTCTTCCTGTTGACGCAATTCAGCATGTGTACGGGATACCTCCGTGTCGTGCAGCTGAATCGTATTGTTCGACACGCGACCAATCGTCACCAACTGCTCATCGAGCTCAAATCGGTTGCCCTGGTCTCGGCCGTAGATCACAAAAAGTGATGGCACAGTAAACTAATCTGTTGGTTGTGAGTTATTGAAATGATAAACGGGTGCGGTCTCAAACGATTTAAGCCCCGTCACGAGTCAGCAACTGTGACAAGCGTGTGTTGCGAAGAACCCGTGGCGACAGCAGAGATCGCCTCAATGGGCTTGCGCACTTGAACCCCCCTTATATCACAGAAGTCATGCTGATACCCAAATCAACGCATCTTTTGCCAAACACACCTTTCCAGGTTATTGTGCCGCGGCGGCGGTTTTTGTTGCCGACCGAAATAACCTGAAAAGCATGGCTGGGCCAAATCAAGAAACGTCGAAGAAGATGAGTGTTCCGTCCTGTCTGCTATCCGGCAGCCAGTAGACCTTCAATTTTACGGAGCAGAGGCCCGTAGTGGTAGGGCTTAGCCACAAATTGTCCACTCGGGAGGCCGGAATTGCCGCGTCGGACACTTCCCAGCACGATGACGGGTGTCTCATGGGACCTTGCCACAGCAGCCAGACGTCGGCTGGCATCGTAACAGTCCGAATGATCGCTTTCAGCGTCAAATACGATGATGTCAGGGTGATGTTCACGTGTCAGCTCGGCGGCTTTGTCGGCGCGGTCGGTCCCGACCGCAACGGCGCCACGACGCTCGAGAAGCTCGCTGAGGACTTCCCGCGACTCGTCCGATTCATCAACAATCAACACACGTGGAGAGGTAGACAACAGCAGATCTCCGGCACGAGGGGAAAGGATTTCAGGCGGGGTGCGGAGAGTAGCGGCTTCCCCAACGCTTGTCAAAATCGAATTGCCGCAAGATTCTTCCAATCGCTTGTCGGAGGTGCTTGCCCTATAATTCCACGGCAAACCTTGGTTGCTAGCGGCGGGCCAGCTGCCAAGTTAACCGGCATCGCGATTCACCACTGAGGAGTGGTTGGCGATCACGTTCCTCCCGGTCGCCCAGAGGAACTGCCCGGGTAAGGCGATGATTGCCACGCGAGTCGCTGCATTTTGGACAATTTGGAGTACCCCGATTCCCAACTTGGCATGGTTTTCCAACTTGACATGGAGTTTTTTCGGCAACTTATGATAGCCCCGAAAAGAACGAAGAAATACTTGCCACCCGTTAGCAGTGGCCTGCTGTTGTTGCTGTTAGTGATCGGTCCAGAGCGGGTGTCCGCCGAACCGGTGCAGGAGGCCGAGCGCCGCCTGGCAAAGTCGGCTCAATTTCTTTCTTCCGACGCCCTTCGGGGACGTGGGATGGGATCCGCCGGCATTCATCAAGCTGCCGAGTTCATCCGCGATGAATTTCAGCGGATTGGGTTGCAGACCGAAGTCTACAACGGCACGCCTTACCAAACGTTTGACGTGACCATCGGTGCTCAACTTGGGAAGATCAATACCTGCAGGCTTTACGAATCAGTTGGCGATGGCAGCGCACCTGCCGCGATGGAACTTGCACTCGAGGAGGACTTTACACCGCTCGCCATAGGAGGCGCGGGGATATTTGACTTGCCGATCACTTTTGTCGGTTATGGCATTACAGCCCCCGAAGCTGACTACGACGATTACAGCAAAGTCGACGTCACAGGCAAAGCGGTTGTCATCCTGCGTCACGAGCCACAGCAGGACAATCCCCACAGCGTTTTCGATGGTACCGACCATTCAGAGCACGCACCTTTTCGCAAAAAAATAAGCAATGCCTTCCAGCATGGTGCTGCGGCCGTCATTTTTTGCACCGACTTGCACGAGATCGACTCTAAGTTGGGGCAATGGGAGAAGCGGATCAAGGCTGCCGAAGAGGAGTTGGCGGCCGTAGCAGACACGGCATCGGAGGAAGCGGGCAAGCTCCGCAGCGACCTCGATGATTACAAGTCGCAACTCGAGACAGAGCGGGACCCGGTTTTGGAATTCACCCGGGCAGGTACCGATGGAGAAACGCGAGAGATTCCGGCTTTTCATGTTCGGCGTGGCGTCATCGACGAGTTGTTGGCTACGATCAGGCATGCGAGTTTGGCTGAAATCGAGGCGCAGATTGATCGCACCTTGGAGCCTGACAGTTTCGATATCGAAGGGTGGCGTTTGGCTGGTGAAGTGCAGATTCAGAGAGAGCAAGTCGAAGCTCGGAACGTTGTCGGGATCCTGGAAGGGGCCGGTTCGCTGGCAGACGAAACCGTAATCGTTGGGGCCCATTTCGATCATTTGGGACTTGGTCAGGAGGGATCAGCCAAGCCTGGCAGCGCGGAAATCCACAACGGGGCCGATGACAATGCGTCGGGCGTGGCGGTTCTGTTGGAAGTTGCCCGCGGCTTGGTGAAACGCACCGAACTTCTCGCTCGACGGGTGGTGTTCGTGGCATTCTCCGGCGAGGAGATTGGTCTTTTGGGGAGTGCCGAGTATGTGCGGGATCCGTTATTCCCGCTGAAAGATACGGTTGCCATGTTGAATTTCGACATGGTTGGCCGGATGAAAGACAACAACTTGATCATCAACGGAACTGGCACCAGCGAACAGTTTGTAATATGGATCGAAGAGTTGAACGAAAGCTTTGGGTTGGAAATCACGCCAAGTACTGGTGGATTTGGTCCCAGTGATCATTCTTCTTTTTACGCCAAAGAGATTCCCGTCTTGCATTTCTTTACAGGGTCTCACTCAGATTACCATCGGCCAAGCGATGACTTCCATTTGCTGAACGTGGCCGGTATGCGGAAGATCAGCCAATTTGTGACCGATTTAACCGTACGTATCGCGAACGCTCCAGAGCGGGCAACCTATGTCAAGGTCGCCCAAAAACCACTGGGGGACCGGAGGGCGAACCCGCGCCCCTATTTCGGGAGTATCCCCAATTTTGCCGAAGCAAGTGGTGGCTATGCCATCAGTGGTACAGGTCCTGGTAGTCCGGCAGAGAAAGCCGGACTCCGGGCAGGTGATGTGATTGTGAAGTTGGGTGATTTTCAGGTTGGGAACCTCGAGGATTTCGATGGGGCACTGCGAAAGTATTCGGCCGGAGACACGGTTCCCGTTGTGGTTCGCCGCGCAGGCAAACAGCGGGAACTGACGGTGACGCTCGATCCGCCGCGATAGTCGTCATTTGGGCCCTGCGGGATCCAGCCTCGGAGCGAACGGTGCGGATTTAACCTTTCTTTGCCACAGAATTGCAGTATTCCAACTGCCACTGTTTCGAATCACGCCTGTGGCTGGGACTTTCGTGCCATACGTTTTTGGCGATTGTTGCAGCGGTGTGGGTGCTATCGGTACTGCGGGAGTGGAGTCTGGGTTCTTTTCGATAGAGCGGTTGCCTGCATGTTCAGGTCCGGTTTGGTGTCCGCCGGTCTGGCCAGGTCGTCTGTGGTATGGCCTTGGAAACGGTTTTAAAATCTGCTGTTAACTGGTCTTTACGTGAAGGAGGCTTCTCGACAGAATGCGCCCCGCGTTTTCAAAGCCGGGTTCCCCGCCACTGTGCTTTTCTGGCGAAACCCTGGTCACACCACGTATCGGTCAAGGATGACCCCCAATCAGCAAGGAGTGCTGACGTGAGAGCTCACGTAATTCCCGCCGTATTGGCCGCTGCCCTGTCGGTCCAAGCCCTGTTCACTTCCTTTGCATCGGCTCAGAACCAGGCTGGTGCTAATGCCCCCAAGTTTGGTACCGGCGTCGTTGACGTTGGCTATATTTTCAAAAACCACCAGCGATTTAAAACGACAATGGAAGGGATGAAGAAAGAAATGCAGGGGATTGAGCGGACGCTCAAGTCAAAACGTGAAGGCATTGCCCAAAAAGAGGCCGAGCGCAACGAATACAATTTGGGTACGCCGGAATACAAGCGTCTTGACGAAGAGATGGCTCGCCAAAAGGCCGACTTCAATCTCGAGATGACCCAACTCCGCAAGGACTTCCTTGAGCGTGAAGCCAAAGTCTACTACCAGACTTATCTCGAGGTGGATGAAACAGTTCGGTACTATGCCCAGCGACAAAACATTGGGCTTGTGTTGCGGTTCAATGGAGAGTCGCCCGATCCAAATCGTCGTGACGACGTGTTGCGAGCGATCAACAAACCAGTTGTGTTTCAGAATAACATTGATATCACGCCCGATGTGTTGAGCCTGCTGAATCGCAATACACGTGCGGCAGCGCAGCCGGATTCAAAACAGATCCCTCGTTAGGGATAGTCATTCTCTGTTCTCTCGTGCGGCGTCTCGAGGTGTAGTATGCTTTCGGGATTGCGGTGCAAGTGAGCGGGATGGCGAATGGTCATTTCCGATATTTCGTAACGAAATGACGGGAATAAGAGTTTAGTCGATAAGTCCACCCCGGACATTGCCCCCCGCCTGGGAGTTGAATTCTCATGTCTTCGTTGCGCTATCAACGCACGATCGCTCAGCGAGTCGCTGTGAGTGGCTTTGGTTATTGGAGCGGCCAAGATGTGCGGGTCGAGTTCCGCCCGGCGAAGGCGGGCTGCGGTGTGGCATTTGTCCGCGGTGATCTTCCCCAGCCCGTACGCCTGCCGGTGGACGTGAGACTTCGGGTCGCTGTCCCGCGGCGTACCATCTTACAGATTGACGACATCCGTGTCGAAATGGTTGAGCATATCCTGGCGGCACTCAGCGGGCTTGGAATCGACAATTGCGAAGTTTGGGTGGACGCGGCAGAGTTGCCTGGCTGCGACGGCTCGTCACAAGCATTTGTCGAAGCACTTGACCGAGCCGGAATTGTCGAGCAAGGTCTGCCGGTGTGCCCGTTGCGAGTCAACCACCAGTTGCGGTTCGGCGATGAGCAGGCCTGGATCGAGATCAACCCACCACGGGCGGCGGAGTTGTCTATCGAATATCGGCTTGATTACGGTCCTGGTCCGATTGGCAGGCAATCGCTAACTGTAGAGATCACGCCTGAGACCTTCCGACACGAATTAGCTTCCTGCCGAACCTTCCTGCTCGAGGAAGAAGCCCGCCTGCTGATATCTCAAGGTTTGGGAGGGCAGGTGACCTCGAGTGACCTGTTAATTTTCAACTCAGCTGGCCCGATCGCTAATTCGCTGCGGTTTGCAGATGAATGTGTGCGTCACAAGATTCTTGATGTCGTGGGTGATTTGGCCCTCGCAAATTGCCCGATTGTGGGGCACGTTATCGCTAATCGGAGCGGACACCAACTCAATGCGATGTTAGTGGCGTCTGTCGTCGAGCAATCACAAGACTCTCTGTCTGCGAGAAGGTGTGCGTAGCCATTTGACTATCCTAGCGGCCCACCACGTTCTATCAATCCTCAAAAATACCTGTTATGGCTACTCGCATTGCGGCTAATGCCTGGATTGACCCTCAGGCCGAGATCGACACGGATGTCGAGATTGGCCCTTTTTGTACGATTGGTCCCCAAGTCAAGATTCACTCGGGTACGCGCCTTGTGAGCAGTGTTACGGTTATGGGAAAGGTGACACTGGGGCGGAACAACGAGATATATCCTGGTGCGGTTATTGGGGGAGAGCCGCAAGACCTGAGCTATACCGGCAGCAATACGCAGGTGATTGTCGGTGATGGAAATTTCATTCGCGAAGGCGTGACGATCAATCGAGGAAGCGAAAAAGAAGATGGTATTACATTCATCGGCAACAACAACATGTTGATGGCGTGCTCTCACGTCGCACACGATTGCAAGCTGGGTGATCATATTGTCATGGCGAATTGTGCTCTTTTGGGCGGTCATGTGCATGTGAAAGATTATGCTTCGATCTCGGGTGCGGTGGGAGTCCATCACTACGCCACGATTGGGAGTTACAGTTTTGTGGGTGGGCTGAGCCGTGTGCTTCACGACGTGCCGCCATTCATGTTGTGCGAGGGGGCGCCTGCCCGTCCGCGGTGCATTAATATCGTGGCACTCAAGCGGCACAATTTTACGCCGCACGTCATCGATTGCCTTGCCGAAGCTCACCGTCTGATCTACCGCGGCAAGATTGGGTTGGAGCCAGCTCGGGAGATCCTTCGTGGGCACGGGCAGTTAGTTCCGGAGGTCAATTCACTTTTGACGTTCGTCTCCGGCCAGCAGGATGGGCGTCACGGTCGTGGCCGAGAAAGAAGGAAGGCAGCGTGAAACCCATTCGTTTGGCAGTCATTGGCACTGGCCATTTAGGCCGATATCACGCCAAGATCGCAGCGCAGCTTGACGAGGTAGAACTGGTTGCCGTCTGTGACCCGCTGGAAGATTCACGACAACGTGTTGCCCAGGAAGTGGGTTGCAGGCCTGTCGCAGACTTTCGCGAGGTCGTTGACCAGATCGATGCGGCTGTGTTGGCGACGCCAACTTCTACGCATTGCGATATTGGCCGGCAATTGCTTGAGCGAGGTTTGTCGCTGCTGGTTGAAAAGCCGCTTGCTGCGACTGTTGCCGAGGCAGAACAACTTCTTCGTTGCGCCGACCGGCAAGGGAGCGTACTTCAGGTAGGGCATGTGGAGCGATTCAATCCAGCTTTCACCTGCGTTGCCAACAAACTGAAGGACCCCAAGTATATTGAGGCCACCCGTACCAGTGGGTACTCATTTCGGTCGACTGATATTGGCGTCGTGCTCGATGTCATGATCCACGATTTGGATATCATTCTTGCCCTCGTTAATGCCCCCGTCACCCGCGTCGATGCGCTCGGGATCTCGGTGGTCGGGGACCATGAAGACATGGCCAGCGCCCGACTTACCTTTGCCACGGGTTGCGTGGCCCAACTGACGGCCTCGCGGGTGAGTTACGAAACACGTCGCACCATGCAGGTCGTGACAACCAGTTGTTTCGCATCGATCGATTTTGCAGGTTTACAGACCACGATGGTCGCTCCCCGAGAAGATGTCTCGAAACGCGAGTTGGAATTTTGCCAACTCGCTGCCGATGACGTGGCCTACTGGAAAGAGCATATGTTTGATGAACTGCTCGTCAGGCAGGTGCTTCACCCTCCCCAGATTAACGCCCTCGAAGCAGAGCAACGCGAGCTGGTTGCTGCCATTCGGCAGCGCGGAACCCCTCGGGTTGATGGTCTTGCCGGTCGCAATGCCGTAGCCATTGCCGAACTTATTCTGGATCAAATTGCGAAGCACGACTGGGACGGAGCAGGAAGCAAGCGGTGTGGCCCACGGGCCATGCCGGCGTTGCCCATCCTCAATGACCCCACTTCCTGGCAGCTGGATGTTCCCCAGCGGCGGAAGGCAGGTTGACGCAGGCACGTTGGCTTGCCCCGTCATTCGCTTTGCGCTAGGCCAGGTCGCGATCTTCGAACAGAATCAGTGCCAACAACATGGCCATTGTGCAATAGAGAACGCAGTAGGCCAGGGCCCAGCCAAGGTACGCGGCTGGAACGTCGACTCCGGCTGCTACCGCTGCTTGGATGTTAAAATGGTCGAGCACCGGCAGCACCAGTGCCACCAGGCGACCGATGAAGCCGACAAACTCCAGTTGCATGGCGGATGACTGCACGATGCGGGTTCCCAGGTGTCCCAGCACATAGATTGAGCCACAAATGATCAGGTTGGGTATGAAGGGAAGGCGAGTTGAAATCGCGACGCTGATCGATGCCAGAACAACCGTTTCGAGGAAAGCGAGAACCAGTCCGGGTACAACACGCATCATTTCGTCGTAACAGAGTTGCCAATCGGGATTTGGATTGGCGGTTTCGCGCGCATCATAAACGACCTTGAATGACACCGCGACCATCAAGACCAGGCCGAGCAGTACAAACAAGACCAGGACTGGCCAAATAATGCCGAGGAACTTGCCGAGTACAAATTGCCGACGGCTGATGGGTTTGGAAAGCAAGGTAATGGCCGTGCGGCCTTCAATCTCATCGGCGATCGAGGTGCTGGCCGTCCATAGAGCGAACATAATCGCCAGCGCCATGATCGTTTCAAACCCGGTATTTCGCAAGACCTTGACGTCTTCGCCGAACGTGTTGTAGGGCACGTAGACAAAGCACAGCAAAGCAAATCCACCAATTAACAAGGCAATCAAAAAAAGGGGTTGCGACATTGCTTCCTTAGCAGTCGCAATCGCAATTGCCGATAGTCCCGGTAGCAACGCGTAAAGTAGCAGGTAAAGCAGGTAAAGTCCGACGACGCTGGCTGCGACAATCGGAATTTGATGGACCTCGGGCATTTCGACGTCCGTCAGCACGTCAATGGTGAGGAGTGTTGCCGCATCACTTTCGTTGGTTATGTAGAGAGTGTCGACGGTGCCATCAAACTGTCGGGCAATCTTGCTAGCAGGTGTCCATACGTACGGTTCATCGCCTTCGACAAAAATGAGCGGGGCAGAATATGCCTTGCCAGTCTGAACGCTAATCCGGAGGTCCTGGTCGCTGGAAAATGAATATCGGTGAATCTCGTCGGCACGGAACTCGATGGGGATTTTCAGGTCTTCCACTTGAGCCGGAATCTCGACCTCCAGCTCGATTTGTCCTACGGCGGGCAGGCGGCTCAGCGAGTCGACCACAGCGGTGACCGACATGGTCGCGCTTGCCAGGATCGTGAATCCGACCAGGGCAAGGACAACGTACGTTATGGGCACCAAGGGGCCTTCTTGAATGATTTGCGGAATGGCCCTGGCAGCTTGCCGGGAGACAAGCCAGAGGATCCCCCAGAGCACCAGGAGAATCCCGACACCGAGAGAAATTCCAGCCGAGAACAGCCACACGGGGCCCAGCCAAACCGACAGATTTGCCGCCAATAGTACGACCGAAAGTGAGAGAGTCATCATAAAACGCTAATAATGAATATTGAATCCTGTGAATTCGCCTGTCGCTGGGAGAATTTCGAAGTGTTCATCTTCAATGTGCCCGGCTGTTTGAGAGCGGATAGCCTGTAACAAGGTATTTAACTCCTTGGCAGTCCCCTCCGCCAATAGCTGAACCCGGCCATCTGCCAAATTTCGCACATACCCACCGACAGTATAGCTAGCAGCAACCGACTTTGCAGTAAAGCGAAACCCAACACCCTGGACACGCCCGGAATAATGGACCAAACGACGCTCAGCGGCAGAGGAAGGTGGCATCGGCAGATTATGGCGTCAGGCACCGGTAGCTATCCAAACAAGCGGAACAGCAAAGGCAGCAGTATATCGAGCGATTACCGGGATGACCAGGGTTGACCTAAAAAGGTCATTCTCCTAGCTTGGCGTCGCCATGGTCCGGACTGTAATCGCAGCTGCTTTTGTAGGCCCACTAATTTTTGTGTTGGATGGTCGTTTGCTGTACGCGCAAGCTGCCCCGCCACAAGCCGCAATCGTCGTCTCCTCCCCGCCGCTGGGCCAATTGTTAGTTCTTCACAACGACAGCGTGTTGCTGGGCAGGGTCATCATGCATGGTGACCATTACGAAGTCCAACGCGAGGGCCTTTCTGTGCGGGTTCCGGCGCGTGACGTAGCGTTCGTCGCCCAATCCCTGGTCGACGCGTACCAACAAAAGCGGGTGTCTCGACGGCAACCGACCGCAACCGAACATATTGACCTTGCCGAGTGGTGTCTGCGGCATTCTCTTTGGGCAGAAGCTTCACTTGAGTTGCTCGAGGCACGTGGCAAGGATCCTGGCCATCGGCAACTGGAACTCATCGAGCGGCGGCTGCTTGTCAACAGCGCCCGTCGTCAGCCGCAAGAAAGGAAAACCCATTCGATCAGCAAACCGCAGTCGGGTGGCAGAGCAGAACATGCGGCATCCGCAACGGAACTTCCCAAAGGTGCTCTGGAACTGTTTACGCGACGGGTCCAGCCCTTGCTGGTCAACAATTGCACGGCCTCAGGTTGCCATCGTCCTGACGGGCCCACTGAGTTTTCTCTGAGTCGAGCGCTCTTGTATGGCGAGAGCAACCAAAAGACAACACAACACAACCTCTCCGCAGCTCTTTCACAAATTGACCGTACCAATCCCACCCAAAGTCCCCTGTTGGTCATCCCCTTGAAGCCGCACGGTGGGGTTGATCACGCGATTTTTCCGCCACACCGGCAGACCCTCCGCCAGCTTTTAGTGCAATGGGTGATCCTGGTTACCGGCGAGGTGCAGTCACCCTACCTTGCCGAACTTGACCAGCCGACGATTTTCTTGCCTCCGCGATTAGTGCCGTCGCACCCGACGGTACAACGCGGGGTGATGCCGGCCACTCACTGGCAACCGCCGCGTCAGCTGAGGGGTCCGCCACGAGTCCGTTTTGGGGCTACCCGGCCGGTGCAACGGCAGCGTGACCCATTCGATGCGGCGGCACTTAGCCAGCGAATCGACCAGCTTGCGAAGGAAACCCGTCAAGCGACCGCGGCGACTCCGAGTCCCGAAACCTCGACCGCAGCGGGTACGCCCGCAGCGGCTGGGGCCACCACTTCGGTAACCCCACCAAGTGAGCCAGAATTCCAACCGCCAGCTTCAAATGAGGCCGAGGGCGATTAAGATCCGCTGATCGGCTAGTGTTTCGGCGATCAGCGAAGCACCTTCAAACGAATGTGACGCGGTGTGGCGGTTGGGTACTGCGACCGTATAGGCACCTGCGGCACTAGCAGCCCGAACCCCATTGGCGCTGTCTTCCAGTACCATTGTGGCTACCGGCGAAAGACCCAGCCGCTGAGCTGCCAGCTCGTAGATTTCCGGGTGGGGTTTACCACGCTCTACGTCATCGGCGGTTAGCACCAATTCAAAGTGATGGGCAACGTTACAAACCTCTAGCAGTTCGTGGGCATAGTGTCGTCGACCGCAGGTCGCCACAATCCGCGGGACACGACCTGCTTCGAGTGCGGCGAGCAACTCAAGCATTCCGGGCATCGGTTGTAGCTCGTTAGCAATCAGCCGTTGCATGATGGCTTCGGACTTGGCATAAAGTTCTTCCGTTGTGGTATTGAGCGCAAATGCGTCAATCATCGTTTGGAGTGATTCGTGGGCGGTGAGGCCAATAATCTGCTCGCGCAAGTTGTCATTCATCGTATGGCCGTGTTGACTCAACAGCTCGTTGCCTGATTTTTCGTAGAGGTCTTCGGTGTTGACGAGCAACCCATCGAGGTCGAAAACCACGGCGCGAATGGGTGTTGAGGGCGGATCGAACTTCACAGGAGGATTTGCCATCGATTTGGTTGGTTGAGTTTTTCCGGGTTGTCAGAGGCTCGATGTGATGTTCGCCGAGAGCCTGGCACAGCGGCCAGGTCTGTTATCCGACAGGTGGACGCAGTTCGTCTATCAAGAGTTGCTTGAATTGATCAAGGATTACCGCCGTGGCTCCCCAGACATGGTCGTTGCCCACGCGAAAGCAGGGAACGCTGAATTCAAGCCCGCCCTGCCTGACGGTGGTCTGCCGAATCGTGTCGGGATCACATAACGTGGCCAGGGGTAATGCCACGACCCGGGCAACCTCGGCCGGATTGGGGTTCCACTCGGTAAGCGTTTTGCCCACGGCAACCCAGGGTGTGACATCACTGTCACTGGCAAAAATGTAACATTTTGGGAGCGGTCCCAACAGTTGTAGGTTTTTCTGCGGGCCAAGTTCTTCAGCCAGTTCGCGGAGGGCTGCTTGAGCGGTCGTTTCCCCTGGTTCGACCATGCCACCCGGCAGTGAAATCTGGCCGCGATGGTAAGCGGTCTGCTCGGTCCGTACCGTCAGTGGCAATTCCCAGTGACCGGCTTGTTGGTAAAGCAGCAGCAACACGGCGGCCGCCCGAGATGTGTCTGGTGCGGGGCCACGATGACGCCCATAGCTTGCGGGTGGGGCCATTTTTGGTGTCTTGCAGTAGCCCTGCGCGTTGTCGGCGAGCAAGGATGCGAGGCGGGCCGGTAGCTGCTCACTGGAGGTGATCGACACGGTAGACGACATAAACGTGGTTCTGGTAGGCAACGGGCAGGGCCAAATGGCGACGGTTATCAGTCACGACATAGTCGAAATTGTATTTGTTGGCCAGGGCCTTGATCCGTCCGGTACCCACATGCCCGAGCGACTGGTACGACTTTGTCTTGCTGCCGGGTGCCCGAGAATGGATATCGCGATACCGGCGATGCCACTGGACGACGCTGGCTGCGTCCTGTGGAATGTCCTTGTGGGTGACGACTTCTGCCCGCTGGGCCCGCCATTTGAAAGACTTGGCCGATCGGGGGGTGAGAAACATCGCGTCGGTTGGCGTATGTTTTTCGATCCATTGACAGACATCCAGCCAGGCTGCGTAGTCGCGAATTCTGAAGTCAGCCTGGGGAATGGGTTGTTGCAGTCGGGAGATTGTGTTTTCGGCGAGTTGCCAGGTTGCCAGGCAGATCGCCCCAACCAGGGCTACAACGGCCCAACGTTTTCGCTGCTCGAGTCCGTTTGCCACGAGCGCGACAAGGTGTAGCGCCACGGCAAGAGGAACCGCAAAGTCGGCGAGGCGAAACCAGTAATATTTCAACAGGCTGGCGGCCATGACCGGGTGATTCCAGAGCAACAGTTCGCTGAGCAGCCCGATGAAAGCCAGCCCGATCCCCCCCCAGGCAAAATAACGGACACGGGTCAGCCCGGTTGAAGAACCAAGAGTTGTCGAGCGGCGTGCGGCAAATCCGACAACGACAAAGCCGACTAACAGGCAGCCTTGGCGAACCAATCGGAGCGTGACTTCGTCGTGCGGAAGTGTCAAGGGAGCGAGGTGATGCCTGAGCCTTTCAAAGACATAAATCTGGTTGGCCTCGGCCATGGTTTCTGCGGTTTGACCCGACGAGAGAAAGAGGGCCGGAACGATTCCTGCCATGCTGAGGATGATGCCAAAAGCCAGTCCAGGGAGCATCGCCCGCAGCGATGTGGTCGGTCGGCCAGCAAACAGCCAGACCAGGCTGCATGCAACCCAGGACCAACCTCCGACAATCGCATGAAAGGCAGTTGCCGCACCAAGCCAGACCCAGAGCTGGTTCCAGTTGTTCTGGACCATCGCGGCAAGACCTGCCACGACCAGTGGATAGGCAACGGATTTGGCTTCGAATCCACCTATAAACCATTCGCCGGCAAAATTGGTTTGTTGGTTGAGCCCCACAAACAACGCTGCCGCGAGTACCGAACAGAGCGGTTTTGGCACGACTCGCCAAGAGAGACGCTGCCAACCCCACGCCAGCATGATCCAGCAGAGAACCCGCCCAAACCACGCCACCAGTGACAGCGAAAACCAGCGAGTTAACCAGCCAAAGGTCCAAACAAAGACAGGGTGGGCCTCGCTCGACTGTAAGAACAGGTCTGCAGGGCACCAAGCCGGGTTCCAAGAACTCTTGAGCCGCGCGAGATAATGAGGTTCATTGACATCAGGAACGGGGTTCCCCACGAAGGTGAGGAAGACCATGAAGATGAGACCAATCTCTACCAGCCATTGCGCAATCGGGCAGGAGACGGAACGAGCGGGCTCTGGGGCTGTGGGTTGCTTGTCGTTCGACACGGGAGTAGCTACGATACCACTTGGCTTATGGATTGTCAGGTTCGATTCTGAATGGTGGACTTCCAGAAACGATCCGATGGAGAATTCTGCCGCTGACAAGCAAACGACGTTTTCAAGGCTAGCGGTTTGATTATGACACCTGGTCGGCTTTTACGCGAAGCAGTCAAGACGGGCACCATTCAAATACCCGGGGCGCACCATGCGCTGGCGGGCCGCATGATCGAGCAAGCCGGCTTCCCGGCGTGTTACCTCTCCGGAGCTGCGTTTTCGGCTAGCGTACTCGCCCTGCCTGACGTCGGCTTGTTGACCCTCACCGAACTGACTGGGCAGCTTACGCAACTCACCACACGTATCACAATCCCGGTCATTGTCGATGCAGACACCGGTTTTGGTGAAGTGGTGAACGTTGAGCGCGCGGTGGTCGAACTGGAGCGGGCAGGGGCCGCTGCGATCCAACTTGAAGATCAAATCCTGCCCAAGCGGTGTGGCCACCTGTCTGGCAAGTCGCTTGTGGAGACCGATGCCATGTGCAACAAGCTCCGTGCCGCTGCGGCAACCCGGGTCGATCCCGAGACCGTACTGATTGCGCGGACTGACGCCCGGAGTGTGGAGAGTTTCGACGGTGCCATCCAGCGGGCTCAGCGGTATGTTGATGCGGGAGCCGATTGGATTTTTCCCGAGGCGCTCCAACACATCGACGAATTCGCGGCGTTTGCCCAACAGGTTGAAGTTCCCTTGGTGGCCAACATGACCGAGTTTGGGCAGAGTCCGCTCTTGACACTCCAGGAGTTGTCGGACCTTGGCTACGCCGCAATTCTCTATCCGGTAACTTTGCTGAGGGTCGCCATGAAGGCTGTAGAAACAACACTGGCCTTGCTGGCAGAGGATGGGTCCCAGCACGAACTGATCGATTTGATGCAGTCGCGTCAGGAACTGTACGACTTATTGGACTACGACGCGTACGAACAGCGTGATCAAGAATATTTTCAATAGTCAATAGAAGCAGTGCGGTGGATCTCTTGACAGGCCACGACCTTTTGGTCATCTTGACCCCAACTATTGCAATAGTCTATCTGGTAGAATGGGTGCTCGGCTTGTGTTGGAGGGAGGTTACCAGTGGCGTCCGCTGGTTTTCAGTTACTCGTTGTTGCACCCTGATCAGATTGGTTCGATACGATGTCTGAGCCCATATACAGCCCCGGTCTGGAAGGTGTGATTGCTGGTGAGACTGCCATCAGCACCGTAACCGGAGGCCTTCGATACCGTGGTTATGCGATCGAAGATCTGGCCGAGCATGCGACGTTCGAGGAGGTCGCTTTTCTACTCCTGCACGGTAAACTTCCCAATGCCGAGTCGCTGGCAGATTTTCGCCGCAGACTTGGCAAAGCGGCTGAAATGCCGAATGCTGTCCATCAATTGATGCGGCGTTTGCCGATGGATACGACCCCCATGAATGTATTGCGGTCGGCTTGTAGCTTGTTGTCGCACTGGGATCGGGAGCGTGAAGATAACAGCCATGAAGCCAATGTTCGAAAGGGGGAACGCCTGCTGGCACAGCTGCCGGTGTTGATGGCTGCCAGGCACCGCATCAAGCAGCACAAGGAACCAGTTTCGGCCGATTCCCGGCGGTCGCTGGCCGAAAACATACTGTACATGCTCTTTCGAACCGAGCCTGCGGAGGAGTGTGTGCGGGCCATGGACATTTCGCTGATTCTCTATGCCGAACATGAGTTCAACGCCTCGACCTTTACTGCTCGTGTGATTGCTTCGACCCGTTCGGACCTGCACTCGTCCATCACCGGTGCGATTGGGGCCCTTAAGGGCCCATTGCATGGCGGTGCCAACGAACGCGTCATGCAGGTGCTTCAGGAAGTTGGGACAACCGATCATGCCGAGCAATGGATCCGTGAGGCTCTTGAGCAAAAGCGACGAATCATGGGCTTTGGGCACCGTGTTTATAAACAGGGTGACCCTCGCGCCACCCTGCTCAAAAGTCTGTGCGCCCAGCTTGCTGAAAAAACGGGTAACACGGAGCTTGAGGCAACTGCCGAGGTTATCGAACAGATTATCCGCCAAGAGAAGAACTTGCCGGCGAATCTCGACTGGCCCAGTGCCCGGCTTTACCACTACCTGGGGCTCCCGATCGAGCTTTACACTCCGCTGTTTGTCTTGAGTCGTGTGACTGGCTGGTCCGCTCACGTCATCGAACAGCACGACAACAACCGTCTCATCCGTCCGCGTGCGGGCTACATTGGACCCGAGTTGCAGAGTTGGGTTCCGTTGAAAGACCGGTAAGTCTCAGGATGGAGCAAGGTTTTCTTGCCGACAGCTTGTCTTACGCGTTTCGCCGAGGTTTGCTTAACAGGTTTCAGCGTGCGTCGCACACTGGCGATCTGGTTTGTTGGTCTCCACGACCGGCCCCCTAACCCAGGCGAAGGGATCGCTGCGACCTGCCGCTGCCTTCCCCCCCGTCTTTTGGGCTGAAGGCCTTCCACCGTTCCAGCTGCGAGGTAAATTTTCTGGCGGAGTCGCTAAACGGTTGTCGGGGTGTTGGTGAGCGTGTGTCATGGGAGCTCACTGAGAGCCTGAAAATCGTCACGGAGTGACCGATAGAGTTGCTGGTAGACGGGAAATGCCTGGTCGTAGAAGCGGCGGGCTTTTGCGACGGGACTAACCTCGGTGGACGTTTTGACCGTCGCGGATACAGCTTCGCGAATGTTCTTGAATTCGCCGGCCCCCACGGCAGCCAGCAAGGCCACACCGTAGGCGGGCCCTTCGTCAGACGCCATGGTGACGACCTTCTTTCCCAGAATGTCGGCCTGCATTTGCCTCCAAAATGCGCTTTTAGCTCCGCCACCGGTAGCGCGAATCTGGCGGATTCGGATACCTTGGCTGGCGATGATGTCGAAACTGTCGCGGAGTGCAAAGGTGACACCCTCCATCACGGCTCGGACCAAATGCCCGCGATTGTGTTTGAGCACAAGACCCACGAATGCGCCGCGGGCATGCGGGTCAGCGTGTGGTGTGCGTTCGCCTGCAAGGTAGGGTAGAAACATCAGGCCTTCGGCTCCGGGTGGGGTTTGTTCTGCCTCCCTGATGAGTTTATTGAAGACTCCGGCCACACGTTTTTCGGCGTTGGCCAGGTCGGACTGGCACAACGCATTGCGAAACCATTGCAGTGAGCCACCTGCGGTGAGTGTAACGCCCATCATGTGCCACTTGTCACGGACCGCGTGGCAGAACGTGTGCAGGCGGCCCTGGGGATCGACCTCAGGTGTATCGCAATGAACAAACACAACGCCAGAGGTTCCGATGGAAGTCGACAGAGAACCGCGTTGCACGATCCCATTACCGATGGCTCCTGCCGCACAATCGCTAGCGCCCCCCACAACAAGGCAATTGGACGAGAGGCCAAGTTCCTTTGCGGCGGCGTCTGTCAGAGTACCTGTAACATCTTCCGACTCGTAACACGTTGCCAACAGATCTTGATCGAGCTCCAACTTGGAGAGCAGTGGTTTTGACCAGCGGCGTTTGGTGACATCGAGCAACAACATGCCGCTGGCGTCACTCATGTCGGTTGCATATTCCCCGGTGAGCCGCCGCCGCACATCATCTTTGGGGAGGAGGATTTTTACGGTCTTATCGAAGTTGCGAGGTTCATGATTGCGGAGCCAGAGGATTTTCGGAGCGGTGAATCCGGTTAGTGCCGGATTGGCAACCATGCGGATGAGTTTTTTTCGCCCGCCGGCACGTTGTTCGATTTCCTCGCATTCCTGGACCGTACGTTGGTCATTCCAAAGGAGTGCCCGCCGCACCACATGGCCACGCTTGTCGAGAAACACCGAGCCGTGCATCTGACCGGAGAGGCCAATCGCTTTGACCTCTTTGGACTTCAACTTGGCGGCTTTGACCACTTGTCGGACCGTCTGTACGGTCGCTTTCCACCAGTCGTCAGGGTCTTGCTCACTCCAGAGTGGTTTGGGATGGTAGCAGGGGTATTCGGAAGAAGCATTTGCGAGTACTTTTCCGGTGGGATTGATCGCCACGGTTTTCGTACCCGAAGTGCCAATATCGATGCCAAGGTAGGTGTTCATAAATGGTTGGGAACCTTCAAAATCAGCTGCAAACCTTCGGAGGCCGAGTCGTTGCTGCTTGGAGGCTGAATTGTTGAAACGAGAATCTGTTTGGTTTACTTGTGGGAGGTATTTCGGGATCTGCTTTTTGCTGGTCGGTTGCGATCCTTCCAGTCGCCTACCACCTGCGAAGGATTCGTCTGCAGGGACAGTCGTTCACCAAAGTGTAACACTTCGCATTTGGGTCGTGAATGCGCCGGAGTTGGGCCGGGCACTCGGCCGTCTACGCGGTGAGTGGAAGGAAATCTCAGGCAGTTCGTTTGTGGTTGAAGGCCGCACGCCAGCAAGTTTACGGGAAATCGAGCAGCCCGACGCCGATTTGATCCTATTTTCTGTAAATGAGTTGGGCAAGTTCTGCGAATCGGGGTGGTTGCGACCGGTTCGCAAAAGTGTGCTGACGAGCGACCTTTACGATGCCCAGGATGTTTTTCCAATAATCCGCAACCAGGTGATTCGTTACGGGGGCCAGACGATGGCACTCCCTGTGGCCGTCCAGTTACCCTTGATTTGTTATCGCAAAGATCTGTTTCAATCCGCCCCCCAGACCTGGTCGGAGTTTGCCCGTGCCTCTACAACCCTTGCACAACACGATTTGTCGGTGGTCGAGCCAGTTGCATCCTGGGGCGCCTGCCTGTTGCTAGCCCGTGTTGCCCCGTTGGCGACGCATCCGTCACAGGAGGCATGGCTTTTTGATCTGGAGACGATGAAACCCCGCCTTACCGAGCCACCTTTTCTGAGAGCGTTGGAAATGGTCACGGCCGGAATGACCGCCAGTGAAGATTCGCCAACTGCGGCGACCTGGTCTGTCTTGACGGGTCGGGCCGGGATGGCGTTCGGACTGCCGCAGACGGTCCGCAAGGGTAATGAGAAGGTTTCCCCAGAAGTCGATGTGAGTCGGGTGGGCTGGGCTGAAATACCCGGCAGCCAGGAGGTTTACAGTCCCACGCTTGCCCAATGGGAGACGGTCGACGGTGACGTGCGGCGGGTACCGCTGGTGACCGGCGGTTTGGTGGCGGGTGTAACGACCACCAGTCGTAATGCGGCAGGTGCGTTTCGGTTGCTGGCGTGGCTTGCCAGCCGGGAAATCAGTGATCAACTGGCGGCAGCCGTCGATGGCATGCTGCCAGTTCGTGGGTCGCAATGGAGAGTCGGTGGAGGCGATTTCGAAGTTCCGGTTGGCCGCTGGGCGGGTGTCGAGATTGGGGCGGCCGCCGGTGAGGTATTTTCCCACCCCCAGGGCCTGTTATTGCCGCGAATTCCGGGAAAGGAGGCCTATTTAGAGGCCCTCCAAAGGGCAGTCGACGAGGTGGTTGGTCAAGGAGAAACCCCGCCACAGGCACTCGCACGAGCTGCCAGGTCATGGGAAGCAATTACCGATCATTACGGCCGCGAAGCGCAACGACGGTCCTATTTACGGCATTTGAACCTGGGAGAGTGACGTCCGACGGTGGAGACCGCTTGTCAAAGCTCCCTATTACCGTTAACTTGGGGGCCGCTCCGCGTTCGAAGTTGTCCCGTTTTTTAGCGCCTTGCCGCTGGTATCCTTGGTGGCTTGAGAGAAAGACGGGCTTCTCCCCTGTCGGCCCGTTGGTCCTGCCATTTCATCCTGCCCACGGATTGGATTCTTTAGTAAAGTGATGATCAGCACGGCTGCCGACGACACACGAATTGTTATCACGGGCATAGGCTTGACCGCGCCCAACGGTAACAATCTTGCCGAGTACCGGGCTGCACTGCTTGCCGGTCGTAGCGGGGTTTCACGATATGACATTCGCTACGTGGGAGAAACGCTGGCGGGAATCTGTGATTTCGACGAATTAAAGTATCAAAAACGGAAGGAAGTTCGCCGCGGAACGCGAGCCGGAGGCATCGGAATCTACTGCACGAATGAAGCGATTACCGATTCCAATATTGACTGGGCAGAGGTCGATCGCGAGCGAGTGGGAGTGTATGTCGGGGTTACCGAGCATGGGAATGTCGAGACCGAGAACGAGATTCACGACATCAAATCCTACAATTACGACACAAGTTTCTGGTCGCACCATCACAATCCGCGTACGGTTGCCAACAATCCAGCCGGTGAAATCACCCTGAATATGGGGATTACCGGCCCGCACTACACGCTCGGCGCCGCCTGCGCTGCTGGCAATGCCGGGCTTATTCAGGGAGCCCAGATGCTCATGCTCGGAGAGTGTGATCTGGCATTAGCCGGGGGAGTCTCTGAGAGTATCCGCACTTTTGGCATTTTTGCTGGATTTGCCAGTCAAGGTGCGCTTGCCGAACACGAAGAACCTGCGCGGGCTTGCCGGCCATTTGACCAGGATCGCAACGGCATCGTTGTGTCGGAGGGAGGGTGCATGTATGTGCTCGAAAAATACTCCGCTGCGGCTGCCCGCGGCGCCCGTATTTACGGTGAACTTGCTGGTTATGCCATGAATAGCGATGCCAGCGATTTCGTGTTACCCAACCCGAAGCAACAGTCCCGCTGCATGGAACTGGCGCTTAGCCGGGCCAAGTTCAATGCCTCAGATATCGATATTGTCAGCACGCATGCCACGGCCACGGCCAGTGGCGATATTCAAGAGTGTACGGCGCTCCGCCGCGTGTTTGACGGTGAGGCGGGGGTCTCGATCAACAATACGAAGAGCTTTATTGGGCATGCAATGGGGGCAGCCGGCGCACTGGAACTGGCCGGTAACTTGCCCGCTTTCGACGATCGAGTTTGCCATCCCACGATTAACATTGACCGACTTGACCCTGAATGCAACTTGCCGGGCCTGACCATTAACGAGCCGCGACAAAAAGATCGGGTCGAAACCATTCTCAATAATTCATTTGGCATGTTGGGTATTAATTCGGTTGTAATTATAAAACGCCTGTAAACAGCGCGATTCGGGTGTCACTGAAACAACGGCAGTGGGCAAAAGCTGTCGAGGTGTATCCAAAGGTAAAAGTGAAGGAAGAAGAACGATGACGAATTTGGAGATCCGGAAAGAGATTCTCGACATTTTGGCAGATATTGCTCCCGATGAGGATCTCTCGCAACTTGACGACGCAGCGTCGTTTCGCGACCAGATGGAGCTTGATAGCATGGACTTTTTGGATATTGTCATGGAGTTGCGGAAGCGCCATCGTGTGCAGATCCCTGAGGAAGATTACGAGCATCTGGCAAGTTTGGCGAGCACGGTTGCCTACCTGGAGCCTCGGCTGAAGGACATTCAGAAGGTGTGATTGGAGCGAAAATGTTCCCACCGCTGGGAGTGTCCTGAAAGCAACTTGAATTGACCAGCAAGGCCGAGCCTTGATGTCCGTTCTCGGGAGTGTGGCATCGCCGGCTGGTAAGGTTCCCGAGTCGTGAACGGCACCGCTCGCCGGAAGCTGGAACGACTAACGAGTCATCGCCCGCTCCCACCGCCGAGTTGTTTGCCACTCATGTACGACACAATCATTATTGGTGCGGGCATGTCTGGGTTGGCGGCTGGGATTCGGCTTGCCCAGTACGACCAGCAGGTTTGTATTCTCGAACGCCATACCACTATTGGCGGGTTGAATTCGTTTTATCGCCTGCGGGGCCGCAACTACGATGTTGGCCTCCATGCGCTTACGAATTTTTCTCCCAAGGGGAGCAGACGCGGACCCCTGGCACGGCTCTTACGGCAATTGCGATTCCGTTGGGATGACTTTGCGATTGCCCCCCAGTTGGGGTCGGAGATTATCTTTCCCCAGCAGCGTTTGAGGTTCGACAACAACCCGGAGACACTTCGCAGCGAAGTGGGGCGTTGCTTTCCAGAGCAGTCCAACCGTTTCGATTGCCTGGTTCGCGAGGTGGTCGATTACGACGACTTAAACGAGTCGCACAGTGAGTTGTCGGCACGGGAAGTCGTCAGCTCGATTCTCACCGATCCGCTTCTTGCCGAAATGCTCTTTTGCCCGCTGATGTTCTACGGGTCGGCTCGGGAGCAGGACATGGACTGGGGCCAGTTTTCCATCATGTTTCGCAGCATCTTTCTAGAGGGTTTAGGTCGTCCCCACGCCGGTGTGAGAATCATTCTCAAACAGCTGGTTCGCAAGTTCCGGAGTTTGGGTGGGGAACTCAAGCTGCGCAGCGGCGTCAAACAACTTACCGTCGAAGAGGGAAAAGTCACCAGGGTCATCTTGGAAGGGGGAGCAGAAATCGAGGGACGTCGAGTGCTCTCTTCGGCCGGATGGTGCGAGACCATGCGGATGTGCGACGATGCTCAGCCAGTGACTACCAGAGTGGCAGGAAGACTCAGCTTTTGTGAAACCAACGCAACTCTTGACGTGCAGCCAGGGGACTTCGGCTACCACCGGACGATCACCTTTTTTAATGACTGTGACCATTTTTCCTGGGAAAAATCGGAACATCCTTGTGATCTTCGCAGCGGCGTGATTTGTTCGCCCAACAACTTTGCGTACAGCGAGCCACTGGCCGAAGGGACCATACGGATTACAGCCTTGGCGAATTTCGAATATTGGAACGGCTTGGACGAGCATACGTACGAATTGGAAAAACTCCGCTGGTGCGACCGGATCACTGCCGCGGCAGTGCGGTTTATGCCGGACTATCGCAGTCACGTCATTGATACCGATATGTTCACACCGACAACGATCCTCCGGTTTACCGGGCATGACAACGGAGCTGTGTACGGTGCCCCCACAAAACAATTGGATGGTACCACCCACTTGGAAAACCTTTTTATTTGCGGCACCGATCAGGGGTTTGTGGGTGTCATCGGCAGTATTATCAGCGGTATTTCGATGGCGAATCGCCATTGCTTGCGGGATTGATGCCGCCGCTGTCAGGGAGCCTTTTTCTGGCTGCTTACCGATAACCCTTGGCTCAGCTAAAATGTTTCACTAGGTAGTTACGGATTCCGGTCTCAATCGACGGCCTGTTTTTGCGGAGAGGTTACCAGCTTACCTGTCGACGATGCCTCGAGATTTTCTTAAAGACGCGGGCCACGAATACGACGTGGTTGTGATTGGTAGTGGTTTGGCCGGATTGACCGCTGCAAACCTCCTGGCACGCAACGGACGCCGAGTGTTGTTGTTGGAACAACACTACAAGCTGGGGGGCATGGCGACCTGGTTCAAACGACCAGGCGGGCATATTTTCGACATTTCGTTGCATGGGTTTCCGTACGGCATGGTAAAGAGTTGCCGTCGTTACTGGACACAGGAAATTGCCGATAGGATTGTCCAGCTCAAAGGTATTCGGTTTGATAACCCGATGTTCTCGCTAACCACAACATTCAATCGCGAAGACTTTACCCGATTGCTGGTTGGCGACTTCAAGGTTCAGCGGGAGGCTGTTGACCAGTTCTTCAACACAGCCCGCGGGATGAACTTTTACGACGACCAGACGACGACCATCCGTGAACTTTTCGAGCGATTTTTTCCTGGTCGCGAGGACGTGATTCGCCTCCTCATGGAACCCATTACCTATGCCAATGGGAGCACGCTGGAGGATCCGGCGATCAGCTACGGTATTGTTTTCTCCAATTTCATGTCCAAGGGTGTCTTCACATTTCAGGGGGGTACGGACCAGCTGATCAAACTGATGGAAGAGGAACTCAAGCGAAATCATGTCGATATCCGGATCCGATGCGATGTTTCGAGAATTCATTGTACCGGCGGAGAAGTGCGGGCTGTCGAAGTCAACGGGCGGATCATTAAAACCAGTGCCGTGGTATCAAATGCCAATTTGCGGGCAACGATCTTCAATCTGATCGGTGAAGAATACTTTGATGGTTCGTTCCTCGACGAAGCAAGGGAAGTGAGGCTCAATAATTCCAGCACCCAAGTTTACATGGCGCTCAAGCCAGAAGAACGAATCGAAGAATCGACTGGCGACCTCTTGTTCAGTTCGACTGCCCCGCTATTTCGGACGGAATTGCTGCTAAGTCGTGAGATCACCAGCCGGACTTACTCGTTCTATTATCCCCGCACTCGCCCCACAGGGCGGCCACGATGCTTGATTGTCTCGAGTACCAATGCCCGCTATGAGGACTGGGCCGAACTTTCCAGCGACGAGTACGAGCAAAGCAAACGCAGTCTGGTCGAAACTACGCTCGATGTGCTCGAAAAGTATGTTCCCAATGTCCGCGACAGGATTGATCACGCCGAGGCTTCCACTCCCGTAACGTTCAAGCACTACACCAAACACCTGGACGGCACCAGCTTTGGGACCAAGTTCGAAGGGTTGGCGGTGAGCCGGGCCTTGCCCCAGCAAATCAAGGGGCTTTACCATGCCGGTAGTGTGGGGATTATCATGAGCGGCTGGCTGGGTGCCATGAATTACGGTGTGATCGTGGCCAACGAGGTAGAAAACCACCTGTTGGATGCCGCGGTGAACCTGGCACCCGCGGGACCTGACGCAAATTGAACCCCTTTGGCATCTCGTAACCGGCAAAGCGATCTTGAAACGACTGCGGTTGCCGGACCATCACGAACAGGAACCTGCGTGCATGAACCGGGAAAAGATTCAATCGATCATCCCTCATCGTCCTCCTTTCCTGCTACTCGATGAAGTGGTGGAGCAGACCAGGGACCGGATTGTTTGCCGTAAGCGTTTTACCGGCGATGAATTCTGGTACCAGGGGCACTATCCAGATTATCCCCTCACGCCAGGGGTGCTCTTGTGTGAGGCCTCGCTGCAGGCCGGTGCCGTGTTGCTGTCAAAGCAAGCCGCAGAACAAAGCAGCAAAGTTCCGGTCGCTACCCGACTTAATAATGTCCAGTTCAAACAAATGGTACGGCCGGGTGACACGATTGAAATTACGGTTGAACTGGTGGAACGCCTGGCCGCGGCCTATTTCATGCGGGCGCGCGTAACTGTGGGAGAAAAGCTGGCGATGCGGTGTGAGTTCGCTTGCACCATGACAGAACCACAGCCATGACTCATTTTCGTAGCCGCCAGATTGCTGGCGGTCTTTTTGTACCAACCAGGACACACAGGAGCGGGCCGATCCAATGGCTGCTGATTTCCTCCAACTGACCGGGAAAAACATCCTCCTCTTTGGTGTGGCCAACCGTAAGAGCGTTGCCTGGCATATTAGCCAAACGTTGGTTGAAGCTGGGGCCAATGTTGTCTACGTCGTGCGTTCGGAGACCCGACGTGAGGCGGTCGGTAAACTCGTTGGTGAGGCCCAGGTGTTGGTCTGCGATGTCGAATTCGAGGACCAAATCGTACAACTGTCCCAGAGACTTGCCGGCCGCTACGACGCGTTTCACGGTGTCCTGCATTCGATCGCTTTTGCCGATTATGGTTCGGGTCCAAAGCCGTTCTACGAAACGTCCAAGCAGGATTTTCTGCGGGCGACCGACATTTCCTGTTATTCTCTGCTGGCGATCAGTCGGGCCCTGAAGGATCTACTGGCTGCGGATGCTTCGGTGGTGACGATTTCAATTTCCACCACCCGGATGGCAAGTGAAAACTACGGATATATGGGCCCGATCAAGGCGGCGCTCGACTCGTCCCTTGCGTTTTTGGCCAAATCGTTCAGCCAGTTTTCGGAAGTGCGGTTCAACGCAGTGTCGCCTGGATTGTTAAAAACTTCGGCGTCGGCAGGTATTCCCGGATATGTCGACTCGTATCTCTTTGCCGAGCAGGCCACGCTCCGAAAGCGAGCGGTCGAGACGGCCGAGGTTGCCAACGCGGCTGCATTCCTGCTCAGCCCGCGGTCCAGCGGTATCAATGCCCAGCAGATTGTGCTCGATGCCGGGATGAGCACGAACTATTTCGATCGTGACATCGTGCGTCGATGTGTGGAGAACGACTAGTGGTTTTCAAAGTGTTTCTCTCAGGCCAGCGACATTTTGACAAAACGGGGTGAAAGTTTCTGGCCAACTGAGCCAGGTCCCTCTCGATATCGGATCGCGCCGGCAAATGATTCGTCGAATTCGGGCGCACCCCCACGGTCCACGGTACCAACGAGGGCCCGGTTTACCACGTGCACGGCGAGACCGTTCAACATTGTCCACGGCCATGTATTGCGTGACCTCCCTGCCTGAATCTGCCAGCGCAACGTGCCATGCGGTGCCTCAGTCGGGAGGAGACAAGCCGCAGATAGCGACAGAAATACGATCTGGAGATACACTCGAATTAGGAGTTGATTACGACGATGATGAACACGTAAACTACGGCATGAGGTATCTCCAAAGTGGCTTTGCTGCAAATCCTTTTTGGGGACTTTCGGTAAGCTCTCTCCCAACGCGAGTTTGTCATGAGCACCGAAATTCCACCCGATATGGCGCCCTTCGTTCAACACATGGTCTCAGAGCAACGATTCCTTTCGGAAACGGATGGGTTCGCGGAAGAATTACGCCTTCTGGAACCACCCCCCAGGAGTCTGTAGAGTGACAAGCGATCGTTTCACCAAAAGATGTCATTTCGTTCTTGTCCTTTTACTGATTCAGTTCACGTGCACCGCTGCGCTGGCCGCGGAACCAATTCCTCTTCGCGCTGGTCCGCTGTCAATGGCTTTTGACGTGGACAACGCCATGCTGCGTTTCATCCGCTTTGGCAAGGCTGAAGTACTGGGCGGGATTAATGCGCCGGTGCGGAACCAGTTCTGGGGAACGCTCGGCACGGAGGTCAGCAATGTTCAGCTGGACGATGGCGGCAACCATTTCACGTTGCACTTCGACGTCACGTGCCGCGAGCGGGATATCGACTTCTTCTGGCACGGGAGTATCATCGGCCATGCTGAGGGCAAGATCGTGTTTACGTTCGACGGGGTTGCCCGCTCAACATTCTTGCGAAATCGACTCGGTTTCTGCGTGTTGCACGGCCCTTCGGCCGCCGGGCAGCCATGGGTGATCGAAGACATCCACGGCAACAAGACGCCCGGCCACTTTCCCAAATTCATTTCGCCTCATCAACCGGCCAAAAACATCCGTGCCATCTCGCACCTGGTGGAGCAGGGCGTGTGGGCCGACGTCCGCTGCGAGGGCGACACCTTTGAAATGGAAGACCAGCGCAACTGGACCGATGCGTCGTTCAAGACTTACTGCACGCCCTTGGAGCTTCCCTACCCGGTGCGGGTCGAAAAGGGGACGAAAATCTTGCACAAGGTTCAAGTCAGTGTTCGGGGTGAAAACGCGAGTCGTCTGGCTCGGGACGACCAGCCGGCGGAGCACGTGGTGCTCAGCATTGCCGATGGTTCGGGAGCCTTGCATCCATTGCCTGAAACCGGCCTGCAGGTGTCCAGCCAGGTCGCTGCGCTGTCTGATGTTCAGCGGGCCCGTTTGCAGGAGTTGCACCTGGGCCACCTGCGGGTTGACGTTTTTCCTGCCGAGGATGGTCTGGAGGATATTCTCCGTCAAGCCGCATCGCAGGCTGATGCGTTGGACGTTGCACTTCACATCGGCTTGCACCTTGGGGATCAACCGGCGGAGGAGTTAGCGCAGCTAGCCGCCGCACTCGAGGCAACTCGCCCTCCAGTATCCGCCTGGTTTGTGATCGCCGCCACTCCCGAAACGTTTCAATTGGCGCGCCAGCAGTTGAGCCACAGTAAAACGGGCACGCTCTTCGGCGTCGGGGAGGCGAATCATTTTACGGACCTGAATCGCAATCGCCCAACCGACCGGGATGTGCAGGTGGTCTCGTACGGCCTCAACCCGCAATGTCATGCCCACGACAACCTGACGATGATCGAGACCCTCCCGATTCAGGGCGACACGGTCCGCAGCGCCCGGCAATTTATTGGCAATCGCCGGTTGCTCATCAGCCCGATCACGCTCAAGTACCAGGTGGTCAATCAGACGCCTCGTCCAGGGGAATTGCCATCCAACGTGGATGCCCGGCAGGCCTCTTTGTTTGCTGCCGGCTGGACGCTCGGCAGCATTAAATATTTGTCGGAAGCCAAAGTCGAAGGCCTCACCTACTACGAAACGGTCGGCTGGCAGGGGATCATGGCACCGGGAACAGGTTTGCCGTTGCCGCCGGCGTTTCACACGCAACCAGATGAAGTCTTTCCCATTTATCATGTGCTTTGCGACGTCGGCGAATTCACCGGGAGTCATATCCGCGAAGTCAGCTCGTCAGATACGCTGTCGGTCGTAGGGTTGGCGTTGGTCAAGGAGGGACAGACCCGCTTGATGATTGCGAATCTTACCAGCCAACCGCGGTCGCTGAGAATCCGTGGCCTCGCGCCTGGCGATGCGACGGTTGTCAGGTTGGACAAAGAGAACGTCGCGTCCGCCAAGCGGGACCCCGAGGCATTTCGAAGTCAGGCCGGGCAGCCCATAAAGGCAACCGAAAGTGAAATGGATTTCAAACTGCCACCATACGGAATCGCCCGAATCGATCAAAACCAATAGACATTACGGGAATTCCTTCCATCTGGCGGAACGCATCGCCGAAGATATCCGTGGGTCGACGGATGCGAGTACGTGACCGTTTTCGGGGGTACGGTTCAACGCAGTGTCGCCTGGATTGTTAAAAATTTCGGCGTCGGCAGGGTTTCCCGGATATGTCGACTCGTATCTCTTGGCCGAGCAGGCCACGCTCCGGACGCGAGCGGTCGAGACGGCCGAGGTTGCCAACGCGTCTGGATTCCTGCTCAGCCCGCGGTCCAGCGGTATCAACGCCCAGCAGACGGTGCTCGCTGTGGGGATGAACACGCACTATTTCGATCGTGACATCGTGCGTCGATGTGTGGAGAACGGCCGATTTCTTTCAAGTATTTTTATTTAAGATAAATTATATTTTCACGAACTGGGATAAAATTTTCTGGCCGACCCTGGCATAGAATGGTACCTTAAAGGTGACGTGAGTCTCGGCACGTCGCCTGCCGAAGAGGCAATAATCGGCGAATTAAATCGCGATTGTTCGGATGGGCTGGCGTCTGGGTCAGTAATTTTAGGAAGCTGTTAACGGAACATGTAAGACGCAGTTGTCAGCTCTTCTCGCTGTTAGCTTACATGAGTACATTGACGCCCACGCAGGCGCTCACGGGTGTGAGTGTTTGTTTCTCTCGTTGTATGAAGA
>CAUZEA010000030.1:0-55555 GCA_963578605.1 Planctomycetota bacterium
CCTTGTGCATTCTGAGTACCCCGCCGCGCCTTATCCTTATCCTTATCCTTATCCTTGTCCTTGTCCTTGTCCTTGTCCTTGCGACCGGGCCGTCCATCAGTCGTTTCTTTTGCCGGTGGAACCGACTTATCTGTTTTGGTGTCATGTGCGTGTGCGGGTCGCCGTAAGTGGGCGGCCAGCGGTTTGCCACCCGTCTTGCCAGCGCCCAGCACGTCGGCCGGGAGTTTCATGTCGGGTTTTTGAGCTGGCGGATCCGCCGACTTCGATTTGACCGACTTGGATTCCGAAATTTTGGGAAGCGGCGCCAGTTTAATCGCAGGTCGTGCCTTGGGAGTGGCTTCCCTTCCGCCAGGCTTTTTCTTCGTTGCTGGCTTCGACTCATTCACATTGGGAACTTTGCCGCGGAATGAACCGGGGCTCACGTAGTCTTCGCGGCGCATAGCGCTTGCCAGCGGGCCAGGCTGTCGAGGTGTGAGCGGGGTTTCGGGATCCGGAGCTCTTAGGGCGGTGTCATCCGGTGGTGTGCCCGATTCACTCGAGGCAACTGGTTCGGTTGGCGCGGCGGGGTCGGGTGCGTTGCTCTTGAGTCGGGAGGAGGGAGGAGGGAGGATGACCCGCATCTTGCCATGGTCAGCCGGTGCTGTTGGGCGCTCCGGCGCGGGTCTTGCCGGGCTTGGTTGCGACTTTGAGCTGGCACTATAACTACCTGAAATGAATTGTTTGAGCTTCGTGACTTCTTTGTCAGTCAGGCTGGCAAGGGCAGATCCTTTTCCCGGGATACCGGCCTTAGTACACAGGTTGACCAGATCTTTGCTGTCAAGTTTCAGCTCTTTTGCGAGGGCGTAAATGCGAACCGCCAAGGTAAATCTCCAGTTGCTTAGGGCCCTTTTTCGGTGGGCCTTGGAATCGTCATGAATTCATAGTGAATGTCTCCTCATCAGTTTCTCCTTCATGCTTGGAAGTATGAAGGGCTTGCCCAAAAACAAACACCTACACGGTGCTGTCTTTCGTGGAGAGGTCTTTCCTCAACCCATGTTTTCGCACGGCAACTCAAACCGTGTCCTAGGGGGCGATTACGAAGACTTGGCCTCCTCGGTTGTGGTATTGTCGGTCATGGCATCTCCACCTTCAGCTACTGCGGGGCTTTGTGCGCTTTGGCTCGTTTCTTTGGATTCAGCGTCCGCCACCGCTTCCTCTTCTTTTTCGGCTTCCTCTTCTTTTTCGGCTTCCTCTTCTTTTTCGGCTTCCTCTTCTTTTTCGGCTTCCTCTTCTTTTTCGGCTTTTTTCGACTCGGTACCATCGGCAGACAGGTGGTCGTCGTCACCGGTTTCCGAGTTAGGCTCAATTTCCGAAGACCCATCGTGATCAGCTGGCGTCTCAGTCTCAGCGTCTACCACGTTTTCAGTATCCACCGAATCGCTGGTCGATTCCAGCGGTTGGCTTGTTTTGTCGGCTATTTCGGCCAACCTTTCCTGCTCTTTCTTGGCGCGGCGAGCTTCTTGGGCTGCTGCTTCTGCTTGTCCGGCGCGGGTCTCGGCAACCTCAACAATCGAGTTGACTTGTTCTTCAGAGATCGCTCCCATTTCCATCAACGCATCGGGTTCAATGATGGAGAGATCGTCGTAACTGAGGAAACCTTCTTCCACAAGTCGCTCGGCCAACTCGACCTCTACCCCGTCGACACTGCTGAAGCCATCGACAGCTCGATCGATCGACTCGGCTAATTCCTCCTGGGTCATGATTTCAATATCCCAACCCGAGAGCTTACTCGCGAGTCGGACATTTTGTCCGCGGCGTCCAATGGCCAGCGATAACTGGTCTTCGCGGACAAGGACAATTGCCCGCCCAAGCATCTTGCAGAGGACGACCTGCTCGACTTCTGCAGGTTGCAGGGCGTTGGGAATCAGCACTTCCAGGTTTTCGTCCCAACGCACGATATCGATTCGCTCGCCAGCCAATTCGTCGACGATATTCTTAATGCGATTTCCCCGCACGCCGACACATGCTCCCACGCAATCGATGCGATTGTCACTACTAACCACAGCGACTTTGGAGCGATAGCCCGGTTCCCGTGACATGGCTTTGATTTCGATCACTCCCTCAGCAATTTCGGGAATCTCCTGCTCGAAAAGTCGTTGCACCAATTGTGGTGCCCGGCGACTCAGAATCACCTTTACCCGACTGCCAGCTTTGCGAACTTCATAGACTGTGGCTCGTACCCGCTCGTTGACATGGTGGGTCTCGCCGGGAATCTGCTCGCTGCGAGGCAGGATTGCTTCGCAGTTGCTCAAGGCGACAGTAGCGGTTCCCCCTTCGTACCGCTGAATCACCCCACTGACCATGTATCCTTGCAATTCGGAGTACTCTTGGTGCAGGGCATCACGTTCTGCCTCGCGGATTTTTTGAATCATCACCTGCTTGGCAGTTTGTGCTCCAATTCGGCCAACGACTTCTTCCGAATCAAGGACTTCTTCATTGCAGGTGGCATTGACGCTGCCATCTTCGCGGTTGATCTGAACGACGACCTCCGAGTCTTCGCCATAGTATTTCTTAAGGGCGGAGACCAGTGCGGATTCGATACCCTCGAAGACGATTTCTTGATCGATGTTTTTATCTCGGTGAATCGCGTCGACGATCCGCAAGATTTCGGTGGGGTTCATAGTGATTCTCTACTGGCAGTGTTTTGGCCCACTGCACGGGGCACTTTCGAGTTGTCAGGTTGTCAGGTTGTCAGGTTGTCAGGTTGTCAGGTTGTCAGGTTGTTGACTTGCGTCCGGTGATACCCAGTCACGTGGCTCACACATCCGCCTGGCGGCGACCACCTACCAGACCCAAAACCCACCGATAGCGGGGCGGCACCCGACCTCCGGTGCCTCCCGCACACGGCGGGTGAGTTGGTGCGGTCCATATCCCTGGAATAACCAGCTGAAAAAACCGGGCATTGCAACGACCAGGATTTCTCTGGATATGACGAAATCGCGCTGAGTTGATCTCGCCACAGGCCCCGCAATCTGGCTCACCGACCGAACCCTAGAGGGTACTGCCCGGGTAGGATGCTGTCAACCCGCTGAGAAAGCCGTAAGTTCTCTTGACAACAGGGGCTTACGCCGCTCCAGACCAGCCATGACGGCAGCTGACCAACAACCCTGGCAAAATCGTTGCAACCGGATGCCCACCACGAAGAGTTGTCGGGCCGAAACGGTGGATTCTTGCATCTGTCGATGCTTATTCGGGTATCCCTACACAAAGGACTGCAGCCTGACCTTGCGGGGTAACACTGAGGCTGAGGAAGTGGGTGCCGGGCGGTACGTCCTCGTTGGTGACCGCTTGAACCGGACATGCAGGATCGCGAGTCTGGTAATTCAGGACCCGGGGTAGTCGGCCGTGCTCAAGAGCCAGCAGACTGGCGATCAATTCGACACTGCCACTTCCGGCCCCCAGGTTGCCGAAATTGCTTTTTGGAGCGATCAGCGGTATTTGGGAACCGGCTGGCCCGAGAGCTTCTTCGAGTGCTGCGGCTTCTTGAACATCGTTGTCGGTCGTACCGAGTCCATGTGCGTTGATATGCCCGAGATCGGTGACGTTGATCCTTGCGTCTCGGAGGGCTGCCTTCATCGCAGTGGCGAGTGCTGCCTGGCAGTTCCCTTCGAGCTTGCGGTTGGCAACGAGACTGCTGCCGGTCCCGAGCACTTCGGCATAGATTTTGGCGCCCCGGTCACGTGCCGTATCCATTTCTTCGAGCACGAGCATACCGGCTCCCTCGCCCGCAACCATTCCGGTACGCGCCTTATCAAATGGGCGACTTGCTTCGGCTGGGATCGAAGTTTCATCGGCCATTTGTTCCGTTTGCAAGGCGTGCAGTGCCTGCATTGGCAGGATTCGGGTTCCCGTAGCGCCAGCAACCATGCAATCGGCATGTCCGCGTCGGATGGTACGAAACGCCTCCCCCACGGCAAGGTTGGACGAAGACTCGCGCATGGTGAGTGAATTGTTTGGCCCGCGGAGGTCATTCAAGATCGCGATGTGACTGGCTGGCATGTTCGGCAGGTACTTGAGCATCCAGAGCGGGGCCATTTCACGCAGCCCTTCACTGCCCCAGCGGCTGAACTGGAAATCTCCTTTTTCTCCGACACATTTTCCCATGCTGTCGACGTAGTCGGCTGGCATTGTGAGCATGTAATCGCTTCCCAAGACAATGCCTGCCCGCTCAGGAACTGGGGTAGACTCAGCCAGGCCAGCACTGGCAAAGGCGTGTTGGGCAGCCGCAACGGCCATTTGTGTCTCGCGACACATGAGTTTGAGACCTTTGCGAATTGCCTTTTTTCGATCGGCTGGCAGGGGGCCAAAGTCATCGATTTTCCCCGAGAATTCAGGCGCCTCCCCCGCAAACTTCAGGGGGGTTTCGACCACTGGCGACTTCTCGCATGGTACGACGCCACTTTGACCTGCGGCCAGCGCCGACCAAAAGGTTGGAGGGGAATTACCTAGCGGGCTGACAAGCCCAAGGCCGGTGATAACGACACGGCGGGGAGATAGGCGATCGGGCAACATAACCGTGGAAGCTTAACCGAAAACGGGTTTGAGGTGAGGGCGACCACCGGAGGTCGATTGCTGATTCCCACATGTGCAGTCTACCGTTTTACCCATCTCCCTAGTACCGCCCGTGGAAGGAAGGGGTGGTCACCGTTGCCGTGCGTGAGGTGGAAGTAGTGGCAGTTGCCGGGGTGAGATTTCCTTTACATTCGACGATCAAGAGGGCATCGGATCGTGCGGGTGACTTAAAGATCGGCACTGCGTTGGTCAACAGATTCCCTCGATTCTTGGGATCAGGTGCCGCGACGACACCCAGCGAGAGGACAAGGACTTTTTCGGTTGGCCAACGAAAGCGCTCGTGTAAATTGGCCGTTGTCATTTGAGGAACCTCGATCTCGACACGTTGATTTGGCGTTACCACCGATGGAATATCGAGCTTTACAGGCAACATTTTTTCGACCTGGTTGAGTCGCAGTTTCACGATCGCATCGGCGCTGGCGAGGTCCATCGAGAGCAGCGGGCTGAACTCCATCGCGAACCCTTCTTCGAGCTTACCCATTTCTGGCTGATAACCAGGCCATGTGTGGGCGGTTGGTATAATGCCTTTGACGTAGGTCCGGGGGCGCATCGTCGAAAGCACGATTGACTGCCCGTTCACGATCAATTGATTGGGCGAGTTGTGTTCCCGGTGGTCGGTACGCTGCTCCATTTCTGCAAGCAACAGTGCCGCATCCTCCTTCGCAACCAGCCACCCTTGCACACCTGGTGACTGTACAGGAATGGGAGTCATGAAGGGAAGTGCGCGAGTCCGCCAGTTTGGGTTTCGGATCGTGACCAAGCGGAGCGAGAACGCGAACTGGTCTGCTCGGGTGTTAACGAAACGGTCGATAATATCCGCGCATATCGCCTGCATTTCTGGTGTGTGGTAGACGCTTAGCGTTTCGCGTGAGGCAGTCAAAAGTCCGACCGGTTCGGTATGCCAGGCTTCATATCCCGTTTCGCGCAAGATCCAATCGACAATCGACTGCTCGGGGCGCGTGGCACCGACCGATCTCAAGGTATAGGGGCGGATATCGTATTCACGGAATACTTGGCCCGCTGTTTGCGGCAGCGTGGCCGATTTCTCGGTTACGCGGGCTCGCTGAGGAGCCGTGGCAATCGGGGCGAGATTGCCTGAACCGTTGCCGTGCGCTCCAGCCGCACGGGTTGCTGCCAGCGGTGTGATCCTGCTTGCCGCAGACGAGTTCGCGGCATTGCGATGCCCTTTCGATACCGCATCTCCGTAGCGGTTTTGGGTGGTGCCGGCCGGTTGCCAATTGGTGTCTTGACCTTCAGCGACGTGGGCAGAAAAAACCAGGCCCGCCATTGCAGACAGGCCCGCCATTGCAGATATGAAACAACGCGAAAAGTTGATGCAGCGCATCCGTCAGCCTCCTTGCCGAGTGCGGACCGGTAGCGAGAGAATTGGGCGGGGAGTATATGAGTGGCAGCGATTCGGGGCAAGGTGTTTAATGGGACCTTGCTAGCAGCCAGGTGTTGGCCCCGCAGTTTCCCGCGACGCAGTTTCCCGCGACGGGGTGACTCAAGTTCCAGTTTTGATGATCCGCCAGCATTGATGGATCCGCAGGTTGCGAAAATCTTCCGGGATGGTCTGGCGGGTGATATTGTGGATGGTAACTCCGCGGAGGTTGCCTTCATCAAGCTTGAATCGTCGTGAGTTCGTGGAGAAAAATATCACGCCTCCCTCGGCGGTGTGGATGAGAACTCGTTTCAGTAACGCCACGTAATCACGCTGGATATCCCAATCCGCAGCGAGTTTTTTGCTATTCGAATACGTTGGCGGGTCGACGACGACCAAATCAAAGGGACGACCTGGTGAAAGGTCCCCGAGATATCGCATGACGTCGCTCTGAATCTGTCGATGTTCCTTTCCCTCAAAACCGTTCAGGTGGAGATTCTCTGCAGCCCAAGTGAGATAGGTTGAGGAAAGATCGACCGAGGTCGTTTGGGCCGCTCCACCCGCCGCCGCGTAGACACTAAAAGTTCCCGTGTAGGCGAATAAATTCAGGAAATTCGCACCTTGTGCTGAGTCGCGAACCAGGGACCTCGTAATACGGTGATCCAGGAACAGGCCCGTATCCAAGTAGTCCGAGAGATTGACGTGAAACTTCAATCCCCCTTCTTGCACGACCCGTGTTGTCCGCTCATTGCCGAGGTGCTTGTATTGGGAGTGGCCACGTTGGCGCGCATGATGCTTGACAAACACGAGTTCACGTGGAGTTTGCAGGGCGTGGGCTGCCGTCCGTACCATTTGGTCGAGCCAGTCGGCATGTTCGGCAGTCGTCCGTTCATGGGGACGCTCAAATTCGGCAATGTGTAGCGCCTCTTCATAAAGATCCACAACCAGCGGTATTTCAGGTATATCGCGTTCATAAAGCCGAAAACAGGTGATCCCTCGCCTGGCCGGCCAGCGGCGCAAGTGGCGTGCCCGCTTGCGAAGGCGGTTGGCAAATTCGGTAGCCTGTCGCTCGGCCTCGGGATGGAGTCCGCCAAAGGCCTGCCCTGAACGAACAGATGGCTTCACCCGGTGTTCGTGATCGGGTCGAGGTGGCCGGGGTCCAAAGAACTGATAATACGTGCAGGCGATTCGCCCGTTGTACAGTTTGCGGCGGCGATCTGCTTGCTGCCCGACCAAAGTTTCCAGGTCGGGGCGGGCCGAAAGAATGAAATGCGACCAGGTTTTTAACCTCCGCAGGACTTTGGGAATCGATTGATACAGGGCCGTAATTTCCGCGTCCTCGCCGAGTCGCTCGCCGTAAGGGGGATTACAGATCAAGCAGCCGTACTGGCGGTGGGACGACAGGTCAAGAAAGTCCCGTTGCTGAAAGTGGATGTCCCTCGCTACGGATGCCTGCTCGGCATGATAGCGTGCCAGTTCAAGCGATTTTGGATCGGTGTCGGTACCGATGATGCGTTCTGGTATGGAGGGCAGTGCCAGGTCAAGGGCTTCCTGGCGGGCGGTTTTCCATTGGCTGGCAGCAATGGCTGGCCAATGTTCCGCGGCGAATTGGCGGAGTGCACCCGGGGCGATTCGGCGACCCAGAAGAGCCGCTTCGATCGCAACGGTGCCCGTTCCACAAAACGGATCGATCAACGGGCGGTCAGGATTCCAGAAACTCAACTGTACCAAACCGGCAGCCAGAGTTTCGCGTATTTGGGCTGGTCCCACCAGGGTTCGATAGCCACGTCGGTGCAGTCCTTGCCCCGATGTGTCGATGGAGATGGTTGCTTCGTCATTGAGAATGTTTACTTCTACTGGAACCGGATTGCCTGTTTCGGGCAGATCGGTCCAGCCACGATCCGAAGTGAGTCGCTCGACAATCGCTTTCTTAACCGTACGTTGACAGGCTGGCACACTGGAGAGCTGAGATTTGTGTGCCCGCCCTCGCACCGGAATTGCCGCCGTTGGGGCAATCCAGTCCTCCCAGGGTATTTCACGAACCGTATCGAACAGCACGTCGAAATCGATCGCCTGAAATCGGGCCAGCTGTAGGAGTACGCGGTCAGCCGAACGTAACCAAAGGTTGCTGCGACAGATGGCTGCAGCGTCGGCCTCGAAAAGAATGCGTCCTGGGCGCATGACTTGTGCGGTATAACCGAGGTCGCCAAGTTCGCGCACCACGACAGCTTCAAGACCAAAAGCGACAGTCGCAACGAGTTCCAGAGGAGTCGAGTTTTCCAACGAAGGTAACCTGGCGATCAAAGCAGCTGGATATCGGGGACCAACGTCCAAGATTGTCGCAGATCGGACCCAGTTGGGCGACGGCCCGTCTTAGCGGAGCCGCTTCAGCAGACCGAAAACCACCACAAAAGGCCACAGCATCGCAAACGTCGAGGGCTCGGGAATCGCCGCCAGATTTTCCAGGCTGCTTCCCGTACCAGGAGTGAGGGTCCCAAAGTTTGCCTTCCAGATACCGTAGTCCGCCTGGTCGACCGTTCCGGGGGTTACATCGTTTGGCAGCAGCGTGTTGGTACCGAGCTGGTCGCGCCATAGCGTATAGTCGGCTGTGTCGACTGCCCCGTCCCCGTTGTAGTCACCCGTTGTTCCGGTCACGCTGAACTCGTGGGGAAATTGGGTACCACCTGATGGGATAAAGGCAACCGAATCGTTACGAAAGTTCGTTTGAAAAATCGCCTCGATCTGGTCTGAAGAAAGCTGCTCGGAGGTTCCACTGGGATCCATGAGATTTGGCAAACCGCTGCCCGGGTGTTTGAGCCCCAGGTTGTGCCCGATTTCATGTGCGACAATGCTGGCAATGACGTCGCGACCGTTTTGGAAGCCGAGCAGGTTTTCACCGACGAATTGAGTGATGCCGTTGTCACCAATATTTGCCATCCCATTGGCGTTGTTTTCAGAAGTAAATCCAAATCCAGCTGCAATCCTCACGAAGAACATGTTGAGGATGGTTGGGTCGGAATTGAGGATGCCACCCTCGGCTGCGGCGTTATCCACAATTTGGTCGAGGTCGGACGAGGGGCGGGTGCCACCGTAGCCCTCGTAAGCAAAGGTATCATTGTAGCGAATGACATTTGGTAAAAATTCGATATCGATGCCGGCTTGTGCCCAGACCGAGTCGATCAGCGACTCGATTTTTGCTTGCTGAGTGGCGTTGCCAAAGAGCGTGGCGGTTTGCGTCCCGTCGTCAAGGGCGGTTTCGATGAGTTGTACCTGGACTTGATGAGTGATCGGTAACGCGGGATCGACCGTGAGCTGTGCGGCAGCAGGTCCAAGCAATCCGATCCACAACAGCGATGTCATCGCGCAGCGGTGGTCGAGATGACCAGTCGTAGTCATGAAATCCTCATCTCTTCTTTTTCCGTTGGCCAGCCGCGATCCTTGTGATACTTGAATCGCTGCCCCTGTCAGCCGATCCAGTTGCTGGCATGTTTATTTTATCGGACAACGCAGGAATACGAAATCAAGAGTTGCCCGCTGGAAGATTCCGAAACCCAAGCGGATGACTGGAATTTTCAGTGGAGTTGCCCGATCCTGCTTGAAGGGATCGGGGGTGGGTCCGAATCGCCCCCGCGCCGATCGGATGAGGACATTTGCAGCTGTGGCTGGCGCGATTTTCGGGTGGGTGGGGAATTAGGCCACCTTACCAGCGATGATCGAAGCATTGTGGCCGCCGAAGCCGAAGCTGTTGCTCATCACGACGTCCAATTTGCGCTGTCTGGGTTCGTTGGGTGTATAGTCCAGATCACAGGCTGGATCGGGGGTCTGGTAATTGATGGTTGGCGGGCAGAGCCGGTTTTCGAGTGCTTTCATACAGAGGACTAATTCCACACCACCGCTAGCTCCCAAGAGATGCCCCAGCTGACTTTTTGTACTAGAAATCGAAACGCGATACGCGTCATCGCCAAACACGGTCTTGATGGCCAGGGTTTCGGCTTTATCGCCCAGAGGCGTACTTGTGCCATGCGCGTTAATGTAATCGATCTGATCGGGATTGAGTCGGGCATCGCGGAGTGCGCTCGCCATGGCCTTGGCGGCGCCGGTACCCTGGTCATCAGGTTGGGTGATGTGTCTGCCGTCGGCACTGGCCCCGTAACCCAAGACTTCGGCATAAATTCGAGCGTTGCGGGCTTGGGCATGTTCGAATTCTTCAAAAATCAACAAGCCGGCGCCTTCAGCGAGAACGAATCCGTCGCGATCGGCGTCAAACGGGCGACTGGCTCCGGTGGGATCGCTGTGCCTTTCCGACAAGGCTTTCATATTGGCAAACCCCGAGAGTCCCATGGGAGTACACGCTGCCTCACTTCCACCGGTGACCATAATGTCCGCGTCATCGTATTGAATTGACTTCAGGGCATCGCCCATTGCATTGGTTGCGCTGGCGCAAGCGGTTGAAACTGCATAATTTGGACCACGCAGCCCGTAGCGAATCGAAACATGTCCACTCGCTGCGTTCACCATCAGCTTTGGAATGGTAAAGGCAGAAACTTTGTCAGGGCCTTTGGTGAGAAGGCGGCCGTGTTGCGTTTCGATCTCGTTCAGCCCGCCAATGCCGGAGCCGAGAATCACACCGCATCGAAAAGGATCTTCTTTGTCAAAATCGATGCCCGAGTCTGTGACGGCGTCGATCCCAGCTACCAAGGCAAATTGTGTGAAACGGTCAATTCGTTTGACATCTTTCCGTTCGACGTATCCGTCCGTTGACCAATCGGGAATGTCGCCACCGAACTTGACTTTATGACCGGTGGTATCGAAGACCGTCAGTGCGTGTACACCACTACAGCCTGCCAAGATTTGTTCCCACAACTTGGCAACTTTCCGGCCAAGTGCGGTGACAGCACCGATACCCGTAACGACAACTCGTCGCTTCATAAGAATTTTAGCCGAAGCGTCGGAAGATTTCAGGGTCGAAGGAGCAAACCGTTCTACTGCTTCGACGCTTCAACCCTCTACACTTTCCTAACCGCCGCTGTGCTGTTCAATGTATTCGACTGCTTGACCCACCGTTTGGATCTTCTCAGCAGCATCATCCGGAATATTGATGTCGAACTCCTCTTCCAGCTCCATGACCAGTTCGACGGTATCCAAGGAGTCGGCACCTAAGTCGTTGGCAAACGAAGTGTCCCCGCTGATTTTTTCCTTATCGGCGCCCAATTGCTCAGCGACGATATCCGTTACACGTTCCATTACTGAGGCCACCTTTAGGTTCTCCTGATTTGCACTCATTTGGATCAAGTCGGTTGGATGGTGCCCACCACTTGCCGACACCATGGATTTTCGCCTAACGATCATTGCGCGGCAACGACACTGTTGCCAGCTCGCGATCGGGCCCAGATTTGGTCAAATCTCGTAACTCCCTCAAGGTAACTCCCTCAAGCTCAAGGTAACTCCCTCAAGATAGAGCATTTCCGTAAAGGAGGGTAAGGTATAACCGTTTTCCAACAGGCTGTCTAGGCTAATCAACAGGCTGTCTAGGCTAATTAGGTTAAGGCAGCTCGGCTTCTCATGATCGCGTAGGTTCACCCGGTTGAGCATGTTCACCCTCGACCGGTTATCTCCACCTGCTTGCCATGACAATCGTCGGCTGGCTGAGCCCCATGTCCTGGCGTCCCTTTAAGCGGTCAATCCCCCATCAAGTGTCAATACCTGGCCTGTTATGTACGAGGCCGAATCGCTGGCTAAATAGAGCACCGCATCGGATATTTCTCCACAATCGCCCAGACGTCTGGCAGGCACACGTTTCTTGACTTCATCCAGAACGGCAGGACCCAGTGTGTCGGTCATTTCTGTCGCCACAAACCCCGGGCAAATCGCATTGACCGTCACTTTGCGACTTGCCAACTCGCGGGCCACGGTTTGGGTAAAGCCGATAATTCCCGCCTTGGAAGCCGAGTAATTGGCCTGGCCGGGGTTGCCCATCCGTCCCGAAACACTCGAAATGTTAATGATTCGACCTGTTCTTGCCCGCATCATCACCTGCGACGCGGCCCGACTGAACAGAAAAACCGACCGCAAGTTGGTTGAAAGGACATCGTCCCAATCCTCATCGCTCATCCGCGGTAACAAAGTATCTCGCGTGATACCAGCGTTGTTGACAAGAATATCGAGCCGTTCCCATTTTTCGATGAACGCATCGAAAAGCTTTTGAACCCCATCAGTATCGACCACGTTGCAGGTATACACCTCAGCGGTTCCCCCCTGCTGGGTGATTGTTGCAGCCGTCTCCTGCAGTTTTTCCAGATTGCGGGCAACACACGCAACGGTAGCACCTGCTGCTCCCAAAGTGATCGCGATCGACTTGCCAATGCCACGCGATGCCCCAGTGACTATCGCCCTCTTGCCAGAAAGATCAACCCGAATACGACGGTTCGTTTCGTCAGACATACGTGTATCCACCGTTATGCATGGCCCATTTGACTATGCGACCTGGTTGACTGTGCGACCTGGTTGACTGTGCGACCTGGTTGACTGTGCGACCCAGGTACGTAGCACCTAAAAGACTCCCGTACAGGGGCGAACAGACCGTCCCATTTCGTTTCGTTCCTGTCGTTGCGAACCACCTACGCCGCAATGTTTTCACACGGAATCTTGCGGGCAATTCGCCTTAAGAGACCCCGTAATACTCGACCAGGGCCAATCTCATAGAAGGCTTGAATTTCCCAGTCGTCGAGCAGCCACCGCATCGAGTCCTCCCAGCGTACCGGACTGACCACCTGTTCGACAAGCCGGCGGCGGATTTCTTCTGGATCGGTGTGCGGTTGCGCATTCACGTTCGAAACAACCGGAATCCGTGGATAATGCAGCTCAATTTCATTCAGCACAATAGCGAGCCGATCGACGGCCGACTGCATGATCGGCGTGTGGAAGGCACCTGCAACCGGAAGCGGAACGACTCTAACGGCACCCGCCGCTTCGGCCATCGTGGCGATTCGCTCGCAGGCCGCGGTTTCTCCCGATACCACCACGTTACTCGGGCAAAGCAAATTCGCGACTTGCAACGTTTGATCACCACGACACATCTCACACAACGATTCGACTTTCGAAAGTTCCAGGCCCAAGATAGTGACCATGCCGCTGGGGCAATTGTCGGCAGCAGTTTGCATCGCCTGACCGCGTTCCTGTACCACCCGCAGACCGTCGGTGAAATTCATCACGTCCGCAAATACCAACGCCGTGTATTCCCCCAGACTTAAACCGGCTGCGGCCGAGCACTGGGCGACCAATTCGGGACGGTCTCGCTTCAACTGCTCCAATGCAGCCAGGCTCGCCACAAACAAAGCTGGCTGGCTATGCACGGTCGAATCAAGGGCGTCGGCGGGACCCTCGGCACATAATTGCAACAGGTCGTATCCGAGGACCTCTGCCGCGTGGTCAAATAGTTCCCGAGCCAACGGGACTTCTTCGCATACCGATTTTGCCATCCCAACCGTTTGGGCACCTTGACCAGGGAACAGAAAAGCAGATTTATTCATCGGTAGAGGATTCATGAGGGGCTAAATACAGATGCCGGCCCGGGGGGGCAAGATCGGCTCCGATCTCAAACAGGCGGTACCAAAGATAACCTAAATAGGAACAATAGGCAACTTGTAGAGAATAGATACGAAACGGGAAGAATTTCGGTTTAGGGAGAAGATCGGGAAGAAGCACAACTGAGCAAAGTTGCCCTGTTTGCGCGCCGATTTTACGTTGCTAACGTCGGAGAAAGGTTCCTGAAAACGGGGTGGGCGGCCTGTATTCAGCCATTGGGGTCGTGCCGATTTGAGCGATTTTTCCCCCGCATGCCTGGCGACCGCCCCGCAATTTTGAACGTGTCCTGGCCCTGTCGGGGGGAAGTTGGGCTTCTGTCAGGAGCACTTGGACCAGCTTTGTCGTCTGACCACGTTTGCTGTGTCCCAAGGCGGAATGGGTCACCGATTATTCAGTTTCGACGACCGTTCGACCCATGTAGGAGCCGCAGTTTGGACAGACGACATGCGACAGAGTCATCTGGCCGCACTTCGCGCATGGCTGAAGCTGTTTTGCTTTCAAGGCGTTGTGGGATCGACGCTTACCGCTGCGTGAATTGGAATGTTTTCTTTTGGGGACGGCCATGGGATCCGAGTCCAGTGATTTTGAAGTCTTTGCGACGTTCTGCAAGCGTTTACTAGGATAGGGGACGGCCCCCATAATTGTCAACGCACTGGGCGGTGGCGGCGACGATTCCCCAGTTTGGCAAAAAAGTTTGACAAACGACAAAATTTGGCAAGAAACCGGCCTTCCGTTGTAGCGTTGGGGTTGGTTTTTGAGCAATTGGCATGGGCCACGCCAATGCGCTAATTAGACGGATGGCGGCGATCAAACAGGGCAAAAATCGTACTTCTCCACCAGTTTTTCGGCGGTAGCAAGCGGTCGGGTGACGATCGTTGCCCGAGGTATTTTGGCTGTCGACGGGGCCTGCTGCAGTTTCTGGTGGCAATGCACGCGACGGATGGCTAGGCACGTGACGTTGGATGTGCGATCTTCACGAATAGGGGTTCCCGTCCGAGTCGTTTCGAGCTGAAGGTGTGGCTGGAGCTCTTGGGGATTCGTTAATTTGCCCTGTTGGGCACAGTTTTTTCAAGTTCGACTCTTCCGGGAGAAGAGGTCCCGGTTGCCGCTAAAGTCAAAGACGGGGCTGGCTGGGGAGTCATTTTTTTGTGGGAGGGGTTTTCTGCGTTAACGACCGATGTTGTTTCACGGTTTCGGGCCCGTCATCGAGATTCGTGGAAATATTTTACGAGATTGGAATCAACCGGAATTTCCCAAACCGGTCATCTGTCGGGTATCTTGACAGGGGATCGGGTATCTTGACAGGGGATCAGTTGCTCTGAGGGGAGATCCGGGATGGGCCAGATACAGGATGGACCGGCGATCCGTGGGCGGGCGTCGCAGTAGCAGTGTCCGGGAGGGGGTTCAAACAGTATTGATTGATCGATCGTAAGAATTTAGTGGAAGTTGTTGCCGGCAGACCGGCAAGGTACCCGGGCGGCACATGTTTGCCAACGAGTGAAAAAATGTCATTGACACAACAGCAGCAGGCAAGTGGTCAGACGCAATCTCTGACAGATGAGGCGTCAACCAACTTTCACAACTACGAAGTGGAGAACTTCTACGACGAGATGTTCGATGCTCAAGGTATGCCGCGTTCTGAGTGTCGTCTCCTGTACGAGCGGATGAAATCGATTTCCGCAGATGATCTTGCACGGCGCAAGCGGGCTGCTGTTCATTCGATGCTTCAGCTTGGAATCACGTTTGCTGTTTACGGGGATGAACAGGGCGAGGAGCGGATTATACCCTTCGACATAGTGCCTCGCATTATCCGCCGGCAAGAGTGGCAACAGTTAGAGCGTGGGCTCAAACAAAGGATTACCGCGCTGAATGCGTTCATGCAGGACATTTATCATGATCAGCAAATCGTCCGGGACGGGGTCGTCCCGGAATACGTAATTGCGACAGCGCCTGGTTTTCGGAAAGCGTGTGTGGGGCTCACGCCTCCCAAGAATGTCTGGTGTCACATCACCGGAACCGATCTTGTTCGCGATCACGATGGGCAAATGTATGTTTTGGAAGACAACATGCGATGTCCGTCTGGTGTGTCGTATGTGTTGGAGAATCGCCAGCTCATGAAGCAGACGTTTCCGCGACTGTTTGAACAAACATCGATCGAGCCGGTAGACGATTATTGCAGTCGGTTGCTGGATGCGTTGCAGTATACGATGGACGACCAAACCAGTTCACCGACAGTTGCTTTGTTATCTCCTGGGATGTACAACTCGGCCTATTTTGAGCACTCGTTCCTTGCGCAGCAGATGGGAATCGATCTGGTCGAAGGGCGAGATCTGGCTGTTGCCGATGGTTTTGTTTACAAACGAACTACGCAGGGGTACGAGAGGGTCGACGTATTGTACCGCAGGATTGATGACGACTTCCTGGATCCTATTACTTTTCGTGAAGACTCGATGTTGGGCGTACCCGGCTTGTTTGAAGCTTATTGGTCGGGAAGAATTGCTTTGGCCAATGCACCGGGTACCGGGGTGGCGGACGATAAAGTGACGTATGCCTATGTTCCGGAGATCATCAAGTACTATCTGAAAGAAGACCCGATAATTCCCAACGTACCGACTTACGTTTGTTGGGAAGAATCGCAAAAGCAGCACGTACTTGCCAATCTTGACACCCTGGTTGTCAAGCCTGCCAACGAGGCAGGTGGCTATGGGTTGATGATTGGCCCGATGGCGAGCAAGCAAGAGCGGGACACATGTGCTGACCAGATTCGTGCCAACCCGCGAAATTACATTGCCCAGCCCACGCTGAGTTTATCTCGGGTACCGGTTCTCACCGAAGATGGCCTTCAAGGGCGGCACGTCGACCTCAGGCCATTCATTATTTACGGTAGCGAAATCTACGTATTGCCAGGTGGCCTAACTCGCGTGGCACTGACGAAAGGCTCGCTGGTGGTCAATTCATCGCAAGGGGGCGGCAGTAAGGACACGTGGGTCGTGACATGAACCGGTCGAACATCGGGTGTTGCGCGTCGTGACCATGCAAATCCCTTTGATGGTACGGCGTTGACCAAAATTTCTGGAAACTGATCCTTTAACCCCAAACAACACCATGCTTAGCCGCGTCGCCGATTCGATCTACTGGATGAGCCGATACATTGAGCGGGCAGAGAACGTTGCGCGATTCATCTCTGTTAATCTTAATCTTAGCCTCGACATGCCGGGCGAGACCGGAGAGCAGTGGCGCCCTTTGGTCATCACCACGGGGGACGATCGACTGTTTGTCGCCCAATACGGCACTGCCACGAAAGAAAAGGTCGTTCATTTTCTCACATTCGACGAAACAAACCCCAATTCAATTCAGTCCTGTTTGCGGACAGCCCGGGAAAATGCGCGCGGTGTGAGGGAAGTTATTTCTGCAGAAATGTGGGAACACGTCAACAAGTTCTATCTGATGGTTCGCGACTTTGGATCGCTTGATCAAGTGCTGGATAAACCGTATCAGTTCTTTGAACAGGTTAACATGTCGGGCCAACAGTTTTCTGGTGTGACAGACTCCACCATGACCCATGGTGAAGCCTGGCATTTTTGCCACCTTTCTCGGATGCTTGAGCGTGCCGACAAGACATCGCGGATTCTGGACGTCAAGTATTTTATTTTGCTCCCTCAGCCGACCGATGTTGGTACCCCCTACGACGACATTCAGTGGGCCGCATTGCTGCGATCGGCCAGTGCTTTAGAAATGTATCGCCAGCGGTACGGGCGAATCACTCCAGCTGAGGTCGTTGAGTTTCTGGTACTCGACCAGGAGTTTCCGCGTGCCGTCCTCCATTGCCTGACGCAAGCGAACGAGTCGTTGCATGCCATTTCGGGCACCGTCCCCGGTGGTTTTTCCAACTTGTCCGAGCAACGGCTTGGCCAGTTGTGGGCGGAACTGGCCTACACGAAGGCTGAGGAAGTGATCGCGGATGGGTTGCACGAGTTCGTTGACCGTTTCCAGAGGCAACTGAACCTGGTTGGTGAAGCAGTGCACGACACGTTCTTCCACATGCAACCGTTGGAGACCGTGATGGGATGACCGAGCGTAAGACTTGCATTTTGTGATGCAGGAGTGAGGTGAACCTGGCGCATTTCTACCTGGTCACCTTTAAACCATTCGCCAAATGCTCCGCCGATGGGAAGTCAAGAACTGGAACCAGTTCCTCAGAGGCGAACTTTTTTTCAGACAGATATGGCAACTTGAATTTGATCTTTGCTGCTTGAGGCCACAACTTATGACTTTTTGTTTGGGGATGCGTGTTCATGATGGTTTGGTTGGTATCGCAGATACACGTGTCACTTCCGGGAGTGAATGCATCACGGCACGTAAAGTTTCGATCTGCCAGGGTGAGGATTGGTCGGTTTTTACAATGACGTCGGGACTCCGCTCGGTTCGCGACAAGGTGCGTACCTACTTCGACGAGATTATGGGCGAAGGCGAGGGAATGCAGTATGACCGGATTTTCAAGGTCGTGAATCTGTTTGCCGAACAGGTGCGGCGGGTATCGAAGGAAGACAAAGAATCATTGAACGAGTCCGGGTTGACTTTCAATATGCACGGACTGGTTGGAGGTCAGCTTGCGGGGGATGCAGAACACAAGCTCTACATGATTTATCCCGAGGGGAATTGGGTCGACGTTGGTGAGGGTTCGCCTTATCAAATCATTGGAGCAAGCGGTTACGGAAAACCGGTGTTAGATCGCACGCTTAAGTTCTCCGATTCGGTTGCATTTGCGCTCAAAGTGGGAGCCTTGGCATTTGGTTCTACGCGAATCAGTGCTGCTGATGTCGACCTGCCTGTGGATATCGTCTTGTACATGGCGGGATCGTTTCGCATGATATCACAACGTTTTGAGAAGCATGATCTGATGGAGATTTCTGCGTGGTGGCAGGACCGATTGCGAAACTCGGTTCACGAACTGTCTCTCGATTGGGCTGAGTCGTTACTTGTGAAGTTGCCGGCAACAGGTACGTTGCCCGCATCATCCAGCAAGAAAAGTTGAGCGTGTGTTCATTGCATGCGGAAGGACCAAGTCTGAAGATAACTGTTATCAGGGACTGTGGCAGCGGTTGCGTCGATAAGGAAAGATGGGCTCGGTTTCGTGATTTGTACTTCGGAAGGGTTTCGCCTTGTACTACCAAATCGACCATTTGACAGAATATTGCTTTTCGCGTCCGGTCTTTCTGGAACCACACCAGTTGCGATTGCGACCACGGGACGACGGCGGGCAACGACTCCAAAGATTCATGCTGACCGTCGAGCCGCAACCAGTTGGTTTGACGAATACGCTTGATGCCGAAGGAAACAATGTTGCCATTGCGTGGTTTAACGGACTCTATGACCACCTCCGCATCCGGGCTGAGATTGAAATCGAAACGATACGGGAGAATCCCTACGATTATTTGTTGACGCCCAGTAATAATCGCTTTCCCGTTGAGTACCTGGTGGGTGAAACGAACGCCCTGGCTCATCTGCGTCAACGGCAGTCAGGTCAGAAGCGTGGCCGATCGGTGGCAGATTTTGCCGAGCAGATCCACCAGTCGACTCATGGGCAGGTCATTCCTTTTTTGCGTCGACTATGCGACGTCATTCACGATCAGTTCGAAATCATTCGCCGGGAGGAGGGCCCACCTCATGCGCCCGCGGTTACGTTGGAAATGGGGTGTGGGGCATGCCGTGATGTTGCCGTTTTGTTCATCGATGCTTGCCGCGTACTGGGATTGGCTGCTCGGTTCGTAAGTGGTTACCAGGAAGGAGACGCCGACCAGGTCCAGCGGGATCTTCATGCCTGGGCCGAAGTCTATCTGCCCGGAACTGGCTGGCGAGGTTACGACCCCACGAACGGATTAGCAGTTGCCGATCGCCATCTGGCTGTGGCTGCCTCCGCGTCACCAGAGCTGACGATTCCGATCATTGGAACTTTTCGTGGCGACGACGTGACGGCCCAGGTCCATGTCAACCTGGAGTTGGTTGAGACGTCGGTCAACTAGCCCGGGATTGCCAGATTGACTAGCTGCTTGCGCTGAAAAAAGGAGCGCCGTTTTCGCGACTTGTCGGCAGGAGCTTGGCTGCCAGAGCCTTTTCGAGCGTTGCGGCTCTCGGGCAACCATCCATGTTAGCGCAATATCGGTGTGATTGTAGCAAGGGAGTCCAGACCGACAAACGGAATTACCCGTCCTCGGTAGACTCTGCACCCACTTTGGTGGTTTTGTCTGGTGGTTTACTCGAACAGTGGTAACCGTTTGCCTTCGTCATCGGGGTCGTTTTTTTCCGGTGGGGCCTTCCCCAGGTGTTCATACCCACGGGCCGTCAGTTTGCGGCCCCTTGGTGTGCGAACCAACAGACCGGTTCGCAGGAGAAATGGCTCCACTTCATCGGAGAGCGTGTCGGTCGCCGTGTTCATGGTATAGGCGATCGCCTCGACTCCGGCTGGGCCTCCCTGGAAGACGCGGAGTAGTGTCTCCAGGTATTTGCGATCCTGGGGGTCGAGGCCAAGTTCATCAATACCGAGCATCTTCAGGGCGCGGTTGGCAATGTCCAGGGTGATGAATCCGTCTGCCCGACTGGTTGCATAGTCGCGCACCCAACGCAGCCGATTGTTGGCGATCCGTGGTGTACCCCGACTTGAATCAGCAATCTTTATCGCCGCTCCATCGTCAATCGGAACCTTGAGCTTTTCACCATTGCGACAAACAATTTCCGTAAGTTCAACGACACTGTAAAAACCGAGGTGCTCCCGGATTTGAAAACGGTCGCGCAGCGGGGCCGAGAGCAAGCCGGTGCGAGTTGTCGCGCCGATGAACGTGAATGGGCGGAGATTCATATTCACGGTTCGGGCGTTCACGCCTTCACCCAGTGTAATGTCGACGCGAAAATCCTCCATCGCTGGATACATGAATTCTTCGACCGCCATGGGTAGCCGATGAATCTCGTCGATAAATAAGACCGAACCCGCCTCGGCATTGGTGAGGTAGGGCAATAGATCCTTCGGGGCAGCCAGTGTTGCCCCGCTGGCAATCTGCAAAGTAACACCGAGATCGCGTGGAATGCAGGTTGCGAACGTCGTCTTGCCAAGCCCTGGAGGGCCATCCAGAAGAATGTGCCCGAGAGGTTCGTTGCGAATTCTGGCAGCATCAACGGCGATTTTGAGCCGCTCATAAACTTCTCGTTGGCCAACCATTTCCGCCATCGACTTTGGTCGCAACGCGAATTCTCCGTTCTCCCGGCTTGGAGTGGAATCGTCATCCGACGTCTTGCGATTGCGGGCTGCATCCGGCCGAGTTGGCTCGTTGCGAGTGTTGTCCAAGGGGGTCAAGATGGTTTTCCGAGGCATCGGGGCTGACTGCCTAAAGTCGGTGTACTTTTGTACGCTATTGGAGCCTTACTATAGCAGATTTTTAGCGACCCGGAACAGGTGAACTCCGGCGGCAAGACTCCCCCCGGATGCCAATGGAGAAGTTGCGGTCGAACGGTCCAACCGGTCGATGGATACCGGCCAATGCCCCCGGATTTGGGCGGGCTTCGTAGCAAGAACCGCGTGTTGGGCAGCTGGGTCCAGGTTTACACAGTCCTGGGCGGTGCCGAATGCGGGGATCTGGGACGGGTCGTCATGGCGGTATCACAGCCGGGAGGATGGCCAACCGGGAAAGACCGACGTTTCGCACGGGAGGGTTTTACTTGTTTTGGACACCGCGCGAAGAGTCACGCTTGCCTTTTGGCAAGCGGGGCCAGGCCAGACCCATGGAGCGATCCCGCGTGGGTCAGAAGACAAGTTGGGGCGACGTGCGACTGAGCGGTTCACACACATCATCCACATTTTGCTCAAGGCGGGTCAGGAAGTGATCGAGCGCAACATAATAACTGGGAGGCTGCGATTCGAGATGCCCGTTCCCAGAGACCTCGTAAAACTGTTTGTTTTCGGAAGGAGCCGCTTCGTGCAATTTGAGACCGAGCTCAAGCGGGACAATCCGATCGGCCGTACCGTGGCTTTGAAAAACAGGACCGTTGTATTGCTGAATTCGTTTCAGCGAATCGTAGCGGTTGCGCATGAACCAGTGGAGCGGAAACCAGGGGCAGAGTGCCCGGGTCGTGTCATTGAGCGAAGAAAATGTATTCTCCAGCACTAGTGCACGGGCTCCCTGCTCGGCCGCGATGGCAGTGGCGATGGCACCACCGAGCGATCTCCCCATGACGATCACGTTCTCTGGAAGTACACCCTCCCGCCGAGCGAGCCATTGGTGGGCGGCCATGCCATCAGCAATGCAGCCCCCCTCGTATGGCTTTCCGCGACTTTTCCCGTATCCCCGGTAATCAAAGACAAAAACCGTGGCTTGCAAACGGGATTGAATACGGAAAATAAGATTGGCCTGATCGGCGACATGTTCTCCATTGCCGTGACAGAACACGATGAGTCTTTGGGCACCGGTAATGGGGAGTCTTCGGGTGTTGGGTAAGTACCAACCGTGGATTTTGGTGCCATCCGCGGACCGAAACCACACGTTTTGTGGCCGTAACCATGCTGGGCGCCAATCGCCACGGCCCTTTGATGGGGCGGGATAAACACAACGACGTTCTATAGCTTGGATGAGCACGTCAGGTTAATTCGCTAATTTGCGATTTCCACACAAAGCCAAAAATGACTTTCGTTTGGTGTTGATGGTGTCGTGGGTTGGCGGGGCTCGCCTAGGTGGTTCAACCGTAAAATTCGAAGGCGAAGCGGAGGACCACCCAGAATGGTGAATTGGCGGGGCATCGGAGGTTTAGGAAAGATTTGATGATAAACGGTCCAGGGGGCTTGCGAAAGGGGCCACTGCTCAATTTGCCAGAGATTACCTTTTCAGGAGTCTATCGACCCTTTTTGGGCCTTTTTTCAGTGGTTGGGGTGGGCTCTTCGGTTGTCAAGCCCTCACAATGGTCTCTGAAGGAGCTTATCGGCTTTGCAGCGACAAAGCTCACATCCGGGCCGGCAAGAATTGGATTGTAGGGACGTAAGCTATCATGCCAGGCAGCCCCCCTTGGGGATTCGCTGCTGTCGCAGGGATTGGGATAAGACTTTGCCATGTCGATTGGTAAGAAAAAAGACGTCGCGGGAATGGATTATCCAAGGGTGGCATTGGGCGCCTGGCACGGTATGCCGATTGGCACTTCGTTGGAAATGTGGATTCGTAATGGAGGTTCTTTCTCGTGGCGGCGAACCGACCGGCTAATCACCATTCTTCTGGCTGGCATCCTGAATTCAAGTTTGAATTCCATGGATAGGCTGTTGTACGGACGCCGTGTGCGTGAGAGTGAGTTGCGACATCCCCCAGTTTTTATTTTGGGTCATTGGCGGACTGGCACGACGTTGCTGCATGAGTTGCTGGTGCGCGATCCGCAATTCAGCTATCCCTCGACCTATCAGTGCTTTGCACCGGCGCATTTTTTGATCAGTGCTGCAATTCTGCCGCGGATGCTGAACTGGTTGCTACCGCAGCGCCGTCCCATGGACAACATGCCGGTGGGCTGGGGGCATCCGCAGGAGGACGAGTTTGCTTTGTGCAATCAGGGTATTCGGTCTCCCTACCTCTTTTGGATGTACCCTGACCGACCATGTCCCTTCGACAACTACTTGGACCTGTCGGGAATTGACGAAGCGGAGTTAACGCGTTGGAAAGAAGGACTTTTGCGGTTCATGAAACGCGTGTCGTTACGCGATCCCCGCACCCTTGTGCTGAAGTCTCCCACCCATACTGCTCGTATCAAGACCCTGCTGGAGATGTTTCCCGGGGCGCGGTTCATCCATCTGGTGCGTGATCCGCAGGTGATGATTCCATCCACAATTCTCACGTGGCGTCGTCTTGGCCAGGTATCGGGAGTACGTGTCCATTTGCGAGATGATTTAACGGAGTATGTTCTCGATAATTTTCGGCGGATGGATATCAGTTTCGAGCAGCAGCGTTCGTTGATTCCTGCAAGCCAGTTCTACCAGGTTCGCTTCGAAGATTTGACGGCCCACATGGTCGATACCGTTGTGGACCTTTACGAGCATTTGTCGTTGGGGGACATTTCCACCATTTACCCGCATTTAGAGGCTTATGTCGACGAAAACAAAAACTATCGCAAGAACGCTTTCGAGGTCGATTCCGAGTTGCGCGATTTGATCGCCCACGAGTGTCGCGCATACAGCGAGAGATACGGATACGAAAATGCCACGGTTTGAACTTTCAGGACCGGTTGGATGGGTGTTTCCTGCGATCGGTTTGGGTGGGATGTAATCAGGGCCGGTGAGCGGTGTTGGCGGCGAGAAACTCGGCCAAATTGTGGTAAAACGAAGCTGGTGGATTATCATTGTGCCCGTATCCCGGGAGTTCGTAGAAAACCTTGTTCGAAGTTGGCGCGGCGTCGAACAACTGCCGCCCCATTTCAACGGGCACAATCTGGTCGGCTGTCCCATGACTTTGCAAGAGGGGGCCCTTGTACTGCTGAATGCGGGCGATCGAGTCGTAGCGGTTGCACATCAGGAGTCGCACCGGAAGCCACCGGTAGTGTGCGGCAGCTACGTCCGTCATTCTACCAAAAGTGCTCACCAGGATTAATGCCCGTGCGCCTTGTTCGGCGGCCATGGCCGTTGCGACACCTCCCCCCAGGGACCGTCCCATGAGGACAAGATCACTGGTCTCCAACTGCAGGTGATTGGCCAGCCATCGCTGCGCAGCAAGCCCATCGGAAATCACGCCAGCCTCGTTGGGAACCCCGGCACTTTTTCCATATCCGCGGTAGTCAAAAATAAACAGAGTTGCCTGCAGTTGATCACGCATTCTGGCCACAAGTTCTGCGTTATCTGCCACGTGTTCGCCATTGCCATGGCAATAGATGATCGCGGTCTGGGGATCCGGGTGACGGAACAACCAGCCGTGCAAACGGGTGCCGTCGGGCGCCGTAAACCAAACATCTTCATGCTGCAAAGTCAGGGGTTGCCAATCTCCGCGATCGACTGGTGGGGCAGGGTAGACGAGCCAGCGTTCCAGGAATGTCATTACCAAGAGCAACCCAAGGGAGGTGATTAAGATCGTGCGAAGCCAAGGCCAGACAGCGAGCCAAACCGTGGGTGTCGAACTCACGTCGCTCATGCGGTCATCTCTTTCACGGGCCGCCAGATTCAGACGATGTTTTGAACCGGTGAGGTCTCAGCTGGTGCCGGAACAGTTGTGCTAGGCGTTTTGTTTTTCGTAGACGGCGTGGAGCAAAGCGTCGACATTTTTGTAATTTTTTTTCTTAGCCACGGTGTCGTCGAGCAGTCGGCGTGCTTCGGGTTCGCTATGCCCCAGGACACGCAGGATTTCGAACGCTTCACTTAGCAAATCTCGTTCAACGTCCGTCGTAGCTGGAGTGTCACGGGCCACCAGCAGGGCAAATTTTGGTACCTTTCGGCGGAGCTTGGCGATAATCCGTTCCGCAGTGGCCGGGCCAACGCCGGGGAGCGCGGCGAGTCCCTTCGCATCTTGTTCTTCGATCAACGTCGCCACTTCTTGGACGGGACGGACCATGGCCCGAAGCGCTTTTTTCACCCCAACCCCATCCACTTCGCAAAACAGCTGAAAGAATTCACGTTCAATACTGCTTAAAAACCCGATGAGCCTGGGAACCAGCCTTCCTTGCATCGGGTTCCCTTCCAGGTACTCAATGGTGTGCAAGCTGATGGGCTGGCCAATTTGGTTCTGGAGATGGCGACGTGTGAATTCGGGGATCAACACTTCGTATTCAAACGCGTCGATTGCGAGCGTAAGTGTATCTGCAGCGATTACGACCGGTGTGCCAGTAATTTTAGTGATCATTGGTTGCAGGGTGGTGGTTGATTGTGGGGTTCCAGAGATCTACGGGCGTATCAGGTGACGTCAAGGGTGTACCAAGTTTATCACAAACTATGGGGCAACTTGACACGGGGTGTGTGTGGTTTGATGGGCCTCCGTTGAGCCGTTGCTTTGTGTCGGCTTGCTCATGGCCAGTCTCGACAGGGGGAGCTTGCGAATCAAGTTTGCGGCTGGAGTTTTCCGATCCAGATATGAGTCAGGGCAATTGCCAGGGCATCCGCCACATCGGGTGGTTCGGGTAGCCGGGAGAGCCCCAGTTCTCGCTGGATAGCTAACTGGACTTGCGATTTTGGTGCCCGGCCGTTTCCGGTAAGTATTTTCTTGATTTGTGTTGCTGCGTAATCTTGAACATCGATACCTGCCTGGGCTGCTGCAAGACAGATGATACCGCGGGCGTGGCCCATCAAGATTGCCGTTTGGGGTCGTTTGTAATGGGAGTAGATCTGTTCGAGTGCCATGCTGTCAGGTTTAAGGATGCTGATGACATCGGTCACGCCAGCGTGGATTTCGGCAACGCGTTGAGCAAGGGTGTCGGCCTGCCTGCTACAAACAACGCCGGCCTCAACCAATAGTAGTTGACGGTCTTGGATGTCGATGACTCCGTAACCGGTGATGTTCAGGCCAGGATCGATTCCGAGAATGCGCATAGATCCGGGGAGTAATGGGTTGGGAAAGTGGCTGGCGGATGTCCGCAACGCGTACCGGCCACAACAATCTGGCTGGGAATCGATGGCCGGCAGTCATGCCGGGGACCATTCTGTGCCGCCTGACCGATCTTCGAGCGTGACGCCAATTTCTCGGAGTCGATCACGAACGGTATCGGCGGTAGCGAAATCCTTTTTGTTTCGGGCGTCGTGGCGGATTTGGATCAAAAGTTGAACCATGGGATCCAACGCATCAGCGTGACCTCCGGTCCATTCTGTTCGACCGGGCCGGTCCTCAAGAGCCAAGCCGGCCCCAGCGACCCCGTCTCGAATGGTGTCGGCAGTCGTGAAATCCTTGTTTTTCCGGGCAACTGTCCGGAGTTCGATCACGAGTTCCATGACCTGATGCAACAAGTCGTCGGAGCTTCCCGACATGGCTTCCAGTGGTGAAACAAACAGGCCGAGCACGGAGGCCAACTCCTTAAGTACGATCAGGAGTTGGGGCAACTCGGAAATCGCATCGGGATGCTCGTCGCCGGCTGTTTCCAGATTTTTCGCATCGCAAAACTTGTTGATTACTTTGGCAAGCTCGAACAGTTCGGCGATGGCACCCCCGGTATTGAAGTCGTCGTCCATTGCCTTGAGGAATCGTTCGCGACATTGGTGGGCACTTTGCAAGGTCGCATTGTCCGCGTCAGCAACTTGGGGTTTTTCTCGATAGTGTGGGGCATTGAGGGCATAAAAGTTATTTCCGGTAATGCGTTCATATCGTTTGAAGAGTCGGTAGAACGTCTCCAAACCGGTACCAGCCTCTTCGATAGATGGTTCATCGAACAGTACGGTACTGCGATAATGGGTCCGCAGGAGGAAAAACCGGATTCGTTCACCACCTTGTCGTGCGATCAGCTCAGCGAGGCCTCCAGCGCCCTTAGAGCGGCTCATTTTACCCCCGACCTGGTCGTCAGTTGGGGCCCCTTCACGTTCGCCACGACCTCCGATTTTACCGCTGCTGCTTGTCTGGCGAAGAAGTCCATTGTGAACCCAATAGCGAACCATCGGTTTACTATGACAACACTCGCTTTGGGCGATTTCGTTTTCGTGATGGGGAAAGACGAGGTCGAGCCCGCCGCCGTGGATGTCGAACGTTTCGCCGAGAATTTTTTTACTCATGGCGGAGCATTCGATGTGCCAGCCAGGCCGCCCGGCTCCCCAGGAGCTTTCCCAGGAGGGCTCGCCGGGTTTGGCGGCTTTCCAGACGGCGAAATCGGCTGGTTGCCGTTTGAGTGCTGCAGTGTCGCCTCCCTCGCCTTGCATCGAGTCGATACTCCGGTTTGACAACTTGCCATAACCGGTGTCTTTGCTCACATCAAAGTAGACGTCGCCTTTGGATTCGTAGGCATAGCCTCGATTTACGAGCAATTCGATGAAGGCGATAATATCTGCCATGCATTCGGTTGCGCGGGGAAAGTGATCAATCTGGTTGACGCCCAGCGCGGCGAGATTCTGCTGATAGTCGACAACATTCTCATTTGCCACTTCGAGCATCGAAATACCGCGTTCGGTCGCCCTCTTAATCAATTTGTCATCGACATCGGTAATGTTGACGACCCAGGTCACATCGAAATTGCAGTAGGTGAGGTACCGTTTGATGCAGTCGAAGATGACTGGACCGATCATGTGCCCAATATGCGCCTGGTCATAAACGGTGGGTCCGCAGAGGTAGATTCCGACTTTGCCAGGTTCGACGGTGTCGAACGGTTGTTTTTGTTTGGTGAGTGTGTCGTAGATTTGGATCGTCGGCTGGGATTCCATTTCAACATTCATTGAGCTGGCAAGGATAGTTGAAGCTGGCATGCTAACTTAAGTTTGCGGTGACCAGAAAGCGGGATTCCAAGTTGTCATTCATGCTTTGATAGCAGGGCAACACAACGGGCTTCGATTGCTTCTTCGCGGCCGACCGGACCAACCTGTTCTCCGGTCTTCACTTTCAGCCCAATCTGGTTGGGATTCATCCGCAGGATACTGGCGATACGGTGGCGGATCGCGTCTTTATAGTCGGCAAGTTTGGGACGCTCGGCAGCGATCACGCAGTCGAGATTGACCACGGTATAACCAGTGTCGGCGACCCTCACAGTTGCCGCGGTGAGCATCTCAGCCGAGTCTCGGTCACGATTGGCTTCGTCCGTGTTGGGAAACAACTGTCCGATGTCCGGTAAGGCGGCGGCACCAAGCAAAGCATCGGTCACTGCGTGGAGCAAGACGTCAGCATCACTGTGTCCGACCAGGGATTGGTCGTGTGGGATATCGATTCCGCCCAGCCGTAACTGCCCGGTTGACCCTGGCTCGGGCGAGCCAAGCCGGTGGGTATCTTCCCCGAGACCAACACGATAGTCGGACGTAATGGATAGCCCCCTGTTCGAATTCCTTACAAATAGCCCTCGGTTCCGACCCCTCTGCGGGCGGATTATAGACCACCACCACGTACGAAACAATGCAAGCCGGAGCGTAGTATGCAGTGATCTCCGCGGCAGTCGAGCGGTGATCGGGAGGATCGGGCAGGTCTCCACGAGTTTGACTCAGGTGCTCAGATGAGCCGACTTTGGCCAGTCAGGTTGCTTTGGCAACCGTTTCGATGGCGGCGGCCAACTCGCCCGCCTTATCGGTTTTTTCCCAAGTGAACTCGGGTTCGTCGCGGCCAAAATGGCCGCCCGCGGCCGTTTTTTGAAAGATGGGACGGCGGAGGTCCAGGTATTTGATGATTCCTGCTGGCGTGAGTGGGAAATGTTCCCTCACGAGCTCTACGAGTTGTTCACTGCCAACCGTGCTGGTGCCCTCGGTGTCGATTCGCACGCTCACTGGATCAGAGATCCCGATCGCGTATGCAAGTTGGACCTCGCAACGGTCAGCAAGTTTGGCTGCCACGATGTTTTTCGCGATGTAGCGTGCCATGTACGCACCGCTACGATCAACTTTGGTGGGATCCTTGCCGCTGAAGGCCCCCCCTCCATGCCGGCTCCAACCGCCGTAGGTGTCGACAATGATCTTCCGACCGGTCAGGCCGCAGTCACCGTGAGGTCCACCCACAACGAAGCGGCCCGTGGGGTTGATATAGTGCTTGATATCTTCGTTCCACCATTCACCGAGCGACGGTTTAACAATTTCTTCGATGATGTAGGCATGGATCTGTTCATACGAAACATGGGGTGCGTGCTGGGTTGAAACAACGACCGTATCGACGCGTACGGGAGTATTGCCATCGAATTCCACCGTGACCTGGCTCTTCGAATCAGGTCGGAGCCAGTCCGCGGCACCAGTTTGGCGTGCCTTGGTCAGGCGATTGATAATGCGATGTGAGAGTGCAATCGGTAGCGGCATCAACTCTTTAGTGTCGTTGCAGGCGTACCCAAACATCAGTCCCTGGTCCCCGGCACCGATCTCCTTTCCGCTTTTGGCATCGTCATCCACCCCTCTTTTAATGTCGAGGCTCTGCTCGTCGATGGTGACCATCACGGCGCAGTGATCGGCACCAATACCCATCGATGCTTCGGTGTAGCCAACACCGCGGATCACGTTGCGGACAATCTGCTGCATGTCGACGGTTGCCTTGGTTGTGATTTCGCCTGCAATGACAACCAGACCTGTCGTGACAAGGGTTTCGCACGCGACACGACTGTAGGGATCTTGGGCGAAAATGGCGTCCAGCACACCATCAGAAATTTGATCGGCCAGTTTGTCGGGATGCCCCATACTGACCGCTTCGCTCGTAAAGAAATACTTACCGTTTGTCACGAATGTGCTCCTCCAAAGAGTCGGGAGATACTTGCGCGAGAAAATTATTGGTTCAGGAATGGATGGGTTCGGAAGTGATCAACCACCAGGCCGATTTACCACACCGACTTGTTCCCCGTTCTGCTAACCAAGTGATGATACAACAGCCTGAGTATATCGTGTTGCCTAGTTGGCGAGCAACGGGCTAACACGCTGGGTACGCACCGCAAGACAGGTTTGCCATAATTTGAGGGGTAGCTATTCCTCGGTGAGGGACCGATAATCACTGCTGAACTGCCTGGATACCGAGTTGCCCGGATACCGAGTTGCCCGGATACCGAGTTGCCCGGATACCGAGTTGCTTTGGATTTTGACTTGACGGCGGTTCTGCAGGCGGGGCAGTTCACACCGCCGCAGCCAACAGGTGGTGACCTCGCAAGCTGCCTGCAGGTCTGCCAACCACGCTAACTTTCGGATCGACTCCCATGGCCCGCTGGCCCCGTCACGTCTGGACTTCGTTGTTGACCTACGGGATTGTGTTCGTGATATTTCCTCTGCTTTGTTTACTTGCCTATGCCTGGGTGCGGGGTTTTATTTTTTAACTCGAGCCACTGGAAAGCTACTTTGAAGTGATGACGATGGTTGACCGCCAAGAGCTACTTAACCGTTTAAATCGTTATGGGCAACAGCGGCTTATCCGGCTTTACAAAGATCTCGACGAAGCGAGTTGTACCAGGCTGGCATCCCAGCTTGAGAACATTGACCTGGGTCAGCTGGCACGACTTTGCGAGGCGGTTGTGGAGGAAGAGGATTGGGCCGATTTGGCCCGGCAAGCGGAGCCACCACCAGCGTTGCGACTTAGCTCGCGGCGGAGTCACGATAAAACGGAATTTGGCTGGACCGCCAAACAGGCCCGCCAGCGAGGTGGGCAAGCTCTTGATGAAGGCAAGGTTGGCGTTCTGATGACCGCCGGAGGACAGGGGAGCCGACTCGGGTTCGATCGCCCCAAGGGTCTCTATCCCATCGGGCCGGTGTCGGGGGCTTCGCTCTTGCAAATCCACATCGAAAAGATCCGCGCAGCGGCTCGGCGACATCAAAAGTCAATCCCGCTTTATTTGATGAACAGCCCGGTCACTGTTGAGGAGCAATCGGCGTTCCTGGCGGAGAACGACTACTTTGGAATGACTGAGGAAGACATCTTTCTCTTCTGTCAGGGAACCATGCCGGTTGTCGATGCGTTTACGGGTGATTTGCTCTTGGCCACCAAAGATACGCTTTTCTTGAGTCCCGATGGGCATGGGGGTGCCGTGGGTGCTCTTGCCAGGAGTGGGGCTATTGAATCGATGCGCCGGCGTGGCATTGAGCAACTTTTTTATTTTCAGGTCGATAACCCGCTCGTGCCAGTTTGTGATGCGGAGTTCATCGGGTGTCATTTGTTGGCCAATTCAGAACTCACCTCGATGGCGGTTGCCAAGCAGCAACCGACCGATAAGGTCGGTAATTTTGTGGGGATCGATAAGCGGTTACAGATTATCGAATACAGTGATTTTCCCGCCGATGTTGCCGAACGACGGGCGGAGGATGGATCACTTCAATTCTGGGCAGGCAGCATCGCCGTGCATATATTTTCGGTGGATTTTCTCGAACGATCACTCTCACTCAGTGACGCACTGCCGTTTCACACCGCCCGAAAAAAAGTGACCTACCTCGGTGACGAAGGAAAAGTGGTCCAACCAAACCAACCGAATGCCCTTAAATTCGAACGCTTTATTTTTGATTTGCTCCCACATGCTGAAAACGCGTTGATCGTGGAATATGCTGAAGAAGATTGTTTTGCACCACTCAAGAATGCACCTGGTGCTGAACGTGACACGGCTGAATACGTGCAACGTTTCATGATCAACCAGTACCACCATTGGTTGCAGGAAGCCGGAATTCAGGTCGCCGGGGATGTAGCCGTCGAAATCAGCCCGCTGTGGGCACTCGACGGGATGGATGTTGTCCGGCGGGTCAAGCCTGGTACGGTGATTGACCAGACGACCTACCTTTGCGAAGACGCGACTCGGTTATCTTGATCGCCGGGGGCGCAATAATTCGGAAATCTGGAAACACAGGTTTCATTCCCATGCAATACGAAGTCGAACAAAAGCACCGCCTGGAGAACCCGGCTGGTTTTGAGCAGAAACTTCAGCAGCGCGGGATCCCCCTCGGTCCGGTTCAACACCAAATCGATTCCTATTTCAACCATCCCTCCCGAGAATTTGCGGAGACCGATGAGGCATTCCGCATTCGTCAGGTTGCCGAGCTGAACTTCGTCACGTACAAAGGGCCCAAAGTCGATCGGGTTACCAAGACCCGTCAAGAACTCGAGCTGCCGCTCACGCCCGGTGCAGCCGCGGCAGCAGATTTCACCAGGTTGCTTGTGGCGCTAGGATTCACGCTGGTGGGCAGGGTTTGCAAGTCCCGGCGGACCTTTTCGCTTCCCAGTGCCGGTCATGCCGTTGTGGGTTGTATCGACGAGATTCTGGATGTGGGAACCTTTGTGGAATTGGAACTTACGGTCGATCAGGGCGAAGTCGACAACGCAAAACGAATTATCGCAGCTCTAGCCGACGAATTGGGACTTGGATCGGGGGAAAGACGCAGCTACCTCGAGATGTTCTTGGATGGGTAGTCAACAGAAAACAAACTTGCCTAAGCATTCGCCACGGAATTTTTTCCTGCTGGTGCTCTATCAGGTGACCCAACGCGTTGGTTGGATATTCAAGACCGAGAGCATCATCATCCCCGCGTTTATGGACTATATCGGGGGGGGGCCCGTGATACGCGGTTTCTTGCCAGTCCTCAACCGCCTTGGCCTGGCCATTCCGCCAGCGCTGTTTGCACGTCGACTTAAGATAACACCCCTCAAGAAGCGGATCCTACTGGTTTGTTGCCTGTTCAAAGCTTGCCCCTTTGCCATACTCTCATTGATCTGGCTGACCGGTGTTTGGCGGTCAGAGCAGGGCGCCGTTTCTGTGTGGGTACTGTGGTTGTCTTTGTTGCTTTACGCGTCATTCTTCATCTTCGTTGGTATCAGCCAGTTCACGGAGCAAACACTCCAGGGAAAACTGATTCGGGCTAACCTCCGTGGGCGATTGCTGACCGTTTCGATGACCGTGGGAGCCTCCCTGGCGATCACCGCCGTAGCCCTGTTGATGCCCGGCTGGCTGCGACTGCCCGATGGCGGTTTCGGTTGGATCTTTGGGATGCCAGCCCTCGCGTTCCTGCTTGCGGGGATCGCCGTGCTGGCCCTGCGGGAGTCCCCCGATAATTACCAACAGCCCCCCATCCATCCGTTCAACCACTTTCGTGAATCATGGTCGATTCTGGTCACGGACCACAGTTTCCGTCGTCTTGCGGTTGTGGCTGCCTTGTACAGTGTTGCCTTCATGATGTTTCCCCACTATCAGGCGATGGGACGTGACCGGCTGGGGCTTGCCCATCACAACCTGGTCTTTTGGATTTGTGCTCAGAATGGAGCCACGATGCTTGCCAGTTTGATCGCTGGTCCCTTGGCTGATCGGTATGGGAATCGACTCGCTTTGAAAGTCACGGTTTTTGGCACCGCGCTGGCTCCGTTATGCGCGTTTTTAATGACGCGGATTGAGTCCGAGATGACTCAGCAACTTTATTGGCTTGTCTTTGTGCCTATCGGCATGATGCCCATTACCATCAAGCTGATCAACAATTACACGCTGGAAATCGTGCCGGGCGAGTTTCATCCCCGTTATCTCAGCACCGTGGGACTGTGCCTGGCGGTGCCGGTAGTCATTGGCGGGCCGCTGATGGGTTGGCTCATACGTCCCATCGGCTTCGAAACTGTCTTCCTGCTAGGAGCCGCCTGCCTGCTGCTTGCCGGAGCGATGACTTTTCGCCTCGACGAACTGCGGCACTCAACAATTGAGTCGGCAGGTTTCGACTCACCGCGCTGGATCAAGTAAAGGAAGGGCCTGCGATACGGTGCCAAATGCTCGTTTTAGAGAAGTCTGGGGAGGCGCGGCGCCGCCCAAACAGGAGCGAAAACAGTTTTCAGCTAGCTGAAAACTTCTCTTTCTTGCTAGCGGTGATTTTGGGATAGTCTCTGACCCGAGTTCGTTCACCCGTGGGTACTGCTCCTGGAGCCTGCCTCGTTGGTTGGGCCATCTCAAACACGTTCTTCCTGACTCCAATACTACCGGCACCCCGTTATGAAGATCTTCTTTTCCGTTGGTGAACCGAGTGGCGACCTGCATGGGGCCAACCTGATTCATGAACTCCGCGCTCGGCAGGCTGATATTGAGGTGGTCGGTTACGGTGGGCCACGTATGCGCAGGGCCGGCTGCGATCTGTACGAGGATCTCACCGCGCTTGCGGTGATGTGGTTCCTGCGGGTGATCCTGAACGTACACCGTTTTTGGGATCTTGTGAGCCGGGCAGATCGCTATTTTCGCCACCAGCGGCCTGATGCCGTGGTATTGATTGACTATCCGGGCTTCAACTGGTGGATCGCCAGGCGGGCCAAAAAGCATGGCATTCCGGTCTTTTATTATGGCACACCCCAATTGTGGGCTTGGGCGAGTTGGCGCGTTCGGAAAATGCGTCGCTACGTCGATCACGTGCTCTGTAAACTTCCCTTCGAGGTCCAGTGGTACCAGGAGCGGGGGTGCCCGGCAACTTATTTAGGGCATCCCTATTTTGACCAATTGCAACAAGAACAACTTGACGAAGCATTTATTGAACAAATGCGGGCAGCGCCAGGGCAATTGGTGGTGATTTTGCCCGGCTCACGAACCCAGGAAGTGAAGCACAACCTGAAATGGCTGTTGAAAGCCGCTCAAGCTGTCCACCGCCAGGTGCCCGATGTTCGCTTTGTGATTGCGGCGTTCAAGCCGAGCCTGGCGGAACGTGCCAAGGCGATGATCCAAAGAATCGATTTGCCAGTTGAAGTCTATATCGACCGGACTGGCGAACTCATTCAGGCCGCCGACTGCGCGATGGCAGTTTCGGGCAGCGTTTCGCTGGAGTTGTTGTACCATACGACTCCGACGGTCATTCTGTATCACATTTCGCGTCTGGCCTTTTTTGTACAGCGATTTGGCCGCAAGGTCCGCTACATCACCCTGGTGAACTTGCTGACGGCACCCGACCGGTTTCCACGAGAGGTGGGGCTGTATGACCCGCACGATCCCCGTGATCAACATGTCCTCATGCCGGAGTACCTGACATGGGAGGACCCCACTGAGCAGATTTCCGGGCATGTGGTTGAATGGCTGAAGCATCCAGCGAAACGTAACGAGCGGGTTGCCGAACTGTGTGCATTGAAGGATCATGTGGGTCATGGTGGCGCGTCGGGTAGAGCCGCCGAGTATGTGCTTGATGCGCTCTCTTCCGGCCCGGCCAAGCCGTTACAGACCCAGTTTCCGTTCGCAACGCGGTTAGAAGAGGCGTGCCGCGGCGCGGCCTAGGCGGGGATGGGAAAATGATCACCTGGACTTCTGAAGGCACTCCTTGAGACCGGTGTACGAAAAACTTGAAATCTCCGCCGCCGGTGATGGTAGCGGGTCTGGCAGCAATTGACCGCATGATTCTTGGCGAACCACCTCCGACGCCGGCAGACCTCCATTTCAGGCTGTTTGGCTTTCCGATTCGGGTCCATCCATTTTTTTGGATAGTGATTCTGATCCTCGGGATGGGTGGTTTTGGTGGTGGGCAAGCCGATCCCGTGGAGACGTTGATTTGGGTCGCAGTGGCCTTTGTTTCGATTCTCGTCCACGAATTAGGGCATGCGGTCCTCCAACGCCATTATGGCGGCCGCCCGCGGATCACACTTTACGGAATGGGGGGCCTGTCGTCGTGCGATGATTGTGATCGATCGCCGCGCAGTCAGATCATCATCTCTGCGGCTGGCCCGATCGCTGGATTTCTCCTGGCGGGTGGAATTTTAGTTCTGATTCTCTTGAGTGGTCACCAGTTGGTACCAGCCACTCGGGAGAATCTTCAGGAGTTATACCAGCAGTACCAAACGCTGCCGCCACACTTGAGTTTGCCTTTTTACAGCAGGCTTATCGAGCCATTTGCCTCTTCATCGCTTAATATCGCGATTAGCGATTTGTTAGGGATCAATATCTGGTGGGGACTCATCAACCTGTTGCCAATTTACCCGCTTGACGGTGGCCACATTGCAAGGGAATTGTTCACGATCAAAGGCAATGTTCGTCGGGGTGTGGTGCGGTCGTTGTGGCTCTCGGTGGCGGTGGCGGTGGTTTTCGGCGTGTTTGGATTAGTGATCCTTGAATCCTTGTACATGGCGCTGATTTTTGGATATTTGGCATACGTTAACTACCGAACCATCCAGGCTTACCAGAACTATGGTCCGGATTACCGTTAATGTCCGAGAAGATGACAGTCCGCAAGACGAATCGGTACGTTCAACGGTCAAGAATTCGGGCACCGAATCCAAAGCGTCGTGTCATTCTTTTAGGCGGTAGCAATGTACTCCGTTCGTTCCCGGTGGTCGTATCGGTGGCTCAGTCAATCTGGCAGGAGCCATTAGAGATTATGGCCGCGATTGGCCATGGAAGGTCATTTGGGCAAGATTCTCGGGTCTTGGGGCGAAAAATTTCAGGAATTCTTTCCTGTCGATTATGGGACGAATTGCAGCGGCGTCCGACTTTGCCAACTTCGGCCCTGGTGACAGACATTGGCAATGATATTTTGTATGAAGTCGCCCCAAATCGGTTGATTGGGTGGGTTGCTGAGTGTCTAGACCGTCTTGTTCGCGTCAATGCGCAGACCGTCGTAACGGAACTCCCCGTGGCCAGCGTTTCGCGGTTGAGCCGGGGGAGATTCCTGCTGTTGCGAGCGCTGTTTTACCCTCACAGCAGGCTGACGTTGGCAGCAGCACAAGCCGCCGCAGCAGAGATCAATGCGGAGGTCATCAAACTTGCCGAGGAGCGAAAACAGTCTGTTTTTCCAGTACGAAACGCATGGTATGGATTTGATCCCGTGCACGTTCGGAGGCGGTATCATCGGCAGGCATGGTCAGAAATACTCCTTCGGTGGCGCCCCGATCAACCGTTGTCAGAATTTGGTGGAAGTTCCCTGGCACAGTCTTTGTATCTGGTTACATTACCACCACGAGAGCGAAGTTTTTTCGGTTTTTCGAGGCGGTACGTGCAACCAAGTGGTGTTTTGTCTGATGGATCAACAGTTTCGTTGTATTGAACAACAGTGACAGCATTTTGTTGTCGTGACGGCCCTGTTTAGTTGCTTCTAGCCAACGAATGCGTGCGATCGCACGCATTCGTTTTTTTCTCAGAGACAACTTTTCGGCAAAAAACGTGTTGCGGAATTTTTAGGAACTAGTACAAATACCGACAAGTGAAACTCAGATGTTTGTGTTTCACGGTCGTTAGCAGGACGATCCACTGAAAGATAAGGAAGCTTTGATCGTTCAGGTATCGACAATCGGAATGCTGTCCTGGAAGGACAGCTGGTTTTCGCAGTGGTGGTTTGAATCCCGCAACGACAACAGTTGCGAGTGAGTAGAACCACCCAGATCCCTTTATGGAGGAGTAACTGTGGCCAAGAAAAAGAAAGCTGCCAAGAAGAAGGCTAAGAAGAAGTCCAAGAAGAAGGCCACCAAGAAGAAGGCCGCCAAGAAGAAGGCCACCAAGAAGAAGGCCACCAAGAAGAAGGCCACCAAGAAGAAGGCCACCAAGAAGAAGGCCACCAAGAAGAAGGCCACCAAGAAGAAGGCCACCAAGAAGAAGGCCAATCGCAAAACGGCCAAGCGGAAGTAATCTTTGTTCGGGGGCTTGGTGAGCTTTGGCAGGCCTCTTCGAGCCAGGTGAGCTTTGGCAGGCCTCTTCGAGCCAGTGGCTCAATTGGATGAAACAACAAGAAAGAGCCGTCTCAATGATTTGAGGCGGCTCTATTTATTGGTTCTCCACTTTTTACGGGTGACTGCCATTGGTTGCCCGCAGGTGGTCGAAACTGGCTTTGCGGGAAGAGCTTCCCGCTGCAATGGGTGACCAAAACATCCTGTTCAGCGCATCCCCTGGTTACAGCACCGACAGGCCGGGCAGGGGGGACTGGGATTTCCGTGCCGCCGCCAGGTTTTGCACAAGGTGTTGACAGATTAATTCAAGGTATTTTGCCACCTCCTCATCATGGAGGTTACCCTCCGTTTCACCCGCGTCCCCTCGTTGGCGGATACCAATGTTAATTGGCAGCTCCCCCAAAAAGGGAACTTCCAATTCTGCGGCTTTCCGGCGGGCTCCTCCTGATCCGAAGATGTCATATCTTTTTCCCGTATCGGGGCAAATAAAGTAGCTCATATTCTCGACAACCCCGAGAATTGGAATGCTCACTTTGCCGAACATGGCAATCGCTTTGACGGCATCCAACAAGGCAACATCTTGCGGAGTGCAGACGACCACGGCTCCCGAGAGTGGCAGCAACTGCGAGAGGGTCAGCGCGATGTCACCAGTCCCTGGCGGCATGTCGATAATGAGATAATCGAGTTCGCCCCAATCGGTATCGCGGAGAAACTGTGTTATCGCTCCATGCAACATAGGACCTCGCCAGACAACCGCTTCCCCGGCTGGTACGAGAAAACCCATGCTCATGACCCGCAAGTCGTCTTTGACGATAGGTTGGAGTCGATTATTCACCGCTTGGGGTCGTTCGTTCACGCCGAGCAGATGTGGAATACTCGGTCCATAGACATCGGCATCAAGCAAGCCGACTTTGGCTCCCCCGGCTGCCAGGCTATACGCCAGCGACGCGGCGATGGTACTTTTTCCCACACCACCTTTCCCCGACCCAACAGCAATCACACTTTTGGCGGCCAGACCGATTTCACCAATTTTTTCCGCGGGACGAAGGTGGTCCACAATATCGACTTCGACCTCCGCGGCGTGGGGGAATTGAGTTCGCAGAATTTCGACGACTGCCGCGCGGGTTTGTTGGGCAATCGGTCCGGTCCAGCTCGTGAGACCCAGCGTGACCTGAATTCTGCCGTTGGCAATCACCAGGTCCTTGAGTTGCTCCATCTGGACGATACTGCGTCCGGTTTCCGGATCTGCAAATGTATCGAGGGCTGCTCGTACGGCGTCGCGGTCAATGACAATTTCGGGCATGTAGAGGATTCCCCTTTTTTCGCTACAAAAACGTTTTTCCCCGTCGGGAGAAAATTTTTTGACGGGAGGCATGGGTACGCAAGTCGGTTCGATTGTGATGACCCGCGCCCAACCAGCGAACCGACCGTGTGGGACGAAACATCTTCACGTGCTCCAACCTACCTAATGCCCAGTGGGTTGCCAAGGTAGCGAGGCCCACAGATCGGCCAGCGAAGATTCGGTTGCCTTTTCTGATGCTTGTTGTTTGGCGACCACAGCGGTCCAGCGAGAGCCTAGCTCAACGACCTCACGAAGCCGACGCGGACTGGTCGAGACATGATCGAATCCGGCTTCGTGGAGTGCCATTTCAACCAACCAGAGTCGGGTGGAGGCCATCTCCCCTGGGGATTCGGAGTGGACCCAACTGAAGTCGAGCAGGGCTGCGGTGGGCACGTTGGGAAGCCTTTCCCGGATTCCCGGCAGCCAGTTCAGCACCTCGGTAAAGTTCGTATGGCCAACTTCGATTGCCAGCAATGCCGCTGGCCGCAGCAGCAGTTGCTGCTCGATTTCAGCCAGTCCGCGTACTTCGCGAAGTCGACGAGTTGAATCACTGTTTTGGATACAGGCCACGCGCAGTGCCGGGGCCCAGCGTGGTTTTGCCTCGCATACAATCCATTCCATGGAGGAGCTCAGGTTTCTTGGTGTTCCTGTGATGCGGTAAATCCCAGTTGAACAAGTCTTCGGTAGAGACGTGGCCGAGAAAGGCCCAACAATCTAGCTGCCTCGGTTTTATTTCCGTTCGCCTGCTGTATCGCCCGCTCGACCAGTTCGCGCTCAACCCGCTGAAGGAACGCGTCCAGGTCGACAGGTTCAAGTGGACGATGTGTCAGGCTGGCCGCCGCTAGCGCGTGATGGATCACATCAGGAAGGTCTTTGGGTTCGATGCGGTGCCCTGGACAATTCGCATGTGCCTGCTCGATGACCTGCTTCAGTTCTGCCACTTCACCAGGCCAAGTATAGAGTGCCAGTAAGTCGGCTGTTTCCGGAGCGAGGCCGCCGACTTGTTTCGCGTTGCCTTGGTTGCACGATTCCAGGAAGAACTGGGCCATTAGCGGTACGTCCTCCAGTCGGTCGATGACACGGGGAACCCGGATCGTGATCGTCGACAACATGTTCCCAAGTAGAGGATCGAGTTGGTCCCCATTTTGCCAGTCGCAAGGTCTATCCTCCGCGGATGCCTGTTCGGTCATCGTTCCGATGCAACATGCTGAAATCTGTTTCTCGGCTAATATTTTGGCGAGTTGTGCTTGGAGGTCGGCAGAAAGCTGGTCGACATTCATAATCAAGAGTGTTTCCCGTGAGGTCGCCGTTTTAGCTTGCTGCAATTTTGCGACCGTGCGGCGGAGTGCGTCCTGCGTGAGCACTGTTCCGTTGAGAGGCAGGAGCGGGTACTGGTGTTCGTGGTCACTGGCGTAGTGAATCGCTTTGGCAAGATGGGTCCGACCACTCCCACCGCGTCCCACAATCAGCACGTTCGTTTTGCTGCTGGCTGCACACTGCACCTGCGCTCGCACTCTTTGCATGACCGGACTTTCACCCAACAAGGTTTCGAGCGCGAAACGGCCTGACTGGCCACGTCGAAAACGCTGGATGGCACGGTGTAATTCGTCGGGCGATTCGCTCGAAAGATTTTGCGTCAATTCTTCAGCGCTGAGATTCGCCGTTTCGACGATTGCCATGACACTACAAGCGTGCCTGCTATCTTCCGTGGGAGAGTGGTCCTGATTTGCTCCAACCTGCTTGCCGATCAAAGGGATGAACTGCCCCCGCCGGTGAACCAGACGACCGTCCCGTTGCACGCAGGTCACCGTACCGCTGGTTTCATGGCCATCCAGCGCATCGGGAGGCGGGCAAAGACCGAACAGCGGTTCCGTTCCCGTTGCGTCGGGCTCGGAGTGGTATTCCACCCGGCGACCGATCACATGCTCCGCGTCAACGCCCAACCATTCGGTTAAACCTCGATTGCAGTAGGCAATTTTCCGATCCGAGCTGACAACGTAGATTGGGCGGGCAGCATCCTCCAACAGCATCGCTGACATTGCGGGTTGCGAAGCGGATTCGGTCATGAAACGAAACCTGGAGTGTGTGGCAATTCCCAGTTGGGGTATCGATGGGAGATTGCCATTCTGTGCCCACCCCAAACTTTGCGCTCCGTCCGTGGACCGTTTGCGGAGACAAAATGGCATTGCGGTTACCCGCTACAATTTCCAATCAAGGGTTTTCTCGGAAACGATCAATCCAACTGAACGTGTGTCAACAGGCTCGGTCAGGTCGGTGGATCCATTCGCGTCGGTGGATCCATTCGCCAAGTCCCGAGGAACATTTTCTCAGCCGGACCGCTGCAAGTTAAGTTGAGATTAAGTTTCAGAGGTTGCCCAATAACGGCTTACTCCCGCTGCGGCTTGAGGGCAATCCCTGCCACCTGGGAAGGAAGGTCACAAAAAATAGAGCCCTCCGCAGGCGGGGCAGCGACCTGGGGAGGGCGGTGTACGCAGGTTTTCCCGCGCATTGTTATTCTGCTTTTGTCTGCGGAATTGGCTAACCGCTCAAACGGGGGGGTCCATATTTTCAAATTTAAATAGGAGACCAGCGATTCCCATTTTTGCGGAAGAATCATTGGCACAAAGCTCAAACTGTCGCCATGGGTACGAGACATTTCCACCGGTTGCCCAGGTCGATCGAGGCGAGAATTGCCGAGTCAGGCTCCCGGTTGAGCCGACCCGATTCCCCCCACAGCCAGGGTAGTTCGCTCAGAAGACATCCAGTACGAAGTGGTGTCCGCTGTGGTATCTGCGACGGGTGGGATAGTAATTGTGCCAGTGGCGGTTGTAGACCGGGATCCGCATCTCTGGAGGGTACCGATAGTACAGGCTGTCGGCACTCCGATAATACTCGTTTCCCCAGAAATTCTGTGGGTAAAAGACGTACGGGTAGTGGTAGAACCGGTCCCAATCGATGGTGGAATAGGTATGCCCCCACGCACGGCCGTACGCCTGTTGGGCTTGGGCTTCACGAACCGTCGTAGCGATCGCGAGCGAGGTCGTCAGGAGGGCCAAAGCACAGATCTGGCGGAGCATGGGGTATCTCCCTGCAGGATGGTGAATCAAGTTGAGGGCGGGGCCGACGGCAAGGCTGCCGATTGGAGCAGGTTACGCGGCGATGTGAGATAGAATCGGTTATCGTAACAAACCCGATTGAGTGAAAATCCGGCACAATCAGCAGAGTCGATTGCAAGATCACCCGCTAGCGTGGCAACATTTACGGTTTAGGCAAACAAGGTCAGGGTGCAAACGAGCCGCTGGCCATTGAAGACTGGCTGAGCGCGGATGGATCGGGCCCGGCTGCCGCTACGAAGAGGTGTTCCCAGAGGGCCTACCGGGGGGCATCGAAGGGGTGCCATGATTCAACCCGGCCAGTTGGTCATCAGCAGGGTAGTCGTCCATCCACCAATTCTCGTTCCCACTGATCCATCAGCGGCCAGTCAACCGCGCAGGTGCCGAAATCGGCCATGTGGAGATACGTCTCGAGACGTGTGATGGTCGAATCGATCTGTTCGTTATCTTTTCGGAATACCGGTCCGTGACTGGGGAGCAGCCATTCGACGTCGCTAGCACGAATCCGGCGCAAAGATACGATGAAATCTGGAATACTACTGCCATGATGGGCATCGATTGCACCAACGCAGCCATCACGGAAGAGGTTGTCCCCAGAAAAAAGGAGATTGCCAAGTCGGAACGAAAGTTGTCCATCGGTATGCCCGGGGGTATGCCACACATCGAGTTCCAATTCGCCAATGCGGATACGATCTCCGTCACCGACGCGCTGTTCGATTTTTACGGGTGGCATATCGAGCAGGATTCCCTGGGCGACAATTTCGGCGTAAGTTGCCAGTTTTTCGCCAGCTTCGAGATAACTGGCGGAGGCCGGGTGGCACGTGACACTTGTTTTGAGGATTTGTTTGGCCCTGGCGAGTCCCTGAATGTGATCAACATCCGCGTGCGAGGCGATCAGTGTGACACATTTCGAAAACGGGAAATCGAGCTGGCGGATCAATTCAATACATTCATCAACCGCATCTTCGTAGCCAATGTCGATCAACGCCCATTCGCCGGAGTCGCAGTAAATCAGGTAAACGCTGCAGCTGATTCGCCGCCGGGCCTGATGGTTAAGTTCAATAACGTGGGGAAAAACAGGAGTCCGTTTGAGCATAGCATACGGTTCCGAGCGATAGGGGATTAGGGCGGGTACCCGTTGGGATCATAGCAGAATTATCGCGGGTTCAGTAGGGTTGACCGCTGGAGGGGGTGCCATCTGTTTTTCAACTGTGGAATATCGCCTGCAGTCCCTCGGTATGCGAACTGTGGTTAAGATGGACTCGCAATACCGCGTGCATGCGTGCATTGTGAACTCGTTTATTGCTGGCTGCCCGAGCGGTGCGAGGGGAATTCGGGTCAGGTGTCTTGAAAACCGGGGCTGGGGCATGCATTTGCCGGGCAGCTTCCGCATAAAATTCTTGCCGGATAACCGGTTTTCCGTCACTGATACAGAACAATTGTGGGACGGAGCGGGGGAGTGACAGGTTTTCGGCTGCCAGGACACAATCTGCTGCGTCGTCAACGTGGATCAGGTTCAGATACCCGTCAGTTGGGGCAGCAATTGGCTCACCGGCTTGCAGTTGGTTTTGAAAAGGGATCCGACCGGGCCCGTAGATGCCAGCGAGCCGTAGGATAATCCCTTTTTTCCCCAGGGAGTGTTTTTGCAATTGATGTTCAGCTGCCAGAGCTGCCTCACCCCCAGCACGTTGGGGATCAGGAGGTGTGGTCTCGTCGATCCAGCCCCCGTCAGCTCCGCCGTACACGCCGGTCGTGCTGATGTAGATGAATCGGGCTGTATCGACCGGCAGGGCTGCCAGGACATTGCAGACGCCTCCCTCATAGACAGCTCGGATGGACTGGGGGCTTGGCCGGGCAAACCCGACTGCGTAGACCACGGTTTCGGCACCGGGAAGCCGATTGAGTGTTTGGGGATCCGTAACGTGGGCGACGATGGCCTTAAACCCCGCATTGTGAAGTTGGGTCGCTTTTTCTGTCGAGCGGGTCACGACAGCAACCTCGTCACCGGCGTGACGCCACTTTGCGGCAATCCGCGATCCCAGGTACCCGTATCCAAAGAGGAGTTTCATGGGTGTCGTGATGTCCTGTTTTTCTGGGGACAGCAAAATGGGGCTGCTGATCCATCCGACAACGATGATCTTGTGGGTCGATCAGTCGATCGATTCAAGCCATGGTTGAGCTGGCCCCTCCGATTCCAGGTACGCCGATAACATGATTTGTGCCGCGAGTTGATCACGACGTAAAGCACGTTTTTTTTTGGTCAAGTTTGTGGCTGCGAGCAACTCGTCAGCCTCGACCGTCGTAAACCGTTCGTCGAAATAGTCGACCGGCACGCCGCTCAGTTGATGCAGCCATTGGCCGAACTCTCGTGCCTCCTTCGATTTTTGACTTTCATGGCCATCGAGATGGACGGGCAAGCCGACGACAAACCGTTCAATTCCCTCGCAGGCAATGAGATCGGTAAAGAATTTCCCGTCAAGTTCGTCGGACTTGCGATGGCAGGTACTGTGGGGGGATGCGATCCCGAGGGAAGTATCGGCAATCGCGATACCGATTCGCTGGGTGCCAAAATCAACGCCCGCGATCCGCTCAATTTTTTTAATATCGCTTACCACCTTCAATTACCTGCGAGTCGATGCCTAGAGATGCTCTTGCCAGCCACGGGCTTGCAGCTCTTGAACCACCTTCCGAATGGCCTCTTCATCGTGTTTATTTGCGACGAGCGTTGCGTCTGGTGTGTGGACGACAATCGTATCTTGCAGCCCGAGCGTGACGACCAGGTGATCTTGACTTGTATGGACGATGGACCCTGATGTTTTCAACCCGATATGTTTACCTACGATTGTATTACCATGGTCATCGCTGCCAACCATGCGAGCGAGCGACTGCCAACCGCCCAAATCATCCCATTCGTAAGGTGCTTCGATCACAGCAACTTCCTGGGCATGTTCCATCACCGCGTAATCGATCGAGATGGCTTCGATTGCCGAAAACTCACGTTCAAAAACTTCTGCTTGTTGGGGAGTTCCCCAGGCGGCGACGATCGTTTCCAGGTGTTCGAGAGTCTTGGGCTGACGCTTACGGAGGGCTTCCAGGATGGTCGACGCACGCCACACAAAAATGCCGCTGTTCCAATAGAAGTTTCCTGACGCAAGATACGTGGCAGCTGTTTCGGCATCTGGCTTTTCACGAAATTTCTCGACTCGGAAGGCAACCCCACTGGTTTCATCCAACGGCTTGCCACGCTCGATGTAGCCAAAGATTTCGGCAGGATAGGTTGGTCGGATTCCAAAGGTGACAATGCGACTTGGCCGCGCGTCTACCAGATCGGCTGCCTCCCCAATCGCCCGTTGAAAGCTATCCGCTGGCTCAATGACGTGGTCGGCAGGCATCACGACCATGGTGGCTTCCGGATCGTTGCGACAGATCAAGAGGGCGGCGAGGCCAATACAGGGGGCGGTATCTCGCTGGCAAGGCTCGCCCACAATGGCGGTGACTGGCAGTTCCGGGAACTGGCGGCTCACGGCTTCGACAAGTCCGATGTTGGTCACAATCATCCGCTGGCCGATCGGGAACGCATCTCCCAGGCGATCGACCGTTTGACGAATCATCGACGAATTGCCCACCAGTTGGAGTAATTGTTTAGGTGTTTCGATGCGGCTAGCTGGCCAAAACCGGGTGCCAGAACCTCCCGCCATGATGATTGCGTGAAGCATGTTGAATGGTTTGGGTTGCGATCAGGATTTCAGGAGCCTCGGAGATTAGTCGGAGCTCAGCAGTGCAGTTCGGCTGCCCGCGCCAAACCGGTTTGGAGCGGGATAGGTATGGGGCAGCGATCACAAGCGGGCTGCCTTGGAAATGGTCTCGTACATGTCATCATAACGACCACGTTGGTCAGCGCCAGCGCGGATGATCGCGTGATCGACGAGGTTTCGGACAAAGTGGGCATGTTGCCTTGGCCCGCCGGCGGCGAAAGTCACTCGACGCTTTGCGTGATTTCCCGAAATTTCTGTATAACCGCGGCCGGGTTTGCTGAATCGGTGACGGCTAGCCCGACAGCGATCCGCGTGATGCCGGTCGAGAGCACCTCGGCCAGGTTGTGGGAGGTGATACCTCCGATCGCAAAGGTTGGTAAACTCGTTTCGGCAGCTACTTGTCGGAGATAGTCAGGCCCCGCAAAGTGGGTGAACTGTTTGGTTTGGGAAGGAAACGTCGGGCCGGCTCCCAGGTAGTTCGCCCCATCCAAAACAGCCTGTCGAACCTGGGCAATGGCGTGGGTGGACACACCAATCAGCATTCGCGTTCCCACAATCGTGCGGGCGTCTTTTACGGTCAGATCATCTTGACCGAGATGTAATCCATCGGCTCCTGCTAGTTGTGCGATGTCGGCACGATCGTTGACGATGGATACTGTTTGCGTGCCTGCGGTGCGGGCACACATGCATCGGGCTCGACTCAGGAGCTCGCGGTCCGGCAGGTTTTTGTCGCGGAGCTGGATTGCGCCAACGCCCGCATCGACAAGCTCCGCAACGATTTGGTCGAAGGCGTCGGGTGATTTACAACGATCGATAAGGATCATCAAATCGATGTTGGCAAGATTTTCGGCACTATGACGTGATGTGCCGGTCGCTTTTTCCAGCGTGTAAACACGATACCGCAGCGACTCGATTTGGCCCGCAAGTTGGGTATCGATGAGTTTCCCGAATTCCTCAAGGCTACGCAGAGCTTGTTCAACCCGCTTGAAGCTCGCGGCACAAACATCCCAGGGATCGCGGCGGGCGGTTTCGTTTTTGAGCATCAGATCGACACCGATATCTCCGGGAGTATCGCGTGCCGCGTGGCAGTCTGCCGCGGCGATTTGTGAACCGAGGGTGGTCAAATCGTGTCGCAACGACTTGGCCGCTTCGGTGAGTTGACGGTCATCGCGACCGAAACGCACGTAGTCTTCAACAACTCGCAGACCTTCGGCAGCGCGGTTCAACGAGGCATCGATCAGGCGTATGAGCGAAGTATCGGTCATTTATTCCGATCTTACTGGTCGGGAGCACGCCTTGATAGCGCCACACCAATTGTACGAAGATTGCAGCCGGTTGCCCGGCGCCGTTAAATTGGTGTCTGGAGTGTCGTGTCCTCCCGAAACAACCGGAAGCGTGGCTGCAACCGGCAAAAAATCGCTTGGTCTGGCAAAATGCGTTCCCGTAAGTCAAGATAGTGTTTTGAGTTGCCTTGTTGATGGCAGATTGGCAGGCTACACTTCCCGAGAAGATGAACCTTGATTGTCCAGCGCGACCAAAATCCGCCTTGCTTGCGTAAAACCATGAGGTGCCCTCTGTCGAAGGCAGGTTTTCCTGCAGTTGACCGAACCGCAGGCGATTTGGCTGGGGCAGGCGTCTTGCCTGGCACTTGGGCCTGTAGCTTTCAGGGGTTATGATTGTATTATGTTGAAAGAGGGTATTGCAGATGAGAATTTGAAGTTATCCGCCAGTTCTCATTTGAATTGAATTGCATTTTGAACCCAGTCGCCATTGAATCCGCACAGCAGCTGGTCAGACGGTTGACCCGACGGGAGAACGGCCATGTACGAACGATTTACCGACCGAGCCAGAAAAGTCATGCAGTTGGCCAACCAGGAGGCCCAGCGATTCAATCACGAATATATTGGTACTGAACATGTCTTGCTTGGGTTGATCAAGGAAGGTAGTGGGGTGGCTGCCAATGTTTTGAAAAATCTGGACGTTGACCTCCGTAAAATTCGCCTGGAGGTTGAGAAGCTTGTGCAGAGTGGTCCCGACATGGTGACGATGGGTAAGTTGCCCCAAACACCGCGGGCCAAGAAAGTCATCGAGTACTCGATGGAAGAGGCGCGCAATCTGAATCACAATTATGTCGGTACCGAGCACATTTTGCTTGGCCTTCTCCGAGAGCAGGAAGGGGTCGCTGCTCAGGTTCTCATGAACCTTGGGCTTCGCCTGGAAGACGTACGGGAGGAAGTCCTGAATCTTCTTGGCCATGGGCTGGAAGGTCCCGAGGCCACGGAGCGTGGTAGCCGCGGTGGCAGTGAAGAGGGCGGTCGTGAAGGCCGCAAGGGCAAGGGCAAGAGCAAGACACCAGCTCTCGACAGTTTTGGTCGTGACCTGACCGAACTGGCTCGTCAAATGAAACTGGATCCGGTGATTGGCCGAGAACGCGAAATTGAGCGGGCCATTCAAATTCTCAGTCGCCGCACCAAGAACAATCCAGTTCTTCTCGGCGAAGCGGGTGTTGGCAAGACCGCGATTGTCGAAGGTTTCGCTCAAATGGTCATCGAGGGTAACGTACCGGAACTGTTGTTAGAGCGGCGGATTGTGGTTTTGGACCTGGCGATGATGGTCGCCGGTACCAAGTATCGTGGGCAGTTTGAAGAGCGGATCAAGGCCGTCATGAACGAAGTTCGTCGGGCCAAGAATACCATTCTCTTCATCGACGAACTTCACACGCTGGTTGGTGCTGGGGGCGCTGAGGGTGCGATTGATGCCTCAAACGTGTTAAAGCCAGCCTTGGCACGTGGAGAAATCCAGTGCATCGGCGCCACAACTCTTGATGAGTTCCGCAAATACATTGAGAAGGATTCCGCGCTGGCCCGACGATTCCAGGAAATCCTCGTCGAGCCGACCTCTCCAGCTGACACAATCGAAATCCTCAAAGGTTTACGCGATCGCTACGAAGAACATCATCGTGTGCAAATCACCGATGATGCGATCGATGCAGCCGTCGAACTTTCCAACCGTTACATCACGGGTCGTTGTTTACCCGACAAGGCGATTGACGTGATCGACGAGTCGGGAGCACGCGTGCGGCTCAAAGCGATGAGCAAACCACCCAATCTCAAAGAGATCGATGACGAGGTGGAAGGGCTCAATCGGCAGAAGGAAGAGGCCGTTGCCAATCAAGATTTCGAGCAAGCGGCTTCACTTCGTGATCAAGCGGATAAATTGAAGAAAAAGAAGCAGCAAATCACCAAAGAGTGGCGGGAAAAGTCGCGCGAAAATGGCGGCGTGGTCGACGAAGACGTCATCGCCGAAGTTGTCTCGAAGATGACCGGGATTCCGCTCACGCGGATGACGACCGAAGACAGTATGCGGCTTATGCAGATGGAGGATGAAATTCACCAGCGCGTGGTTAGCCAGGATGAAGCGATCAAGGCCGTGGCTCGAGCGGTTCGTCGTAGCCGCAGTGGCTTGCAGGATCCCAAACGGCCGACAGGTACGTTTGTCTTTGCAGGTCCCACCGGTGTCGGCAAGACGTTGTTGGCCAAAGCGCTTGCTGAATTCATGTTCGGCGATGAGGAAGCGCTCATTCAAATTGACATGAGCGAGTACATGGAAAAACATAACGTGAGCCGGTTGATCGGTGCACCTCCGGGATATGTTGGTTATGAAGAGGGCGGCCAGCTTACTGAACAGATTCGCCGCCGACCATACGCGGTGGTTCTACTGGATGAAATTGAGAAGGCCCATCCTGAGGTCTTCAACATGTTGCTCCAGTTGATGGAGGAAGGTCGCTTGACGGATAGTTTTGGTCGCCATGTCGACTTCCGAAATACGATCGTCATCATGACGACCAACGCGGGAGCCGAAGCGATCAAGAACGAGTCGGCGTTTGGCTTCGCCAAGCCGGATGACGATGCAAATTACGATAGCATGAAGGCGCGCGTGCAGGATGAAATCGATAAGGTCTTCCGCCCTGAGTTTATCAACCGCGTTAACGATATCATCGTTTTCCGCCATTTGAATCAGGAGGATCTTAAGGGGGTCATCGATCTCGAGGTGAAGAAAGTTCGCGATCGGCTTTCCGAAAAAGGCCTTACGCTCGATCTCACCGACGATGTCAAGGAGTTCCTCATCAAGAAAGGCTCCAACACCGACTATGGTGCCCGTCCGTTGCGACGCGCCATCGAGAGCTTTGTTGAAGATCCCCTGGCGGAGGAATTGCTCAAGGGTGAGTTTGCGGGCAAGGATACCATCAAGGTCGAAATCAAGAAGGTGGGGGACAAGAAACAACTTATCTTCGAGGGGATCACTACAGACAGGAACACCGATCCGGAGCCTGTGGCCGCGGGTGCTGTCGCCGAAGCTAGCGAAACGGAAGAAGCGAGCGACGATACGACGGGTGAGTAACACGGAGCGTGACACTTGCGCCCAATGAACGTCAGCCTAGCAAGCACTGTACTGCATCACCCAGCCCTTTTTTCTCAACCCGCAACATCTGCGTAGCCGATACTCTTGTGTGATACGTTGCGACGGTGTCTGCGCGCGCCGCTGGCATTGAATCGGGGGGGCCACACCGATGAGTCACCGCTCAATTGTACTATGGGCAATGGATTGCCAAATCTTGCCAACCCGGAACTGCAGCGACGTGGCTTGTCGGGGGCAGTTTACGACTCGGTCGCCGATCTGGGGGCGGTCGTTATCCGCTGGGTCGCAATCGTGGGCGACGTCACGATCTTCGCTCTAAAAACCGTATCGTGGTTGATGACGCGTTTGCCGCGTCGCGACACGCTCCTGCCAAGTTTTTACAACATTGGCGTGTTGAGCCTGCCGGTTGTGGCCTTGACTGGGACGTTCATCGGCATGGTGCTAGCCGTGCAATCATATACGCAGTTTCGCGCTTTCGGATTCGAGACAAGGCTTGGCGCACTCATCAATATGTCAATGTGTCGCGAACTTGGTCCCGTTCTGGCTGCCACGATGTTGGCCGGACGGGTTGGTAGCGCGATCGCCGCGGAATTGGGGACCATGCGCGTAACCGAGCAAATCGATGCGCTCGTCAGTATGGGAGTGAATCCGATTCGCCATTTGGTCGTACCACGGTTTCTGGCTTGTTTGTTGATGATACCATCACTCACCTTGATGGCCATCTTTATGGGCACCGTAGGGGGAGGCTTTTATGCGGTTTCGGTCCTCGGCATCGATTCGTACCATTACTGGAGCAATTCCCAACAGTTTGTCAGCAATTGGGATTTGTTCTACGGGATTTTCAAGAGCGTTTTCTTCGGGGCGATCATTGCCATTGTGAGTTGTCACCGTGGTTTCAACTGTGCACCAGGCGCCGAAGGAGTGGGGCGTGCGGCGACTGCGGCATTTGTGATGTCGTTTGTAATCATTCTGATCGTGGATTTTGTGTTGAGTGTCATGCTCGACCAGGTGCACGACGCAATTTGGCCAGAACATTTTACGGGTCTGTAATGGTTGCTGAGAACCTCGCTAAGGGAACGGTCGGACAAGGTGCCACGCCGCATGTCGAAGTGCACGACTTGAATGTGCGTTTTGGACGTCAGGTGGTGTTACGCGACATCCAACTTTCCGTACCGTACGGGCAAACCTTGGTAGTGATTGGCGAAAGTGGTTGCGGAAAAACAGTCTTGCTCAAGTCAATCATTGGCCTCATCCGACCAGCGAGTGGCTTTGTGAGTTTCGCGGGCGATCGGCTCGATAGTCTGAGCGACAAGGCACTCACACGTTTGCGGACCCGGTTTGGCTTTGTCTTTCAGCAGGCTGCCCTGTTCGACAGCATGACCATTGCCGAGAACATTGAATTCCCACTCCGCCAGCATCGCTCCATTTCTCGCGAGCAAGCACATGCCGAGGTTGTCAGGCTACTGGGGGAGGTTGGTTTACCCTCTGCTGCACTGGGAAAAAAACCGGCCGAACTTTCTGGAGGGATGCGCAAGCGGGTCGGCCTGGCGCGGGCTCTTGTGATGAGCCCCGAGGTATTGCTCTACGACGAACCGACAACGGGTCTTGACCCAATTGTCAGCGATGTCATCAACGAACTAATCATGCACACCCGAGAACGGCATTCGGTGACTAGTATCCTTGTGACCCATGACATGAGGAGTGCCCAAAAAGTAGCTGACCGCATCGTCATGCTTTATCCATTTTCCCGGTTGGAACGTGACGAGCCACAAATCATCTTTGATGGGACCCCTCAGGAGATTCGCGAGAGCACTGACCGGCGCGTGTCGCAATTTGTTCGTGGCGAAGCCGGCGAACGGTTGATGGAGATGAATCAATAGATCGAAAGTCGAGCGTTGGAGGTGCGACAGGAAAAGGCCGGGTCACACGGTATTAGTTGCCGGCGCAAGCCAGCGGTTGCACCACCGTAATCGTTAGAGATTGGAATCGAAATGGACGAACGTCAGATGCAATTCCGCGTGGGCGCGGTTGTCTTGGCCACACTCGTGATTGGTGGCTTATTAGTGGCGCTCAATAGTCCAGCCCCGCAGTCATGGGTGCCGTGGGCGAAAGGGAAATATCGCGTTCTCATCGAACTGAACCAGGCTCCTGGGATTGCGCCCAATACACCCGTTCGCAAGAACGGAATTCTGATTGGGCGGGTGTCTGCTATCGAGGATCGGGATAATCAAGTCATAGTGACGGCAAAAGTCAACGACGGTGTGCGGCTTTATTCCGATCCGCTCTATGCCTGCCAGGTACGCACCTCCGTTCTGGGAGATTCGACCATTGATTTTGTTTCCCGACGTGTTCCCCCCAACGCCGTTCCCCTTCGCGACGGTGGCGTCACCCACGGGACGGTGCTGGCCAACCCGCTCGACATGCTCGCAAATTTGCAGGGTGATTTGGCAGTCATGACAAATTCGCTGGGCCATGCCGGGGATGAAGTCGCGAAACTTGCTGAGAACCTTAATCAGGCTCTGGGCCAAAAGGATGGACAACAGCGATTTGTCGTTTTGTTGGATCGCACCATCACGGCACTCGAAAATTTCTCCGCGACGATGCATTCCTTCGAAGGATTGTTTTCGGATGGAGAACTTCGCGATTCTCTGCACGTGGGACTCCGGGAGATACCAGCCGCAGTTCACGACATCCGACTCACGATGACTGAGGCACGGAAAACGCTTAGTGGGTTTGATGATGTGATCGTTTCGGCTGAAAGAAACTTCGCAAACCTTGAGGGGTTTACTGAACCCCTCGGACGCAACGGAGAAGAACTGCTGGCAGCAGCCTTTTCAGCCGTGGAAAGTGTCGACTTGCTGGTGGAGGAAATCACTGTGCTGGCAGGGACGATCACCAGAAGCGAAGGCACGATCGGACAACTCATCAATGACTCAAGCCTGTACAACAATATCAACCAGCTCTCCGTGAGTGCCAACGAATTGGTTTGGAATCTCAACCAGACGACCAATCAGCTGCGTCCCCTGTTGGCCATGTTGCGGCCAATTCTCCATGACGTTCGCGTGTTTACCGATAAGATCAGTCGCGAACCGGGTCGGTTGATTAGCGGTGCTCTTAACCGCGGCGCCGGTATCAAGTGACCTTCGAAGGTCGTTGCATGGGTTGTTTCCCGCCTTGCCCTACCGTAATGGTGGGCTTATCAGGGGACGCCCACGCTGTGGCGGGGGCAAGAGGGCTGGCCCGGCGGGGGCCATTGGGAGCAATGGACCTGGTGGCGCGGGTAGGACAACCGGGGGAGGAGTGCCAACCGCTGGTGGGTTACCCTGCGATGGCACCCCCAGGGGCGGTGCCCCAAACAGAGGAGGCGGTTGCTGGCCCAATGGTGTTGATGGGGTGACAATTTCGAGAGGGCTGGTTGCCAGACATGGTATGGCGGTACCTCGAAGTGTTTCTTGTCGTAGCTGATTGCCACGGTCAATCAGTTCTTGCGGCGGAATGATGATCTCCGGCATCATGTTGAAACTCACGCTGCGGTTGTCGTGGATTTCGTAGGGTAGCAGGTTTTCGCTGAAGAAATCGAGTGGGGGATAGTCGTACCAAGGTGTGGGGATCGGTTGGTTGACCTTGAGCGTTTCGAAGCCGGGCTTTACGAGGCGAATTTCCCGCGTGCCGTAGTAAGTAAAGTCAACCGCGCAAGGTGTCGTCCCGATCTGCTCATTATCGACATAAACAAGTGCACCAAGAGGATTGCTGTTGATGAAGAGCCGTCGTCGCACGCAGCCCACCGCCGCCAGTACGCACAGCACCAAGAGGAGCGAAGCGGTTGAGTACCGAGTACCGGATAAAGGGTGCTCAGTCTGTACGGAGTTGAGGACGACAGGCATTTTGGTCTGAAGGGCACTCGAATGAGGCTGCGAAAAGCCGGCGGAGTATAGAATCGGCTCTCTTTTGGGGCTAGCCCGGCTGTGTGGTATCCCTGAGGCGACTGTCCAATTAGAATAAAAGTCCCTGATGTGACCCCCCTACGGGTGAGTTTGCGTGCTAGCGGGCTTACCCGCCGCTGTGTTTCGCGATCACCTTCGTTCATCGTCACTTTCTTCTCCTGTCAACGATGACTGAAAAGCCGACGCCCTTGAAACTGGAACTTGCCCAGCTCAGCGATCTGGGCATGCGGCGCGCCAACAACCAGGATGCGGTGACATCGGTGGTGACCGACGAACCGGGTAGCTGGATGCAGCGCGGTCATCTGATGATGGTGGCCGATGGTATGGGGGCACATGCCGCTGGTGAATTGGCTAGCAAGCTTGCAATCGATAACTTGCCGCACGCGTATTACAAATCAACAGAATCATCCCCGGCGATAGCGCTTCGGCAGGCGGTCCACCGCACCAATGAGATTATCAATACCAAAGGCCAAAACAGTGTTGATTTTCGAGGGATGGGAACGACCTGTACCTGCCTGGTACTGGTTCCTCAGGGTGCGTTGGTCGCCCATGTCGGGGACAGCCGCGCGTACCGACTCCGGGGCACTTCTTTTCAGCAGCTGACATTTGACCACAGCCTTGTCTGGGAAGCTGCAGCAGCGGGTCAATTACCCGCCGAGGGCAGGGTCGATGCCTTGCCACGCAACGTGATCACGCGATCTCTCGGTCCTCACAAGACCGTGAACGTCGATTTAGAAGGTCCCTTCGACATCGTTGAAGACGATATTTTTCTCCTTTGTAGCGATGGCCTGAGTAGTGAAATCACCGATCTAGAGATCGGCACAATTCTTGGCGTGTTGCCACCTCAAGAGGCCGCCCAAACGCTTGTCGATTTCGCCAACCTGCGTGGTGGTTCCGATAACATCAGTGTTGTGATTGCCAGAGTCCAACGAGAGCCGGCTGGCCCTGAAATTTCAACAAGCAACGCATTGAGGACCAGCTCGACTTCCTCACGCGGACGCATTGGGCTCGGACTGAGGAGTATCCTATTGGCATGTCTTGTGTGTTTTTTTATCTTCCTGGCAATCGGTTGGCCATGGGCAGCGATTATCTGCGCCGTTGGCCTGGGCGTATCGGTAGCCGTCGCGGCGGTACGGTGGTTGGTACCGCCACGAACGTTTAAACCAACGACCAACCCCAAGGGTCCTTATGGAAACGGCCCGTATCGCAATTACGATTGTCAACCATCTCAGCTCGTGGTGGAGGCGCTAG
>CAUZEA010000031.1:0-53337 GCA_963578605.1 Planctomycetota bacterium
GCTGGACATTGTGTCCAGCATCGTATAACGTGACCCTATGGCACCTCGACGCAAGAAAAAGCTGAGCGACCAGATTCGTGATGCAATCGACGATTCGGGTAAGTCACGCTATCGGATATCTCACGAAAGTGAAATCGATGAGAGCGCCCTGGCCAAGTTCTACAACGGGCACAGGGGGCTCTCGATGAAGGCCCTTGACCGGCTTGCCGAGTGCCTCGGCATGCGTATCGAGGTTGAGGGCCGCAAGCAGACCAAAGGAAGATAACCATGGCTTCAGTGTTCAAACGTGGCGGGAAGAAAGCCAAGGGGTTCTGGTACACATCGTGGACCGACCACAACGGCAAGCGACGGACCAAATGCACATTCACCACGGACAAGGCAACGGCAGAACGCATTGCAAAAAAACATGAGGCCGAGGCGGCTTTGCGGCGAGATGGCGTGATTGATCCCGCATTGGATGCGATCAGCAAGGAATCCGGGCGTTCGATAGAATCCCACTTAGCCGACTACGAAAGCAAACTGCGGGCAGCAAACCGAACGGATAAGCACGTCATAAGCACTACGCAATTTATCCGGCGGATTGCTGACCACGCTGAATTCAAAACAGCAGCGGATATTTCCGCTGATGCTGTGAATCGCTACGCCGGTAAGTTGCGGAACGAAGGCCGCGCGACTCGCACAATCCAAGCACACCTGAGCGCGATCAAGGCATTTACCAAATGGCTAACCGATCACCACAAGCTTCCCCGCGATCCGCTGGCTTCGGTGAAGAAACCAGATCCCAAAGCTGACCGGCGGCGCGAACGTCGGATACTACTGCAAGAGGAGTGGAGGCGGTTGATATCAGCGACCGAAGCCGGACCGGATCGCGATGACATGCCCAGTAGTGAACGGCTACTGCTGTATCGGACAGCGGTCCAAACTGGGTTAAGATCAAAAGAGCTGCGGAACCTGACTCGTGGCGGGTTATTTCTTAACGAAGAACAGCCTTACATAACTTGTAAGGCTAGATCCACCAAAAACCGAAAAGCTGCACGGCAGTATATTCAACCAGAACTGGCGGCAAGCCTGAAGGTCCACATCGCGAGGAAAAACCCGAAGGCTCCTGTGTTCAACCTGCCGCATGAATCTAAATTGGCTCGGATGTTGCGGGATGATCTAACCGAGGCCCGCAAGCAGTGGTTATCCGAAGCAAAGAATGATCCCCAGGAATATGCAAGGCGGCAGCATAGCGACTTCCTGGCCAGTACTAACCACGAAGGCGAGAATATAGATTTTCATGCGCTACGGCACACTTTCGGTGCGTGGCTGACGATGACCGGTTCACACCCGAAGGTAGTGCAGACTGCGATGCGCCACTCGAGCATTACCCTGACAATGGACACCTATGGGCATCTATTCCCCGGACAAGAGGCTGACGCGGTAGGCCGATTGTGGGAAATGTTAGGTGATCCCGCAGACGCCCTGCGGGCGACCGGGACGGACGACCAAGCGGCGGAGCCTCCAGGACACGCGCAGCGCGCAGGACGCGAAACTCCGCGACTGGCTGCGACCGGGTGCGAACAAGAAGGCGAGAGCAGCCTCCAAGACAAATCGCCCAAGCCCATATTAGTTGCGGGCTTAGGCGACGATGCGCCACCGGGTGCAGCGCCCTGCGTAAGTAGCGGAGGAGGGACTCGAACCCCCGACACGCGGATTATGATTCCGCTGCTCTAACCAACTGAGCTACTCCGCCCGGATGAGTATGCCGCGTGATTGTAAGGATTCGGCCAATTTCTTTCCAGAGGGCCCGTTTGTCCGGCGTCGTTATGGTTTTTGAGCTTGGTTTCGTCCCCGGCGACGGCGAAAACAAATAGAGGTCCAATCTTCAGCTTCTGGTCCAGATTGTGAGGTCTTTGAGATTTCCTGCGGCGCGGCGCGGCCAAATCAGGCTTAAGCCATATCCGATTGCCAGCAGGAACAGGTTTGGAAGGACCCCAATCCAGAACGTATTGGGAAGCCAGTCATTAACAGTTGGAAAATTTGCCTTCCCCCATGTTGTCGTAAGAACCACCCACACTACAACAAGTAGTACGGTTGCTGCGGTTGCGACCATCGCTGGCACCGAACCAACGCGAACGGTCAAAAATCCCAACAGGAACAGGCTCAAGAGTCCGGCACTTACAATAGGGTAGACCACGGTTTGAAGATCCATCAGTGTTTCGGTGCGCGAAAAATGAATCACCAGGGCAACACCCACCATGATCATCGAGAACAGGACCGAAGCCCAGCGGCCTATGCCCAGGTAGTGTTGTTCGCTGTGCTTTGCATTAAAGCGTCGATAGAAATCGGTTGTTACGGTTGATGCTGAGGCGTTGATGCTCGAGTCGAGTGTGGACATTGCCGCGGCCAGCAGCCCAGCAATGACAAACCCGGCAACTCCAGGAGGAATTCTGGTCAGGATGAAATAGGGAAACACTTCTTCAGGCTTTGCACCATCGAGTGCAGTGGTCGGAAAGTGCTGGTAGAAGACATACAGGGCCGTACCTACGAACGCAAAATAAACCCAGACCGGGATAGTGAGACAGGTTCCCAGGATAAGTCCCTGGCGGGCGTCTTTGTCGGTTTTCATGGCCAGGTAGCGCTGGACCAGGCTCTGGTCGGTACACAGGATTTGCAGGAATTGAAACTGGTAAACAAGGATAATGACCCAGACGGTTTTTTTGTCAAAATCAAAGAGGTCCGTGCTTCCCACACCAAATTTTCCGTCGGCAGCAGCCTCACTGAAGATTTGCCCAAATCCTCCTGGGATCTGGGAGGCAATGATAGGCATACAGATGAGCCCACCGGCGATCAGGGCGATACCCTGGATTAAATCGGTGTAGATGACCGCTTGCAGTCCCCCGGCGATGGTGTAGGCCGCCACCAGAACCCCCAGCCCGGCAATCACCCAGGGAAGGTCCAGGCCACTCATTTTTTGAAAGGGCAGACTCACGACGTAGAGAATGATGCCGGTGCGAAACATGTGGAATCCCAAAAACGCCACAGCACCATAAAGGCGGGCCCAGGTGCCAAAGCGCCGTTCCAGGTATTCGTAAGCGCTGCGAATATGTCCCTGGCGAAAAAAAGGCATGAACACCCAGTAGGCGAGCAGTGCGGGGATGAAATAAAGTAGCTGGGCCGGTACAAAGCGCCAGTCGTCTTGAAAAGTTGCGCCAGGCAACGCGAGAAAAGTCATCGAACTGATAATGGTTGCCATGATCGAAAAGGCAACAACCCAGCCCGGCATGCTGCGGTTGGCGAGGAAATAGTCGTCTGCCGAGCGTGTTTTGCGGGCGCAGTAAACTCCAATTGCGATCAAGACCCCTAAATTGATCACAATCACTAATAGATCTGGCCAACGTGCGAGGTATTCTTGAGGCATGCGATGTCACCTTTAGAAAATCAATTTCAGTTGGTGGGCAGGATTTTCCAACCGCGTCTCCGCAACACATCAATCAACACCGCCCCGATGATGAGCAATCCCATAACGACTTCCTGGGTAAAGTCTCTAAACTTCATCAGGTTCATTCCATTGCCAATCACGGCAATGATCAAGGCACCAATCAGTGTGTTGAGTATCTTTCCTTCACCGCCAGCCAGACTCGTTCCGCCCACGACCACCGCAGCGATCACATACAGTTCATACATGGTGCCGTAGAGGGGCGACCCACTGGTCAGTTTCGACGCCTGGATGACGCCTCCCAATCCTGCCAAAGCGCCACACAGTGTGTAGGCAAAAATCAGGACCCAAGCGACGGGCACTCCCGACAGCCGCGCTGCTTCCCGGTTACCTCCAACCGCGTAGAGATATCTCCCGAGCGTGGTTCGTGTCATCACGATGTGGGCCAATACATAGAGCAGGATCATCAAGATCACGGCATTGGGAATCCCCAATGGTCTTCCCATCGCAAAGAGCGAAAAAGACTTGGGTACCTGGTAAACGTTTTGCCCGTCGGTAAGAATTTTGGCGGCACCACGTGCAACCGACATCATGGCAAGTGTCACAATAAACGGTGCGATTCCAAAGCCGGTCACGAGCAAGCCCGTACACCATCCTGCCAGCCCGCAGACTGCAACCGCCGCCAGCGAACTGAACACCATTCCCCATACTGTGGCTTCAAATCCTCCACACAGGTCACGGAGACAGAGCGCGACGGTCACGGCCGAGAGGGCCACAAGGCTGCCCACCGAGAGATCGATCCCGGCGGTAATGATCACCATGGTCATCCCGATCCCGACAATGGCAAAAATGGCCGATTGTGCGGCAACGTTGGAGAGGTTGTCCCGTTTAAGAAAATTAGGCCACCAGTAACTCTGCGGAACCACGATTCTTGTCTTGGCCAGAGAGGGCATTCTGGTACCAAGTTCAGCCAGCAACTTCCAATTGGCAGCCGTCTGCGTAGTGGCAATGACGTCGATGGTTTCTTTGGCGGCGATGGCCTTATCGAGCGCCTGGCGGACATCGGGCGGACCTCCGGCCACGGTTGCCAGAACCTGAACGCCTGCGTCTTGCAGCGTACGTTCCAACTGCGCGGCAAAGTCCTTGTCGTCGGGACTTGCCGAGGCAGCAATGAAAACATGCCTCTGGCTACCCGCCTGGCTGAGGATTTGCTTCGCCAGTTGTCTACCCGCCTCGGCGCCGGTGGGATTTTGTCGGGCAATCGTCATCCCGCTGAAAAACGCGCCTAGCAACAACAGCACAAACAGCATTCCGTAGTCGGTCGCAAACAGGGAAAATTTATTACGCATAAGACCTCACGCCACTGCCAGATGCATGATTTGCTCTTGGGTCGCCTTTTCGACATCGGTGATTTCGCCCGTGACACGCCCTTCGTGCATGACGAGTATGCGATCCGACATTCCCAGAATCTCGGGCAATTCAGAACTGATCATAATAATTGCTTTCCCGGCAACCGCCAGAGCATTCATCAACTGGTAGATCTCGTACTTGGCTCCCACGTCAATTCCACGGGTTGGTTCGTCAAAAATAACGACTTCACAATTGCGTTCGAGCCATTTTGCGAGCACGACTTTCTGCTGGTTGCCACCTGAAAGATTGGCGACAAGTTGCCGGGAGTTGGCAAGCTTGATGCGGAGGATTCTTACGTACTTGTCGAGCGATTCTTGCTCTTGGGCCTGGTTCACGAAAGCAAGCCGTGCAAAGTGATCCAGGTTGGGCAGCCCGAAATTTTCCACGACCGATTGTTTGAGGATGAGTCCCTGGGATTTGCGATCCTCGGTGAGCAGGCAGATCCCGGCGCGGATTGCATCGCGGGGGTTGTGGATTTTCAGTCGTTGTCCGTCGAGAACAATTTCGCCTTCCGCTGGTTCATCTGCGGAAAAAATAAGCCGAGCCATTTCGGTTCTGCCGGCTCCTACCAGGCCAGTGATGCCCAGCACCTCACCCTGCCCTACCGAGAATGAAACACCTCGCACGGCATTGCCGCGACAGAGATTGGTTACCGCCAGCCTGGTTTCGCCCGGGGTCACATCGCGGTGGGGGAATTCGTGTTCCAGGCGGCGACCGACCATCATTTCGATCAGCGTGTCCCGGGTAACGTCCGTGGTCTCCTTAGTGGCGACGTGCTGACCGTCCCGTAAAACGGTGATGCGGTCGGCAATCTGAAAAATTTCTGGAAGGCGGTGCGAAATATAGATGATACTTATCCTTTGTTGCTGCAGGTCTCGAATCACTTCGAACAAGTGATCCACCTCCTGTGGGGTGAGCGTGGCGCTCGGCTCATCCATAATGAGGATCTTTGCATCAAGTGAGAGAGCTTTAGCAATTTCGACGACTTGCTGCTGGGCAATCGAAAGCTGATTGCAAGGGATATCGGGATCGATTTCAACGCCCACGCGCTCCAGCAACGCCTCAGCCTGGCGAAGTTCTTCCCGACGACGAATAAACCCCAGGGTCGTCGATTCCTGTCCCAGAAAGATGTTTTCGCGGGCCGAGAGGGTTGGTACCAGGTTGAACTCCTGGTAGATGGCAGCAATCCCGGCACGCAACGCGTCGCCTGGCGAATGGATGTGGATATCTTTGCCGGCAATAAAGATCTGGCCCACATCGGGTTGATGAGCCCCACCGAGGATTTTAATCAAAGTACTTTTGCCGGCACCGTTTTCTCCAAGCAGGGCATGGACTTCGCCGGCACGGAGATCGAAATCGACGTTTTCCAGCGCCTGCACGCCGGGAAACGACTTATAAATGCCGCGCATCATGAGCAAGGGTGTTGATTCACAGCTTCGATCAACGTCTTGCGACATAAGGAGCCAGGCGGGTCGTGGACGGGGTGCCGGGTACCGAGTTTCAACAGCCAATGACTTTATGAGCCAAGACTCGGATCGTTTTCGGCATCAACCTTGCGGTAAAGTTCTGTCTGAATAAGGTACTCTGGCTCGATTTGCTCACCCTCAAAATGCTTCATGATAAGTTCAACGGTCTTTACGCCCATACGATCGGGAAACTGAATGGGATCGGCATAGATCCGACCATCACGGATGGCTTTCTTTCCTTCAGGTTGCCCGTCGAAACCAATCAGCGTGACCTGGTCTTGCTTGTTGGCATCGACCAGGGCGGCATAGGCTCCCAGTGCTGACGGATCATTGATGGCAAAGATTCCCACCACATCGCCATCGCTTTGGAGGATAGCTTGCGTCGCTTCGTAGCCTTTGGACCGATTGCCGCCACAGGGAAGCTGGCTGACGATTTCGATTTTGTTGTCGGCCGTCTGATTGTATTGGTTGAGGACTTCCTGAAAGCCTTCGGTCCGGAGCAGGCAAGATTCTGTCAGGGTGTGATCGAGAACTGCAATTTTTCCACCAGCCGGGCCGATCGCCTCGATCATTGCCAGGGCAGCCTGCTTCCCGCCACTTTTGTTGTCGGTAGCGACGTGACTGACGACTTTGCAATCGGGCGCGAGGCAACCGTTGTCGACTGTGAAGACGGGAATCCCGGCCGCGGCTGCCTGTTCGATCGCGGGTCCGATGGCCCTCGAATCGTAGGGGGCCAACACAATCGCATCGACCTTTTGCACGATGAAGTCGTTGACTTGATTGTTTTGCTTGTCGGCATTTTCATCCGCACCCAACACGACGACGTCGTACCCATGGGGCGCCGCTTCTTTTTTGATGGTGTCGCCAATGACCATGAAAAAGGGATTGGTCAGTGTCATCAGGGAGACGCCGATCGTACCGCGGTGAGGCGAGTTCCCGGATCCGGTTTGGATGGCAGAATCGGTGCCTGGCGAACAGCCGAGCAGGCTAAGGGCAACCAGCGAAAAGGACAAAATTCGTGGGATCATGGTAATCGAGTTGGGCAGGGACGGTTGGAGTTGAATATCGAAACGGGCAGCAGCCAAACCTTGGTAGCCGCAACCCATAATATGAGCGACAGCAACAAGGTTGCCATTTTACTGTATAAATTCCGGCAACAGGAAGGGTGTCATCCCAAGAATCATCATGATGACGTCTAAATGTGTTGCCAATTTGGCGATCTGGCGCGGCAAATCAGGTCGGTCGACCGGGTAATGTCCAACAAATAACGCCCCTCCTCTAACAAGGAGACAGGCCATATTAAATTCAGCTTCCTGCCAACCTATTGACCCGTTCGACAATTTTTTCGGCCAATTTCCCAGGAGTAAGTTGTCCGTCGAGCGTCACATTTGCACACCTTTCGTAAGTGGGTGCCCGCCGGGCAAGCATTTCGACCACCTCCTCAATTCCACCTGACGAGAGATTGGGGCGCGTTGCCGCACTCTTCGGGTCGGCGACGATACGGTGCCACAGCTGCTCTGCTGAGAGTTTCAAGTAGACAACCAGAGAAGCGACGCGTGCAAGTCGCTCGTTGTGCGGTTGCATGATGGTCCCTGCACCAAACGCAATCACGCATTGATCGTTGGCGCACATTTCTGCAACGACCTCTGCCTCGACCTGGCGAAAACCATTCTCCCCAACTTGCTGATACAGTTCTGTGAGACTCATCCTACTCTTAAGTTCGATGCCACGATCGATGTCCCAAAGGGGCCATTGAAGCTGATCTGAAACCAGTTTTCCAACAGTCGATTTTCCGCTGGCACGGTATCCGAGCAGGATGACTTTCATGATGCCCGATTGTAGAGTGTGCCTCCTTCGATTCTCAAGAGAAGGAGTCGGAAGCTACGGATAAAACGACACCCTCGAAACGGCTAACCCTCCCCTGAAAAGAGGGATTGAATGTTTTGGCTCACCAATCGTAAAACGTTACGATGTGCTTTGGCAAGGTCCGGTCTGGACGCAGGTTGTGGTAGAAGCCAGTGGTAAACAGCGTAACCACGAGGCGTTCGTTGTGGGATGCGTAGGTCGGTTCCTGCAGATGCCCATGCCAGATCCGGATGGTAATGGAGTGGACACAGGGAAAATGAGCCATACAAGTGGACTGCTGCCGTAAAGGTGGTACGATCGCGGGAAGTTTATCCAGTACAACCCCTGATTTGAAATGTGGAACGCTATGGATTTTTTAAGTCAACTCACCGGTTCCTTCGCCCAACCGGCTGCCGAAAACCCGACCGTTGCCATGGTCGAGGCTGCCTATCAACATCACAACCTGCCGTGGCGCTACATCAACTGCGAGGTCCCACCCGAAAACCTGGGCGATGCGGTACGCGGTGCACGTGCCATGGGCTGGGTTGGTTTTAACTGTTCCCTGCCACACAAGGTCGCCGTGATTGACCATCTTGATGGCCTGGGCGAATCGGCAGCGATCATGCAAGCTGTGAATTGCGCGGTCCGCCGTGACGGGAAGTACATCGGTGAAAACACCGACGGAAAAGGTTTTTTACAGTCGCTGCGGGAAACGGTTAATCCTGCCGGGAAGAACATGGTGCTGTTCGGGGCAGGTGGGGCAGCGCGGGCAATTGGTGTAGAGACAGCGCTTGCCGGTTTGACGAGCATTACGGTCGTCAATCGCAGCGAGCAGCGCGGCAGGGAACTGACCGTGATGTTGAACGAGAGAACTCCGGTCCGAGCAGAATTTGTGGTGTGGCAGGGAGATTTTGCGGTCCCCGCATCAACAAATATTGTTGTAAATGCCACGTCAATCGGGTTGTTTCCAGATGTCGACGCGCGGATGGCCCTGGATCTCGCGAGCTTGCAACCGAAGATGGTTGTAGCCGATGTAATTGTCAATCCGCCCAGCACGCATTTGATTCGGGATGCCGCCCAGCGTGGTTGTCAGGTGATCGACGGGATTGGCATGCTGGTGAATCAAGGGGTGATTGGGGTCAAGTATTGGACCGGGGTCGACGTCGACCCGGGCGTGATGCGTGCCAGGATCGAGGAAATTTTTCAGGTCTCGTAGCGTCTTCTCTGCGAAGTGATGTGGCCTTGGTTGCGGGGTGAGTCGTTCCTGTTTGCCATGAAATTGGTTGTCGAGTCGTCCCCTGTTTTTGGTTCCCCTTCAGATTGCGAGCAGTATCTTGTGACCGGTAGATCCAATAGTACACGCACCATTGGGGGCGGAACCTGACCAGGGTGGGGATGGGTTTGTTGCCCTTCATCCTCTTTTTGGCCTGTTTGACCTTGCGATTCGTGCCGTTTCGAGTGCGGTACGGGTGATCGGTGAACATACCGTGTCAGGTCGGCGACGATCTCCCACCGGATGCGCACATTTTTCCAGTGCCCACCTTTTGGTTGTGGGGGCGGCAATTCTACGGGGCGCTATTTTGCGGGAATCGAAGGTAGTTACGGTCCCAATTGGACTTGTGGGCAAACGGTCTCTGATTTCCGGTATGTCTCGGATCGAACGCCCCCGGAACTCTCTTTTGTCAAAACCTCTTATCGGAGAAACTTTTTAAGATTTGTGGATTAGGAGAGTCGGGAGCGACAGCCAAGTCCTGAGTTATCAATCGCCGGTGTGTCGTCAGCACTGCACCTTTTTCTGTCTTGCAAGAAACAACGAAAGGACACCCCATGATGAGTCTCTCGAAATATTTCCAACGTCGCGGTCAGGTTGAAACTCTGGCAGTCAGACATCGACTACTGACAACCAAACATGTAAAGCGGTTGCTGTGGGCATTCGGTGTAATTAGTGGGATCTGCTTTGCGGCAAGCGGTCCCGCTTTTGCCTCCCACAATCACATCGAAGACGATTTTGAAGCTTCTATATCATCAGGTTGGTCGTCGACACAGACTGCGGCCTATCCTTTTGGCGGCGGGAACTATTTGGGTACTTTTGGTGTGGGTGATTCGGTTTGGTTGGGCATCATGGATGCTTTACCTGCAGAGCTTGGGACGACAGGTTTCAGCGATGACAGCTCGCGATCGGTGAGCCTCTCGTTTGATATCGTAAACCCCTCGACGACTGCGTATGATTTTATCGTGGAAGCGAATGGGAAAACTGTATTGAATGAGCAGGCGAATCCCGTTTTCCCAACATCAGTGACAACTACTTTTCAGCTTGATTCGATTGCTCCAAATCCGACCGACTTAATCTTGGAGTTTTACCCGGGCGGCGTGGGCGTGGAACAGAAATGGGGGATCGACAATGTGGTTGTCGATTGGAGCCGGCCAGTCCCTGAGCCAGGCACTGGACTTTGCGCGATCGTCGCCTCAATTTTACTTTTGCTACCTGGGCGAAAAAGACATTAATACGAACTGCCACGTTGATGATTGGTTCGTGTCGGGGATTGCAGTTGGTTCTGCGGTTTTAAGCCCGCCTTCAGATTTTGATCAGAATCTTGTGACGATAGAGCCAATGACAGAGGTACCACTGGAGGGCGAACACTACCAGGGCGGTGAACACGCTGGCGATAGCTTCGCTTACTCCCGCCATTTTGAGACCTCCGGTGGTAAAAATAGCGACTGTACGATTGAGCCACTGTCGCCCGATAGTTTCGCTGAACAAGTAGATAAAGATCGGATTCATTCCCACCACGACGAAGAGAAATCCCCACCGACGACACCCGGCGATATCGATCAGCCCGTAGAAAGAGGCTAACACTACCAGGCACCATCCACCCGAAACAAGCACGAACGAACTGGTGCAGATCCGCTTGATGATGGGTGTCACATCAAACAGGTCGAGTGCGTAACCGGCGGCTAACAAGACCAGTCCGGCCAGCAGAAGCCAGCCCATCTTGCGAACGGGCGAACGTTCCGACAACAGGAGTTGCCCGGCCACAACTCCCCAGATTGTGTGGGCGGCGGTGGGAATGCAATTGATTGCTACCCACCCACCACTATTGATCTTGCCCATGAGGATCATGTCCAGCCGGGCGCCGAAATTCGTGCCTTGCACAAAAGGGTCGTCTATTCCAGCTATGCTCGCGTAGGTGCGATACGCAATCTCTGTGGCCACAAGAAGCGCAAACGAAATAGCAATTTGGGTAAAGGCCGACCAGCGCATGATCAAAAACGCGATCAAGATGGTTACGGAGAGTTGCGACAAAATATTCCACAACTCCCACCGCAAGGCGCCGGCATAAATGCAAATAAATCCCACACCAAACAACAGCAGCATAAAACATCGAAAGAGTAATGTGCCGAAGTGACTGATTCCAGGTGAACCCGTGTGCGGTGCGTTTTGCCACCGAAAAGGCCATCGCCACGCCGACAATAAACATAAAAAATGGCTGGATCAGGTCCCAAAATCGCAGCCCATGCCATGGGTGGTGATGAAACTGCGTGATGAGTTGGCTCCAAAAAGTACTTGGAACCGTCAAATCGGTGACTGCGTGATAGATCCCTGCAGTTTCGGCCACCAGGAGAAACATGACCAGGCCGCGAAAAATATCGAGCGAGACGAGACGTTCACTGGTCGTTGGTTTCGGGTCGACCGTCACCGGATTTTGAATGTCGTTCATGTTTTTTCCGGGGAACACTCGTGGCAGAGGTAGCAGCAGCAACCTGTTCGCGGTAACGATGCCAGTAGTTCACCTAGGGATTGAGGGGAGTCACTTGCCCTGGTCGCGGTACAAGTCAAGTTACCATGGTTGGTCTCGTCCCGAGAAGAGGTTTGTTTGGTCACTCCGATTCGCAGAGTTTAGCTTGAGATAGGTCGCTGTTGCGGTAAACCAGTTTCTTGAAATGGCTGGGTTATTGCCTCGAGTCACGTACCGGTCGACAAGGAAGGCAAGTATTTGCGACAATGACCGGCACCTCACCCGCGACATCACACAGAAAAGGTAGTGACGGAAAACATGTCTGAGATTACCCTTCGTCCGATGAGTCCCGAAGATCGATTCGAGATAGCTGAGTTGATTTACAGTTCAGTGAACGTGTGGTACCAAACCCATGGTGGTCCGGTGATATTCCAAGGTGGGCCCAGCGTGGCCGAAGTATTCTACGATGTTTACGAGGAACTCACCCCGGGGGCCAACGTGGTCGCCGAAAATCGGTCAACGGGACGCCTGATGGGATCCTGTTTTTACCACCCGCGGGAACACCACGTAAGCCTGGGAATCATGAACGTCCATCCGAACTATTTTGGTCACGGTGTGGGTCGTCTATTGCTGCAGCACATTATCGACTACACCGACCAGCACGATTACAAATCGCTGCGGCTGACCCAAAGTGCTTTAAACGTCGATTCGTTTTCGCTCTACAACAAAGCCGGGTTTGTGCCACGTTATTGCTACCAGGACATGTACCTGAACGTTCCTGCTGGTGGCGGAAACTGGCATGCTGAAGGGGAGGATCGCGTTCGCGAGGCAACTCTCGAGGACATACCAGCGATGGCGGCGCTGGAAATGGAAGTCAGCCATATTTCTCGCGAACCCGATTACCGGTATTGCATTGAAAATCGTCTGGGCTTCTGGCATGTTTCGGTGATTGAAAGTGCGGGGGGGAGCCTGGAAGGATTCATGATTTCCTCGGGACACCCGGCGATGAACGTGTTGGGCCCGTGCGTGGCTGCCAGCGAGCAGGCCGCCGAAGCCCTGATCGTACGCGAGCTTGACCAGCACCGTGGTCGAACCCCGGTGTTTCTCATCCCAATGGAAAAGAGGCAGCTTGTTTGCGCGATGTACGCGATGGGTGCCCGGAACTGCGAGATGCATTTTTGCCAGGTCCGTGGTCAGTTCACACCTTTTGCGGGGGTGAACATGCCGAGTTTCCTGCCCGAGACCGGATAACAGTGATCACGACGTTTCAGAGTCACATCCATACCAACAGGCTTTGCCTTGGATTGCCAGCGATGCCGTGGGGTGTGACGATGCAAACGCCGCCGTGCTAATCGAACACAACTTCTTTCCAGGCAGGTAACTTTCCGGATCATCGTCAATCGGTTTTAGAGCCGATACGACTGCTTTGCCAGATCGTAGGCCAGTGCCCTCACGATCATGCGGGCATCCTCTTCGTCAATTAGCCCACTCAATTGCAATCCGGCAACCCAATCGGCGCTGGCCCGCCGCCACACATCATGGCGAATGGGAATCGAGGGATAGGCACGGGTATCATCATTAAATCCTGCGGTATTGTAGATCCCCGCAGTTTCCATGACCTGATCAAAGAAACGGCGCATGCCATTGATGCTGTCGTGAAACCACCAGGGTGGCCCGAGTTTAACCGCTGGATAATGTCCTGCCAGGGGGGCCAATTCGCGGGCGTAGGCGGTCTCATCGAGGCAGAATAAAATCAGCGCAAACCTTGAATCATTGCCATAGGCGTTGAGCAAGGCCCGCAGGTCACGCGTGAAGTCGGTGGCAATCGGGATATCGGCTCCGGCATCGGCACCAAATTGATCAAAGAGAGCTGTGTTGTGATTGCGGAACGAGCCAATGTGCAATTGCATTACCAGGCCGTCCTCAGTGCTCATGCGGGCCATTTCCATGAGCATATGCCCCGTGAAGCGGGTTGCATCGTCGTCCGTTACCACTCCTTGCAAGGCACGTTGGAAAATGGCGTCGGCTTCAACAGAGTTCAACATTTCTGTGTATGCGGTGTAGGCACCATGGTCCGTTGCCGTTGCCCCCATCGATTTGAAGAACGTGCGCCGCTGCTCGAGTGCTTGAACGAACGTGCGATAATCAACGACCTCGATACCGGAGACCTCACTCAGCGCCGAGATATTATTCTTCCAGCCGGAAGTCTTTAGATTAAGAACCGTGTCTGGGCGAAAGGTTGGCAGAATCCGCCCCTGCCAGTCGGATTCTTGAATTGCCCGATGATGCTCCAGCGTGTCGATTGCCGAGTCCGTGGTGCAAAGAACTTCGATATTAAATTGGTGAAACAGCTGGCGTGGATTGAACTCGGGTGCCTGGAGTTGCTGATCGATATGGTCATAAATAGCCTGGGCATTCCTGGCGGAAATCTTTTCGTTGATGCCAAAAACCGAGTTCAACTCGTCCGCCAGCCAGATTCCAGTTGGCGTTCCCTGAAACAAATAGAAATGTTCGGAAAACGTTTGCCAGATGCGGCGATGATCGGTTTCGGTTTGTCCCCCATCCGTCCGCGGAATCCCCAGGGATTCAAGCGAAATACCCTGTGAGTACAGCATCCGAAAAACGTAATGGTCTGGAATCAGGAGCAATTCGGTCGGGGAACCGAAATTGTAATCAGGATCCGCGAAGAGCCGCGGGTCGACGTGCCCATGGGGGCAAACGAGCGGCAGGTCGACAATCGTTTGATGAAGTTCGGAAGCCAGTTCGCGTTGAGCCGGAAGGGGACTGAAGTAACGATTGCTGGGGAGTGATCGTGTGTTTGCTGAGGTCATGGTATTGGCTTGCTAATGAAGATCGGTGCAAACGATAAAACTCGTGAGAGCTGGATGAATAGTCTTTTTCACAGGAAGGTATGCTCTACCCGCTGACGGCAAAAATACGAATCAACAGGAATTACTCCTTTTGAAATGCCTTATGGGTTGGGTCTCCCTCTGCCTGGAGATACACCAACAGATCATAGATCCGCGATTGACTCAAGACGTCGACGAGCCCGGGAGGCATCGGGGAGACCTCCGCGGGAAAGGATTCTTCGATATTGTCTCTCGCTACAACCATAGTCTGCTGGGAGCGCGCATTACTTCTGGCCTTGATATGATCAGCTTTGACATGCATCGTTTGCCCCACGACCACTTTTCCATTTGTGAGCACGTAAGCCGTGTAGCGATATTTGGGGTCAATGATTTTCGAGGGGGTCAGAATCGACTCGAGAATGGCGCGACTGTCAAATCTTCGTCCCACGCGGGTGAGATCGGGGCCAACCGCAGTTCCTTCATCGCCGATCCGGTAGCACTTGAGGCAGGTGGCCAGCGCAAGTGCCCTTCGATCCGATTCGAAAGACGACCAGGAATTTCCCGAGGTAAATCAACCGTAAGCTCATCGAGTTCCCAGCGTTGTACAATTAGACAACTGGTTTTCTGCTCGACGCTATTGCACAACTCATTGTGGTGACTCCTGGTTCAATGCACCAACGGCGGCTGGCAGATGTTTGGTCGGCACCGCCTGGGCACCGCGCCCTTCTTCAAGTCGGTCCATCACATCGAGTTGAATCATCTCGACATCAGCCTCCCAAACTTGCTTTCGGGCTGCTTTGTCCAGGGGGTCCAGTGGGCGGACAATCCGAAACCCAACTCCCATGGATTCCTCTTCGGTGAACCACCATGGACTCAAAGGAAGGTTGGGATCTGAGACATTCCAATCTGGATCTTGCGACTGCTGCCGGGCTGACGAACGGCAGAGGTTGGAATCGTCGAACCAGCACCCCCCTCGGATTACCCGCGGGTAGAGTTGAGTTGGCCAGTTCACGGCTTCCCAAAGCGTGACCGGCTTTCCTTGCAGACTTTGGAAATGACCGGCGTCATAGCCATCGAGGACCCACTCTGCCACATTTCCATGGACATCGTAAAGTCCCCACGGGTTTGGCTTTTTTGTCCCCACCGGATGGGTCTTCTCCGCAGCGTTTTCCGCATACCAGGCGTAATCGCCCACGTCGTCGGCGTTGTCGCCAAAGGAATAGGCGGTGGTTGTTCCTGCCCGGGCTGCATATTCCCACTCGGCCTCGGTCGGCAAGCGGTAATCTCGTCCGGTGATACCACTAAGCCACTTGGTGAATTGCTTGGCCGCGAATTGTGTCATCGTGACCGCAGGTTGCTCGGGTTGTTTGCCGACTTGATATGTTGTGGAAGGATCGTAGAGCGGTGTGGGCGAGGTCACGGCATCGACTCCCGGCGGCAGGTTTTCGAAATAGTCGTGGACCACGGGATTTTCGACGGCGAGGTCGGCCTGCTGTTGTAATTGTGTTAACTGTTTAAAGGCTCCATACATTTTCATGTAGACGTGATATTGCTCCCAGGTGATTTCGCAACTCCCAATCCAAAAAGGGGAAATATCGACTTTGACCTGTGGCCCCTCATCGGGCTTGTGATGTGGATCTTCCTCCGTGCTGCCGAGTAAGAACGTACCGGCTGGAACGGGGATCATCTTCAGCGTGACGTCTGTGCCGGGGATAGTTTCTGTATACCCAACCATGATCCCGCGATCGGTGACAACGTGCCTTGCATCACGAGGAGCCTGTTTGACCAAACCGAGGTTTTCGACAGGGGCGAGGTGGTTGACCTCGCTAACAGCAACATGGGGGAAACACGTTCCCATCAACGTCACCCAGAGTATTAGCTGTTGAGGGAAACCTTGAACGAACCAGACTTCTTCCCAACAGGTTACCTCTTGAGTGACGACATTTCGCATGAGTTGGGCCTTCTGGCAGTTACGGAACCCGCAGCAGAACGCAGTGGTTTGCGCCTGGTGACAATGCATCGTACAAAAAGGGCATTATAACATTTTCAATGGAGACATGTTACGCAGTCACCATGGAATTTTTTTCGGCGGGGCGTTATGATATCGAACGATATGAAATACTCCACGCTATTTTGAGGTACATAAATGCAACTGGCAAAATACAGAACATTGTCAGGGGAACAGGGGTTTGGTGCCCTTCAGGGACCCAAATCGATTGTTCCACTGGGTGACCATCCATCCTGTGAAGCCGCCAATTTGTTTGAATTGCTGGAGGTTAATGAGATCACCGCAACGGTTACCAGACTTTTGGCGAGCGACGATGTTCCGTCAGCGCTTGCCATTGAGGAGGTACAGCTTGAGGCTCCGCTGGATGCGCAGGAAGTATGGGCAGCTGGTGTGACGTACAAGCGGAGCCAGACAGCCCGGATGGAGGAGTCGGCTGCTGCTGCTTCCTGCTATGACCGGGTTTACGCATCCGACCGCCCCGAACTGTTTTTTAAGGCCACGCCAAACCGGGTTGCTGGCCCCGATCAACCGGTGCGGATTCGGGTTGATGCAAGTTGGAACGTGCCGGAACCGGAACTGGCGCTGGTGATCAATTCACGCAAGGAGCTGGTCGGTTTTACGATTGGCAACGACATGAGTAGCCGGGACATTGAAGGGGAAAACCCGCTTTATCTGACCCAGGCGAAAATCTACGATCAAAGTTGCGGGCTTGGTCCCTGGATTACACTTTGCAGCGCCATGCCCCCGCGGTCAGAAATTGGAATTCAGCTTCAGGTTTTCCGCAATACAGAGCAGGTGTTTCACGGCCGGACCCATATCGAGCAAATGGCCCGCACGTTCGAAGATTTGATCGGTTGGTTGGGGCGGGACAACTCTTTTCCGTCGGGAGCAATCTTACTTACGGGAACCGGGATCGTACCCGCCAATGATTTCACCCTGTTGCCGGGTGACCGGATAGATATCTCCATTGACGGCATCGGCACGTTATCTGCGCCGGTGATTCAGGGATCCTGAAAGAAAAGTTGGGAGCAGTAAGGCGCCGCGGGGAGATAGCAGTGGCGGGAAGCTTCATGTTGGGGCCGATTTCTACCCGCTACAGGATGATTGTCCCAGCCTGGTTGGCGACCGACTCATCCAATCGAAACCGCTTGGAGCTTGCCGAGGATCTTCTGCTGAGCAGCAGTTTTCTTGCCGAGTTGCTGATGTCGTTTCGTGCCGCGCCGAGCAGTCGTACTCGGAACAGGGCTTTTGCTCCCGGTGCTGCGGAACTTGCTTTCACTACGGAGGACCCAAGTTGGCGCTCCCCAGTCGATTGCGTCGCCAGTTCGGAGTTTGGATTTTTGGCAGCAACGTCATTGCTATCAACCGTGTAGGACTCGGTTGTTTCATTAAGACTGTTTTCATTAAGACTGGCAACAACTTGATACAACTCCACTAGCGTGACTGCTGCTGACCGGCGACCACAATGACTTGTTGCCCAGCTACCAGGTAAATCTCGAGGATTCCGTCGATCAGCAACGGAAAATCGAGCCAGCAAGGGATAGACGTAATCATTATTTGCAGGGCCAACTCGACTTTGATGTAGGGCTGCCAGCATGCGGGCAGCCACCCAACTAGACGAGTTAGTATTTAGGGTAATTTAGTGGAACCGGTTGTTCCGATAATATCGATAAGTTCCGTTTTCCGGAGTCTTGTGAATATCCAATCTGTTCGTGGCAGATAATTTCGTCCCCCCGATGCCTGTCGCGTTCCCGCTTTTCCAACTATCTCTTGAGGGACGACCTGTGCGAAAACACATTCAAGCTATCGCGTCTTGCGTGGTATTGCCGCTGGCACTGTTCATTACGTTACTTGGCGAGTCCCTTAATAGCGTTGGGCAGGCTGCCAATGTGCGTATTCAGCTGGACCATAAATCACTTATCTTTTCCCCGGAAGAGTCATTGAGCATTACAGTCGGGCTGACAGATTTTCATGCGCAACCAGGTATGCTCGTGCGCTGTACGGCCGGTGCGATCAAGGTGGCCGACGGCAAATCAAGCTGGAACGCCGTCCAGGAAGAGCAAGTGGACGAAGCAGGTGGATTGCCGGACTTTCAACCCTTTCACCAGAAGATACCCAGCATCGAGGGTGCGTTTCACCTGGAAATCAAACTAGCGATTCGTCAAGCGAATTCCGCGGCACCATTCAAACAGATTTTCATAAAACGTTTACCGCTGCTTGTTGTCGCGGATGGAAAAGGGAGCGGAGACAAACCGGCAGCGATACCAGGTGATCCTGAGAAGACGGAACCAAACAGCGATACCCAGGGTTTGGTGGCGATATGGAATGAGTCAGGAGATTTTGCCAGGAAAATTGGCTTGGGGAAGAGGGCCGGGCATACGGCAGAATTGGACTGGGACCACATTTTTAACCAATGTACTGCGTTCGTTTCGGAACTCAAGGCGAGTGGGCACAGCACGGTTGCTATCCCGACCAACGTTTCAGCGATCGACCTCTATCCGACCGGTAACACGGCACCAGCCAAACCACCGGCGATGGCCAAGGCCGACGTACTGGAATTGCTAATGCGTCGACTTGATCAGTCTGGATTCGCTGTATATTTGGTGATTCCCGGACAAGAAGCGAAGGTTATCGATCCAACAGAGGGCACCGAAGAATTGTCAACGAGTGTTCCCCTGCTTGTCCTGGAGCAAACAGAATTCGGATCCTACGCACTTCCCTACAACAGCATGCGTCACCAAATTCCTTCGTGCGTAAGACAGGCTATCAATCGGGTTGCGGGACTTTATTCCGAACACAATTCGTTCAAGGCGATTGTGATTGACTGCCGCGGTTGCTCTGCGAAGATGATCTCGCAAACAACCTTGACCGAATGCCAGGCGATACCACTTGTTGATGCATCTGCAACCACGAAGGAGCAGTTCAACAAACGCTTGTCTGTTGCGATTGCGAGTACCTGTCCTGGGGTGATCTTTGTGTCACATCTTCCAGGGGATGATGGATTACCCCCGGCGTTTGTCGGGATTGGTGAGTCAGCGTCCGAGCTGGCGAGCATGCTGAAGGCAATCCGGAAGGATATTGATTCCCTGACAATCCACTCGTCGACAACGCAGTTGGAAAATCTCGGTTTCGAGATTTCATCCGATGGCAAGCTTAGCGAGTGGGATATTCATCTTGCTGAGGGAGCCACCATCCAAGTCGACAAAACGCACTTTCGAGAAGGGACTCAAAGTGTTCATCTGCGCAGTCCCAGGCCTGGTCGTGCCATATCGCTGCGGAGCAAATCGTTCCAGTTTCATCCTACTCGTCGCATCGCCATTGAGGCTTGGGTGCGTCTGGAACCTGAAGTGGATGCTCCTTCTGTGCGGTTAGTGCTGGAAGGTGAATATCAAGGCCAAAGGTTTACGCATCAGGTTAAGCTTCCAGACAACAGCAACTTGGCCAATGCGGGAAAAAAGCAAGGTGAGTGGATACCCCTGACCTTGCAAATTGATGAGTTACCGCGTGAAGGCATCTCCAACCTGCGGGTTGCTATTGATTTGAGCGGGGAGGGGAACGTGTGGGTCGACAACCTGCAACTTAGCGACATGTGGCTCAGCGAGGAAGAATACCAAGAGTTTATCGCCGCACTCGAGACGGCAGAACAGAGTCTGGCTGTGGGACGAACCGACGACGTGCAGATTTATCTGGCAACGACGTTGCCAAACCAACTAGCCAAGTTCGCCGAGGTGAACTACCTCGCTCCGAGTCTTGCTCAAGCCACGTCTGTTGCAACTCCAGTAACGACCGAGCTGACAACGGCCCCAGCCGCCCAGGCGCCTGTCCAACAAGTGTCCGTCGCGAAAACATCAAGTTCGACCGATTCCAACATCACGCCAATCCCAGTGGAAGACGAATCGAGCACCGTGTTCATGGGCGACCTCGAACCCACGGAGCAACCTGCAACGATTGCTCGACGAGTGGCTGCGACGGTAAAAAAATCGGAATTGGTTTCAATGTTCGGCCAACTAGTCGACAAAGAGAGGGCCGGGCGAAAACAAACAGAATCGGCTTCGACAATTTCAGAGAGCAAAAGCGGTGCGAATACCACCGCCGTTGTCACCACAAAACCGGTCAGCCCAAGCTTGAACTCTGATGCGGTTCTCATTGCCGAGCCAAAGTCGGCGATTGCAGCAACTCGCTCTGGCGCTCCGTGGTGGAAGTTCTGGGAGTCTGCTGGCGAAGATCTTGATGGGATCGAAGCAAACCAGATCGGCGCGCAGTCGTCAACGCCAAGCGAACCACCACGAGTTCCGATAGCGCGTCAAGATGGTGATGTTCTGGGAACAATAAACGATGCTCCTGACGCGCCGAAGTCGACATTTGGGTCGCTGTGGACGTCGCTGTGGGGAAGTTCTCAAGACGACACGCCAACACCTTTAACACCCGAAACCATGCCGGCAACACCCGAAATCACCCCGGCGGTCAACAACGTGGCCGTGACTCAAACGACGATCGACACCGAAAAAGACGGTAATCGCCTGCAGAGTATTTTCTGGTTCATGCATCGAGAAAACGAGCCGAGCAAGAGTGATCCGAGCGAAGGCACCCCGAACGACAGCAACTTCACCAGGTTTGCCAGCCTTTGGCGACTGCCCCGAGTCGGAAGTAACGAAAATAACGAGGGCTTGGCAGAAACTGCACCCGGAGCGGATGTTGGTGAACTCCAACGCGCGATCCCTGCTGCCGAATCCGACCTGGGACCGACGACGATTGACCCTCCGCGAAGCCATTTGTTCAGCAGATTCCTGGTTCGACAGGAGCCGCCGCAAAGTGAGCTCGACTCGGAGATTCCGCAATCGACGTCAATCACGTCCCGGCTATTGTCGTTCTTTGGGATTGGACGCGAGGACCAAGAGGGACAACCTGAAGTCTCCCCGGCGGCTGTGGCAACACCGCAGGCGATTATCGCGACACGCCCGCTGACTACTGGTATAACGACGCGTTCAAGTCAACCAGATAGCGTTCCTGCAAAGGGAGCAGAGCCCGGGAACGAACAGTCGGTTATGGACCATTTGCGGGCCAATCCCCCGACCCTTGTCCGCTAGGTTGTCTCTTGCCCGGTTTCCCTTGATCCGGTTTCCCAGTCGCTAAGGGAGAACCCTGGCTGGCGTTGTGAGGTCTCGGTCGGTCAAAGGTGCTCCGCCATCGGGTGTCACGGTGAACGATTGCTCTAGTTGGAATGCTTTGCCGGGGATTCCAAACACGGGCGCTTCGAGATTGAGGACCATTCCCGTTTCCAGCGGAAAATCTGTCGGCACGTCAATGCAGTCGTCGCGGATACGATGCCCGTGGTCTGGGACAAGGAGCGGAAAATCTCGCACCTCAAGGCCTAGTCCATGCCCATGTGGGAATTCGCAGGTCAGGCCCCCATCCTCGAAAACCTCCGCCATGACGGCCTGTACGCGGGATGACAAGACACCTGGTCGAAGTTCCCGCCGGGTGGTCTCCAGACAACGGCTCAACACCTCGAACACGCGTTCGTCCTCGGCTGTGGTGGCACCCACAAAAAGGGACGTTCCCGCATCGGTGTAGTACTGTCGATAGATGCAACCAAAGTCCAAAAACAGCACTTCTCCGTCGCTGATTTTGTAAGATGGTTCGGTGGCAATGCCCAGCCCGAACGGACTGTAGGCGTAGTGGTCAAAGTCGGCTCCATCGACTGCAAGCTGAGCCCGAAAGATGCGAGCCAGATCAGTCAAATCGGTGCCCACGCGGGCCTCCTTGAAACTTTGGGCTGCCGCGCGTTCGGCAATCTCAAATCCGTGCCGCAGTAGATCCTGCTCAACTGGAGTCTTGACCATCCGAATCATTCTGAACAATTGCGATGCATCGCGCAGTTGTGCATTGGGAAGGGCTTGGCGAAGCGTTGCCTGGTCCTCAGGAATCATGGGTTCGAATTCAATACCAAGTCGTGCCTCTGTAAGACCATTGGCACGCAGCGCCGCTACCAGGGCATCGAAAGGTGACTCGTAGCGATCCTGGGTCGGTACGAACGGTTGTGCCGCAAGCTTGTTGGATTCGTGTGTGATCCAGGGTCCGGAGTTGACAGGCTCTTCCTGCCCGTAGACGTAACGATCGATATCCAAATCGGCAGTGTTGGTTTCACACATGTGCTCCAGCACCAAAGAGGGCTTTTTGCCATCGGCCAGTACTGCAAAGCAAAAGGGAAGTCCAGAAGGTTCGCGCGGATCAAGCATGTGACGCTTAAAGCTCACGTTAGACCAAATGTGGTGCCCGGTGAGATAACGAACATTGGCCGGTGAGCAAGCGATGATCGCATCGAGTCCAGCTTGTTCTATCCACTGTCGGGCGCGTGATTCGTTAAGCAAAGATTGTGTTGCCATTTCCAAAGTGTACCGGACTGCAAGAAGCAGACAACCAGCAAACCATGGACGCGTGGCAGAGGGCAGTCCGTGGCAACGAGAGCGCGGGCAGGGATTGAATCAGGGTGATGCGACCGTTTCGCCACCAGCACGGGTGGCCATGGCTCGCCAGATGAGCAGATCAATAGTTTCACTAACTGCCTGAACCGAACCATCCATCAGTGCTGCATTGACGGTGCCGGCGTGGTAACTGCGGGCAGTCACGGCAGCGTATGTCACGTTGGTATTGGAGACCTCGACACGTGAACTGTTGAAGTCAATATCGCTGTCGGCACTGGAACATTGCACTTTAGTATTTGGCGGAAAGGTTGCCGTAAATCCAGATTGGTGAACCCGCCCATCGACCCATTCGGTATGACCGCTGATCTTGTCACTCCCACTGGCCAACGCACAAAGTTCGGCTGGGGAATTGGGAATGTTGGCATTTCCCTGGCCCCCATCGCGATTGTAGGGCTGGTAGGCCTTGGCCTCGGCAAGCATGAGCGTTTTGCTCATTCCATCGCGAAACGCGTTAGTTCCCAACATCGCGCCAGGATAAAACGCACCTGAACCGCCGCTGCCGTCGGTGGGGTCGTAAACCTTCCAGACTCCACAATTCACGACGTAGTTGATGGGGTAGTCCCTCGAATCGCCACTACCATCGAGGCGGACACGATCGTTTTCTTCGCTTGGGCAGAGATAAACCGGAATGCGAGTTGCCTTCAACAATTCATTGCCAATGTAAACGGCGTGGTAGTCCTGATCAAAGCTGAACTGGTTGGCAACTCCTGATTCCTCCAGGTAGGGGAGGATCCGCGCCTGGACCGACCAGCGATATTGGTTGTGGCGGTGCGTCGCCAGCTGGGCGACCCGTGTATTCTGTGGGATTCGCGCCTGGGCCGACGAGCGATACTGATTGCCCATCATGGGGGGAAATTTTCCCTTTGCGGATTCGAAATTGTGCATGCCCAAGGCGATTTGTTTCATGTTGTTCTGGCAGGCCATGCGACGAGCCGCCTCGCGTGCGGCCTGTACGGCGGGCAACAAAATGGCGATCAGAATTCCAATGACCGCAATCACCACCAATAATTCCACCAGTGTGAAACCATTTAGGGGATGCGCAGGGTTGGCACAAACGGCGGGATCACTAGCATGTAACGCGTGGGGGCCGGTTTGCTCCGTGACTGATCGCCTCCAGCGTGGAAAACTGGGAAGGCTGAGTGAGTAGTCTGAGTTGATATTTGATTTCGATTGAACTTGCATTCGCTCAAAGAGGGTCGTTTTCATGGCGGGCGATGTGAAATAGCGGGACATTGTAAGGGAGTAGGCCTCCAATTGGAGACGTCTCGCTAATGAGACTCAGTATCAAAAATACTATTATCTAGTTAAGCCGTTTCAGGTCAATGGCCAAATCAGATTTTTTTCGGGGAGCAGCCGACCAGTTCCCCGATCGGGAAAAGTGGGCGAAAAACCTGCTTGGCAAAGGAAGCCCGTCGGCCGTAGAGTCCGCGAGCAGCTCACTTTGCTGATTCTCGGGGCTGATAAGACCGCCAGGGAGGCTGAAGATTAAGGTTCAGCTGCGCCGCCATTGCTAGCAGTGGCGGCGTGCACTCAGCCTGTTCCCTCTGATAACCGTCCCCTTCGATCAAGCCGACCGCCGACCGTGGTCGATAACGCCAAAGGGTTGTGATGCGCGAATTGTGTGCCGACACCGCGGTGAGTGGGAAGGGAAAGGAATCTGGATGCTTCAATGGAACTTTGACCCGTTGCGCCCGCTGTGGAGTATGCTCAAGGCCCACAGTTCACCCAGCCAACTGGCGAGTGGTTTCGCGATAGGTGTCGTCATTGGCCTGGCACCGTTGGGAAGTCTCGTTGCCACGATATTATGCGTGCTTCTTTTTTCACTCCGGGTCAATCGAGCGACTGGTTGTATGGCTGCTTTGTTGTTCATGTGGACAACTCCGTGGATTGCCCCGTATGCCCACATTGTTGGCCTCTACGCACTTTCGATCCAGTCACTTCAAAGCACCTACGCGTGGTTGTACGACATGCCCCTGGGGCCGTGGATTGGGTTCAACAATACGGTTGCCTTGGGCGGTTTGCTAATAGGGGTGTATTTTTCGTTTCCAATTTACTGCCTGAGTTACACTTTCTTTTCAAGGCTGTTGGGGTGGCGGGAAAATCGCCGACGGCGCCAGGAAGTAGACAGCCTGATGGCCCGCATGAATATTGGGGCTGAGTGGGGAGCGGCTGCCTGATGGTTCGGATCCCATGGAATCACGTCTTGCCGCGCATCACCTTGTTTGCGGTGGCGATTTTAGTGGTTGAACTCGGAGTGGGCCCGGGAATCCGCTGGGCTATTGTGTCGCGCGGGGAGCAAGTTGTGGGCGCGAAGATCGACATCACGAGCGCGACTGCTTCGGTCCTTGGTACTGAAGTTTCACTGCGTGGCATTCAAGTCGCCGACTCCAATGATCCTCAAAAGAATCTTGTGGAAGCAGACCAACTTGACTTGAAATTTGAGGCGGGGGCGTTGCTGCGCAAGAAGGCAATCGCCAGCCACGGCATACTTCGAGGTCTCAGATTTGGTACCCTCCGCGAGATGAGTGACGCCCTGGCCGCAAAACCAACGACGGGGACGTCGCCGGGCGAATCGACTCATAATCAGGCTTGCGAAATCGCAGCAACCTGGTTTTCAACTCTCGACAAGCAATTCTCCGAGGACCTGACCGCCCAGTTCCAATCGGTACGGGTAGCTGAACAACTCGCGGCACGCTGGCCCGAGCAATACGACCAGATAGAAAACCGGGCAAAAGGTCTCCAATTGCAAGTTGACCGGTTACAGGTCGACGCGGAACGGGCCCAGGTAAATCCTTTGCGGCACGTCGAGTTTTTGCGCAACTTGCCGACGGAACTCCAAGCGGTTGACCGTTCGTTTGTCGACTTGCGTGCCGAAGTTGAACTTATAACAGAACAGCTTGGGGAAGACCGGCGAGTCATGCTAGCCGTTTGCATGCGTGATGAAACCTTGCTGTACGAAAAGCTGCACATCGAAACGATTGATCCAGCAATCTTGACATCTTATTTCCTGCGGGAATCTATGTCGGGCCTGGTCGTGGACGTCCTCTCCTGGATCGACTGGATGCACAACATGCCCCGTCAGAAGTCCCTTGATGGTGCTTGCCCAAACCCTGTGCGGCAGCGAGGTCAGGAGATTTTTTTTGTCGGATGTCAACAAGTTCCCGATCTGTTGATTCGGTCGCTCGACATCGACGGTACCGTACAAATCGGTGGGCAGCCCATCAAGTTCTTGGGACAAATTCATGATTTGACCAGCGAACCGACCGTCCATGGTCAACCGACGCGTTTGGAGCTCGTCGCCAAGGGAGCTTTGCGAATTCGGTTAATGGCAACGCTGGATCGCACGGAAAAACTGGCTCGTGATGAAATCGAAGTCAGTTGTCACGGGTTTCCGTACCCCAGCATGCGACTGGGTCGAGCGGACTCGCTGCAGCTTTCGTTCGCACCCAGCAGTGCGGACGTGAACCTGCATCTGAAGGTCGTGGGAAACGAGTTGTCGGGAAATATCTGCCTGGAGCAACCAGCGGTTGAAATGGCAACGCAACTTGGGGGTGAATTAGCCTCTGGCGAACTGGAGATGGCTGTGGCGAATTCGCTTCACAGGCACAATCTGCTTACGACGAGAATCACGCTATCGGGAACCCTCGACAAGCCCACGTGGGAAGTTTCGTCGAACCTTGGCTCGGCTGTTTACCGAGCTATCCAGCTGGCTTTGGATCATGCGATCCGTGCCAAGGTGGAAAAGCTAGCGAGTCAATCAGCTCAGATTGTCGACGCGCGTCTTGAGGATCTCAACTCTTTGGCGACTGGGCGGATGACGGCATTACTGTCTCAAATCGAAGCTCCCCAGAATAAGCTACAGCGGTTGGCAGCGCCTTTCTTGGGAGGCCGCGATTTGTCCCTGGAGCAACTGGGACACCAACTCCCCGGCAAGTCAATTTTACGCTAGTCCCTTCTGGCGATCGGGCAACTTGCCGCCGCAGTACTTCTCGTGTTACGCTACAGAGCCCGAAACTGCGTGGGAACCACTGCCCTCGACCGGCGATTCTGAGGGGCCCTTGCTCGTTGCCTTTCCTGTTTTTTGCAGCATGGTGGAGGCAGCATGGTGGAGGCAGCGTGGTGGAGGCTCAAGCGTTTGCTCTTTCCCGAATTGGGACCAAACCACCGTGCTCAAACTCAATAACCGCGCTGCGACGCTCTGCGACGAGATTGCCAGGAAAGCCGATACCCTTCGTGTTGCCTCACAGTGGGCCGACTCGGGAACCGAATTGTGGGACTTTGGAATTGATGTAGCTGGCGGCCTTGAGGCAGGCCAGTATCTCGCCCGGATCTGCATGGCGGGATTAGGACAGGTTGGATTAGTGCCTGGCAATGAGAACATCTGGCACGGGCCGGCGATTCAAGTCGCAACCGACCAGCCTGTTGCCGCGTGCATGGCATCGCAATACGCGGGTTGGGAGATCAATCACGACGACTTTTTCGCGATGGGTTCGGGACCGATGCGTGCCGTCGCCGGGGTCGAGCCGCTGTTTGAGGAAATCGGGTACCGCGAGTCGGCGAACCGGTGTTTTGGGGTACTGGAAAGCGGTAAATTACCGACCGAGGCTGTTTGTCGGCACATCGCCGAGCAATGCGGGATGGCTCCCGATCGCATTACCCTGTTCATCGCGCCAACCGCCAGCCAGGCTGGCAGCGTGCAAGTCGTAGCCCGCAGTGTAGAAACTGCCCTCCATAAACTGCACGAGTTGGAGTTTGATTTATCCCGGATCGAGAGCGGCTGGGGCGTGGCTCCTTTGCCACCGGTTGCGGCAGATGATCTGGCAGGCATTGGTCGCACGAACGACGCGATCCTTTACGGTGGCGAGGCGGTGTTGTACGTCCGGGGTGACGACGCCAGCCTGGAACGGCTCGGTCCGAAAATCCCCAGCTCCAGTTCGGCTGACTATGGCCGCCCCTTTGGCGATATCTTTGCGGAATACAAATATGACTTTTACAGCATCGATCGCGGTCTTTTCAGCCCGGCTGTCGTAACCTTCGTCAATCTCGACACGGGCAACATGCATCACTTTGGGAGTTTTCTTCCGGAGGTACTGCGAAAGTCTTTTGGTGGGTAACGGACCTGGAGTTGCTCAACCCCACCCGTAAGAAGAAGAACAAATCATGCGCATCGCAATTTTGGGTTCAATCGACAGTTGGTACGTCCGGGACCTTCGTGAAGCGGCTGGCGGCAAACATGAAATCATTCCACTGGCATTCCAAGCGATACGATCGCACGTCGGGGCGGCAGGACCGGTGGTGGCCTGTGGTGAAGTCAATCTCTCAACGGTCGATATCGTTCTGGTCCGCACCATGGCCTCGGCTTCTCTCGAACAAGTCGTTTTTCGTATGGACACGTTGGCGCGACTCGAGCATTTGAACGTGCCGGTCATCAACCCGGCAAAAGCGATTGAAGCAGCGGTCGACAAGTATCTTGCAACCGCAAAATTACAAGCCGCTGGTCTACAGGTGCCACATACTTGGACCTGCCAGTCGGTTGACGACGCGATGGCCGCATTTGAAGCATTGGGAGGCGACGTCGTTGTGAAACCCCTCTTTGGGGCCGAAGGCCGTGGCATCGCACGATTGAATGACGAGGCGCTCGCCTGGCGGGCATTCAAGTTGCTGACTCAAATGGGAGCTGTCATTTACCTGCAACCTTTCATTGACCATGAAGGATTCGATTATCGACTACTCGTCCTGGGGGACGAAGTTCTTGGCATGCAACGGTCCAACCAGGCCGACTGGCGCACCAATGTGAGTCGGGGTGCCGTGACCGAGCCGTTAGAAGTCTGTGCTGATTTGGCCGACATGGCTCACCGTGCCGCAGACGCCATTGGGGCCCCGCTGGCCGGAGTTGACATCCTCCCAGGCCGGGATGGTGAACATTACGTTTTGGAAGTAAATGCCGTGCCTGGCTGGCGGGCCCTGGCACGCACCTTGCAGATCAATGTCGCAAAGCGCATGCTCCACTATCTATGTGCCCACGCTTAAACGTAGCCGACCGACTCTCCCGGGTTGCAGCTGAGCTGCCCGATCAAGTAGCCATTGTGTCCCCGCATGATACTTCTCGATGGAACCGGATGACCGCACGAGAGGGTTCCGGAAACCAGTATGCTTCGGTGACCTTTCGAGCGCTGGATCGCGAGGCCTCGACGCTTGCCCGTGGCTTCGCCGAACTGGGCATCAAGTCGGGCATGCGGATCGTACTGCTTGTCCCGGCGGGAATCGAATTTGTCACGCTGGTGTTCGCCCTTTTGCGGACAGGTGCGGTAACCGTTCTGGTTGACCCGGGACTGGGCCACAAACACCTCTTGAATTGCCTTGAGGAGGTAGAACCGGAGGGGTTTATTGCGGTCTCCAAAGCACAGGCCTTGCGTACGCTGTTGCGACATCGTTTCCCCAGAGCGGGTTTCAATGTGACGGTTGGCCGGCGGTGGTTTTGGGGTGGACCGACTCTCGAACAAGTTCGCCAAAGGGGAACGGGTAGCACTCGCAGCGAGGTGGTGACCAGGGCACATGATCCAGCGGCCATCATTTTCACCAGTGGCAGTACCGGGCCACCTAAAGGCGTGCTCTACACGCAGCAGATGTTCGACACCCAAGTCGCGGAAATTCAATCGGCGTACGACCTCCGCCCGGGAGGGGTCGATCTGAGCTGTTTCCCGCTGTTTGGTTTGTTTAATTCAGCGATGGGTGTCACGACTGTTCTCCCCGACATTGATTTTTCACGACCGGCAACGGCTGATCCGAAAAAGCTGTTAGACACAGCCAACGATTGGCAGGTTACTCAATCGTTTGCTTCGCCTGCCATCTGGAATAAACTCAGCCATTACTGTCAGAAAAACGCGTGTCGCATTGATTCTCTGCGTCAAGTTTTTTCATGTGGAGCGCCGGTACCAGCCGACCTGTTGCGTCGTACCCTGAACTCGGTCCATCCCCAGGCAAAGATGCACACCCCGTATGGTGCAACCGAATGTTTACCGGTAGCAACCATCGAGTCGGCCGAAGTTCTTGCAGATACAGCCGCGCAAACAGACCAGGGATCCGGAATATGTGTTGGCCGGTTGTTCAATTCCGTCGAAGGGAAAGTCATCCGGATTTCCGATGATCTGATCGAGTCGATCGCCGATGCGCAAGAGTTGCCGAGTGGTGAAATTGGTGAACTGATTGTTCGCGGTCCGCAGGCATCACCCAAATATGTGACCGGCTGGGGTGACCCGAAACAAAAACCAGCGGCGACCAACGATCCTAGCCGCCTCGCCAAAATCTCTGACGGCCACACCTTCTGGCATCGGATGGGTGATGTGGGATACTTTGACCGCGAGGAGCGCTTCTGGTACTGCGGGCGAAAATCGCAACGCGTCCAAACAAAAGCTGGGACGTTGTTTACCATTCCGGTGGAGTCCATTTTCAACACACTTCCACAAGTCAAGCGTACCGCTTTGATCGGTGTGCCGCACGCCGGAGCAGATCTGCCGGTTGTGGTCTTCGATTGCAAGACCAAGAATACCGACAAGCAGGTTGAAGCAGATTTGCGTAAAATTTCCCGCAGCCACTCGATGACTCGGTCGATTGATATATTCGTTTCCCACAGTAAGATGCCGGTCGACATCCGCCATAATTCGAAGATCTTGCGGGAGGTGTTGACTGCCTGGGCTCGGAAATTAGATTTGCCGCGTCGCTACGGTTTCGACCAATTGGCTTAGGTGGTGGATGTTGCGGGGAAACGAGAACGGGTCAGAAAACAGGAATGAACCAGATGCCGAGTACCGATTTCAGAGTGAAGGTGCCTGTCAGGCTGGTTACCAACGGGTGCGCGTTAACGGGTCTTTGATCCAAACCGTGTGATTGACTGTTTTGATGGGTGATTCAGACTATGTACGCTCTTGTGACAGGCGGGGGTGGGTTCCTCGGCCGATATATCGTCGAACAACTCCTGGATCGCGGTGACCGTGTACGAGTTTTTTCCCGAGGTGCCTATCCGGAACTCCAGGCAATCGGTGTTGAAGTCGTGCGCGGTGACCTGCGGGAGGGCGATGCCGTTGCCGAAGCCTGTCATTCAATCGATGCTGTGTTTCATGTGGCCGGCAAGGTTGGTATTTGGGGTCACTGGCAGGATTTCTACAAAACAAATGTCCTTGGTACGCAGAACGTGATTGATGGGTGCCGCCGCGCGGGCGTCAAAATTCTAACTCTCACAAGCAGCCCGAGCGTAACGTTCAACGGCAGCGACCAAATAGGCATTGATGAATCGGTCCCGTATCCCAGCAATTGGCTGGCAGATTATCCGCATTCGAAGGCACTTGCCGAACAACTGGTTCTGGCGGCGAGCGAACCCTCGTTACGAACTTGTGCGTTGCGTCCTCATCTGGTGTGGGGGCCCCGGGATCAACATCTGACGGCCCGGTTGATCGCTCGAGCCAGGTCAGGACGCCTTCGACGGGTTGGTGAGGGCAATAACCTGGTCGACATGGTTTACGTTGAGAACGCGGCAGCAGCACACCTGCAGGCAGCTGACGCGCTTCAGGCAGCCGACTCACCCGCGGCTGGCAGGGCCTATTTCATCAGCCAGGGGGAACCGGTCGAATGCTGGAAATGGATTGACGAAATCCTGGCACTTGCCGAGCAGGGCCCGGTGAAATATTCCCTTTCCCGGGCTGGAGCCGAGCGGCTCGGAGCGGTTTGCGAGTGGGTTTACCGAACACTGGATATACAGTCGGAACCGCCCATGACACGTTTCCTGGCTTGTCAACTGGCCACCGCGCACTGGTTCGACATTTCAGCGGCTCGACGCGATTTTGGGTATGATCCGGTAATATCAACCGAAGCGGGAATGCGAAGACTAGGTGCCTGGCTCAACGGCCCCGATCAATCCAGCACGCGTTGACGCGAGTTCCGCGTAGAAAATTGGGTCAGAAGACCCGACCGGCTGGACCCCACCGGTCAAAAGGCCTCTTGCTCCGGGGAACGCCTCTGGGGCGAAAACCTCGAGGAAAGATCGACCGCCCAACGTAGCCGGGCTAAGAACGAGCAGAACTCTGGCTGCAAAACAATTCAAAAGTCCGACTTCTTGCCTATAGGCGTGTGTGGCCGGGGAAACTAGAATTTAAGGTTTGTGTTTCTTTGCCACACCGGCGGCGTTGGTGCCGCCCCGAAAGCCAAACCAAGAGAAACCATGCTCCGAACCCACACTTGTGGCCAATTGCGTGCTGACCATGCCGGAAAAATCGTTACCCTGTGCGGTTGGGTTGATACGTATCGCGATCATGGTGGCGGATTATTTATCGACCTGCGTGACCGGTACGGCCTGACTCAAGTGGTGTTCAATCCTCCCCAAACGCCTGATTCTTTGATCGAGGCGAGCAAGGCGTTGCGGGGTGAATATGTGATCTCAGCGACTGGCGAAGTTGTTCCGCGACCCGAGGGGATGGCCAATCCCAACTTGGCGACCGGTGAAATCGAGGTCCGCGTCACTGATTTCAAGCTGCTCAACAAAGCGGCGACACCACCGGTCCCCTCGGGCGCCCACTTCCGCGATTTGCCGAATGAAGAGTTACGGCTCAAGTATCGTTACCTTGACCTGCGCCGCCCGGAAATGCAGCAAACGATGCTATTGCGATCCCGGATCATCAAGGAGATGCGCGATTATTTCGAAGAGCATGATTTCATCGACATTGAAACACCCATACTTGGTCGCAGCACTCCCGAGGGAGCGCGGGACTATCTGGTTCCGAGTCGCATTCAGCAAGGCACATTTTACGCATTACCGCAGTCGCCACAGCTTTACAAACAGATTTTGATGATTGCCAGCTACGACCGTTACGTGCAGGTCGCACGTTGTTTTCGCGATGAAGATCTCCGGGCAGATCGGCAACCCGAATTCACACAACTCGATGTGGAAATGTCGTTCGTCGACGATAATGACGTGATGGAAGTCATCGATGGTTTGGTGGCGAGGCTTGCCAAAAAAGAGCTTGCCCTCGATATTGACTTGCCCCTTCCGCGGATGACGTATGACGAGGCGATGACCCGGTTTGGCCACGACGCACCCGACCTCCGTTTTGGTCTGGAGATCGTCGATTGTACGGACCTTGCACCACGGGGTGATTTTGGCGTGTTCAAAAATGTTGTGGCAGCTGGGGGCCATGTGCGGGCGATTAACGTAAAGAACGGGCAGTCGCATTACAGTCGCCGCGGGATCGACGCCTTGACAGAGTTTGTAAAAGGTTTTGGTGCCAAGGGACTTGCCTGGTTTCGTGTCGAGGATGACGGCAAACTGGGAGGTGCGATCGCCAAGTTCTTCGGTGATGAACTCCTCGCCGAATTTGCCGAGCGGCTGGATGCAAAAACGGGAGACCTGATTTTGTTTTCAGCCGATCAGTGGGGCGCGACCTGCAAGGTATTGCATGCATTGCGGACCAAGATTGGCGCCGAAATGCAGCTTTACGACCCCAAGGCGATGAATTTTAGCTGGGTCGTCGAGTTTCCGATGTTCGAATATGACACGGAAGAAAAACGATGGAATGCCGTGCACCACCCTTTCACCGCACCGCTCGATGAACATGCAGAACTGTTGGAAAGTGATCCGGCTGCCTGCCGCGCCAAGGCCTATGATTTGGTGATCAATGGTAGTGAGGCAGGTGGGGGTACCACGCGAATTCACGACGCAACGACCCAAAAACAGGTCTTCAGCCTGTTGGGTATTGATGAGGAGACGGCTGCGGAACGTTTTGGTTTCTTGCTGGACGCGCTCCAGTATGGTGCTCCTCCCCACGGAGGAATTGCCCTTGGTATTGATCGCTGGGTCATGTTGTTTGGCGGTCTGGACAATATTCGCGATTGTATCGCCTTTCCTAAAACGCAGCGGGCAACAGATCTTATGACCGGAGCTCCGGGGAATGTCGACGCGATCCAATTGAAAGAATTAGCAGTCAAACTCGATTTGTAAGCAAGTGGGAATGCCGTTCTTGTTTGCAACGAATGACCCTAAAAAGGCCAGCCGATTGGTGACGAGGCAAGCCGCATTGTCGCCTGAGAAAGTGAATGAATGATCATGAGGAACCTGCCCACGGTCTTGCTGATTTCAGTTGGGATCCTTGGACTTTGCGGGTCCCTGGCTGTTGGTGACGAGTTAGCGACGGAGAAACAAGAGACGGCAAATCCAGCCGTTGATGACACCACGGTCGTGGCAATGATTCCGGCCGTATTCTTGACCGACGCCCACAAAAAACTATGCCTGGTGGGGGTTGGTGACACGTTGCCTCTGGCCGGCCTGCAAGATTTAAAGAAGCGGCCAGCCAGGATTTCAGATTTGTCGGGCAAGCTCGGAACAGTCCTGTTTTTCTGGGAACCAGGGCAGTGGATGTCGAAAATCGGTTTGGCCGACCTTCAGTCGGATGTGGCGGAAGCCTATGCCGGCCATGAAATATCTGTTGTCGGGGTTGGTGTCGATGTCACTCCGGCACAAGTAAAGCGGGATTCGGCAGCACTGAAGATCGACTACACCATGCTTATCGATCCCCAAGGAAAGGCTTTTTCTAAGATCGGGTCAAAGAAACTCCCGCGCCTCTTTCTGCTGGATTGCGACGGCAAGATTTTGTGGTTCGATATTGAATATTCGCTGGCCACAAGGCGCGAATTAAACCAGGCACTCCGCGCAATTCAGCCGAGTAAATCCTAAGTTGCCGCGCAAGCAAAAGCGCGCAAAAGAAAAAACGTCCGAGAGGCCCTGCCGGGTGGCAGTCAGAATGCAATCGCTGAACAGCGGCGAGTTAACGCGCAGCTTTCTCCAGTCCCTGTTTCCACTTCTGGAGCAGTTTGAGGGCTTCCAAAGGAGTTGTTTCGTCAATATTCGCGTGGCGGATTTCTTCCAGCAACGGGTGTTCGATCCTTTCAAATAACGTGAGTTGATAAGGGGGATCGCTCTGCCCGTTTTTACCATGGGCAGCTTCAACCTTCGTGGGGGACCCTTGCCCTAACTGGGGGCAGTCATGCTGCGATTCGAGCCAGGCAAGTACTTCCAGGGCCCGCTCGTTCACTGCCTTCGGCACGCCTGCCAGCTGGGCAACATGAATGCCGTAACTCTTTCCGGCTGCCCCGGCAACAACCTGGTGGAGGAAGACAACCTTGTCGTCCCATTCCTTGACGGCGACATTGCGGTTCTGAACGCCCGGGAGTTGGGTCTCTAACTCAGTAAGCTCGTGGTAGTGCGTGGCAAACAGGCAACGGCAACCGATCTGTCCCTGCAGATGCTCAACGATGCTCCAGGCAATCGACAACCCATCGTAAGTACTCGTGCCACGCCCGATTTCATCAAGAATCACGAGGCTTTGCCGAGTGGCGGTGTTAAGGATTCGAGCCGTTTCGGTCATTTCCACCATAAAGGTACTCTGGCCGCGGGAAAGTTCATCGTTGGCCCCTACACGGGCAAAAATGCGGTCGGCTACCCCGATCACAGCGTGTCGGGCAGGGACAAAACTGCCAATCTGGGCGAGCAGCGTCAGCAAGGCCGCTTGTCGGATATAAGTGCTCTTACCCGACATGTTGGGGCCGGTAATCAACAACAGCGAAGGGAGTGTCGAACGCGTGGCGGCTTGTTGGTCGCAATCGGGCTGCGGATATTCCGGTTCGAGGTATTGCCCCTCGACTTGCACACCGTTGGGAACGAACGTCCCTTGCGGTTCGGTAATGTCGAGTACCGGATGCCGTCCCTCTTCAATGATGAGGACTGGCCGGGCAGAGATTTCCGGACGGACAAATTGACGCGAGCGGGCAAGTTCGGCCAGGCTGACCAGCACATCGACATGGGCCAGGGCTGCCGCCGTGCCGCGTAGCCTGCCCGCCACTTCGGAAACCAAATCGCGCAACTCGGCAAACAGCTCATACTCCAAGTCTTTCACCTGCTCGTTAGCGGTGAGGACCTTTTCTTCATATTCTTTCAATTCGGGCGTAATAAAACGCTCGGCATTCTTCAGTGTTTGTTTTCGGGTGTATTCCGTTGGAACCTTGTCGCGGTGGGCGGACGTGACTTCCAGGAAATACCCAAAGACCTTGTTAAAGCCAACCTTGAGATTTGTGATGCCGGTGCGGCGGATTTCGCCAGCTTGATACTCGGCCATCCATTTCTTTCCGCTCACACAAAGTTTCCGCAACTCATCGAGTTGCGAATGGACACCGTCCTTGATGATTCCGCCCTCTCGACTGGCGAGGGGGCAATCGTCAACTAACGAGTTTTCCAGGCGCGTACGAACCTCGGTGCACAAATCGATTTGCGTTTCGAGTTTTTGCAGCAGAGCACTCTCACACCCGTCCAACTTCACCTTGATTTCGGGCAAGAGGGACAAGGTTCGCCCTACAAAGCTCAAATCCCTGGGGCTGGCCCGACCGGTCGTTACCCTTGCCAGCAGGCGTTCGATGTCGTAGATCGACTTCAGGACTTGATTCAGGTCGCGGGTCAGTGGCGGGTTGGCCTCGAATTCCGCCACCGCGTCGAGTCGCCCCTCAATCGCATCGATGTCCGTCAGTGGTGCTGCCAGCCAGTCAGCAAGTAGTCGTGCGCCCATGGCGGTTACGGTGCGGTCAATGACTCCCAACAGTGAACCGTCGCGGCTCCCTGAACGGAGTGTCTGTACAATCTCCAGGCTGCGTCGAGTGGCAGGATCAATTTCAACGGCCTGGCCCGTGGTCCAGGGAATGAGCTGATCGATGTGGGCCAGCGATGCTTTTTGCGTTTCGTTGAGGTAATCAACAATGGCACCAGCTGCACGCAGGGCAAGCACATCTTGGGGTTGATCTTCGTCAAATCCAAATCCACGTAACGACTTCGTGCCAAAGTGTTTGCCGAGCACCTCGGCGGCTGTTGCCTTGCTATAAGCCCACGGTGGCCGGAGAGTTACCGAGGCATTTCCGGCTACATCCTCTGGCACCGGTTCCACGTCGTCGGCGAGCAGTAGTTCGGATGGTTCGATCCGGGCAAGTTGGTTTGCCAGCTGTCCCCGGGTCAATGCAGCCGCATAGAATCGGCCGGTCGAGATGTCAATCCAGGCCAGACCGACCTGCTTCTTCTCTGATTTACCGATACTCTTTTTGGGGTGGGGCTGGTCGACGAACACAGCCGCCAGGAAATTGCTTTCTTGCGGCTTGAGCAAGGCGTCGTCGGTCACGGTACCGGGACTGACAATCCGGGTGACTTCTCGGCGGACAAGCCCCTTTGCGGCTTTGGGGTCTTCGACTTGCTCACAAATCGCCGCCCGGTAACCCGCTGAAATGATCTTCGCCAGATAACTATTGAGCTGATGATGCGGGAAACCGGCCATGGGAATTGGGTTTTCACCCTTGTCACGACTGGTCAACGCCAGCCCCAACTCGCGGGCAGCCGTTTTGGCATCTTCAAAGAACAGTTCGTAGAAATCCCCCATGCGAAATAACAGCAGCGCTTCGCCCACGGACGCTTTCGCTTCGTGGTACTGCTGTATCATGGGGGTAGGGGGCATAGACCGCGTTCTCCGAGTCGCCGTGTATGCTAGCCGACGCCCCGGTCTGTCCTCAAGGGGCTGGTCAAGAATCCGGCAGGTCATGACCTGCCGGGTGAGGGTGCAAGATGCGACCGATAGCACGGTCGTGAGCGAGGCACTATTGCACCATTTGCTCTTTTTCACCCATCGTATGGATCTCTATTTTTCCCTCTTCCTCCAGACGCCGGGCAATATCGACGATTTCTTGTTGCCTGGCTTCCACCGCCGAGAGCTTAACTGCCCCGAGGGTTTCCATTTCTTCGCGGAGCATATCACCGGCACGCTGCGACATATTACCGAGAATGCGATCTTTCAACTCGTCGCTGGCCCCCTTGAGGGCGTAGGCGCATTGCATGTTTTCAACATTCTCGAGAATCGCTTGAATATCCTTGTCATCCAATCTGGCGATGTCTGCGAAGACAAACATGAGCCGGCGAATTTGTTCAACCAGGTCTGGGTCGTCACTTTCCAGTTTTTCCAGCAGGACCCGTTCGGTGTCACGGTCAGAAACGTTGAGCATTTTGGCTACCGATTCGACTCCACCGACGGGCTCAAAGCTATGGTTGACGACACTCGACATTCGTTTCTCAAGCCCCAACTCCACTTCGCGAATTACCTCGGGATTTGTTTGCCCTATGCTCGCCATGCGGCGTACAACGGCGATCTGGCACTCCTGTGGCAATCCTGCCATGACCTCCGCTCCAAACGCTGGCGGCAAGCAGGAGAGAATCAGGGCAATTGTCTGGGGATGTTCATCGATGATGTAGGTCAGCACGTTCTGACTGTCAACATGCCGAAGAAAACCGAAGGGCGAATCCTCGATTGACTGCCGAAGGTTCTCAATTGCCGAAGATGCCCTCGAACCGAGCGCTTTCTTTATGAGGTTTTTCGCTAATTCAAGACTGCCATTTTTGGGTCCTCCGACACGATTTGAATCTGCAAACTCCCGGATTACCGTTTCTTGCTCATTGGTGGTGACCCGATTCATACAGGCAATTTCAACACAGACTTGTTCGATCTGTTGAAGATCGAATTTACTCATCAACATGCCGGCCTCTTCCTCGGGCAAACTCACCAACACGATAGCCGCTTTGCGAGTGGTCGACATGGGCTGAACTTCCTTGTTAGCAGATGCTCCTGCGACGTGCGATTGCGTTCAAAAACCGGGCGCAGGTTCCCTACTCCTAACTGGATCATCGTCCCCCAGTCCAGGTGGCTTGAGCATGAATGAACGGTTGTGCCGATCAGAATGGTTGGCGGTCCCCAGGAGTTGCGGCTTTCAGGGTACCAGGTCGTGCGCTCGCACTATGGCCTGCACGGACCACCTCGTTTTGTGGTGGTGGCATCGTTACGTGGCAACTCTTGCCAGCAGTGCTGTCGCCGTCCGGATCGAGCAGACCGCTGGTAACGGCAGCCGTTCAGACCGGGCTGCCTTGGTGAGCTTGCTCACGTTTCGAGCTCTTGAGCAGCAGCCAGCGTATTGTAAAGCAGCATGGTGACAGTCAGCGGGCCAACGCCACCAGGCACGGGGGTAATGTTGCCGGCGACCTCTCTGACTTCGTCAAATGCAACGTCGCCCACCAGGCCATCGGCGGTTCGATTAATGCCAACGTCGATCACCGACGCTCCGGGCTTGACCATTTCGGCGGTCACAAAATTTGGCTGACCGATGGCAACAACGAGAATGTCTGCAAGGCGGGTGACAGCCGGCAAATCAGCTGTCCGGCTGTGGCATACCGTGACGGTCGCATTGCCACCTGGACCTCGCTGCACAAGCATATTGGCCAGGGGTTTGCCGACGATGTCGCTGCGGCCGACGATCACGACATGTTGACCGGCTATCTCGATTTCATTGCGGAGCAGCAACTGCTGAATACCGGCGGGGGTACACGGCAAGTACCGTGGGCGTCCCTGCACAATTCGCCCGACGTTTTCCGGATGAAACGCGTCGACATCTTTGGCTGGACTCACCGCTTGCAGGATCCGCTCTACGCGAATTCCATCTGGCAGTGGCAGTTGCACCAAGATTCCGTGAACTTTGCGATCTTTGTTTAGCCGGGCAACGATCTGCAAGAGTTCGTCTTCGGACGCATTGGCGGGCAGGCGGCAGAGTTGGCTTTCGATACCCACCAGTTCGCAGCCACGCCGTTTGTTGCGAATATAGACCTCGCTGGCTGGATCTTCTCCTGTCAAAACAGCGGCCAGGCATGGCACAACGCTGTTGTTCTGAATGAACTCAATCACCTCGACAGCGAGTTCCTGTCGGAGCTGTTTGGCAAGTTCCTTGCCGTCAAGAATTGTGGCAGCCATAGTTTAATCTACGATTTGAGCGGACATACTAAAGGGGAGGGGCTCTAAATCTGCGAGGAGGTCCGCACAGGGCAGGGCCACTCCTGATGGGGAATTCTTCAATTGCCACCACAATTCACCACCCGATGTGTAAAAACGCGGTTCCGGTTCACGCAAGGTTGCAAAGCCCCGGAAAGTTTTTTCCTGCCGGGATCGGGCAGCGGCAGGAAAAGCACCGCGCCGCAGGTAAGCACCTACCGTTTGGGCCCCCGGCGATCCACGGCCACCGGAGCGGACATCATTCTAACTTCGCTGCTGCCAACGGACTACCCGCGCTGGGTCACGACCAGCCTGGCGGGTCCCGAGCCACACGGGTTCGACTACAGCTGATAGAGCAGAGCCAGAGCCAGGCAGGCATAAATGCCGGCGACCCAGTCGTCGGCCATAATGCCAAGCCCATCGGGGAGCCGTTCCAACTGTCGGGCGGGTGGCGGTTTCCAGATGTCGAACAAACGAATCAAAACAAATCCTGCGACACCTGACCACCAATCGGTGAAGGGGACGATCAGAAATACCATGGGTACCGTGACAATTTCGTCCCACACGATGGCTTGATTATCCTTGGTTCCCCCGAGGTCATTTCCCGCCCGCGTCGAGAGGGGTATCCCCACAAGATTGAGAATCACGATCACCAGTAGTTGCCACCACCAGCCGTGGATCAACCCAATCGACCAGGCGAGGGGCATTCCCCAGATCAGGGCACCGACGGTCCCCGGCGCCGGCACAACAAGCCCGACACGCAAGCCTGTTGCCAGCCAAACCGGTAACGAGCCGGGAGCGGGCTGCTGGGAGTTGCTCAAGAGGCTCCCACTGCGTCAGATGCCGAAGTGGGATGGCCTTTGCGAACCCATTCGTTGAGGCCCCCCTTCATACTTTTCACATTGTGATATCCCATTGATTTGAAATAGAGCACGGCTTGTTTGGAAAACTTCCCAATGTTGCAAATCGTGACGATGGGAGCATCGCGGTCACCGGGTAACTCATTGGCCCGTTGAGCGAGATCATCTTGTGGAAGGTTCAAGGCACCGTCGATATGCATTTCGGCAAACATCTCGGGGCCGCGGATATCGACCAGCAGGGGCCGGTCGGGCCCAGCGAGCCATTCATGCAGGTCGTTTGCGCTGATACTGTCGTACTTGTTCTTGAGGTTTTCCATCATCTCGTTGATAAGGATATCGTTCTTGCTGGGACCTGCCGATTCTTCTTTGCGATCTGCAGGACAAATCTCCGGGAAATGTCGCTGGACGGAAGATGCATATTTGAAGATGTTATCGCAAAAGATAACAACTACGATCGCGCCGGGTTCATCGGGAACGAGCTTGCATGCCCCCGCCAGATTCATCCCCGAACTGGGGCCGGCGATGACGCATTCTTCCCGGTTCAGGCGGAGGCACAAGTCATACGCCTCCTGATCGGCGACCTCGACTTCACCGTCGTATTCATCGGGGCAATAAAGTTCGGTTTGCACAAGTTGGCGCTGACTGCGGACGCCGGGAATATCATGCCCCTCTTCGGGGTAGACTCCCAAGACCTTAATCTTGGGGTTTTTCTCTTTGAGAAATCTTCCCGTTCCGGTAATCGTTCCGCAGGTACCGAGTCCAGCCACAAAATGGGTGATCTGGCCGTCGGTCTGCCGCCAGATTTCAGGTCCTGTGGTCCGATAATGAGCTTCCGGATTGGCCTCATTGCGATACTGATCAAGCATCACATAGCCAGGCTGTTCGGCCGTTTCACGAGCTTTGGCAATGGCACCTTCGGGTGCCCCTGGTGCGGGACAGAGCGTATCGTCCAGTTCCATCACGTCCGTCCCGAAGAACCTCAGCACGGTCCGTTTTTCGAGCGGGATCTCCGACGAGAGGGGGGTTTCAAGTGGATATCCCTTGGCGTTGCCGATCATGGCCAAACCGAGCCCCGTATTACCGGAGGTTGGCTCGACGAGTTTCACCCCTGGTTTCAACACGCCACGTTCTTCCGCGTCTTGAATCAGGTTGGCGGCTACACGGTCTTTGATAGCTCCAAACGGGTTGTACCATTCCAGCTTGGCGAACACCTGAGTGTGTTTGAAGGGCACGACGTGGTTAAGGCGAACCAAGGGTGTTGGATTTTCCTCATTACAGAGGAGGCCAAGCATTGAATCGTAAACACGGCGCGAGTGGTCGTGGGGCATGGTGTCCTCAATACCGAGTGTGGGAAAAATGATTGGGCAAACCCCAATCGCAGTCCATCGAAAAGGATTCACCTAGCTTTGTAGTCTATTTAAAATATATCCTAGAAAGCCGAGTTTTTCCATGCCAGTCGAGTTCTGTCCCTGTTGGCGCAATTGCTTTTGCAGCATGTATTGTGATAAGCTTCAGCCATATCTGGAACCCATTACCCCTTATAAATAAAGTGGTCTGAGCATACCTGCTCCAGTTCAAGCAATCAGTTCTTTAAGGCAACCCGTCATGAAAGCCAGTAACGAGATTTGGAAAGAACGGCTCGCCGGTCAACTTCCCCCGGACCTTGCCGAGGAGATCGACACTTTCGAGACCGAAATCAACCTCCGCCGACAAGGCAAGGTGGACGAGAAAATTTTCGCCGAAACGAGGCTGCGGCGGGGTGTCTACGGTCAGCGATATGACAATGGCCAGCGGCACGATGGGGTCAAAAGCCGGCAGCTAGCTTTCGATGGGGAGAGGCAGACCAAGGGTCCCAACACAATATGGGATGCCCCGGGAATGATGCGGATCAAAATCCCCTACGGTGGCATGAATCCGGAGCAATTGGAAGTGCTGGCGGAACTTGCCGAAGAATATTCCGACTCGATTGCGCACATCACAACGCGCCAGGATTTTCAGCTTCATTTCATCCATATTGACAACACGCCTACCTTGATGCGGCGGCTTGCCGCCGTTGGGATTACCACCCGAGAGGCGTGCGGCAACTCGGTGCGAAATGTGACCGGTTGTCCTTTTGCTGGCGTTTGCCCCGACGAAGCTTTCGATGTCACTCCCTATGCCAATGCACTGACACAATTTTTGCTGGGGCACCCGGACGCGCAGAATTTTGGCCGCAAGTTCAAACCGACATTCAGCGGGTGTGTGCAGCACTCCTGTGGCTTGACAGCCATGCACGACTTGGGTCTCACAGCGACCACGCGCGAAGTAGATGGCAAAACGGAGCGTGGTTTTAAAGTCTACGTGGGTGGCGGTTTGGGTACGGTGCCGCGACAAGCCAAACTGTTCGACGACTTCATGTCACCAGCAGAAATTCTGCCAGTGGCGCAGGCGATAGCGCGGGTTTTTGGCAAGTACGGCGAAAAGAAGACACGTAGCCGTGCCCGTTTGAAATTCCTGATCGAAAGCTGGGGCTTGGAAAAGTTTAAAGAAGAAGTACTTGCTGAGCGGGCGAGGCTGCGCGAAGATCCGCAGTGGACTGAATTCCTGGCCAACGTCGATAGTTGCGAAGAGTCCCCGCTCCACCCACCCGGAGAGATGCCTGCTATCAACGGTAACCAGCGACTGGCCCACTGGATCAGTACGAACGTCCTCCAGCAGCGGCAAGAGGGTTATGTTACCGCAACCGTCTCATTACCGTTGGGCGATTTGACCGCCGATCAATTGCGCAGCCTGGCCGATATCGTGCGACAATTTACCAATGGCACGATTCGTACCACCGTGGAGCAAAACTTTGTCATCCGCTGGGTCAGCAAGGCGGATGTGGTTGACCTCTACCATGCGCTGGATGCCGTTGGGCTGTCGGAACCAGGTGCCAGCAACATCATGGACATTGTCGCGTGCCCCGGCACTGATACGTGCAAACTCGGCATTTCTTCTTCCCGGGGACTGGCGGCGGAACTCAGAAAACGGCTTGCCGAGAAAAGCTTCCAACTGGATGAGGCAATTCAAAACTTGCATATCAAGGTCAGTGGCTGTTTTAACAGTTGCGGGCAACATCACATTGCCGACATCGGTTTTTACGGAGTCAGTCGAACGGTGCAAGGCTTTAAAGTACCGCATTTCCAGGTGGTCCTCGGCGGTCAGTGGGAAGAAAACGCCGGTTCGTATGGCCTGCCGATTGTGGCGATTCCTTCCAAGCGCATCCCTGACGCACTCGAACGGATTACCCAACACTTCATGGATAACCGCGAGCCGGATGAACGATTCACAAACTACGTGCAGCGCATCGGCAAAGGCCCGATTCGTCAATTCCTGGAGGAGTTGACCCAGGATTTGCCCGCGCACGAAAACGACCCAGGTTTCTACTCCGATTGGGCTGATCCGCGACAATATGGAATTGGCGATATTGGTAAAGGCGAGTGCGCTGGGGAGGTGGTCACGCATTATCAGTTTGAGATGGCTGGTGCGGAGCGTATGATTTTTGGAGCACAGATTTTGTTGGACGGCGGCAATGCCAAAGAAGCGGGTCAGCAGGCCTACGATGCCATGATTCGTGCCGCCAAGGCAATTGTTCAAATCCAATACGACGACGTGACCAGCGATCCAGACGAAGTGATCGAAGAGTTTAAGGAACGCTTCTTTGACACCGAACTGTTCCATGATCCTTACGCAGGACCAAAGTTCGCAGACTACTTGTTCGCCGCCTATGAAAATGCTGGTCACACCCACAACGCCGAGTCGGCACACCATTTAATCGAAGAATCACAGCTCTTTGTCGAAGCTGTGCACAGCTGTTACAACCGCTTGAGAAGCGAAGGAGTCGAGGCAAATTAGCATGCCCAGTTGGATGTTTGGTTAAACGGAGGTTTTGAACATCTTGACGGGTGATCCTTGCCCCAAAATCGTATGGAACTGCAACAAGTTAACGTAAAAATCTTTGTCGACGGTGAACTGACGGTTCCCTCGGAACGATTAATCGAGGTTTTCCACAACTGGATCCGCGAAAAAGCGGTGGGAGATTTGCTCATCGATGTGGCCGATTATCGGCATGTGCCAAAAGGTCCCAGCGTGCTTTTGGTTGGTGATGAAGCCGATTTTTGTATGGATCAGACTGGCGGTCGCTGGGGACTTCTTTACAACCGCAAAGCCCGGCTCGATGGCACAAATGATCAGCGGCTCAGCCAGGCCTTTGCAGCTGCTGCTAAGGCTTGCAACTTGCTCGAAGCAGAGTTTACGGCAGAAGGTCCGCTGCGGTTCAGCCGGCACGAATTCGAGATCGTGATCAACGATCGGGCACTGGCTACCAATACGGACGAGACCTTTGAAGCCTGCAAAGACGATCTCGAGATGTTCGTGACCAGGACGCTTGGTCACCGCGAATACACCTTCCAGCGTGATACGGACCCGCGGCGTCGTTTTGGCGTGGCGGTTAAATCAGCCAAGTCGTTCGAACTATCCACGCTCGGGTAATTCTTGCGGGCACTCGCGCTGTTTCGCCTGCCCACTGTGGGGTCAGCAGCTAACGACGGGGTGGCCCGTCGGGTGGCCTGGCAAGCATTTCGAAACTGGTAATGCCCGTGTAAACCGTCCAAATCTGGGCATTGCTGCGGAGTTTTTCCAGATGGTTATCGATCGTCATGCGGTACCGAGCCTGCTGGATGTCTTTGACAATGTCAAATTGCACCTCGCGGAATGGCTTGCACCCAGCCTGCTTACGCTGCAGCACGCGGACAATATGAAACCCGGTCGAGCTTTCAATGAGGTTGCTAAGTTGACCGACCTGGAGCGTGAAGAGTGCCTGGTCAATCGCAGCCGTTTTGAGTGCCCCCCGCGTAGTCCAGTCGTGGAGCCCGCCTTTTTTTGCTGTCCAGCCGTGCGACTTCGTCTTGGCAATCTCTGTAAAAATCGGGCCTGTCAACTTGCCCGCAACGGCTGCATGGTAGGCTTGATTTCCCATTTCACAAATCGCAGTGATCGCCTTTCCACGGTTTTTAAACCGGTTGCGCTGAACCATCAGCTCTTCCCAGTGAACTTGGGTTGGATACTCGTACTCGGCGAGATGCTCCCGGTAGTAGGCCAGCATCTTATCGTGGGTGACCTCGTCGTTGAACTCGATACTCGCACGCATCCATTCGTGGGCAATTGTTTGCTCAAGAAATGCCTGTTCCAAATCGTTCAACGACGTGCCGACGGCAACCAGTTTGAGTTGGAGGTCGTCGACGTCGGTGGCATTAAATTGTTTGATCAGCCTGGGTAACTGCTGTTCTTCAAACGGCCCCCTTAGTTTGTCTTGGATCGCATCGAGGTTTTGGGCTGGTACGTTGCGGAGAAAGTCCGCATACAGGATTTTCGTATCGACCAGAGTCGTAATCTGCTGCTGCATTAACGTCCGGTGAACTTCTTCTTCCTGCTCTGGAGGTATCCGATTGTGGTTCTTCTCCATGACCAACTTGACCTGCCAAAGCACCTCGCACGCCTGAATCACCTGGCCATCAATCTTGGCGATCACCTCACATTCTTCCAGCGACTGGACTTGGGATGTGGGGGACAACGGGCGCCCGGGAGCCCGCTCAGACGCCTGGTTGATGTTGGATGAAACTGCCCGGGGTAGCGGCGTGATGTTGGTTGTGGCTGGGATCGCCGTTGGGCCCTGGGGCACTGACGACGAGGTTTGCAGACCGGTTGCAAGCCGTGGAGGAACTACGGCGGGGATCTCCCGCTGGGGCCGAGTTGCCAGGTAACTGTCGGAGGGTGTTGCCCCTGCCTGACCGGGTGCAGGCAATGGGAAGGCCCACGGAGCCCAAGTAGCAATCGTCACAAAAAGCGGGAAAACGTTGCAACGCACAGTTCAGCCGTTCGTAGAGACGTATCGAGAGCTTTGGCCAGGGCCGCAACAAACAGTTGACAGCCTGCGACGCCGTGGCCATCCATCCTCGCGGAAAGAAAAGCGGGGGGGATTGTAGAAGCTGACTCATTCCGGTTGCAAGAGTGATTTTACAACTTCGAAAACGGTCTTTCGGTCATCGATCGCGGACTCGAGCGGGAGATAAGCACTCGTGCGATCGGCAATTCGTAGCTTTCTTCCCGACCGTGCTAGCAACCGGTCAAGCTTGTCGCGAGAGGTATATCGCAGTACGGCGTAGGAATCTTCCAGATGAATATCGTTGACTCCCCATTGGTGAGCCCAGATCCGCAACCGGGAGCGATCCAGAAGATGTTGGGTTATTTCGGGAATAGGGCCGAATCGGTCCACCAGTTCGGCGGCAAAATCGTTGACTTGTCCCTCGCAAGTCAATCGTGCGAGTCGGCGATAGAGGTCAATTTTCATGCGTATATCGGGAACATACTGCCTGGTTAGATACGCTTCGCCAGGTAAGTCGATGTTCACATCGACCGATTCACGTGGTGGAAGTTTTTTGAGTTGGCGGACTGCTTTCTCCAGCATCGCACAGTACATTTCATATCCAACGGTCGCAATATGCCCGCTTTGCTGGGTTCCCAGAATGTTGCCAGCACCGCGCAACTCGAGGTCGCGCATGGCGAGTGCAAAACCTGCCCCCATGTGGCTAAACTCTTCAATGGCGCGTAGCCGCTTGGCTGCCATGGGTGACAGGTGCCGGTTTTCGTCGACCATCAGATAGCAATAAGCGCGATGCTTGTACCGCCCTACCCTGCCGCGCAATTGATGCAAATCGGCAAGCCCATAGCGGTCGGCATCGTCAATGAAGATTGTGTTCGCGTTAGGGATATCAAGTCCGCTTTCAACGATGGTCGTGGTTAGCAGAATATCAAAATCGCCGCGAACAAACCGCAGCATGACCTCCTCGAGCCGAGACTCTGGCATCTGACCATGGGCAATTTCGATCGTTGCCTCGGGTACGATTTGCACCAAACGGTCCGCCACGTTCTGGATGTCGGCAATGCGGTTGTGGACGAAGAAGATCTGTCCATTGCGGTTCAACTCACGAACAACTGCGTTACGGATGAGTTCGTCATTAAATCGGGTAACTCGGGTTTCGACTGCCAGACGATCCTCCGGCGCAGTTTTTAGGTTCGAAATGTTCCGTACTCCCAAGAGAGACATGTGCAGAGTTCGTGGAATTGGCGTGGCAGTCATCGTAAGCACATCGACTGTGGTGCGAAGAGCCTTAATACGCTCTTTGACCGCCACCCCAAACCGCTGTTCTTCATCGATGATCAACAACCCGAGATTGGCAAATTTCACATCGGGGGACGCCAAACGATGGGTGCCGATGAGAATGTCAATTTCGCCTCCGACGGTCCGCTGCAGCGTCTCCTGCTGCTGTTTTTTCGTGGAAAACCGGCTGAGCGCCGCGATTTCGAAGGGAAACTCCACCATCCGTTCGCTGAATGTGCGACGGTGCTGTTCGGCCAATACGGTGGTGGGTACCAGTACGGCCACCTGGTAGCCAATATCGACAGCCTTGAAAGCACTCCGAATCGCAACTTCGGTTTTTCCGAAGCCAACATCGCCGCACAGCAACCGGTCCATCGGTTTGGACTGCTGCATATCCGTTTTGATGTCGTCAATAGCGGTTAACTGATCGTTTGTTTCCTGATACGGAAACGCCGCGTCGAACTCGCGTTGCCACTCGGTATCTTTCGGAAACGTGATCCCTGGTTGGGCTCCCCGGCGGGCTTGCAACTCGATCATGTCGGCAGCCAGATCGATTACCGCCCGCTCCGCCGCTTCTTTCTGACGAACCCATGCCTTGCCACCGATGCGCGCTAAAGTTGGCTTGGATTTCGTACCGCCAACATACTTTTGAACCAGTTCGATCTTCGCACTGGGAACGTATATTTTGGTTCCGCCATGATATTCCAGCTCCAAGTGCTCCTCCGCCCGACCTTCTTTTTCCAAGAGCTTAAGGCCTCGATAGCGCCCAATACCATGTGTGATATGGACGACTAAATCTCCTTCGTTAAGTTCCAGGAAACTGTCAATTGCCCGGCCAGCCTTGCGTCGTGACGAGCGGAATAGTTCTTTGCGATGAAAAAGTTCAGCTGCACTTAGAAGTACTGCTTTTTGCGAAACGAAGCGGAATCCGTCGTGCAGCCGTCCAATCACCAGGTGCAATCGCTTATCGACCGCAAGCCGCGTCGCCCCGAATATGGTTTCCAAACGCTCGACCTCTGCCTCGTTATTGCAGACCAGGAAAACCTCCTGGCCGTCGCTAATGTTGTCGAGCTCTTCTCGAACTTTGCTGATCTCACCACTGAACCGTTCGACCGATTCAAACTCCAGATGCGCCGTCGCTTCGAGTGATCCAGCGGGAACGCCGCTGACGGTCACCGATGGGAATTTGTAGACCTCGGCCAGTGTCGTCCGCAGGCTGTGGAATGCCTCGGGATGACCCATCCGCTCCAGGTAATAGCGCCCTTCGTTTTCCAAGTCGGCCGGTTCCACCAGTACGAACCACACTTCCTCGGGCAGGTAGGTGGTGAAGTGGGACCGGTCGGAGTCGTCCGGCATGAGCATCGTAATGTCAACGGTCTCAAGGGTGGTTAGACTCCGTTGCGTGAAGATGTCGAATGTGCGGATAGACTCGACCTCATCGCCAAAAAGTTCAATCCTTACCGGATATTTAACATCCGGTGGAAAAACATCAAAGATGCCACCACGCAACGAAAACTCGCCAGGCAATTCGACTGCGCTGGTCGCATGACAACCGCGTGCAACCAACCATTCCGAGAGGTCCCGCTCGCCAAGCTGGCTGCCAACAACAATCTGCTGCGTCGCGGCAGCCAGCGTGTCGCGACCAGGTACAGGTTGCAACAAGCTCTGGATGCTTGTGACAAGAATAGGGGTTTCCCTCCCAGGGAATCCGACGGAAGAATCAGTGTCACGTCGGACCAGGTTACCAGCTAGTTGCTTCAGAACCGCTAGACGTGTCCCGTAGATCTCATCGTGGACCACGTGCTCGCCCGGTTCCGACTCCCAGGCAGGAAACTGTGTGACTGGCAGATCGGTAAAGAGGCATAAATCCTCCGCCAGGTTGTCAATGTCGCTGGGGTGCGGACAAACCACGACCAGAGGACCCGGGCAACTTGAGGCGAGAGCGGCCGTGACCAGCGCGCAAGAAGACCCCCAGACTCCGCCAAGAGTTCCGCCATGGCCCGCCTTCAGACTGGCGTGCACTTTTGCGAAGCCGCAATGCTGCTCAAGTTGTGCAGCCAGTTCCCGCAACCTGTTTGCGGGCCGGGCTGTCACCACGGCCATTTCCATGTGTCAGCTAATTTTACGCTCATCGTTCGCTGGCGAGTAGGTTAAATACCAGGGGGAATTCTTGAAGTTTTGAAGATGACTGAAAAGGACAACCCCCCCGCCCATTTCGAAAGGACTTCTGAAAGGAGTTCGAATCACGGTCGCGCGACATCGGGACCGGGCTTGCCGCGAAATGACTCGGTTCGATCGTGTCCAACAGGTTCGGACCCCAGCAAGCCTTTGGTAGCGGACAGGACCAATCGGCAGAGCAGCCCCCCAGCTTTCCAGGAAGAGTTGGAAATCACAAGTTGCGGCCTGAAGGCCGACTTATCAGGTAGCCGGATGGGGACACGGTCCACCATCTGCTGCCAAATTGGCAGGCACGTCACCTGATCACGAGCCGGGTAGCCGAATCTGGCAGCATGGGACGAGTTGGGCTCCAGGTCTCAACCCTTGTATCAGCATCCGTTTACGAGGAATCCCCGTTTCGGCATGACGGTTGCATAACTGCATTAAGTGCATAAGGAGACGCGGTGGAGAGGGGCGTTGTGCGCCAACCAGTGAGGTAATTCGCGCCGCTATTGGCCAGTGCGGGCGGCTTACCACCCTGGTGAATCCCTCGCACGGCCAGATTGGTCCATCTGCGAAACAAATTCACGCTCAAACATATCAATTTCCCACACATTAAGTTTTGCTAGGAGGAATGCTCCCATGCCGGCGACTGCTACGAAAAAAAAGAAAACCAAACTCGCCATTCAACCTCTCGGTGATCGGGTGGTCGTGGAACGCGACGCTTCAGAAGATGTCACCACTGGTGGCATCGTGTTACCCGACTCGGCGAAAGATAAGCCCTCCCGAGGGACAATCATTTCGGTGGGTACTGGCAAGCTGTTGGACGATGGTAGCCGCAGCGAGAGCCAGGTCAAAAAGGGCGACCGAGTCCTGTTTACCAGTTACGCTCCAGAAACGATCACGATCGACGACGAGGAATACCTGATGATGAGCGAAAACGACATTCTCGCGGTCGTCGAGTAAATAGATCGAGAGTCGACTGTATACAAGTAAGGGGCGGGTTCCCCGCAACTCGGCCCTTGTCAGTCCCCCCTACACAAGTAATCGAAATCATGTCCACCGTTTGGGTACGGTTTTTCCGCTGACACACTAAGGAGCCCCCCCATGGCAAAAATGATTGCCTTTGAGCAAGAAGCCCGCGATGCAATGCGTCGCGGCGTCCAGAAACTGACCAGAGCCGTCAAAATCACGCTTGGTCCGAAGGGCCGCAACGTGATTCTCCAAAAAAGTTTTGGCTCGCCAACCGTTACCAAGGACGGCGTGACCGTGGCAAAGGAAATCGAACTGGAGGACACTTACGAGAATATGGGTGCGCAGATGGTCAAGGAAGTTGCCAGTAAGACCAGCGATGTGGCTGGCGACGGAACGACCACTGCAACCATTTTGGCCGAGGCTATTTTCAACGAAGGCCTGCGGGCCGTAGTCGCGGGGGTAAACCCGGTCCAAATGAAACAAGGTATTGAGCAGGCGGTGGACGACGTCACTGCAGAGCTCAAAAAGATGTCGATCAAGATCAAGAGCAGCGAAGAGATGGCTCAGGTCGGTACGGTCGCTTCCAATGGGGACCGTGAGATCGGGATTATGCTTGCCGAAGCGATGGAAAAAGTCGGTAAAGATGGCGTGATTACAGTTGACGAAGGGAAGAGCCTGGCAACCGAGGTTGAGTGGGTTGAAGGTATGCAGTTCGACCGCGGTTACCTTTCGCCCTACTTCGTTACCGACAATCAATCGATGGAGTGTGTGCTGGAAGATGCCTATGTACTGATTCACGAAAAGAAGATTACGAACGTGAAGGATCTCGTTCCCGTGCTTGAATCGGTGGTCAATAGCGGAAAATCACTCCTGATTGTGGCTGAGGATATCGAGGGTGAAGCCTTGGCGACGCTCGTTATCAACCGGTTGCGAGGCACCTTTAATATCTGTGCGGTCAAGGCTCCGGGCTTTGGCGATCGACGCAAGGCAATGATGGAAGACATTGGTGTTCTCACTGGCGGACAGGCCATTTTCGAGGACCTGGGTATCAAGCTGGAGGGAATCGGACTTGAAGACCTTGGCCGGGCCAAGAAGATCATCATCGACAAGGACAATACGACGATTATCTCGGGCGGTGGCAAGAGCGGAGACATCAAGGGTCGTATTGATCAAATCCGCAAAGAAATCTCCAATGCCACCAGTGACTATGACAGTGAAAAACTCGAAGAGCGGCTGGCCAAGTTATCCGGTGGAGTCGCCAAGGTGAACGTGGGCGCTGCGACCGAGAGCGAAATGAAAGAGAAGAAGGCTCGCGTCGAGGACGCCCTGCACGCCACGCGGGCAGCCGTGGAAGAAGGTATTTTGCCCGGTGGTGGAGTCGCTCTGTTACGTGCCAGTACCAAGATTAGTATTGGTGAAGATGCCACCCCTGACCAGGAGGTGGGCTACAATATCGTCGTACGGAGCTGTCGTGCACCATTGAAAGCGATTGTAGTCAACGCTGGGCAGGACGGTGGTATCGTGTGCGAGAAGGTTTCCGGCAAGACGAGCAACTATGGTTACAATGTGGCCACGGACTCCTATGAGGATTTGGTGAAGGCGGGTGTCATTGACCCGACCAAAGTGACCCGCACGGCTCTCCAAAATGCGGCCAGCGTGGCCACGTTGTTACTTACTTCGGATGCTTTGATTGCCGAAGCGCCCAAGAAGGACAAAAAGGGCGGTGGCCCAGGGCATGGTGGCATGGACGACGTGTATTGAAAAAAGACAAACCATCAACATTTTAAGCCTCGGGTGATGCTCATTACCCGAGGCTTTTTTTGGGTTTCCGTTTCTTCCTGGAGTTCCCGGCAAGATCCAATTCGGCGGGAGCGAAAATGTTGTGCGATCAGGCAATTCGAGATCGCGGCATGCCGTGCGAAAGGCCGCCTAGTGCCAGCCAACGTGCCAACAAGATCAAGATTACAAAACAGAGGGTCAAGCTTTCAGGCTCTGGGATTGCCATCGTGGTTGAAGATGCGGCTGAGGCTGTGGGTGACGCCGGAACAATCACCCCGAATCCGTTTT
>CAUZEA010000032.1:0-52945 GCA_963578605.1 Planctomycetota bacterium
AGATGGCCAAGGAGCTGAAGGCCCTCCAGAAGGAGAACACACGGCTGAAGAAGCTGGTGGCAGATCAGACCTTGGACAACGCCATCTTGAAGGAAGCCGCGAAGGGAAACTGGCAAGCCCTCAACGGCGTCGGCAAACAATTGCTGAGATCCGTCGTCGTTTGGGGCCAAAGAAAGTATCGGAGCGTCGACCCTATCGTCTGGTGGGCCAATCTCGCAGCACGCAGTGAGAACAGTTGCGTGCGTCATCGGGCAAAGCGGAAGGACCACGTCTGGTCGTACGACTTCCTGTCGGCCCGAACCACAGATGGTCGATAACTGAGACTCTTGCCCGTGATCGACGGGATCACTCGCGAATGCCTGGCAATCGAAGTAGCCCGTTCGTTCACCGCGCAGAACGTGATAGATGTACTGCAATCCCTGTTTGCATTTTGCGGCACACGCCAGCACATCCGCAGTGACGACAGGCCAGAGTTCACAGCGAACCGGGTCCGTGATTGGTTCCAGCGTGTCGAAGTACAAACGCTGTTCATTGAGCCAGGCAAACGGCTACATCGAGAGCTTCAACGGCAAGCTTCGCGAGGAGCTATTGGCCCGGGAGTGGTTTGATACGTTGCTCGAGGATCCGCCAGCTCTCGCCTGGACTGGTACAAACAACGGGGCAAGGTCATAGACCAGAAGGTTCTCTGCGCTAGAGAGTTGTTATCCTAAATCGTAATAAATATCTTCTGGCGGTACAGCCATACGGAGATAAGCAAGTACACAGCAGCGATGATTACCGATCCCGAAATACCACTGTTCGGGCTATCAATCAGGCCGTAGAGGGAAAACAAACCATCGCCGAAATAAATTTCCAAACTCTGTTTGATGTAAGTGCCGAAGTGCACCTTTTCCAGGCAGTACATCAAAAGTGAGTTCATGCCCATGCAGGCAAAAGGGTAAACCCACCACTTGAATCTCATGACGTCGATGATCCAGAAAAGGGACGCAAAGAGGAGGATTGATACTCCTCCAACATACAAAGTGAAACTCGGGGTCCACAATCTTTTGATGATGGGGCATATGCCGGTCACATCAAGAATCATGCCCAGCAACATCAAGACGCAGCCGGAAATTACTAATATCTTCAGTTTGTCTTTCTGGGATCTATCCGATTTTATCAGCAGGCCACTCCAGAGCCCAAAGAGCATCGTAACGATAGCAGTCACAAACTGAATATAGGAGACCGGCCCAAGTTTGACATGGATTTTGATCCCGTTTTTGAATTTACCACCCGGGACCCAGTCAACCAGGAAATTATTAATCGGAGTGCTGAGATTTGCTCCTGCGTGCCAGGGATCGCGAACACCGTTCAAGTGTTCTTCAGCCCAGGCCCTTTTTTCTACGCTCAGACCAGGGGAATCAAAATCAATGCCGGCCCCGGGGTAAAGTTCAAAGGCTATCCACGTTACAACCAGAATAGCGCAGGCAATTTTGACCTGAGTTTTGAAAGGGTAAAGGCTAATGAGGAAAAGGAATGTGTACCCACATCCCATTACGATCAGCACATTCGACAGACTGACATATAGATACCCCTTCGATAAATCATCCAGGACAAAACCGAGAATGATCAGGATGACCGAGCGCTTAATGGCATGTCTTAAAAGGTCTCGAAAGGATTGTCCCTCCTGTTTTCTTCTGGAGGAGGAATAAGCCATGCCCATGCCAACCATGAACAGGAAGCATGGCATGATGATGTCCCACACGCTGCATCCGTTCCATTGGGTGTGATTGAATTGATAATTGACCCACTGCCAGAATCCGGAATCGGGGTTGGTCTCCAGATGGCGTCTTGGTGCGCCTCGCAAACCAAAGCCGCCGCAAACCAAACACAGCATAATCAGCCCGCGAAAGGCGTCCAAAGATAACAGGCGCTCTTTAACGTTGGGCTTTTTGACCTCTGCGGGCGGGGAGGGGCCTGGATTTTCCGGAGCGGCCTGGGGGGCACTTTCTGCAGACATTGTATTGAGGTAGAAAATGGACTCAGCGATTACTTGCGCTCTTTCAAGTTCGCAGCGCAGAAATGGTCGCCTCAAATGAAAACTTCGATCATTCCGACTGAAAGGAATTTTAATCCGGGTTCAGGGCCTCAACGGGCCCGCGCAGGCCTAATTGTGGCAGGATAGCGCTGCGTGTCAAACATCGAGTTGGAGGTTTTCGGGTACTTCTGAACGTTCGGCCAGGCGCCGTGAAAGGCGAAAAGAGCTAACCATTCACGAGTCCCAAAATCCGCTGGCTTTACGTTGCCGCGAAAGTGGATGCCCAGGGAGGTCAAGTGCGTCTCTCGGTTGAGCCTGAAAGTGGGACAAGTGACATGATTGTCTTGGAGGCCGGGGAGAAGGGCACGAACGAGGCAATGTGGTTTCTGTCGGCAGGCAAGCATAAGCTCGTTGTTCACAGCGAAGGCACTGGCCAGATTCAAAGCCTCGTGATTCGTTCAATACCGAAACTACTTCTCCATGAGTTGATCTTTGGGCCGCCGCTCGGCGAGTTGGCGGTGTCAACTGAAACTTTCCGCGTAAAGTACGTCATGAGTAACGTCAACACGTTTGTTATAGCGGCATCTACGCAAACGCCATCCGGAAATTGAAGGCAACGCGCGAATTCAGGGATCGAGTGTTTTACGCGTATGCAAACGAGCTCTATGACGGCGCGGAGGGGCGAAAAACTGGTCCAGGCCGTGACCGACGCATCCAGGGCAATTGGCGAAGAAATCCCGACCAAACTCTTGGATTGTTCGACTGCAAATAATCTCGGAAAAATAACCGGTACGTTCCTACCCGGTTCGCTGCTTTAGGGCATCGAGGCGCTGCTGCTTGAGCTGGCGGATATGATCGATGTCGTCATTGGGCGTTGCCTCAATCAGCTTCTGGGTATAGACCTGCTGCGGATTTGCATAGATCGACTCCGAAGGCCCAAATTCCACGATTCTCCCCTCATTCATGACGGCCATCATGTCGGACATGAACTTCACTACGGATAGATCGTGGCTGATAAAAATGTAGGTCAGCTGGCGCCGTTCCTGTAGATCTTTGAGCAGATTAAGCACCTGGGCTTGGACAGAAACATCGAGGGCCGATACGGATTCGTCGCAGACAAGAAATTCCGGTTCCACCGTAAGCGCTCGGGCAATACAGATCCGCTGCCGTTGGCCACCCGAAAACTCGTGCGGATAACGTCGCAAATGTGCAGCTTCCAGATCGACTTCTTCCAAGAGAGCGACTGCCCGGTCCACACGGTCTGCGCGCGATGTGCCGACTGCGTGCAGTCGCATCGGTTCAATCAGTGCCGTCTCGACGGTCATGCGGGGATTCAGAGAACCGTAAGGGTCCTGAAAAATAATCTGCAACCGACGGCGCATGATTCGCAGTGCTCGACTGCTCAAGCGGGCCAGGTCCGTACCCTGATAGTGGACTTTTCCACTGGTGGGTTCGATCAGGCGGAGAAGAGCACGACCGGTGGTTGTTTTACCGCATCCCGATTCACCGACGAGTCCCAGGGTTTGCCCCTGATAAACGGTGAAACTTATGCCGTCCACCGCCTTGATTGTGCCGACCACGCGCTGCAAGAGTCCCCGGCGCACCGGAAAATAGACCTTTAAATCGTGGACATCCAGCAGTGGCACGGCTTCGTCCGATAGGACCACTATGTCCGAGATCGTGTCGGGGCCGGGTCTCGAACTGGTAGTCACACTCGGCAGACTCCCTGGGTGCAGCAGGCGGCCACGCCCCTGGGTCTTGAGCTGCTCCACCTTTGCATCATCGATTTTCTTCTCGACCAGGCGTGATGCCCCATCCCCCTCATCGACCTCCATGAAATCGCCCACCGTAGGCAGACGTCGATAGGTAGTATCCAGCCTGGGGCGACACGCCAACAGGCCTTTGGTGTAGGGATGCTGCGGGGCAGAGAAGATTTGCACGACATCACCGTACTCTACTAGTTTTCCCCCGAACATGACGGCAACGTCGTCGGCAATCTCGGCGATCACCCCGAGGTCATGCGTGATGAAGATCACCGACATGCCACGTTTGTCGCGCAACTGGCGGATCATATCCAGAATCTGTTTTTGGGTGGTTACATCCAGCGCCGTTGTAGGTTCGTCGGCAATCAACACTTTGGGATTGCAGGAAAGGGCCATCGCAATCATCACTCGCTGCCGCTGCCCTCCAGACATCTGGTGTGGGTAGTCGTCGACCCGTTGCTGCGGATTGGGGATACCAACCTCGTCATAAAGTGCAATCGTCTGCTCGCGGGCTTCTGCGGGGGAAACATCTTGATGGAGCAAAATGGCTTCGACCACCTGGCTTCCCGTTGTGAAAACGGGGTTGAGAGAGGTCATGGGTTCCTGAAAAATCATGCTGATATTTCCACCCCGTATCTTCCGCATCTCCCGTTCCGATAATCCCACCAGGTCTTTGCCCAAAAAAGCAATCCGACCCGTTTCGATCTTCGCACTGCCTGCGAGCAACCGCATGATTGAAAGAGACGTCACCGATTTACCCGATCCCGACTCACCCACAATCCCCAGGGTATGTCCCTCTTCCAACTGGAGTGAGACATCATCCACTGCTTTGACCACACCTTCCTCGGTGTGGAAATAGGTCCGCAAATCTTGAATATCAAGCAGGTTCATAGTCGGTACGAGGTCTCGCGGTGGTGGCGTTTGCTACCACCATCAGCGTTTGGAGGAATTGTGAAAATAAATCAAAGGCTCGCAACGGGTTTGATCTGGGGTTAATGTTTTGATGCTTTCAAGGTGGGATCGGTGGCCTGTTGGATCCCTTCTCCAATCAGGTTGTAGGCCAGCACGGTGAGGAAAATAGCAGCTCCCGGGAAAACGATCAGCCACCACATTTGCAAATTTGCTTTACCTTCATTGAGGAGTCTTCCCCAACTCGTTTTATCTGGAGCACCGATGCCCAAAAAACCAAGTGTTGTTTCCAGCAGGATTGCGGCTGCAATCCCGAACGTGATCGGCACAATGACAGGCGCCAGCGCATTGGGAAGGATATGACGGAACATCAGTCGTGACCAGCGAAAACCAAGGGCGCGTGCCGCGGCCACGTACTCCAACTGCCGCAATTTGAGAAATTCGGCGCGGGTCAGCCGGGCAATTCCCGTCCAGCCAAAGGCACCGATCACCACCATCAGGTGCCAGATCGTCGGTTTTTCGATAATCGAAATGAGTGCTAGAATCAACACGAGGGTAGGGATGCACATCATGACTTCAATAATCCGCGACAGAATCCAGTCGATCCAACCGCCAAAAAATCCGGCGATTGCCCCGATTGCGATGCCAATCACGGCAGCGATTCCCGTTGAGACAAAACCAATCAATAGCGCAATCCGAGTTCCGTGTACCATTTTGGCAAACACATCCTCACCCAGATCGTTGGTACCAAAAAGATTGTGCCGACTCGGCTGTCCTGCCATGCCAATCGGATTGCCTGTGGACCCGTCTATCTCACCGGCGCGCACACGGCGCAAGGGATCCTGATAGATAAGTGGCCAGACCGCCCAACTCTGAGGATCTTTTTCTTTGAGCTTTTGCGGATAGTTATAAATCACGCCGTCGGTGATAAAAACCGGATTTTCCCAACTCTCCCGGAAGTACCCCATCGCCGGGAAGTAGAGCCCACCCTTGTAATGGCAAATGATTGGCTTGGTGCCTACGATCGCGGGCGAAAAAATTCCCAAAACAGCCAACAGGCCCACGAACACCAGAGCTGTCATCGCCAATTTCTGTCTGCAGAAACGGCCCCAGGCCTCCGCCCAGAAACCGGGAGAGTGGCTGACTGGGACGCGCGACGCGGCTTCATGATGGGGAGGTGATTCAGGCATAAGCCTTCCCGGCAAGGTCTTGGAGTTTCATCAAGCGGTAATGTTTTCAGCTGCTCGCGACGTGAATTTACAGCACACTTTTATTGGTAGGAAATCCTTGGATCAACAACTGCGTAGAGGAGATCTGCCAGCAACTGGCCCAGTAATGTCAAGGCGGAGAACATCAGTGTCAGCCCCATGATCACCGGGTAGTCCCGCTGGGAGAGCGCCTGCAGGTACAATGTGCCCATACCAGGCCAATTGAAAATATATTCCAGCACCACCGAGCCACCGATTAGCGCAGGTAGTGTGAGACCAATCATCGTGACGTAGGGTATCAACGTGTTGCGAAAGGCGTGGTGCAGTAACACGCGCAAAGGCCCCACACCTTTTGCCTTGGCCGTGCGGATGTAATCCTGCCGAACAACTTCTTCCATGTTCGATTTGATAAAACGGCTGTAATAAGCCAGGGACCCATAAGTAAAACAAACCACTGGAAGAATCATATGTTTTGCCACATCAAGGACCTGCCCTAGCGTGCTCAACTGGCTGTAGTTACGGCTGAACATCCCCGGCTCGAGTTGAAATGGTGTTCCGGCAAGATCTTTGTAGAAAAAGACCAACAGTAGCAGTCCCGCCACAAACGTTGGTACGGCATAGAGCATGTAGAGAAAAGTACTTACCACCCGCTCGTCCAACCGACCGCTTCGTGCCGTACTGTAGAGTCCCAGCGGAAGCGACAGCAAGTAAGACAGGATCAGCGAGGTACCCGAGAGCAACAAGGTTCGGGGGACGCGTTCTCCAATCACCCGCGACACCGGTTTTTTTTCCTTGATCGACCGTCCTAGATCACCGTGAAAGAGCTTTCCAGCCCAGAGCCAATAGCCAACGTACCAGGGCCGGTCGAGATGGTACTGCCGTTCCAAACGTTTCATTTCTGACGAACTGATCTGTTGATCAAGGCTCATCTCCGCCAAATCGAGCGTGAGTGGTGTGCCTGGCATGTGACGAATCAAGGCGTAAACCGCAAAGGTAATCACCAGCAGGGTGCCAAATCCAAACACGACGCGGCGGATGAGATAATTCAACATGCCGAAGTCTTAGTACCCCGAAAGTATGGCGTCAACGCCGGTCCGACAGAGAGAACAACCCATTGCTCGATATGGCAGTTTATTGCTCGGCTGGCATCCAGAAACTACCAAAGCCGGGCCCGTAGCCGGTGACACCCCGCGGGCTGAAATTATAACCTCGCAACCGCTTGTTGAACCCGTGATAGGCATTGCGATAAAAAAGCCACGTGTAAGGCTGGTCCCGCCAGAGAATCGCGTGAATCGCGGCGTAACAATCTTCTCGAGTAGGCTGTGATTCAGCCAGTTCCTCGTCGAGGCCCAGATACTCGCGTACCTCGGGATCCTTCCAGGCCTTGAGTTCTTTCCACAACTTGCGATCCTTTTCGAGCTTGCGTCCCTCTTCAAAAAACTCGTCGACTACTGGACTGCTGTAACTCACATAATTTCGCTGCTGTCCGCTACCCCAGATATTGTCGGATGTATCGGGATCGGCTCCTGTTCCCCAACCGCCATAGGCGGCCACGAACTGCTTGTTGAACATCTTGTCCTGCAGTGTCGCCGACTCGAGTGGCTTGACATTGCAGGCGACTCCAACAAGTCGCAGATTTTGGGCAAGCAACTCACAGAGATCAATCCGTTCCCTGGCATTACGTACGATGATGGTAAATTCAAATTTTCGTCGCCTACCATCAATTTCCTTGTCGCGGTAGCCATCGCCATCGGAATCAATCCACCCTGCTTCTTCAAGCAGCTTTCCCGCCTTTTCCAGGTCTTGTTTTGTGGGCTCAATCTTGACGCCAATGGCATTGTTATTGCCCGGGTACCAGCGCGAAGTTGGGTGAAAGGTTCCCGTGCAGGCCTGGTCGAGCCCCTTGCGGTGAATGCCAAGCATCTCGGCATGGTCAAAAGCATACGTCATCGCCTGCCGGACGCGCGGGTCCTTAAAATACGGAGTATTGCCATTCCACTGGAATGAAAAACTGGTCCATTCCAATCCACGCGCCTTGGTACAACGCCGATAAAAATCATCGCCGTTCGTTTGATCACTCCATTGCTGGGGCTCCAGGTTCATCTCATCGATATCACCCGCTTCGAGGCTCAGCAGGCGTACGCTGGCCTCGGGAATAATACGCAACCGCACCGTTTCGAAAAATGGTTTGTCACGTACCTGTTTACCCTTAAACATGTAGGCGGATTCTCTTCGCCTGAGCACAACTTCGACCTGATCGCGATTGACGACTTCAAAACTACCGCCGGTGACTGGTGTTTCCTCGAGTTGCACATGGTAGTCGCTATCGTTGAGCGTGGGATCTTCTGAAATAGATTGTTCATAGACATGTTTCGGAATAATCGAGAAATTAACGTTCCAGACATTGGTTACCAGGGGATTGTTGTGAAAATAAACCACGGTCTGGTCATCGTAGGCTTTAACGTACTTAATCTCATCCGTGCCGGTTCGCTGTGCACGAATAGGAACCTGCGACGACATGATCACCTTGAAACTGAATTCGATATCATGTGCAGTGATCGGCGTCCCATCGCTCCACAGGAGATCGTCGCGCATGATGACCTTGTCGTAGTAACCACCCTTGCTGGTTTGCCACGACACAACTGAATCCACAGAGGCAAATGGCATAAACTTCCAGTCAAACCCGAACAGTCCGAAACTGGTCAATCCACTCACCTCAAACTCGGTCATGGTACTGGCCAGCAGCGGATTTTGATTATTGAGCGCCTGGGGCGTGGCACGGGTTATTTGCGCATTGAAGTCGACCTCGCTATGGTCATTGGGAAGCCGCCCCAGGGCACTGAGAATCTTCGCATTGTCCTCTTCCGAGTCGTTGTGAAGTTTAAGGGCCTCATCGACCGTCGTTAAAATGGGCTCTTTCGCCTGGCGTTTGCGGAGCAATTCAAGGCTGTCGAGTACCGGCTGGTCTACCCAGCCACCGTTCTCCTTCACTTTCTTTTCCAACTCTTCCAGGGTGGGTGGGTCAAAAGGCTTGACCAAATCTCCCAGTACAAAGGGACCCTCTGTGCTCTCTTCCCCCGCTCGGTCGGTTTCCTCCCTGGCAGAGCTACAGCCGAACAAGACCGACAACAGCAAGAATGCGAGCGAGATGCAACCGGTTGGCTTGAGATGAACCATTTCAGAAAATTTCTTTATGTGGAGAGTCTCGAACGGAAGCGGTGAGGGATCAGAACGTATCCTCCCTATCACCGCAAGCAAATCGTACAGAAAGCGATGCCCCTTAGCAAGAAAGGCTCCTGAATCGACTCGCAGCAGAAGTCTGCCCGGTTCTCTCGCATTCCAACGGGTTCACAAGTTGGGAATGGGTTCATTGAACCCGATTTTTTCACTCAACCTGGTACAAAGGCTGGGGGAAAGGTCAGTTCACCGGTCGCTCGAATACGGTCTACTGACGCGTTTCGATTCACACTGGTGGGCTCTGGGGCCACCGCTTATCATGACCGCCGAACAGATTGACGAGGTTGTATTGATTCTTGATCGCAGCATTGCTGGGGTGCTTGCGGCTTGACTGTCTGATCATTCGGGAGTCTCTCATGCGGAAGTTCAACCACGTCGGCGTGACCACCGACGAAAAGCAACCGGACGAAATTTACATCCCGGAGACAAAGGTCTGGGTAACCAGACCGAACGATCATCCCTACCGCATTGAATACCTGCGGTATGAACCAGCTAGTCCGGTAACCGGTCCGTTACGCCAACTTCCGCACATGGCTTTCGTGGTGGATGATCTGGAGGCGAGCATCAAGGGAGAAGAGATATTGCTGGAACCGTTCGAAGCGGTCGAGGCACTGCACGTGGCGTTCATCCTTAAAGATGGTGCCGTATTCGAATTTATGCAGTTCGCCCAAGGGCACCAAGTGGAGGGATTCTTATAACATTCAATTTAATCACGATGGTTTGCTGTACGCGAGTCCTGCCCAGCCGATATCGCCAGGGACCGGTAGTTCACTTCCAACGACGCGACTGGAAAATCTATGATGACGCCATGACCTCCCCCCTAAAATTGGCTCAGGGAAAGTGAGAGAATCTAACTGGACCAGAGGCCCCGAAAGGATTTTTTCAGCTGGCACAGAAGCGCCATCGTGTGGACCAGATTATTTCCAAGTCACGCCGAGCGGACCTGGTCCACGCTGTGACGTTTCTGCACTAGATTCCGCAGCGTAAAAAGCATCGCTTGGATAAAGTTTAAGCCTGCCGTGGGGGCAAGCCACATTGCTAACGGTTATCTGCTTCAATAAACCCCCATTCATCCAACCACTCGATCCAACGCGTGCGGCGAGCGCCGTTGCCGGGGTTGGACAACCACCAGGGATGGTATTGCGGGCCAATGGTTCCCAATGATTTCCTTGATTTCTGGTAGTAGGCCGCCTGACTCCGCAGGTCTTCTTTTTCGGCGGCCGTTCGAGGATCGCTGTAGAAATTAAAGGTACAGGTCCGGCGGTCCATATAGCCACCGAAGGCCGCATGCCAGGTCCGTTCGTTGAACGTTATCAAGTCGCCGGGCTCGGAAGAAAATACGTGGCAAGGAATGTCTTCGGCCCGCATCCCCGATTCTGTGAAGAATCGAGGTTTGTCACCGCTGGTCCCCTGGATGCCAATACGCCGCAGCTCGTCGTAAAGCGGAGACTGGTGCGAACCAGGTATCACCCGCAAGGCTCCCCACTCAGGCGTCGTACGTTGCAGGTACATAACGTTCTTAATCGTCAGCAAATGGCAATCCGTGGTATCGGGATGCCAGGGGGTGTCTTCAAAATAGCTGTTGGAATTCGAATGGACCGGCACGGCACCGGGGCCCAATAGCTGTTCGGACGGCACGTAGATCCGCGGATCTTCCAACAAACTGGCGAGGTAAGGCGAGTCGGGATTTCGATTGGGCCAGTTGTCGAACTGGTGTTCTTCCTTCGGCCCGGCGTCGCGCTGGATGGCATCCAGTCGTCTGTCAAACTCGTCCTGGATCTGCTGCATTTCATCTGGGCTGAATAACTTCCTCCGAATAAGAAAGCCGAAGACTTGGAAATGCTCGACCTGTTGTTCCGTGAGGCTGTACGGTTTGTGGATCTGTTGTTCTTGGATCATCGTAGGCTACCAGCCATTTTCACACCGAGTATCCGGGTGAGTGTTGACGATGCGATTCAACACGATGCGATTCAACCTTGTACTCCTGCACGGATCAAGCCCAAAGCACAATTATCGGCTGTACCTCCCGTCCAAACAAGACCCGCCGCACAGGTCGCTCGCATTCGAACCGGCGGTCTGCAAAAATTTGTCTTATCAACTTTTACAACCGTAAAGCAGAACAGAGAGAGCAACCAGTAAGAGACAGGTATGTCTACAACCTGCTTTAGTCCTATGTGTCGTCTGCATAGGCCGTTTCGCACGCCTGGCAAAAGTAGATCTCGCGGTCCACGATGTAAACGAGAAGCTCACTGCACGCTGGGCAGGCGATCTCCGTAGGTTCCGCGAGGCCATCGACAAAGAATTCGTAAGCCAGGAAATCAAACAACATTTCGTCCATCATTGGTCTCCCTGCGCTTTATTTTCCATGATGTTCTTGAGCAACGAAAGTGCTTCAAAAAATTCCTCTTTGGAAAACCGGTGGAAACAATTGCCGGGAGATGCCGTATTCCCTTGAGAAAGCTCGCATAGTTCGTCCCCTAGCGGGGAAGCTAGCCCGCTGTCAGAAATTTTGTACCGGGGTGCATCCGTCTGAAATACGGAATTTTTATTGAGCTGTTGTTTTTGCAGGTCACTTGCCGTCGATTATTTTTTGCGACTTGTTGCGTTTGTTGTGGCCACTGTGTGGGGCTGGTACGACTCCTTTCTCCCGTTGTTATACACAAGTATCCACAAGTTCCCGTCAAGCAAACGTGCGGTCCTGGGGCTTCAACAACAACTCCCGGACGACGTGGGCGCCAGTCACCTCGGGGTCGGTGAGCCGTTCCTCACGCCCGGCGTGACGGAAGTAGAGCTGGGTGTGATCCAGACCAAGTTGGTGTAGCAAGGTCGCGTGCAGATCGGGGCAGCCCACGCGTGATTCGGTGGCCCGGTGGCCGAAATCGTCGGTCGCCCCGTGAACGTGGCCCGGCTTGAAGCCACCACCGGCCAAGAGCAGACTGAAGGCGTGGCGGTTGTGGTCACGACCATTTCCGTACTGGGAGATCGGCAGGCGTCCGAACTCGCCCGTCCACATCACGATCGTGCTATCCAGCAGACCGCGTTGCTTTAGATCCTGGATCAAGCCTGCCGTTGGCTTGTCGACCTGTGGACAAATCTTCTCCAGCCCGGGCTTGAGGTGGGTATGCTGGTCCCAGGGCATGCCGTCATTGTTGACCGGCACCAGCACTTGGACGAAACGGACACCCGACTCGACCATTCGGCGGGCCATCAGGCAGCGCCTGCCGTAGTTTTCTGTTTTCGGATTGTTCAACCCGTACAGGTTTTGCGTCGCTTCCGACTCGCCGGAAAGATCGAGGACCTTCTCGGCATTTTGCTGCATGCGAGCGGCCAGTTCGTAATTACGGATGCGGGCCTCCAGGTCGCTTTCCAGCGGGTAAAGCTGCCGGCGGTGTTCGTTCAATTGACCCAACAATTCCAGATTAGTGCGTTGTACGCCCGGCGGCGCCTCCTCGGTAGGGTGCAGGTTCAACACGGCGGCCCCGCGCGATTGGATCTCGGTGCCGCGAAACAGGGCTGGCAGCCAGCCATTGTCAAATAATGTGGTACCTCCGTTGGGATAACCGTTCGGGTCTCGCAACACGACGAAGTCCGGCAGGTTCTGGTTCTCCGTGCCCAGAGCATAGCTGATCCAGGTACCCAGAGAAGGACGATGAGGAAAAATCTTGCCTGTGTTCAGGCAGCGAGTCGCCTGCGGGTGATTATTGTTTTCACTGTACATCGAACGCACCAGGCACCAGTCATCTACGGTCGAGGCAATGTGGGGCAGTAATTCGGAAATTTCCATTCCCGAGCTACCGTGTTTTTTGAAATTGAAAGGACTGCCCAGTAGGGTGTTGTCCTGGCTACCCGGCTGAAAGGCCTCGACCTGTTCAGAATGCTGTTGGCCACTTCGTTTTTGCAACTCGGGCTTGGGATCAAACAAGTCCATCTGGCTCGGTCCACCGGTCTGGAAGAGCATGATCATCGCCTTGGCCTGCGGTTCGGAATGGCCGAACCGTGACCGTAGATCTGTCCCGCCCGTCCTCTGTGGATCACGGCGGCCGGCGGCCAGCAACCCGTCTGATTTGAGCAGATGGGCCAACGCAAGCCCGCCAATGCCAAGCGTCGATGTCTGCAGGAAGTCGCGCCTCGGCAGCCGGCGATGGGTCGGATCAGAATCAGCAAACGATATGGTCATGACGGGCTTTTTCACTCCGCGTACAAAAACTCGCTGGTATTCAGCAACGTATGGCACAGCTCAGTGACGGCCTGTTGCTTTGCTTGTTCGTCCGGAACTCCACTTTCGCGGTACAAATCAGCCTGTCGCGTCAGTGCTGAAGTGCACAAGGCAACCTCATTTTCGTCGGGCCAGCGCGACACGGTAGGCTGCCGTGATCAGCTCCGCCGGTTCGGCCCTAGAATGCTCGACCAATCGGCGAGCAAAATATTGCGCGTGCTCGGCCACGAACTCGCCGTTGAGCATGGTCAACGATTGAAGTGGCACGGCCGAGGTATCGCGGCGCGAGCAGGTTGTCGAGATCAATGGTTGGTCAAAGACCGAGAGCATCGAAAGGTTATTTGCCCTGCGAACCACCAGGTAAACGCTGCGCCGCCACTTTGCGGTCGCCGTCGGCAGCTTCGATTCATCGATCACGATTTTGCCGTCCGAGCGGGACTTGAGCATCACCGGCGGGCCACCCGCCGCGTTGTCAAGCTTTCCACTGACTGCGAGAATCGAGTCCCGCACAACCTCCGCTTCCAGCCGACGCAGACGCATCCGCCAAAGCAGTTTATTCTCGGGATCGATCAAAGTCGATTCACGGACTTCGGACTGCGGATTAAGGGGAGCAGATTTGTCCTGAGGAGTTGCTTCGTCACCAGTCTGCACTTCAGCGGCGGGAGTGCTGTATTTCGACGTCTGCCGGTACACACTGGAGGTCATGACCAGCTTGATAAACGGCTTGATCCGCCAGCCATCGTCGACGAAGCGCCGGCTGAGCCACTCGAGCAGTTCAGGGTGCGTTGGCGGCTCAGCTTGGATCCCAAAATTTCCCGGCGTCCGCACGAGTCCCGCGCCCAACAGGTGTTGCCAGATGCGATTGACCATCACGCGTGTCACCAGCCCACCAGCCGGTGTCTGGGCATCGGTCAACCACCGTGCCAGGGCGGTACGGCGCCCGCTTGAATCACTGCCGATCGGCTCAATCAGAGGGGCCGCCTCCGCGTCCGATTCACACAGCACACGCAAAAAACCGGGAACAACCTCCTTGCCTGGTTTCAGGTATTCTCCACGTGTTAACAGGAAAGTGGACGGTGGCGTATCCACGTCGAACAGGGCCTGAATCTTCCCCCAAGATTTCCGCTGCCGGTCGAACTCTGCGACCTGGTCCTGCAGCGATTTGAGCGTGGCGCGATCGTCATCGCTCAGCGCGTCGGTCACCTGGTCGTCGGCGATCACCAGGGTGTGACCGTATTTATCCACCAGTTCCCTCTGCGCATCGGTCCGCTGATCTTCAGCCGTTTCGAGCGCCGCCTTGACGTCGCCACGGATCGGCTCGGGCAGGTCCCCCAGCTTGTCTTCAAAGAGCCGCCGGCGGGTCGGCTCGCGCAACGCGTCGATCTTTGGATTCAACTCCGAGATACGCTGGTCAAGGTTCCGGATCTCGTCATTTTCCGTTTCGAAAACATCAACCAGGGTGCGGTCATCAATGTAAGACTTGTATGCGTAGACAGGTTTCCACTTGTCGGGGTTGTAAGCCGGGGTGAATAGGGCCATCAGACGATAGTAATCTTCCTGCGGAATTGGATCGAACTTGTGGCTATGACAGCGGGCACACTGCATCGTGAGTCCCAACAAGCTATTGCCCACGATTTCGAGGGTGTTATGCAGTACTTCGAAGTAATTGAGGGGGATATTGCTTACCGGTTCGTGGGTCTCGTCACGAGCCGTGCGCAAGAAACCGGTCGCAACCAGGTGCTCACGAATCTCGTCCGTATAGCGATCTGCCCCGCGCCATTGAACCATTTCATCGCCGGCCAGTTGCTCGGTGATAAACCGGTCGTACGGCTTGTCGTTGTTAAAAGCATCGATAACGTAGTCGCGATAGCGCCACTTGCCAACGGCCTGGAGGATCTCGACGTCGACATCAAAACCGACCGTGTCGGCGTACCCGACGACGTCCAACCAGTGCCGGGCCCAGCGCTGGCCGAATGCGGGCAAATCGAGCAAGCGGTCAATCAACCGTCCGAATGCACCCGGGGAAGTGTCGGCCAAAAACTCGTCCACTTGCTCGCGCGATGGCGGAAGTCCGGTCAGGTCGAGGTGCGCCCGCCGGATGAGTGTCACGGGGTCGGCTTCAGGTGAATAACCAAGCCCCTCTTGCTCGAGCCGGGCCAGCAGGAAGTTGTCGATCGGCGTGCGAACGCGCTGGGCCGCCTTCGCCACAGGAGGCTCCACAGAGGTAAGCTTTTGAAAGGCCCAGTGCTGCCGGTCTTTCTCGCTGACCTCCGCGGGACGTGCCGTCTCGACGACCTGCTCGTCGGCCGACATGCCGTGGCGAATCCAACGGGCGATGATCGATACTTCGTCCGCGGTCGGTCGCTCCGCGCCCTCGGGTGGCATCGTGCCTCGCTGAACAAGCTGCATGAGGTAGCTGCGGTTGGGCTCGCCTCGAACGACGGCAGGCCCATTCTTGCCACCACGGAGCATGTCAGTCACCGTGCGCAGGTCGAGCCCCGATTTCTGCGTGTCCGCGCCGTGGCAACCGTGGCAGCGGCTGGCCAGAATTGGCAGCACGTCGCGCTCGAAGTGTTGCGCAGGCGGGAGAGCCCGATGGGCCGGACCACGGTATGTTCAGCGGTTGTGCCTTTCTGGATAAAAACGGCGTACCGACCATCGCTTACCATGGTTTCCAGGCAGGCATGTGCTTAGCGACAAGTACCGACGATCATCTCGACACCTGGACCAAGAGTCCCCACAATCCGGTCATCCCTGAAGTTGTATTAAAAGACGACCCCCACTATGGCATTTACAGCGTCTTTGACCCGGTCGTCTGGCTTGATGAAGGGCACTATTATGCTGCCCTCGGCAATCTTTACTACCTGCGCAGTTTTGGCAACAACCTCAAACCAAAGGATGCCGGCGATTTCCTGTTCCTTTTCAAATCGGACGATCTGATCCATTGGGAGTACCTGCATCGCCTTTATCAATCTGATCGCAAATGGACGGCGGTGGACGAAGACAATGCCTGTCCGGAATTCTTCAAACTCGGCGAGAAAGACATACTGTTATTCATCAGTCACACCAGAGGCTGTCAGTACTACGTGGGCACCTTTCAGGACGAGCGGTTTTTCCCAGAGACTCACGGAAGGATGAGTTGGATCGACGCAGACTTTTTTGCTCCTGAGAGTCTCCGAGATGACCAAGGGCGTGAAATTATGTGGGCTTGGATATTCGATCGTCGCAACGAGAGCACAATCAAGAAAAGCGGGTGGTCAGGCACCTTTAGCTTGCCGCGAGTCCTCACGTTGGGCGACGACAACAAGCTTCAAATGTGGCCGCCCAAAGAAATCGAAAAACTACGTTACAATCCAATCGATCAGGGGCCGTTTACCATCGATGCGGACAGCGAGAAAAAGATCGACCAGATCGAAAGCAACAGCTTGGAGATTCTTCTGAAAATGGAACCCGATAACGCCGACCAGTTTGGCGTGCAGGTCTGCGCGTCACCCGATGGGGAGGAAAAGACGTTGGTGTACTACGATGCCATAGAAAAGAAACTGAAGATTGATACGACCCAAGCAAGCCTGGGTGAAGGCCCAAAATCTATTGAAAGTGGACCGCTCCTGCTCAAAGATCAGGAACCGCTCGAATTACGTATCTTCGTTGATAAATCGGTCATCGAAGTGTTCGCCAATAAACGCCAGGCGGTCATGCGGCGGATCTATCCGACTCGAAAAGACAGCCGGCAAGTTGCCTTATTCTCCCAGGGCGGTTCTACCAGGGTTCCCCGTTTTAGAGCATGGGAAATGATGCCATCGAATCCAAACTAGGACTTCGGAACTTCGGTGCGCCAACATTTACATTTCTGAACTCCATCCTGAGAAGGGAATGACGATGTAGCGGCTAAAAGAAAGGGCCGTATTACTTGCAAACTTCACGGGAAAGCCGGTCGGCAATGTTGAGATCGAGTTTGTGGCCCCGCGGTGGCAAGTGAGTCGATCTTGCCTTTAAAAGGAGATCTTTTACCGGTGCGGCAGGTGTCCCGGGGGAAACCGCCGCCAAATCCCTGGACAACTATTACCAGCTCGAACAGGATAACCCGGCAGTTCCAATTCCACACCTTCCCAGCCACAGTCGCGTGGTCTTGAACAACCGTCCCCTCGAAGATGTGAGTATCCCGGTGCCAGGCAACGTAAGACGTTCTAATGCTTTGAGGATCACCCTGCTATCTCGCATAATAAGATACAAGACTTGACGACACCGACATGCTACTTTTCCCGGCAATTTGTCGGCATTCGACCGACATAGCGGCAACGCTTTTACCATCTGCTTATAGAAGGAAACGCCGATGAAAAATGTGATTCAAAACAGCTTGGTCTCCAACAACAAGTGCATATCGTATCGGGTTGCGATTTATCGGTCGACTTACTATTCGATACTGGTGATATTCTTCCTGCCAGGCTGGGTGCCGGTTGCATCAGCCAGGCCACAGAAGACCGTGGTCGATGTGGCTTCGAAGTCCCAATTATTGATTGACCAGGAACTGGTCTACGAAGCAAAAGGCGTGAGTTTCACGTTACACCAAGGTCGCAAGGTTTCTGACAAGCCGTTGGTAAAGGTCGATCAGCCATGTGAAGGATCGCACCTGCAAATGTACGGATCGGTGCTGTACGACAGCGACGAAAAGCTGTTCAAGATGTGGTATCTCGGAACAGCAGGCGATTACTTTTCCCGAGAAACGACCTTCTATGCCACCAGCCGTGACGGAATTCACTGGGACAAGTCTCACGAAGGAACGATTCCGTCGAACAATGGCAAACCACACAACGCTGTGACCGACAGGCTATTGGCCAGTGTCATGAAAGACCGGCAGGATCCGGACCCGGCCCGGCGCTACAAGATGATCTGCTACCAGTACGATGTTGGGTATTGTGCGATGGTTTCTCCTGACGGTCTTCATTGGAAGGAAGCGAGCCCCGGGACTATCCTCCCAATTTCCTACATCGAGGACGTGATCTGTGCTTGTTGGAGTGAAACCCACCAGAAGTATGTTGCGATTTTCAAACAACAAATGCCGGTGATGGGCCGCCGTCGCAGGTCCCTGTGGAGCTCGACCAGCCACGACTTTTTGCACTGGTCAAAAGCAACACCGGCAATCTGGGCGGACCGAAGAGACGATTACGGCACCCGCATCCGGGCTGGCAAAGCTCGCCCGTTACTTACATTATCCGAACAACCCTAACGTAATGCGGACAGAACCCTACGGATCCGGACTTTATGTGGCCGAAAGTTGTCTGATCGCCTTTCCGTGGTTGTTCAGTATCACCACTAACGTTCCCAAGATTGGCAATCAAGAAGGTCCGCTGGAAGTGCAACTGGCCGTCTCACACGACCTGGAGCATTTCGAACGCCCTTACCGCACTCCCATCATCAAACCGGGTCAACCGGGCGAGTGGGACAGCGGCACGTTCAGCACTGCGGCGTATGCTTTCGATCACGAGGACGAAGTGTGGTTGTATTACTCCAGCTCAAACCTCACTCACGCTTCACCGAGCTGGTATGGGGTCGAAGACAATCAATCGCATGAGGTCCAAACAGGAATCGGCCTGGTCAAATGGCGCAAAGACCGCTTCGTTTCGGCCGACGGCCCGAAGGAAGGTGCCATTTTGACAACCATTCCAGTCCATTTCTCAGGTCAGCGGCTGGAAATAAACGCAGATGTGAAACCGCAGGGAAAAATTGTGGTGGAACTACTCGACATGGACCTCAAACGACTAGCCACGTGGCCCGCTTCCGAGCCGGTCGGTGGAGACGACCTGCGCCACGTTGTAACATTTGGCGGAAAAACTAATGTCGCCGATCTCGCTGGGAAACCACTCGTGCTCCGCTTCCATTTGTACGACGCTCAGCTGTTCTCGTTCGCGTTTCGTGATTGAAGGAACAATGATAAATCTTCGTAACGTAGCACACCTGCTGACATTGGCATGCCTGGTCATTCCCGGCCGTGTTCACGCTCAATCCCAGGTGGCCCATGGCGTTGTCTACCACGACGTAAACAAGAACGGGGCGCGAGATACCGGTGAGTCGCCGGTGGCCGGTGTGTGCGTCTCCAATGGCGTCGATATCGTCAAGACAGACAAGACCGGAAGTTACGAGCTACCTGTCGATGATGATACGATCGTGTTCGTCATCAAACCACGGGGTTGGATGACGGCGATCGACCAGCAAAATATCCCCCGCTTCTACTACATTCACAAGCCAGCCGGTTCGCCGGATGACGAGTTCAAATTCAAGGGGGTCGAGCCCACAGGCCCGCTACCTGCTTCGATCGATTTTCCGCTGACACCGTCTGCCGATGAGACGAATTTCGAGGTAATCGTCATGGGCGATCCCCAGCCCGACAATATCGACGATGTGAGCTACTACGCAAACGATGTTATCGCGGAGTTGGTGGGTACGGACGCCCGGTTTGCCATCGCCATGGGCGATCTGGTCGGAGATGATTTGTCGTTGTTTGAACCCATCAATCGTGTCCACGCCGTGCTTGGCATCCCCTGGTACAGCGTCTACGGAAATCACGACATGAACCTTCTGTCTCCCAATGACAAGTACGCGGATGAAACATTCGAGCGCGTGTATGGCCCCCCGAACTACGCGTTTCAATACGGCCAGGTACACTTTATCTTGCTGGACAATGTGCGTTGGAACGGTCCCCAAGACCTCGACCCCCGGCCGCGGAATAACAACTACGGCGGATACAACGGTTGGTTGCATGAGGAGCAACTGAAATTTGTTGCCAATTATTTGGCAACGGTGCCGATCGACAATCGGATCGTGGTCTGCACGCACATACCATTGCCGACCCTGCATTCGATCGGGGAACCGCACATGACGCCGCAATTTGGCCGACTTCTGGAAATCCTGTCGAGCCATCCGCACACCATGTCCTACTCGGCGCACACCCACATCAACGAACACTTCCTGGCAGGTACCGAGGACGGCTATCGTCCAGCGATTGCGTCTGTCCATCTCCACCACAACGTGGCCACGGGATCAGGCAGCTGGTATCGGGGGCCTCACGACGAGCAAGGTTTCCCGGTGACCACGATGCGCGATGGTACGCCCAACGGTTACACCAAGGCGATATTTGAGGGCAACCAATATCGCGAGCGATTCAAGGCCTCCCGCATGCCGGCCGACTACCAAATGGCAATCCATGCTCCGAGTGTCATATCGCCAGCTGAAACCGGCGCGACTGTTCGCGTGAACGTGTTTAACGGTAACGAAAAATCAACGGTGAACCTGCGTATCGACAAGCAGGGTGATTGGCTTCGCATGCAGCAACGACCGCAGGCGGACCCAGGTTACACGGCTCTACGATCGCAAAACTACGCGTGTCCGCCACCCGGGACAAGGGTGCTCAAACACGAAGCCATCGTTACACCGCATATCTGGGAAGCGACACTCCCAGCAGGACTGCCTGCCGGAGTGCACGTGCTGGAGGTTGAGTCGACGGACATGTTCGGGCAAAAAGAGCGTGGAACAAGGTTGATCGAGATCAGACAAAAAGACCGGCAAGCCGATAGTCAATAGCTCCTTCGGTGCGGGTGAGCCGCTGCCCTCTTCCGGCCTTATTTCTTTCCCCAACGTTACCTCTGGGAAATTCGGACTTGAACGCTTTATAATTCGCGATCTCTGCAACGGCTTTGGCTGGATGCAACGACATGAACAGACGCAACCTCATTCTGATCCTTTCTGCCGCCGCATTGGTCGGCCACCTGGCAAACAGGCCCACCTCCGGAGAAGATCTTGCCTCGGGAGAAATTCCCCCTGCGGGACATGTGAATGTTGCAGAATATCGAACTTCCGCTGTCGAGCGATGGGAGAGCGAGATCGCGAAGTTGGAAGCGAAGGACACAACGGAAACGCATCCCGAAGACAGCATTCTGTTCGTCGGGAGTTCCAGTATCCTCAGGTGGACCGACATTGCAGCGGACATGGCACCCTACCACCCGATTCAACGGGGGTATGGCGGAGCAAAGTGGTCTGACGTAGCCGTCTTTGTCGAACGTCTCGTTTTTCCACACCAATTTAGCGCTGTCGTCTTTTTTGTCGGCAACGACATCTCCGGGCGGGACAACGATAAATCGCCCACGGAAGTAGCCGGCCTTTTCGCTTACGTCCTGGGGAAGGTCAGAGAGCACGACGCAGAGGCCCCCGTATTCTATGTGGCGGTGACACCCACTCCCGCACGATTGGGTGTCTGGCCGGAAATCAAAGCCGCGAACACGGCTGCACGAGCAGTTTGTGAGAGTACGGAAAATACATATTTCATCGGCACCGAGAGCCTGTTTTTTGATCGGGCGGACAAGCTGCAAGTCAAGCTCTTTCTCGACGACAAGCTGCACCAAAACCGGGACGGATATGTCCGCTGGGCCGCCGCGATCAAGTCGCACCTCGATACGGTGCTGGACGGTTCGGATTGAAGCCTGCAGTCTGTCGCCTTAATGCCCTTACGCAGAGCCCAGCAGTTCAGTACCGGGATACGGCGAGTTCGCCGTGCTCGACAGCGTCTTCGGTGCGCCGCTCGGCCCGCGTGATGCGGACGGCGGCGTGCCCGACTACAACGCGTGTGTGAGTGTCAGTCGTTCTGACTAGGCGTCGCGCTCGCGCTACTTGAACCCGAGCTCTTTGTAGAGCTTGTCGGCCTCAGCACGAGTCATCTCTCCCGCCTCCACCGAGGCTTCAATGTGAGCTTTGGTGTTTGCGGTCTGCAGCTTTCTGAGCCTTCGCTCAGCATCTAGTTTGCTCAACTTACCTTCGTCGACCAGCCTCTTGAGTTCCGCTTCAACGCGTGCGTACTCCTCTTCGGGGATGAACCTAGGCTCTACGCCTTTCTCACCCTGTCTGGAGTCGATTGCCCGACGCATCTCGCCGAGCCTGCGATCAGCGTCCTCCCTGCTCACCTTGTCCTCGGCGACCATCTTCTCGATCGCTTCTGCGCCGCTTGCCTACTCCTCCCGAGGCTGCTCCTTTGATTCGCGCATACCGCGGGCGACCCGCCGTGCCATCCGCTGGACCAGTTCGACCTGCTGGTCGGTGAGGCCAAGCTCGCCGGTAAAATAGTCACGCAGTCGCGGGTCCAACTCGAAATCATCACCCTCGGACTTCACCTGGTAAATAACCCGGAGCATTACGCCCATAACCTTATCGAGCTGCGCGCGTTGGATCCCGTTCTCATGAAGGTGCTGCTGGATCCGGTCGAATGCTTCGTCGGAAATCCCCATCCGCTTGTAGTGGCCTTCGAGCCCTGCCTCGCGAACGCACTCTTTGTCGGCGCATTCTTTCTCAGCCCATTCTTTTTCCATGGCCTCCCACTTGGCCCGGGCTTCCTCTTCGGTCAATTCGCCTTTGGCGACGGCCGCCTTGAGCCGCTCGCCAATCTCTGCTTTTTTAATGCCTTGCCATATTCCCCGCGATTGTTCTTCGGACATGTGACCTTCGGCGACGGCCGCTTTGAGCCGCGGGGCAATATCTTTTTCCTTGATTGCGTGCCACTTGGCCCATGCTTCTTCTTCGGTCATCGTGCCCGCCTTCACTGCGGCCTTGAGCCGCTCGCCAACCATTCGGAGATGACCTTCTATCCCATGGTGCTCTTCACGGTCTCTTGACCAGCGTTCCTTCCCAGGGGCCCGGTTTTTAGTATTTTTTTGGAGTGCATCGATCATGATGACGGCTTGTTCAAGGGTCAGCTCTCCTTCGCTTACGCTCTCGCCAAGACGCCTTTCAATGGCGTCGAAGTCCTGGGCGACCGCAAACCCAAGTGGGAGCACAACCAGGGCAGAAAGTAGTACACACACCTGGTACCATCGTGGGTTCGATACGTTTGGCTTTCTTGCAATGATCATTTTAAACCTTCTTTCAAGGAACCCACCGCCGTTGATTTCACTTGCTACAGCCGGCGGACGGATTACCGGAGGAACGAGACACTCGACTGCTGTAAGCAGAGAACTGGCGTAGGTACGAGGTGTTGGTTTCAAAGTGGACAGGACCAGCGCGTCGCAGCAGATTTCTTCCATTGCCCGGAGGTTGCGCCTGGCCCGTCATAAAACTGTTCTCCCGTGTCAGTTGGATACCAGGAAAGATTGCTCCGTTTGTCTTCCGCTGGTCAAGTCCTTGAGTTGGATTTTCCACGTCCCCTTTTTATCGTTCAGGGCAAGCGGAATCAGGCCAGAAGCCTGGCCCGCGGTCGCCGATCGTACCGTGCTGCAGCCTGCACCAACTGCACAACCCTGTCGGAACCGCGCCGTGATTGACCAGGTCGGCTCGTGAACTGATTGATGATTTTTGTCCCGACATTCCATGACCGAAAACCACCGCTCCGCTGCCAACCGGCCTGCTCACGATTCGTAAATCCAATCCAACGGCACGATCGCCAGCTTAAGATGCATCCGGCTACGGCCAAGTTTTCCAGGTGGCTCGAGGCTGTCGTACTTGGACGCTTCATAGGCGATTAGCAATTTGCGGTCGCTGGTGACGATAGGCGATGGGTTGGTGAACTCCCAGGCAGGATCGGTCTCGATGTGCTTGATCTTCTTCCAGGTCTCGCCGTCGTCGGTAGACAACCCGACCGACAGGGGTGTCCGCTTGCCGTAGTGATCGAACGTCGGATCGTACCGGCTGTGGTTCCACACCAGCAGCAGATCGCCGGTCGCCGGGACCCGGGTCAACGCCGGGCACGATTCGGGCGACATGAGCCCGGTGGTTTGCGGTTTGGACCAAGACTGCCCGCCGTCTGCAGAGATCGACTTGAAAACACTGCCCAACTGGGTACGCATGACCATCAGCAGCCGGCCGTCGCGGAGCTCTTCGATTTTCGGTTCTTCGGCGCCGCGCATGGGAAGGTAGACGTAGTTGTCACATTCATGCCAGGTTTGTCCCTGGTCATCGCTGTAGAAACTCCCGGAGACGCCCGTGTCGGTCGGTGCGAGGAGCCCCTCGCCATCCTGCTGCAGCGCTTTACCCGTTATGGTCTCGGTCGGCACGACGATCCGCCCGGTCGACAACTGCCGCACATCGTTCATCGATCCGGTGAGATGGCCAGAGCGTTCCCAGATCGGGGTCGGCTCTGAAAACGTCTGGCACTCGTCTTCGCTTTTGCAAACGTAGGCCGAGATGATGCGATCTTCGTTCTGTACGAAGCGGTGATACATCTCGTAGCGGAACAAGATACGGCCACTTTGTAATCGCAGCAGGCTCGGCTTGTAGGCGGCCGTGTCGTCGGGGCCGCGCGCGACGAGCTGTCGGTAGTCGCCCCAGGTACGACCGCCGTCGCGGGAAACCATGCTCACAATGTCGTACGGCGCATCGTCACCTGCCTGAAAATTGCTCGTGTCGGCCTCCATCCACCCCAAAAAGATACTGCCGTCGTCGAGTTCAACAAGACTGGCGCCCGACTGCCGCGGGTGCGTTTCGTCGGCCTTCGCAACGATGACGATTTCAGGTGTACCTGGCATCGAATGGACCCTCACGTGTACTCTTTCTAAACTGCTCACCTCCACCCGCCGCGACCGGGCAACTCGACGGGGTGCCAAGAGTACCTTATCATAGCAGCTATTACCAGTGATTAGCGAGCATCAGTATTACCAGTGATTAGCGAGCATCAGCGAGCATCGGAGTGTCCATGTCGAACGGAACCTGGTCTTCTTTGCCATGGAGTGGCACAGCGGGCACCCCACTGGTTGCCGTAATGGGCCAGTCAGCTCTAAAGCCTGACGTTCTCGGCGAAAATAGCACGGCAAAGATTCCTGGACTGCCACGCAGGTCCAAACCGACGGCTCTGCCACGACTACCCCAACATGCACAATGAAAAGCAGCGGTATGAGGCCGTATAGACAGCGCTCGACAGTGCGATCGGTCACGTGCTCGATGCACTGGCCTAATTCAAGCGGAGCGACAACACGTTCGTTTTCTTCTACTTCGACAACGGTGTATTTATGTCCAATGATATTGCGATGCAATCAGCGACTGAGCTGTTGAAGCTCTATCGTAGCAAGCAATTGTCGCCAGTGGAGGCGACTAAAGCCGCGCTGGCGCGGATCTCGGTGCACGATCCACAGCTCAATGCTTTTTGTTATGTGGACGAAGATGCTGCACTCACGGCCGCAGGTGAATCGGAGTCGCGCTGGCAAAAGGGGGCGCCTAAAGGATTGCTCGATGGTGTACCTACTGCAATCAAAGACGTGATCTTGACCAAGGGTTGGCCGACCTTACGAGGATCGCGCATCGTCTCGAAGGATCAAACGTGGAACGAGGATGCACCCTGCACTGCGCGTCTGCGCGAGCATGGCGCCATACTGCTCGGAAAGACCACCACACCCGAGTTCGGTTGGAAGGGGGTCACCGATAGCCCTCTGACCGGTGTAACCCGCAACCCATGGAACCCCACCATGACACCAGGGGGAAGTAGTGGTGGCTCTGCCGCGGCTATCGCTACCAGTATGTGCGCGCTTGCAATCGGTTCCGACGGCGGTGGTTCTATCCGTATTCCCGCCGGTTTTACGGGTATCTATGGTATTAAGCCCTCGTTCGGACGCGTGCCCGCGGCACCGCTAAGTCCCTTTGGTACCGTTGCCCACGTCGGCCCCATGACTCGCACGGTGACCGATGCCGCTGTGATGTTGACGGTTATTTCAGAACCCGACCATCGCGACTGGTATTCCCTACCTGATGATGACGCCGACTACAGTGTGGGCCTCGAAGACGGCATCAAAGGCTTGCGTATCGCCTTTAGTCCAACGTTGGGCTTTGTCTCGGTGGACGCCGAGGTGGCGGCTGTCGTATCGAAAGCAGTCGGGGTGTTCGAAGATCTCGGCGCACATGTCGAGCAGATCGATCCAGGCTTCGATAATCCGTACGACACCTTTTGCACGCTCTGGTTTTCCGGTGCTGCTAACCTCACGAGTGTGTTCACGCCGCAGCAGCGCACCCAGCTTGATCCCGGTCTCGTCGAGATTGCGACGCACGGTGCTGCCATATCTCTATTAGACTATCTGCAAGCGGTGAAACGGCGTGAGGCCCTTGGTCAACATATGCGACTTTTCCATCAACGCTATGACTTGTTGTTGACACCCACACTGCCAATACCTGCCTTTGCCGCTAATCAGGAAGTGCCTGACCCGAAAACACAATCACGCTGGTGTGATTGGACTCCCTTCTCCTATCCCTTTAATCTTACTCAGCAGCCAGCGGCATCAATACCGTGTGGTACAACGAAGGCGCGATTACCGGTCGGTCTTCAGATCGTGGGGCCACAGCATAATGATGCTCTGGTGCTTCGCGCAAGCCGGGCGTTCGAGATGGCACGCCCTATTGGGCTACCCAACTTGTAACATTAAACGGCTAGAGGCTATCATAGCAGCTGCTCATCCTGAGAGTTCTGCTGGCAGCGGAAGGGAAAAAACGAGGTACGCATGACCAACATGTTCGATCTTTCCGGCCGGGTTGCGCTAGTGTCCGGCGCTGCCGGCAGCTTAGGCAAGGCGACGTCCCTTGCCTTGGCAGAGGCGGGCGCCGACGTCGTGCTGGCCGACATCGACGAAGCGGGTGTACAAGCGACGGCCGCTGAGATCGAATCGCTGAAGCAGAAGGCACTACCTGTTGTATGTGACGTCTCTCAACCGGAACAGATTCAAGCGACGTTCGTTCGCATTGATGATCATTTCGGACGCATTGACTTCGTTGCCAACATCGCCGGCGAAGCCGTGATTGGAAAACCTGAAGAGATTTCACTAGACGATGTTGAATGGACGTGGCGTAGTCTTGTCTATGGCCGGTTTTGTTGTTGCCAGGAAGCGGGGCGGCGGATGTTGTCGGCCGGCAGGGGAAGCATCGTCAATCTTGGTTCGTTAGCTAGTGTCACGGCGCTGGGTCGCGGCAGTGTCGCCTACAGCATGGCCATGGGCGCCGTGGTGCAGATGACCCGCGAGTTGAGTACCGAGTGGAGTGGACGTGGCGTGCGCGTGAACTCGATCCTGGCGGCCCAGATTGTCAATCCCCGTATGCAAGCGCGAATCGACGGCGATCCCCGGTTCCAAGATCGTGTCTTGAGCGGCATTCCCGCCGGACGAATCGGCAATTCCAACGATATTAAAGGTTTGATGGTGTTTCTTGCCTCCGACGCCTCGTCGTGGATCACCGGCGCCAATATCCCCCTGGACGGTGGGAACCTGGCCATGAACGCCAGCGGATCGGTTAGCAGTGAAGTTTGCCGCGTGTGAGGGGACCGAATTATGCCGACAAAAGTTTCATCCGCTCTGGACAAACAAACGCTGCTCGCCCTGTATCGTACAATGCAGACCATTCGCCAATGTGAGGAGCGTCTGGCAAAGTCACATCAGCAGGGCCTTGTTCATGGAGCCTGCCATACGTACGTCGGCCAAGAGGCGATCGCAGCCGGTCTGTTCGCTCATCTGCGCCAACAAGATGTGGTATTCAGCACACATCGCGGCCACGGCCACGCGCTGGCCAAAGGACTGCATCCTCGAGAGCTGATCGCCGAACTCTATGGCCGCCAATCGGGATGTTCTCTGGGGCGCGGTGGCAGCATGCATTTGTTCAAACCCGAAATCGGACTGATGGGCACCAGCGGCATTGTGGGACCTTGCATCCTGCAGGCCTGCGGTGGCGGTTACAGTTTCAAGATCAAGAAGCACGAGCATGTCGCGGTCGCATGTTTTGGCGATGGGGCCGTCAATAACGGCGCTTTCCACGAGGGCCTCAACATGGCCAGTATCTGGAATCTGCCCGTGGTTTTTGTATGCGAAAACAATCAATTCGCAACGGAGGTGCCATTTAGTTATGCCAGTGGCATTCCCGACGTTGGCCGACGGGCTGACAACTATGGAATGCCAGGATTCGAACTCGACGGCAACGACGTCGTGGAGGTCCATCGGGTTGCCGGCCAGGCCGTCGAGAGGGCCCGCCGAGGGAAGGGACCGTCGCTGATTGAATGTAAGACCTACCGCACACGGCCCCACGTCGAAGGCTCGGCTGATTTCACCTACCGTACGCGACAGGAAGTCGACGATTGGAAAACGCGCTGTCCGATCCAACAATTGCACGATCGAATGGTCCAGGAGAAGCTGGCAACCAACGCTGAATTGGAAAATATTCAGCAGGAAATTCGTGAGCTGATCGAAGAATCACACGAGTTCGCCGAGGCAAGTGCCTATCCGTCGAGTGAATCTGCAACGGTTCACGTTTATGACGAAAACGTCACGCCGGGCCGGGCGTGGTCCGAGCCGCATCCCGGGAATCGAGAAACGACATTTGTGCGCGCGACTGTCGAGGCACTCGATCAGGCGATGGCCGAAAATCCGGACATCTTTGTGATGGGGGAAGGAATTGGATCGCGCGGAGGGAGCTTCAATACGACTCATGAGTTGTATGACAAGTACGGTGCGGACCGATTGTGTGACACGCCGATTTGTGAGCGAGGATTCATCGGGCTCGGCTGCGGGGCGGCGATGACCGGTACGCGTCCGGTGATCGATTTCATGTTCATCGACTTTGTCCACGATGCGTTCGGCGAAGTGATCAATCAAATCGCGAAAATGCAGTACATGAGTAGCGGCCGACTGAAGATGCCGATTCTGCTTCGCGGTTGCATCGGGATCGGCCATTCCGCGGCGGTCCATCACTCGGGAAGTTACCATTCGGTCTACGCACATATTCCGGGTTTGCGAGTCGCGATTCCCTCGACGCCTTACGACGCAAAAGGGCTGTTCGCGCGCGCCTTGCGGTCCAACGACCCGGTGCTGATGCTGGAACACCGCGAACTGCTGGCGGTCAAGGGCTTTGTTCCTGAAGGAGATTACGAGATTCCATTCGGTGTGGCCAGGATCGTGCGCGAAGGGACAGATGCGACCGTCGTGGCGATCTCACTGATGGTTCATCACGCGGTAAAAGCTGCTGAGCAGCTCTCCGCCGAAGGCATCTCCATCGAGATCATTGACCCCCGCACCGTTTCACCGCTGGATACCGCCACCATCATTCGCTCGGTCGCCAAGACAGGCCGCCTGTTGATCGTCGATGAAGCATTTCAGCCGTGTAGCGTCGCTTCCGAAATCGCCGCCAATGTCGTCGATGCTGGCTTTGACGAGTTAGACGCTCCGATCCGACGGCTAAATGGTGCCTTTACACCCTCGCCGTATGCGCCACCATTAGAGCAGGCGGTGGTGCCGCAAGTGGAAGACATCATTCAAGCGGTTCGTGATTTGTTGCTCGAGTAATACCGGGAGTCGTCGATGGCCATCGAAATCGTAGTCCCGCGTCTTGGCTGGTCCATGGACGAAGGTACGTTTGGCGAGTGGCTGGTCAAGGAAGGAGATCTCGTTCACAAGGGCGACATGCTGTTTGTGCTTGAAGGCGACAAGGCCGCGCAGGAAATCGAATCGTTCGACGAGGGGATTCTGTACCTTCCCCCTAACTCGCCGAAACCGGACGATGCAGTCACGGTAGGGCAACTCCTCGCCTTCCTGCTTGCCGCAGGAGAATCTCCGCCAGACCCCACCCAACCGGCAACCGTTTCCAAATCCCCGCAATCGCCTACGACCGGCACCCGCCCCGAGCCACAACCTCAACTCGGCCCGACCGTGATCTCGACAAGTTCGCGTGTCATCTCGTCACCACGGGCGCGGCGTACGGCAGCCGCTCTCGGTATCGATTCGTCGAAGCTTCGGGGAAGCGGACGTGGCGGCCGAATTCGTGAACGCGACGTGTTCGCTGCCGCGCAGCGGTTGCCATCCAGCGCCAGCAGCAAAGACCCTGTGGATACGCCTGGTATCCTGCAGCCAGGTTCGAAGATACGCCGTACGATTGCCGGGCGCATGCTGGCAGGCGTCCAGCAAACCGCTGCGGTCACACTCGCGTCGAAGGTCAATGCGTCTGAGTTGGTCGCGATTCGACACCGGTTCAAATCAAACCGCGCTGGCACCGTACCGTCGTACAACGATTTGCTCGTGAAGCTTGTGGCGGAAATACTGCCGGAATGCCCCGAGTTGAACGCCTGCTGGATGGACGAATCCGTGTACACTTACCACGAGATAAACATTGCGATTGCAGTGGAAACAGAAGCCGGACTTATGGCCCCCGTGTTGCGCAACGTAGCTGCTTTGTCGTTGGCGGAAATCGCCACTCAATCGCTACAACTTGTCACGCAAGCCCGCTCGGGCAAGCTGTGCAACGCACAGCTCCAAGGCGGCACGTTCACGATCACCAATCTCGGCATGTTCGATGTGGACCATTTCACACCGATCATTAACCTGCCGCAAACCGCCATACTGGGAATCGGCCGAATCGCCGACGAGCCGGTGATCGCTGGCGACACGGTCGTTCCCGGCAAGACGCTGGGACTCAGCCTGACCTTCGATCACCGCGCCATCGACGGCGCGCCGGCCGCACGCTGGCTGCAACGGCTCACGAAGATGATCGCACGAGGGGATTTCGATGTCGGATGAACTCATTCAAAAACACTTTGAAAAACTCTGGATCGATTTTCGTGCGCGTTGGTGCGACAACCACGATCTTGCCGGTGCCCAGGCGTTTAGCCATGATCTCGCAAAGATTGTCTTCTTTCATCGTGTCGTGAACATCAGCGTGGATCCCGCCGAGGTGGACCGGCTCATTGACGATGCGATCCGTCTGTTTCAGGAAAAGAGCTTCGACTGTGTGTTTACCCTCTCGCCGCTAGATCGACCTGCCAATCTGAGCGAGCGCCTGGTGGCGCGCGGCTTTACGCACGGCATAACGGCATCGGCGATGGTTTATGTTCCACCCATTGCGCCATCGCCAGTGCAATCTGCAGCACAAGTGGAGGTGTCGGACGAGTCTGACTATGACATCTGGGCGGATGTGATGTGCCGCAGCTTTGATCTTCCACGAGCAATGGGCGATGTCGGGCGCCGCGTGTTGTTCGTGCCGGAGGTTCGCTGCTATCTTGCGCGAGTGAATGGCGTTCCGGTAGGTACGACATTGCTCTATTCGCAATTTGGCATGGGCTATATTGATCTGGTCGGCACGCTGCCCGAATACCGCCACCAAGGGGTCGCTTCGGCGCTATTGACACAGGCAGTCAGCGACTCGCAATCGCTGGGCAACCGCTGGACCACATTGGAAGCAACCACCGGAAGCAATGTCGTGCGGTTGTATGAGAAGTACGGCTTCCGCACTGCCTATCACCGACAACGCTATACCATGTGTCATGCGTAAATCGTATCCGTTCACGGATACGTTGAACGTCGTTCTTAATCTTAATCTTATCCTTAATCGAATCCGCGTGGAGGCTGGCATACGGTTCTCGAGCATCCGGGCTTGGTGAGTTGGACCGAATCAATTCGACGAGCATTTAGACAATTTCCAAGAGCATTGCTTTCCCTTTCATCGCCAGCGATTTCTCGATCATCGTTTTCGAGACAAGTACATCGAGGCAGGCAGCACACTCAAGGGCCGGTCCTCCTGCGGTGCCGAAGAAGCGACAAAACTCTACGGAAGTATATTTCCTGTTTCCTTCCGCAATGCTCAATGGAATCGACGTGGACGCTCGTTCGAATTGGTTCCCACCGCGCGCAGCCTACGTTCAGATTAGGATTAGGATTAAGAGAGGCGTTTTATCAACACAACGTATACCCGCCATCAATCACGAGGGTCGCGCCGGTCATGAATCTTGATGCATCGCTGGCCAAGTAAACGACCAATGGACCCAAGTCTTCCGGTTGGCCTGGTTCTCCCAACGGGATGTCGGCGCGGATTTGCTCGATCACTTCGGGCATGGTCTGGCTCCAACGGATGTTCGCTTCTGTCAGGAACAGACCCGGGCAAATCGCGTTCGCTGTGATGCCATGTGGCGCCCAGTCGACCGCAACGGTGCGCGTGAATTGGACTAAAGCCGCCTTGGCCGTTTCATAGTGGCGCCCAGCAATACCACGACCAGTCACCAAGGCGTTGATCGAGGAAATGTTGATAATTCGGCCCCCCTTCCCTTGCTCAATCATGTCACGACCAATCAGCTTCGTACAGATAAAGGCGCTAGTCAGGTTCAAGTCCATGAGTTCCTGCCATTTTTCTAACGACATTTCGGTTGTCGGAATGTTTTCACGCCGTCCGCCGACGTTGTTAATGAGGATGTCGAGGGGTCCGTGCTCTCGAACTGCCCGCTGACATGCTGCTTCACACTGCGAAGTATTGCCCATGTCGGCTTCGATCGTGTCCACCTGGCGGCCGAGTTGCCGCGCGTCTTCGGCTGTTTTGGTGAGACTCTTCGGATCGCGGCCGATGAGGACCAGGTCCGCACCAGCGTCGGCTATCGCCAAGGCCATCTCGCGCCCAAGTCCACGACTGCCGCCGGTGACCAAAGCCCGCCGGCCATCCAGTCGAAATCGGTCGAATATGCTCATGGGGAGTCCTTAGACTTGATTTTGGGGTACGCAAAAAGGCAATCGCATGGATGGCCTTGAAAACGACAATGACTAAAAAGACAATGTCCTGGGTGAAACTCTCGAATTATTGAAAAACCTAAAGCACCAGTGACATGGGTGAATGTGCTAAGCACATTTATAGTTCCGCCAAACGCGATGCCTCGCCATGAAATTACCTTTACTTAGCGACCTGTTTGTTCGTCCTGATTTCGACAACTCAAGGATAACGGTTAGCTTTACGCGGCCCAAGGATTGTTGTGAATTCGAGTATCAAATTCTCGACGGCGACGAAATCAAGTCAAGTGGTACGGTCCATTCCATTCAATCCATCGAAACAGTTGTCTTCGATGCGAATATGGATGATTTTAAACCGTGGTCGGTTAGCAGCCCATTCTTGTATCAGCTGAAGCTCGCTATCCCTGGTCGAAATGCGCTGGTCACTCAAAAGTTTGGAATGACAAAGATTATTATCGAAGATCGAAAAATCTACTTCAACAACAAACCCCTCTATATTCGCGGATTCATTCGTGGCCGAAAAGGCCATGACCATGGGAACCTGATTGGTTGCACGACCACGGAGTTCTATGAGAAAAACATCCGCATGGCCAAGGCCTACGGCTTCAATTTTGTCAGATTTCACACGGTCCTGCCACCGGATGAGTTTTTTGATGCCGCCGACCGGTTGGGTATCCTCTGCCACATTGAAATTCGCAAAAACTGGGGTAGAGACGAGAAGGAGCGAGAGTCAACGGACTTTAACGACGACCCGACACTAGTAGACCAGCACGATTGGAAAACGATGCTGTTAAAACTTCGGAATCATCCCTGTGTGTTGGTTTATTGCCTGGGCAATGAAATCGAGCAGCCCGGCAACAATGAGCAAGTGAAAAGCATTCGTAAGCTCACGAAGAAGCTTGACCCGACCCGTCTGTTCCTCGACACGTGCTCGCGTGGCGAGTATGACCGGGACACGGTGGACCTGGACGTTCAGCATATGAGTTATTTTGCGCCATTCCGCAGGAATCACGATATGTTCAACGACAGTATTCACCTGTCTATTTATGGTTCGGTCACCGGAAAATCGATGTCCGTTCAGGATGATGAAGATGGTCCTGCCTACGTGATGCAGCGAGACGTACCGCTGCGGTATCCTCTCCTCGCCCACGAAACGTGTCATTATATTGCCCTGAGAGACCCTTACAAATTGGACCGAAAGTTCAGGGACTCTGGCTGTGAAAAACCGTGGTGGATTGACGAGCTGATCAAGATGATTCAGGCCAAAGGTCACCAGAATCAATACCAAAAAATGCTGGATGCCTCCGCGAGATTTCAGTTTATCTGGCTGAAACAGAACTTTGAAAGTGTCCGCAAGAGTCCCCTTCTCGAAGGGTTTCATTTTCTTCAGCTGGCGGATTGCGACGACTACGAGAACGCCAATGGCCTGCTGGATTGCTTTGATGACCCCAAACGTATTTCCCCGGATGAGGTGGTGCCGTTTAACGGTTCAACGGTCCTGATCGCCGATCTGCCGAAACGGGCGTTGTTTGCAGGAGCCGAACTGAGTGTTCCGATTTTCGTTTCACACTATCCCGAGGGGGATTTTGAGAGCGGGACGCTCTCGTGGCAGTTAAGTAGCAGAACGGGTGAAGGGATCTCGATTTCTGCTTCCATGGATGATTTTGATTTATCCAAGAGCGGCAATCGAAAGCTCTGCCGGATTAAGATTCATCTGCCGTCGGTAGATCAGCCACAGGAGTTGATACTCCGCTGCGAGCTTACGTCTGAGAATGGTAAACATAAAGCAAGAAATCATTGGAACCTATGGCTGTTTCCGGACAGGCCAGACCGGATCGCGGATCTTTCTGCCACTATTTGTCTGAAAAATGTCAATCTCAATAAACGTTATACCCAAATCACCAGTAAAGGTGGTCTCGACGATACCGAACCGTTACTCATCTGCGATCATTTCAACGAAGGCGTCATCAACCATTTAGAGCAGGGAAAAGATGCGCTGATCCTGTACCGCATTGATGAAAACCGCGATAAAGAAGCACCAAGAGAAGAATATTACCTGCCTTCTACGTGGGATCGTTTCAAGCCAACCATTTGGGACAGAGGACTGAACTGCGGCGGCTTCCTGCGCGAACATCCAGTTTCTGCCGAATTTCCCCACGACGGATTGCTTGATTGGCAGTTCTTCTACATGATTGACGACTGTGACAAGATTGATCTTGATGGTTTTCCAGTTCCGGTTGAGCCTATTATCGAAGGCGTAGACAAGGCCGTAAGAGATCGCTTCGACGTCGGACGGTTTGACCTGTCAGAATTTCAGTACGCCTACACCCTGCGTAAGTTTGCCTACTTATTTGAATTGAAGGTCGGTCGCGGTCGGCTGGTCATAGCAGGGCTCAACTTCAAGTCTATAGAGACCGCCGAGCCAGCTACCTGCTGGATGTTCGAGAGTATCGTCAACTACATGCAGTCGGAGCAGTTCGATCCGAAAACGGATATCTCGGCAGAAGAGTTCAGTAAGTATCTGCTTGATAAAGGCCAGTCCAAGCGAATCAAAGAGCGGATGATGACCCAGTACTGGCAACTCGACGATGCGCCGTTGGAATCAAGTCGGTACTGGAAAGAATCTGAAGAGTGGCTGCGGAGGGATGATTAACCCGTGGCCATTCATGTGGGCTTGAGCCAGATGTAGGTCCAGCCCAATGGGCGCTGTGGCCCTCGTCGACCGCGGCAACTCGACGGGATGCCAGGAATGCCTTATCATAGCAGCTATTACCAGTGATTAGCGAACATCCCAGTGATTAGCGAGCATCGGAGTGTCCATGTCGAACGGAACCTTGCCTTCTTTGCCATAGAGTGCCACAGCGGTCATCCTGCTCGTCGCCGCAACGGGCCAGCCAGCTCTCACGCAAGATCCACTCCTCGACGAGACACTGGTCCTGCACTATCGTTTCGACGAGGACACCGGTAACACCGCCAAAGACCTCAGCAGTCACGGCAATGACGGCACGATTGTCCAAGGCAAGTATTTCGACGAGTTGGATGGTCGCCAAGGCGTGCTGCGTTTCGATGGCAAAGAGGCAATTCTCAAGCCACACGACGACGAGTCCCTCCGCTTCGACGGCGATATGACATTCGAATTGTCGGCGCGGCTGAACGGCCCGGTGATGGCGCTGTGGGCGGTCATTTTTGGCGACGAGCATGACTTCTCTTTCTACCACTGCAATTACCATTCGCTGCTGCTCTGGTATGTCGATCGCAACCCGGACCACCGCATCGAATCATCCCTGGTGCCGGTCGACCGCAACATCCTTGGCAACGACTGGTCGCACATTGCCGTGGTCGTAGAGTATCCCCGCTGCCGGTTCTATCACGACGGCCAGCTCGTCCGCGACGGATATATGCCACTGCCGGGAATTGCCAACAACGTGAATCTTCCTTTCCGGATCGCCGAGAAAACGCCGCTCGATCTGGATGAGTTTCGGCTCTACCGCCGTGCGCTCACGGCGGCGGAGATTGCTGCACACGCCCAGGGCGAGGAGATCTCGCCGCAGCCAGCCCAAGAGCTGGCCATCGAACCGCACTGGTACGACGACATTGTCACGGTCCGCCTCACCTGCAAGAACGGCGATTACAGCGGTCACACCGCCGAGATCTCGTTGCTCGGTGGCAACAACAAGCCGATCACCGGGCCGCAAACGGCCGTGCTCGCCGAATCGTCGCCGGACTCCGGCCGCTTTGTGGCGTCGGTGACCTTTCCTCTCGAATCGCTCGCCGGGCAGAAGCTGGACGCGGTGGCGAAACTCACAGATTCCGATGGGCGCGCCGCAGGCACCGTAGTTCGGCATGCGTGGCTGAGCCAGCCCGACTGGGTCCGCTCACCGGAGGGGCACCTCGATGGGGTCCCGGCACCGTGGTCGCCGGTGCAAGCCGAGAGCACAGCCAACGCCGCGGAAGTCCGTGTCTGGGGGCGGAGCTACCAGTTTTCCAAAGCGCCCTTGCCGGTGCAAATTGAAACGGGCGGCGCCGAGATCCTGCAGGCGCCGATCGAACTGACCGGACTTGCTGACAACCAGGCGATCGCCTGGCGTGACGGTCGTGTTGAGCTAACGCACCGCAGTGATATCGAAGCACGGCTGAAGCAGTCGCTCGACAGCGACGCGCTGACGCTATCGGTCGATACCACGATCCAGTACGACGGCTACATCATCTTCGACTGCCAGTTGCAGGCCCGTCACGATGTTTTGCTCAACGAGTTGACGCTTGAGATCCCGCTGCATACCAGGTATGCCCAGCTTTGCACCGGCGACCGCGTGCTACCCTTTGATCAAGAGATTGCCATGGCGGAGTTTTACGGCGGAGAGGTCCGCGGTGACCTGGCGTTTCGCTTCAGCCCGACGATCTGGTTGGGTAACGAACGGCGCGGGCTCGTCTGGCAGGCTGAAAGCGATGAGCATTGGCATTACGCTGACGAGCAAAAGGCGATCGAGATCCTGCCACGCGACGAAACGACCACGTTTCGTGCGCACCTGATCGACATACCCACAAAGCTGGCTAAAGACGACACAATTCAATACAAGTTTGCGCTGCAGGCCACGCCGATCAAACCGATGCTTCGCGACTCATGGGACCTGCGGATCATGCGGGCTGAACCGTATGGTCTCGACCTGGGCCTGCCTGATCGCAGGGTGGATGGCAAACCGGAAATCGAACACCTCGCCGACATCGGCATGCGGCACCTGTTCACGACCGTGTGCGACTTGTGGCCGTATCCGCTGCCGGTCAGCGACCGATACTCACGCCTGCTGCATCGGCTGAACAATGAAATGCACGCGCACGGCCTGAAAATTCACAATTACCAGGTCCATGAACGGTACGCGGTGATGGCACCGGAATTCGACATTCACGGCCTCCATATGTCGATGCGGCCCATGCAGCAGTACATCCCCGGCAATAGTCCACCCGGCAGCTCTCGACCCGGCCCGGTGGGGGTTGAGTACGGCGCGAATTCTAAAGGCACGGTCATGTTCTGTCCCAAAAGTGCAGCCCTGCGGGACGCAGTGGTGCACAGCGTGGCCAGGCGACTCGACATTTACGGCGACGACGGCGTTTACCTCGATGGTACCTGCCAGACACCCCCCTGCCAAAATCTCGCTCACGGCTGCGGCTACCGCGATCCAGATGGATCCATTCGCAAGACCTTCCCGGTCTTTGCTACCCGCAAGCTGATGCGGCGCATTTACAACGTCGTCAAGCGGCGGCGGCCGGAAGGAATCGTCGACGTCCACGCTTCCTTCGGTTTCACGCCCCCCACACTGGCATATGCCGATATGCATTGGACGGGCGAACAGTGGCACCATCTGCGCGGCAAAGGGACCTCACACATCTCGTCGGAGATGACCCTCGACAAGTTCCGGGCGGAGTTCATGGGGATCCCCATCGGCGTAGCGACCGAGACACTTTCTTATCGGCTCGGCTCACCCATGAAGGTGGCAGCCGTGTCGCTTTTGCACGACGTGCCGATCCGGCCGAACCCGGCCGATCCGGAACACTGGAAGAATTCGAGTGGCCGCAACTACAGCCGAACAATGATCGAGTTGTGGAAGATACGTGACCGGTTCGACGCCAAAAACGCCCGCAAACTCTTCTACTGGGAAAACCAGGATTACGTCCGCGTGAGTCCCGACAACTGCTGGACGACCCTGCTGCACCATCCCAGGAACGGTGTCCTGGCGATGGTCTCGAACCTCAACACCGACTCCCGCAGCGTGGAGGTTCAACTCAATCTGGAGTCGCTCGGTCTCGCCGGGCACTCGCTGGAAGCGGTGAACGCCTTAACCGACGAACCACTCGAAGTCAGCGAAGGCTGCTTCTCAACCCCGCTCGAAACGGAGGAATGGACCTACGTATGGATCCGCCCGGTGGCGCAGAAGTAGCAGCTCTTCGGTGTTGGCTACTTTGTCCGGCGCGGCTACACGTGCAAATGTTAACCAAACATGTGGTCGTTGCGCCGGCGCACAGTCAAGGCATTGGGCCGCACTTCAACGTCGATCGAGCCGTCCGCCGTTTCGATCGAGGCAACTCCGCGTTGCGGTTGCCCTGGTTGGTTGCGGTGGAGTTTCCACGCCCATGGTACACGAGTTTCACCTGGGGCCAACACAGAAAAAACCGACAGGATGTAAAATGCAGAAGTCCATGGTCCAACCCCTACTACAAAGATGTCCACACCGACCGTAATCATTGTTGGAGGCGGTGTTATTGGGCTTAGCACCGCCTATCACCTGGCCCGCAAACAAGCCGGCCGTGTTGTCGTCGTGGAACAGGATGCGCTCGGCAGCGGCTCCAGTTCGCGCGCGGCCGGCATCACCAACAGCCTGATGTGGACCGAGACCGGTACTCGTGCCCGCCAGATCGGCGTGGAGTGGTTTCGAAGGCTGTCCGATGAGCTCGACGGTTACACCTATCACAACGAGCACGGTTGTTTGAACCTGTTTGCCGGGGCACTGCCAGCGGAGTACCAAAACCTGTTTACACTCTACGAGCGACTCGGCGCGCCCTCTGAAGTGCTCGACAGCCAGGAAGTCCGCCGACGGTGGCCCGTATTAAACCCACCGGAGGATGCCGTGGCCCTTTGGGATCCGCAGGGTGGCTATAGCGAGCCGGACGAGTACATTCCAGCCCTGGCCAGGAAACTCACTGAACTTGGGGTGGAGGTGACCGAACACGAACAAGTCGAGGAAGTGCTCTTGCGCGGCGGCCGGGTCGAAGGGGTTCGCACGCAGCGTCAGTTGATTCAAGCCGATGCCGTCGTCAGCACGGTGCACTCCTGGTCGTTACCATTCTGGAAACCGATGGGACTTTGCCGTCCGTTCAAGAATTTCGTGCATCAGCGTTATGTCAGTGGACCTCGTACCGAGCCGCTGGAATATCCGCCGGTCAACGCGCATATGTACGGCGGCTACATTCGCCCGGCTAAGGGCAATCGCATTCTCCTTGGCACCGAGACCATGGACCGCGAGGAGTGGAAAGTCGAGTCCACCGACTTTCGCATGACAGACGTGACGCCTCTTGCCACGCTTCGCGACGAGGCGGTCAGATTGTTTAAGGACTTTTTGCCTCCGCTTGCCGAGGTTGGGTGGGAAAGTGAGCACGTGGGCCTGATTGCATTCTCAGCCGATGGCGAGCCGATCCTTGGCCCCATCCAGGGAATTCCGGGGTTCTACGTGGGAACGGCGTTTCACTCAGGTGGTTTCAGCTACAATACGGTCGCCGGGTTGCTCCTGGCGGAACTTGTTGTGGATGGCCAGTCGTCGATCGACATCAGTGGGTTCTCTCCCGATCGTTTCGAGCAAGAAACTACCGACGACTACCTGGCGACGACGATTTTGCAAAGAGAGGTCGCGCTCCGCCGGCACTGAAAAGGTTCAAAACCAGGTCTCAAGAAGAACATCCTTGAGCAATGCACATCGACCTGTTTTCTGCCCCTGTCCCGCTCGTGGTCGGGCCGAAACCGTCACGGTCACATGGTGGCCCGGCTGTAAGGACGTGCTGATACGAGACGCGAAATGGGATTTACAGCGAATCGGCTGGACTGGGGACACGCTCATTCCGCCCGCACTTTTGCCACAAACACGCTGTTGTTGCTGCCATATTTCTCACAAATTGTCGAATCGAACCAGCGTGGGCCCTTGGTTTGCATCCACTCAGTGACGGTGACCCAAGACTCGATGTCGCTGATCTTCGTGATGCCAAAGTTCCCTAGACGAGCGCCACGTTCAGGTACCAGAATGCGTTCTGTGTTGCGTATGACACACAAACGAGCTGGGTCGAACTGGCCAATGAACAGCGGTGCGCGGTGACGGAACACGTGGTCGTTATTCGCACCGCTGCGAGTGTAGACGAGATACAAGCGGTCGGCCAAAGTGAGCCAATGCGTTTGCGTATTGTAGCTGCCCAATTCGCTGCCATCGTCAAACTTCAATCGCTGTGGCTGGCCAAAGTGAAGCCCATCGTTGCTTGTCGCGATACAATTGTGGTCGTTGTTGCGCAACGTCATCAGGAACCTGCCGCCAACCTTGACGAGCGACGGTTCCGCAAATCCACGTCCACTGGGAATGGTAAGGATGTTTCCATGTTCGACGTATCTCAGCGTGCGACCATCGAAGGTGCACCGCATAACCAATGAAGTGTACTGGGCCGCGAATTGTCCCCTGGCAGTTTCGCGAATCGCCGAATAGGTGGGTAGCAGGATTTCGCCATTCTCCAGGTCAACTCTCTGCGTGGAACCAGCCCCCTCCATGAAAAACAACTCTTCGTCGGGCGTATTGAGCGTTTGAAAACGGGACCACTGGTGGCTTGGCGGATCGTAAACGCTGTAGGCGGTATCTCTGGGACGTGGGTTGTCCTGCAGGCGATCACCCGCGTATCGGATCGTATGTCCCGTTCCCAGCAGTACGCCGGTTTTCTCATGCCAAATCGGCCAGAAATCCGAGATCCCCTCTTCGATGCCGCCTGCTCGAGGTCGCCGCGCGAAGGCATCACCCTGTCCGACCGGTTCGCTCCATGTCAGACCACCGTCGTTGGACCGCATTTCATGAATCGGAAGGTACACGTCCTGACCTGTGAGCTGCAGAGCGTGCATCGTCATCACCACCCGAAAGGGGTCTGCTTGAGTACTGCTTGAGCGTGGAATGATACCGGCCCGGGCGTGCACCCAGCAGGTCTTGCGATCGTAACCGCTGCGGGCAGTTTGCAGTTCGATGGTGAAGTTGGGTCCATGGGTCTGTGGGTTGGCAGATCTGTTGATGGGTGTATCAGCGGTCGCCCGTACGTTTGTGGTCCACGCCAAAAACAACAGGCCAATTGTCTGTGAGCGGAGGCTCATGTGTACATTCCTGACGCGGCCTTCGGCCGCAAATAGTAGCCATTACACTCCACGTGATGGCTACTGTTGTATTCTCGCGACGCGCGTCGCATGGACTAAAACTCTAGTTCGCCCGTACTTTCGCGACAAAGATACTGTTGTCGCTGCCATATTTCTCACAAATTGTCGAATCGAACCAGCGTTCACCCTTGGTTTGCATCCACTCGGTGACGGTGACCCGAGACTCGATGTCGCTGATCTTCGTGATGCCAAAGTTCCCTAGACGAGCGCCACGTTCAGGTACCAGGATGCGTTCTGTGTTCCGTATGACACACAAACGAGCTAGGTCGAACTGGCCAATGAACAGCGGTGCGCGGTGACGGAACACGTGGTCGTTATTCGCACCGCTGCGAGTGTAGACGAGATACAAGCGGTCGGCCAAAGTGAGCCAATGCGTTTGCGTATTGTAGCTGCCCAATTCGCTGCCATCGTCAAACTTCAAAGGGTGCGGATCGTCAAAGTGAAGTCCATCCTCTCCGGTAGTCACATAATTGCGATCGTCATTGCGAAGCGTCATTAGAAAGCGGCCGGCGAACCGCACCAGCGCGGGCTCGGCGAAACCACGGCCGCTGGGAATGGTGAGCGTGTTGCCGTGCTCCAGGTAGGTGAGTGTCTTCCCATCAAACTTGCAGCGCATCACAAAGGAGATATCCTGCGCGATGAACTGGCCAGTGGCTGTTTCGGGGAGCGCAGAATAGGTGGGCAGGAGGATTTCGCCGTTCTCCAGATCGACACGCTGTGTCGATCCCGCACCGTCCATGAAGAACAACTTGTCGTCGGGAGTTTCCAGTTTGCGAAACGGCGCCCAGCGGCCATTTTCGGGGTCGTAGACGCTATAGACGGTATCTTTCGGCCGCGGGTGAGGTTGCAATTCGTCGCCGGTGTAGCGAATCGAATGCCCCGTGCCGAGCAGGACACCCGTCTGTTCATGCCACGTGGGCCAGAAGTCGGAGGCACCTTCTTCGATGCCGCCCGGTTGCGGCCGGCGCGCAAAACCAGCCCGTTGTTCGATTGGCTCGCTCCACGTCTTCCCGCCGTCATCGCTCCGCATGTCGTGGATTGGGTAGTACACATCCTGTCCCGTCAGCCGCAGCGCGTGCATCGTCATCACCACGCTGAAAGGATCCCCCGCTCCGCCGAGCAAACCAGGAATCATGCCTGCCCGCGTGTGCACCCAGCAGGTCTTGCGATCGTACCCGCTGCGGACCGTTTGCAGGCAGACGGTAAAGTTGGGTCGATGGGTCGGTGCGTTGGGAAAATCTTCGGCAACGCGGGTGAGTAACGCCTCCGAATCATTGGGCATGATGTAGAGCTTCACGCGCCAACGTTGCCCGGCCGGAGGGGCATTCTTTGGCAACCAGATGGGATTATTATGCAGGCACTCTTGCCAGGCTTGTGTCATGCGATCGGAAGAACCGTTGGCCAAGGCGACCAGGTGCTTGCCGTCTCGCGAAACCACACCAATCACCGGGACCGTGAAGCGGTCGGGACTGGCGTTGTACCACGTCAAGCCGGTTGATGGTTTTGCAACAGGCTGCCAGACCGGCGTGTAAATTTGGACCCAAGGTGGATTGTTGCGGAGATCGTCGTCGGCTGCCCGCGGCATTTTTCGCCGTGTCGTCTTGTCGAGACAGGTGAAACCCCGCTTGGTAAAGATAAAGCAGCGGCTGATGAATTCCGGAAACGGATCGGGATAAGCGCTGAAGGCATCTTCCGCCCGCTTGACGCGGAAACAGAGATTCGGTTCCGGCAGGTTTTCAGGCAGTTCGGCACCGGGGGACTGCTCGGCGTCGATTTCCGCGCGAGCCACAAGCTCCACAGCACCCGGTTCGGGCGTTACGGTCGTGATCAACAGCACATTGGCATCTTCGGTGGAACGATGCCGAAGCTCGATCGCACCGCCCCGGACCACGCAATGTCCCTTGTACTGCATGTTGCTGTGCTCATAACAGAGCAGGTCCAAAATGCAGCCCGGGATCTCCGGAACGTAAACCCACACAAACGTAAAGGTGCCGTACGTTGGCGCAAGATTCTCCTGGCGCACACCAAGGCTGGGGACGTAGAGGCCGTTGCGGACAGACGACTCGTGCCTGGTATCGTCGGATTCGTTTGCTTTGGCGGCGGCCACGCACAACACCGCAACCAGAATGAGCGGGTTCACCAGGACTCGAGTTCGTCGCGGATATCCCATGCGTCTATTTTAGCTGTCCGTTTCTCCACCTGTAAAGTCACCGACGTCAGTGGCGTTCCGGGCGCATCGATTTGGTAGAGCGCGGACGTGAGCCGGTGTTTTAGATTGCGACTTTCGCGACATAAATGCTGTTGTCGCTACCGAACTTCTCGCACACGCGGCAGTCGAAAGGGTCGGGTCCGGTGGTTTGCATCCATTCGGAGGTTGTGACCCACGATTCGCGCTCGCTGATCGTCGTAATGCCGAAGTTACCGAGCCGGGCACCACGTTCCGGAACGAGAATCTGCTCGGTTTCTCGCAAGACGCACAGATGTTCGTGATCGAACTCGGCAATAAATAAGGGCGCTCGATGGCGGAAGACATGGTCGTTATTGGCGCCCCGGCGGGTGTACACCAGGTACAACCGGCCTCCCAATGTCAGCCAGTGGGTTTGCGTGTTGTAACTACCCAGTTCGTCGCCATCGTCGAAGACGAGTCGCTGTGGCGACACGAAGTGCAAACCGTCTTCACCGACCGTGACGTAATTGTGATCGTCGTTCCTCAAAGAAAGCAGGAATCGTCCTCCAAACTGGATCAGCGAGGGTTCCGCAAAGCCACGCCCGGTCTTCATGGTAAACGTGTCGCCATGCTCCAAGTAGGAAAGCGACTGTCCGTCAAAGCTGCAACGCATCACGAGCGAAACATCCTGAGAATCGAACTGACCGTGCGAAGACTCGATGAGTGACGAGTAGGTAGGCAGGAGAATATCACCGTTGGGCAAGTCGTAACGTTGGCAACTGCCGGCCCCTTCCATGAAGAACAGATCGTCGGTCGGTACGTCGAGTTTACCATACGGCGCCCAACAACCGGCCGCCGGATCATAGACACTGTAGGCCGTTGATTTAGGACGCGGAAAAGGTTGGATTTCGTCACCGATGTAGCGAATCGTGTGTCCCGTTCCCAACAACACGCCCGTTGCGACGTGCCACCCGGGCCAGAAGTCGCAAACGCCTTCTTCAATCCCATCGGGCACCGGCCGGCGCCGAAAGGCATCGCCATTTCCCGCAGGACCAGACCACGTTTGGCCGCCATTGTCGGTCCACATGTTGTGGATCGGGTAGAAGACGTCCGATCCGCTAATCCGCAACGCGTGCATGGTAAGCACAACGGTAAACGGATCTCCCGTACCGGCGACCTCGCCCGGAATCATCCCCGCCCGCGCGTGCACCCAACACGTCCTGCGATCGTAGCCCTTGTGGATCGTTTGCCGCTGAATGTCGAGCATCGGCGCCTCGGTTTCCCCGTGAAGATAATCACTCACCACTTGCAGGTTAGTCCACGTGCCAGAACTCGTTAGATCCCATCAACGCCTGCTAGAGATTTCTCATGACCTGTTGGCTGATGGTAACGTCCTGCGGCACTTTGTCCAGGTTCGTTTCCAGATAGTCGATCGGGCCTTTGACACACTTGCCTGTCAGAAGTGAAGTAACGAAACTGACAGGAATTTTAATCCCCTGACACGCTTCGTCCTGGAACGAGGCGTCTTCGTACGGGCAGAACTCGATGCGGTCGCCCACGCGTCTGACCCGCTAAAGAAAACAAAGAGTCCTGACCCCTTCTCTTCGGTCGGGACCCCTTCTCTTCGGTGCAAAACGGTTCCGCCGGTAAGTAACGCGATACCAAGCAACAGCAGGCAGGATGGTTCCGGAACTGCGTCAACATAAAGTTTATTGTGCGGCCCTGTATACGCCCAACCGGTCTCAAATTCCAGCCGACTTATCTCAAAATGAAGTCGGCCAATGTTGAATTGGGCACTCGTTCCGTCCACCACCAGGGTCGCATTGCCGGTGTCCATGTCCACGATCATGTCCCACCGTTGCCACCTGTCGTAGGCGTAAGTGACGCTGGAGTTTTTCCACACGGCATCGCTGCCGGATCAATGTTGTGGTGTGGATGTTGGTAGCGTGTTTGATTTTCCAGTCACCACTTCCACCGGGTGTCCCGGCAGGGCTGCCTGTAAACCTTCGACGATGACCCGTTCCCCTTTTTTCAATCCCGCGCTTACCACATAACTGTCTTTGTAGCTGACCGCGATAGTTACCGGCCGTGACTCCACCTTGTCGTCTGCACCCACCACAAGGACATGGGCGCCGGACTGCGTGCGCAGGAGCGCCGGTTGGGGGATCAGCAGGGCGGCGGTTTGTTCGCCCGCGATGAGATGGACGGGGACGTATTGCCCCGGGATCAGAACCAGGCCGGCTTCGGATTGCTCGGGATTCTTGAATATTGCCCGCAGTGTCAGGCTATCCGTCTGGCGGTCGATGTTGTTGCTCATAAAATCGACGCTGCCCTCCTCAGCGAACGTGGAACCGTCGGGAAGGCTGATCCGGGTCTTGAAACTCTTCAGGCCTTTTGGCGCCATACCTTCTGCCTGAAATTTCTGAATGTCGGCCATGCGGGCCCGGCTGATCTGAAAGATCACATAGATAGGATCAAGCTGCACGAGACTGGTCATGACAGACTTTTCCGCGGTAACCAGGGCACCTAAGTGAAACAGCGTGTTATCGATGCGGCCCCGGAAGGGCGCCCTGATTTGTGTGTAGGAAAGATTCAGTTTGGCCTCTTTCAGATCGGCCTGGTCTTTAGCGACACCAGCCTTGTATTCCGCCAGCGTCGAATCCGCCTTCTGCTTGTCCTCTACCGAACCAGCGCCGGCTTTTGCCAACCTGGTATAGCGATCCGATTCTTCCTGCCAGTACTGTTGCGAGGCCTGATCGCTTTGCAACTGCGCTGCGGCAGATGCGACCTTGTTCTGGAAGGGACGCGGATCGATAACATAGAGCAGGTCATCTTTCTTCACAAAGGCGCCTTCTTCAAAGTCTCTTTCGAATATGAAGCCCGATACCCTCGGTACGATGGCGACCTGCCTGAAGGCCCGAACCGTCCCTGGAAACTCCATGATTATCGGGATGTTCTGTTCTTCAACCTGCGTGACCACAACCTTTGGCGGGGAGAGTGCTTTTTCGCTGCTTTTCTTTTCTTCGCAACCGGTTACCAAGACCACCGATAACAACAGGACCAGCTGCAACGAGGGTAGTCGGTGGGCACGTGAAAGCGGAAGAGGCAGAATCTTGACTCGTCGGTTTGAAATCATCACCATGGGTTACGCCGGTTTTGGGTTATCAGGGTTGTCTGTGCGTTCAAAAGAGCCGGAACTGGCCGCCTCTGAGCGGAACCAGCCTGTTCGCAGTCTTTCGATGATGTAATAGAAGACCGGTACCACCATAATCAGCATCGTTGCCAGCGCGAGACCGCCGACAACCGTGGTGCCCAGGGAGCGTCTAGCGCTGGCCCCCGCGCCCGTGGCCAGCACCAATGGCATCAGCCCGATAATAAACGCAAGCGCGGTCATCAGAATGGGCCGCAACCGGATGCGGGCAGCAGTCACTGTTGCCTCCATGATACTTGCTCCCTTCTTACGGTATCCCTGGGCGAATTCGACAATCAGAATTCCGTTCTTTGCGACCAGGCCGATGAGGACGACCAGCCCGATCTGACCGAAAACATCCAGGTCGAGGCCGCGAAACAGCAGACAACCCACAGCACCCAGCATCCCCAACGGAACGCCCAGCAAGACGACGATCGGGATTGTCCAGCTTTCATAGAGGGCGGCCAAAACAAGAAAGACAAATACGACCGAAAATCCGAAAATGATAGGCGCCATACCGCTGGCCTTGAGTTGTTGGTATACGAGGCCAGTCCAACTGGTGCCGAACTGCGAGGGTAACACTTGCTCCACAACTTCCTGCATGGCTTTGACGCCGTCGCCGGAACTGAATCCCGGCGCAGAGGTCCCCTGCACCGAGATAGATGGATAGAGATTATAGTGTGAAATATTGTAGGGACCGGTCGTCTCTTTAATTTTCACAAAGGCGCTCAACTCAATCATTTCGTTTTTATTATTGCGTACATAGAGCCTGAGAAGATCGTCGGCTTGCGCCCGCGCATCTGATTCGGCCTGGATATAAACACGATAGACACGACCGAACCGGTTGAATTCGTTGACGTACAGTGAACCAAGGTTGGCCTGCAGGGTACTGAACAGGTCCTTGAGCGAGACACCATGGGTGAACACCTTGGTGCGGTCGATATCGAGGTATAACTCCGGGAAGTCTGCGTTGAATGTCGTATAGACGACTCCCAGTTCGGGCCGCTCCATGGCACGGGTGATCAGGTTTTGAGTTGCGTTGTCCAGAGCTGGTATTCCCAGGTTGTTCAGGTCTTGAACTTCCATCGTGAAACCCGCGGTGGAAGCGAGGCCGGGAATCGGTGGAGCGTTGATTACGACAAAACGTGCCTCTGGAACCGCTTGGAGTTGTTCCTCGAGGCTCTCGATAATTCCAAAGGCGGAAAGTTGCGGTGTCTTTCGCTCGCTCCAATCCTTCAAGTTCAGAAAGGATATTCCCATGTTCGGTTGTTTTATCTGATCAATGACGTTGTAACCAGCGACTGCAACGATCGATTCCATCCCAGGGTTCTGGAGCACAATCTTCGTGGCTTTGTCCATGGCAGACTGGGTGCGATGAATCGTTGCACCTTCAGGCAACTCCGTGATAAGAAGCACATAGCCCTGATCCTCTTCGGGAATAAATCCCTTGGGGATGTCGAGAAAGGCATGGATTGTCAGCACACAGAGACCAGCAAAGGCAAGCACGAGCAGGTACCAGACACGCGTGAGCATGCGGATGACGGCGACGTAAACATTGACCAGCTTTTGAAAACCGTTGTTAAACACCCGAAAGAAGAGAGCCTGGCGTTTCTTTTGCGGAGCAAGAAAGACTGCGCAAAGGGCCGGACTGAGTGACAGCGAGTTGATGCAGGAAAACGTCACGGCGATCGCGATGGTGATCGAAAACTGGTTGTACAGGCGTCCTGTCAGCCCGGGCATACAGGCGACCGGTATGAAAACTGCAAGCAACACCAGGGTGGTGACGAAAATGGGGCTACGAACTTCGGCAAGGGCTTGCCGGGTGATTTTGACGATATCCTCGCCACCTTCCTCCAGATGCCTCATGACGTTTTCGACGACAACAATTGCGTCGTCCACGACCAGGGCGACCGCCAGCACCAGGCCCAGCAGACTGACACTATTGATCGAAAACCCCAGGGGCAGCATGACGGCGAAGGTCGCAATCAACGAAACCGGAACCGCGATCATCGGGATGAGTGTCGCCCGTGCCTGCTGAAGGAAGATGAACACCACCAGTAACACCAGGATGATTGCCTGAAAAAGTGTAATCAAGACTTCCCAGATGGACTCTTCCACAAAGCGTGTGGTGTCATAAGGAGTTTCCCAAACCACATCTTCAGGAAAGTGCTGTTCCAACTGCTCCAGGGTTTCCACCACCCGTTGCTTGATCTGGATACCATTGGCATTGGAAAGCTGAAAAACCGCTATCGTGGCGGTTTCCTTGCAATTCAGGTAGGTCATCCAGTCATATTCCTGGGATCCCAACTCCACGCGGGCCACGTCGCGGATACGGACAATGGACCCGTCCTTGGCGACCCGAACAATGATGTCACCGAACTGTTCGGACTGGACAAGCCGCCCTTCCGTACTGACCTGGTACTGGAATGCCTGTCCGGCGGGGGCCGGTGCCTGTCCCACTTTTCCACTTGCCGCCTGTTGATTTTGATCGGCAATCGCCTTTTGAACATCCGTCGCCGTCAGGTCCATATTGCTCAGCTTCTGCGGATCCAGCCAGATGCGCATTGCATAGTCAGACGCACCAAAGTTCGTGACCTGTGAAACGCCGGGAATGCGGGATAGAGGATCGACAATATGGATGGTCGCATAGTTTTGCAGAAAATTGCCATCATAGGTGCCATTGGGGGATGACAGGCTGACAGCCAGGAGTATGTTCGGTGAGTTTTTGATCACCGTAACGCCAACCTGCTTGACCTCTGGAGGCAACTGTGACAGCGCCGTATTGGTTCGACTCAAGAGCTCCATCTGGCCAACGTTCTGGTCAAAACCAACCTCGAAGGTCACCGTGATCGAAGTATCCCCGTTATCCGTACTGTTGGACGACATGTAAATCATGCCGGACGAGCCATTGAGTTGCTCTTCAAGGGGCGTGGTGACCGAATCAGCCACGACTTTTGCATCGGCGGCGATATATTGTGTCGTGACCTGCACCTGCGGCGGGACCAGTGGCGGGTATTGCGAGATTGGCAGCAGGAAGAGGCACACACTGCCCGTCAGTATCATCAACAGGGCGAGAGCCGTCGCAAATATTGGCCGCGTAATGAAAAAACTCATCAGGTCCGCCGTTATCCTTTTTTTGGAGCAGCTTGACACTAGCCGCGGCCGGGACTCGTGTCAATCACCATCCGAGACACCGAAGACATCCGACAAAAAGCAGACAGGCAACATTCTGAAACTTGAAAATGCCGCCTGTCTGGTTCACCTGTTCTGGTTTGTCCGTCAGGAAGGTTGCACCTAGCTGCACCGCCTGAAACGTTTCCATGAGCGGGTTGATGATCGACCGGCGCATAGAGGTTGCCATTGTCGTCATCGAGAGCACTGGCGGTTGCAATCAGTGCTAGTGGGTGAAAAGGTATTGTAATCGTTAAAGGTAGTCATCTTGACGCCCGATTTTGGTGAATATCACGTACCGTGCTGCTGCGGGTATTTCTGTTTACTGAGCTCAACGGGGAAACGATGTCTGGTAAAACAGCTATTTTTATTCCCACATTTGGCAGGCCGCAACGAGTTACAGAAATCGCGGAAGAATTGTGCGCTGCAACCACCGCCCCCTATCGCCTCTACTTTATTGTGGAGAAACACGATCCTGACACGCTTGCAGCTGTCGAGCGCGTCGACGCCACACTCATCATGAACCCGGGACCTCCAACATATGCTTCGTGTATAAATTCGGCTTACGCTCAAACTGACGAGCCCTATTTGTTTACAGGCGCCGACGACTTGAACTTTCACCCTGGTTGGCTCGCGGCCGCCGTGAACTGCATGTCCGATCCTGCGATTGATGTTGTAGGAACGGCGGATCCTTTGCATAACGCCCGCGACCACTCAACCCATTCGCTGGTCCGCCGAAAGTATATCGAAGAACAGAGTGGCTGCATGGATCGTCCGAACACTGTGCTCTATCCCTATTGGCATGGGTGGACCGACCATGAGTTTCTAGGCGTTGCCAAGGCCCGGGGCGTTTATTATTACTGTGAAAAATCGCTGGTCGAGCATCTCCATCCGGGCTGGGACTGGTTGGGGCGAGTCAATAGCGACGGCGAGAATTTTGACGCCACCTATGCCAAGGGCAATCGCAATCATCGCCAGGACACGCGACAGTTCTTACAGCGGAGTTCGCAGTGGATCGATCTGCTGCCCAACGAATCGCGCGCCAACGTTGGTATCAAGAAATTTGTTCGCCGCAACCGGGGATTCCAAGGCAAGGTTCGCTTCGGCCTGAAGACGGTCAAGTCAGTCATTCGTCGCGAAGTGACTCGGCAGATCCAGCGACTGAAGCTCGCAGATTCAGCGACGGACAGGAACTGAGCTGCGGAGCGACTTCGGCATCTCTGCCCCAATTGTTATTGTGTCGCCAGACGACGGTCCCACGTAAGGGTCCCTCCGGAAGAACGAATCCATTCGTTGCCCCCGCTCGGTCAAACACTGACCAGACCTTTGGGTATTTTCCAACACCCAACATTTTCAAGTCCCGGAATGTTGCCTCTCTGGTTTTGATTTCATGTCCTTGCGACGCTTCGCCAAAACCGGATTGTCTTTCGCTCCCATCGCCGCATGCAGTTTCAGCCCCGCACGATATTCTTAAGACCTAGTACGTGGCCAACACTTCGATCCGCTTCTTGTTTCCTGTCGGTATCGTAATTGTGTCTTCCGTAGAATCGTGCCATGACGCTCCGTTTACGGTCACCTCCTTAATCGGCAGTTCTTCCGGATGTCGCAAACGGAGCTTGACCTTCATGTCAGCCGGCGGGTTTCGCGTGGGGGGATGGATGGTGGCTTCGATGGCGTTATTGGCGACGCGCGAGCGGATTTCGTAGCTCATCTTGTCAAAATAAGTGACCGCGTCTTTCACGCTCACTGTCTTGCCGTCACTCAGCCATGTCCTGGGAATTCCACGTGCGATCCAGAGATCGCTCCGGTCTTCCTTCAACAGCATCAGTCGCAGGTATCTACAGCGATGCGATACGGTGACCGAAAAAAATCTGCCGTAAGGCTTGCGATGATCGCGCCCGATGAATGTTTTCCATGAACATCCGCCGGCCAGCGCACTACAGAACCCTTCCACCAATTTATCGATCTCGTCGCGCCAAAAGTAGGCCTCCGCCTGCGGCGGGTAACAGCCCTCACAACCAAACGGCATGCTGTGTACCAACAACGGGCAGTATTTCGGATAGCCAGACTTCACCAACCGGACCGGGTATTCTTCCAAAAAACGAAGCAGCCACGTGATCTCCTGCTCGTTCACATCGAAGACTCCTGCCTCAACCAGCCACAGCGGTCCACAGTCCATGTACTCCACCCACTCTCCCCATCCGTCGAATTCATCTCCGTATTTTCCACCCGGAACTCTTGGGCTGACTGAATTCAGCTCGTGGGGGAAATACGGGATCGTATCTCCATTGGGCAAAGTAATTTTATCTGCCCGTCCGATTGACTTTTGCACCGCATCACGCAGGCACTTCCGGTAGTCGGCTGCTTCGCGCATCATCTCTTCAGCACGAGGATGACCGACTTCCTGCAAAATTTCAGCTGTGCCCGCCAATCCCCTGTAATTCCAAGAGTCGGTCCACAGCCCGAATTGATCAACTTGCCAATCCGAGATTCGGTGTGGTGGCAGCACGCCGTAGGCAATCGACTTTTCGCCATTCTCGTCGAACTTCTTGGTCGTTGCCCGTTCGCGTTTGATCCAGTCGCAGCTGGCCAACATAGGAGGCAGCGCACGCTCGAGCCATTCTCGATCGCGACTCAGCTTGTAATGCTCG